>JAYUOS010000013.1:0-2103 GCA_043760725.1 Sphingomonadales bacterium
GCTTAAGCCTCATCAGGTCTTAAACACGATTATAGAGATTCGAAGCCGGGGGCAGTTTCTGCCTCCGGTTTTTTCTTGTGGTCAAGCAACGCGAATTTCATCAGCAGGGTCCGTTGCCAGATGTTGAAATTATTATCAGAAATCATCCAGATAATCGTCCGTCCGCCTTCTTCTGTTATTGCTAGTCCTTCCATATTGTCCACCAACAACGGGGATTTTAACGTCGCGATCACGGTTCCGGTGATCGTTTCATTTTTGGTGATGGCTAAAGGATCGAGCACGCTTAGTTTTGCGCTAAAGCCTTCTGGAAAGCCGATGCGCCGGTTCAGAACGAGCAAACGTCCATCTGGCAACATCTTCGCGTCAGTTGCTTTATAGCCGGTTGGCGGACGGTAGCCGAAAACGAAATGCTTGGTTCCTGGCTCGACTGGATCCCCGGAAAACGCCAGCGCGGTATAGCTGCCATCGCTGCGGTCGGCCCCTTCGGAAAAGACTAGAAAGCGTCCGTCGGGTAAACGCGCGATTGCTTCAGCGCCGCTGTTTGCTCCCCAATATTGCATTTCTGCTGGTCGGGTGATGCCATCGGAGCGGGCAAAGGAACGCGTGAAGCGGCGAATCATATGTTTGCCTTCATACGACACCCAATATTGCCCGGAGATTGCATCGCTGACCAAGCCTTCGCTGTCGCGGTCTTCATAGCCTTTGCCTGGACCAAAGGCTTCGGGCAGCGGCGCAATAAAGGGCCGGTCAGCGCGGTCGTCATTGGTCAGGCCAAAACCTATGAGCGTGCCCGCGTCACTCAGGCCGATAAAGCGACCGTCAGGCAAAGTCGTCAGCGCTGACAGCCCGCCGAAATCCAGATTGCCGCTACCCAGTTCCCATGCTTTGAGGAATTGCAATTGCCCGATGCGCGTGTTCGCCCGGTGGTCAGGGTTAAACGGCAACGGCTTAAGCGCGATATTCTGACTGCTATTTTTATAGGTCGTACGCAAGCCACCAATCGCTAGTGCTGCCAACAAGATAACAAGGATTAACGGGCCAAGGCGTTTGCGCATCTTTTGCCCATAGCGGGGACGTCGATCAAACCCAAGTCTGAACCTGACCTAACAAGGATGTTCAGCAAACGCTCAATTTACATGAACTAATAAGATGGTGTTGGGGCAAAAACAAACGGCCACTTTCATTTCGAAGAAACGGGAATGGGGGGCGCAAAAATTGGTGGAGAAAGACAATGATGAAAAGCAAAATGTTAGGATCGATGATGTTGGCAGCAACCCTTGTAACGGGTGTCGTTGCCGCACCTGCCGAAGCCCGTCACCGTCACCACGAACGGCAATACAATAATTATCAGGACGATGGATATTATGGCCGTGATCGCGGATACAATAATGACCGGGATTACCGCGATGAACGCCAGTATCGCAGCAACCGTAGCTGTAACAAGGGCACTGGTGGCCTTGTGATTGGCGGCGTGGCCGGTGGTCTATTGGGAAATGAAGTGGCGCGCCGTGGGAACAAAACCACGGGAACCATCATCGGCGCAGCGGTCGGGGCATTGGCTGGTCGTGCAATTGACCGCGCTGATTCGCGCTGCCGTTAAGGGATTAAGAAAACTATTTGGCGGCGGTCCTTGAACCTCATCCGCTGTCAATAGTCTGGGCCAGTGCTGCGATGCGCTGGCCCTTTTTTGATTTCAAATGTAACTTGTTCAGGGCTTAAAACTGCGGCAAAGACAGGTCTATGTCCTCGCACATAGACCTTGCTCGCGCGGCGCTTGCTCCGCTTCACCGAATGGCTGAACCCGAAGTCCTCGCGCCGCTGGTTGTTGCGGCAGGATGCGATGATGGGGAACGGGCTGGGATAACGGCGCGCGCGCAGACATTGCTTGGGCGATTGCGCGCGGCGCAAAGCGACGGCTGGGTGAACCAGTTTTTGCAGGAATACCGGCTCGGCACCGAAGAAGGCACAGCTTTGCTCTCGCTTGCCGAAGCGTTCTTGCGTGTGCCCAATCCCGATACTGCCGATCTGCTGATCGCGGATAAACTGACCGATGCCGATTGGCGGGCGCATAAGGGGCAATCCGCAAGTGTGCTGGTAAACAGC
>JAYUOS010000014.1:0-4557 GCA_043760725.1 Sphingomonadales bacterium
CTTCAAGGTCAGGCCACAGGAACTTATCCGGGAATCCCGTTCAATCAGCGCGACTATTTTTGATGGCGCTGCATTGTCTTGCCCGGATTACACCGCTGCACCGCGCCACAGGCGAACGGCGGCAAATTCATGTCGCCTCGGCAAATCTGCGCGAGATAACCGGGCTGGACGGAAAAGTATGGGAACCGGCAATGGTAAGCGCGCCATCGCTTTCCATCCGGCTTTTCAATGGGGATTTTCAGGCTGCGGTTGAGCCTGGCACAGCCTTGCTGCCAATCCATCTTGGCGCGCTTAAGATCACATATCCATGGGTTGATGAATGCGCGTGGGCTGGGGCCGAGGTGGAAATCTGGGCGGGCGAGGCAGGAGAGACGTGGCCATGGCGGCAGATATTCCGGGGCC
This sequence comes from Sphingomonadales bacterium, assembly GCA_043760725.1. Taxonomy (GTDB): domain Bacteria; phylum Pseudomonadota; class Alphaproteobacteria; order Sphingomonadales; family Sphingomonadaceae; genus Sphingorhabdus_B. The sequence goes on from JAYUOS010000014.1 coordinate 403, forward strand.
AGATCAAAGGGTTTGATCGCAAGATACAGGTGCTTAACCTGACTGCGGAAACTGCTTTCGATGACAAGGATGTTCTTACGCTTAACTATGCCGGGACGGGCGGGGCCGAGGGCGACACTGATCTGGCGGGAAAACTGAAACCACTTGTTTTTGGTTGGGCCAAGAACGTCGAACCCCTGCTGATCAATGCGGTGAATTCGGTCTATCAGTTCAGCGGCTATGGTCCGATTGAGGCCGTCACTACGCTGTTTGAGCGCGGCAGCGACTTTGGCGCGGTGACAAATGATTATGCAAGCTACGCGCTGCTGGTGGCTGCAACTATCGCACCGGGGAAATGGGCAAGCTGTCTGGCCGAAGGGCTGATCCGGCTCGGCGCTCCGCAGTTTGGAGTGATCACCGCCGACATCAAAGGCCACGCCATCAGCACCGCAACGCCGCGCCTTAGTGGTGCGATCATTGCGGCGCTGGCTGGCATGGCCGGGATAGATACATCCCGGATTGAAACTGCCACGCTGGCAGCAATGGACGCCGCCGCGCCCTATCCGGTCAATCTGGTTGTGACCGATCAGATTAAATTTACCGATCTTGCGCGGCGGATGGCGTTACCCTGCAATCATCAGGCGGGCGTCTCTTTGCTCGGCAACTTCTTCGCGCTGGCCATCTCTCTCGCTTATACGCCGGGTCTTACTCTGGATGCGCAAGGCTTGGCTCTGCCGCAGATCGTGGAATCGACTGAGCAGGATGTCAGCGTCCCTTATACCAAGACCATTATGGGGGCGAACCGGTCGTGGCGGGTTCATAGCGCAGATGAGGTTGCAACAGATATTCGATACGAAGACGGTGCAACCCGTAATCTGCCAGCGCAGGCGCTCAAGGATGCAGATTTTGGGGCATCCTATTGGTCATTCAGCGGCGATGCTTCGGCGGAAGGAACTGAACTTTCACCTAACCGCAAAGGGGCGGCAATAGGGATCACGGCAGGGTTGGCATCATTCGTCAGCTACGGCGGGACGCTGGGTGAGCGCGCGCCAGTGCAGGCAGGCAAGACGATCTATGTTCGCCTGTTTACCGACCCGGCTGGCTCAATCTCCGTGCCAGTTCTAGAGGGCGGAGAGCCAGTGCTGGAGGACGGTGTTGCGGTGGTGGACAGCGCTGCTGTGACACCTGCTGACTGGCCGCTGTCGGTCGATGTTGAATGGTTCACGGCGGCGGGCGATGCCATTGGCCGCGTAAACCTTGCCGAGATCAGTGCTGTGGGCGGTGCGCAAGCGATGCTGCAAGCGGTTGTGCCGCCTGTTGGGGCCGCTCTGGCGATCTTGCATATCGGCCATGGAGCAGAAGTGACCGGGCGCGGAACTTGGGTGGTCTGGTCGCCATGGCTGGACGAACATCAACCTGCCGCAGACGTAACCGCGGCCGCGCAAGTAACGGTTGAGCTTGCTGCCATCAAAACTGTGGCGGCGGATGCGGCTGGAGCGGTTACATCCATCAATCTGTCAGCGCTGATCTGGTCGCCAGGTGTGTTGCGAGGCGGAGTATCTATCAAGCTGGCGGATACCGTAACCTATGCGCTTTCATCGGCCTATGGCGGCAGCTTTGCGGTGTCGAACGCCAATGGAGCGACCGACAAGGGGAATATCACAATTTCTGCAATTACCGCGCTGGTAGCTGGCTGCGACCTGACGGTGACGGTGGATGGTGTTGCGCAGCCAAAGATCGCGATCAAGGTGACCAAGGCGCTGGCGGGCGCGGCACCCGCAGCGGCGGGCAGCACGGCGTCGTGGGGATCTGGGGATTTCGTTGGAATCAACACAACCACCTACACCTCTGTAGTTACTGCGATCCGGACAGTCGTGGTGGCGACCGGGCAAACGCTTTATGGCACTGCGCCGCTTGATTATTATGTCTATGGCACGACCGGCGAATCGCGCACGATGACGTTCAAATGGCAATACAGCATTGCGGGCGCTGGCATTTACAGCGATTTTGCAGCCGGCATTGCTGGTTCGGTGGCAACGTCTGCGGTTATCAATGGCCACCCTTATTATGAATATTATGAGCCAAGCCCCGGCTCGGTAGCAGTTACCCAGAATAAATCCGGGCTTTCGGCGGGCAACTATGATGTCCGGCTGGTTGCTATTGTTGATTTTACTGGCCTTACAGTCGCGCCAACTGGCACCGCCACAATCGAGGCCCGGACGTGAGCCGGATATGGGCGATCATGCAACTGGGCGGCGGCTTCGTTATTCGCCACTGCGCGGACCATCCGTCTTTGGACGGCCACGCTGACGAATGCGCGGACGCGGCGGTTTACGAATTATCGCGCGAACCAGATGTGGCTTTTGGCGAGGTGGTGGATCCAGCTAGTGGCATCTTGATATTCACTTGGCTGGGTGTTGCTCCACGCATCACGGCGGCAATCAAGGCGGAGGCGGAGGCGCGAATACTGATTATCGCGCCGCTGTGGCGACAGATCAATGACGGACACGAGCCGGATACGCCCGGTGCGGTAGAGCGGCGGCGCGCGATCAGGGAAATCCGCGACTGGTCAAATCAGATTGAGGCGGAGGCAATGCAAGTAGGCTCCGCAGCTGCCTTGCGCGCGCTGCTCAACACTCATCAAATTGCAGGATAACACCCATGGCAGTCGAGCTGGTCACATCAACATCGTTGGTCGCGCTGCGGCGCCTTATCGATGGCGCAAACCCCATCACTGCATCGGCCGAAATGACGGTGGGGGTAACTGTGACGGCAAGGCAGAATGTCGCGCTGTCCTGCCAATCGAGCGGCAATGTCCAGATGCTGCTTTCAGGCGGCGGATCGGTGATTATCCCGGTCATAAAAGGCCTGACCTTACTGCCATTCGCCGTGACCCAGATCATGGCAGCTGGAACCACGGCTAGCGGTAGATTTTTTAACTGCACCGCCGACACTGCGGCTTTCGTCTCGGCGGCCGAACTGGTGGCGGGCGCAGCAGCGATAAGCGCCAAGAATGCGGTGCTGGTCAATTGCACGGGCAGCGGATTGATCGGCTTCACACTGTCAGGCGGGGGCACTTTGACGGTGCCAGTTAATGTTGGGCTTTCGGTGCTTGATCTGGCGGCAACGCAGGTAGTGGCGCTGCAAACTGACGCGGCGGCGCGGGTGTGGTCAATCGGGCGGACCTAAAGAACAAATCACGATTTAATGAAGGATAACAGGTAGTATGTTTGTAGCTCCATCAGCCAGCAGCAGCGCGGAAACTTCTCCATCTGGCGCGGCAAGATCGACCAGCGGTCGCGGGCCCTCCTATTGGATGGGCCATGACAATCTGACCCCGGCAGCGAACCCAACGGATATTTTTGCGGTGCTCCAACAAGGAATCCACAAGACGATCTTCGTCGAGCGAATCGTGATCACCGCAACCGCCGATGTTGTGGCAACGCTGGATCTGCGGATACAGCGTTCAGCCGAAGGGGGAGGAGGCACCTTTGCCGCTGCCGCAGGCGTTGCCAAAGCCCAGCTGGACGATTATTGGTCGAACAGCGCGATTATGAATGTCTATTCTGTCAACCGGGCGACGAATGGCAACGGGATTGATAACACCCGCCAATTGTTTGCTGCGGCAAAGCTGGCGGTGGGCCGCAATGATGGCGCCGTCCAGCCCCAGCCATTGGTCATCAGCTTCTCTGGCGAAGGCCGCCCAACCATCAAGAACGGTCCGGAATGGGTGGTGGTGAATCTGCTGGGGCAGACTTTGCCAGCGGGGTTCAAGATCAGCTGCTATTATGAAGTCAGCGAAGAGGCGCTGCCCCGCGTGGTGTTTGCTGGCGATTCCACCACATCCAATGCCACAACCTTGTTTCATGAGCTGTCGCGCAATGGCGGCCTGAATTCCGTGGCCAATTTCATCAATGCCGGATCCAACGGGATGCGGCTTGAAGATGTGATCCTGAATACCAATGGCCCACCATATCCGCTGGTCGGCGGAAATGGTTCGATCGACCGGCTTGGATCGCATCCCGGTGTGCTGGTGCTGTGCTATGGCATCAACGATTTGCGCCAGGGTTCCGTCTCGCTCAACGAATTGAAGGCGATGAACGACACGGCGATCCACGCTGTGCTGAACGGCACAACTAACAATCAGGTTTATGTCAGCCCTAAGGCCACCATCCA
>JAYUOS010000015.1:0-74832 GCA_043760725.1 Sphingomonadales bacterium
CGGCCATTATGAGAAGACCTCGGTTATGACAAGACCGTGGAAGACGAGCACCGGGATCACCTCGTTGGCGCGTGGTCCTCGGCACTCGGGCACTTCTCATAATCACAGGCCCTTCAGGAACTCGAGCAGCGAGTCCGAGGCGCGGAAGCGCCGGCTGGCGGTGTCACGTGATGCAAATCTCGGACATCCTCTCGGTCGAGAGCGCCGATACTTTCACGCGGCCAATCTATGCGGGCAACGCGATTGCGACGGTGCAGTCTACGGACGCCAAAAAGGTGATTACTGTGCGCGGCACCGCCTTTGCCAAGGCTGAAGCTACTGGTGGTTCTGCTTCGGTTGAGGCAGTTTCTGGCAATGGCGATGCAGGTATCTCCAGCTTTGTCGGCAGCGAAATTGCAAAGCTTGAACGTCCCGAACTGACAGCGGCAAAGATCATCGTTTCGGGCGGTCGTGCGCTCAAAGACGGGGCGACATTTGAAGCCAACATCTTCCCGCTCGCCGACAAACTCGGTGCCGCAGTCGGCGCATCGCGTGCCGCGGTCGATGCAGGCTATGTCCCCAATGATTATCAAGTCGGCCAAACCGGCAAGATCGTCGCGCCAGAAATCTACATCGCCATCGGCATCTCCGGCGCGATCCAGCATCTGGCGGGGATGAAAGATAGCAAAGTCATCATCGCCATCAACAAAGACGAAGACGCCCCGATCTTTCAGGTGGCAGACATCGGGTTGGTTGGGGATTTGTTTAATGTCGTGCCGGAGCTGACTGGGAAATTGTAGGCGGCACATGGCGAACAAGTCACGGGACCTTTTTCAGCTAGAGCGGCTCGCCTTTTTCAGCGATGCTGTGTTCGCCATTGCCATAACTCTGCTTGTGATCGAGATTCGGTTGCCAGAGCTGGAGGGTGGAGCCAGCCTCGGCAATGCACTTCTCGCGCTGGTCCCGAAATACATCGCCTTTTTGGTGAGCTTTTTTGTAATCGGGCGCTTCTGGATCGGGCATCACAACGCGTTCAGCCATATGAAAACGTGCGACAACAGGTTTGTCTTGCGCAATCTCTTTTTTCTAATGACGATTGCCTTCATGCCATTTCCAACCTCGCTGATCAGCGAATATGGCGGCAACAGGGTCGCTTTTTCGGTTTATACTGGGTGGCTGATATTTTCAGGGCTGCTCTATCATCGGCTAATTGCCCACGGGCTGCGTACACCCGCCTTGCGGTTGGAACATGACGATCCGGTCGAACGCGAAGCCCTGGTTCATGGCAGCTGGTCACCGGTCATCATTGGCGCGCTCGCCTTTGTTGCCGGAATGTGGAGGCCTGAATATGCCTTCCTCCCGCTCTTTGGCGCGCCGCTCATAGTACGCGGCGTTCGGATCTTAGGCCAATTCCGCGCACGCAAAACGCACGGGTGAGGGTGGCGCGGACGAAGACGCCCCAATTTTTCAGGTGGCTGATATCGGGTTGGTTGGGGATTTGTTTAACGTGGTGCCGGAGTTGACCGACAAGCTTTAAGCACCTCGCGTATTACATGCAAAGGGCTCCGATTTCCGGAGCCCTTTTCATTTGCTTTGGCGATAACCGCCGATCAGAATTTGGCGCCTAGCTTCACACCATAAAGGCGGGGTTCTCCTCGAATAAAGGTCGGGATCCCAAAAGCGCCACCGGTATTTCCCGCGTCGAGCAGATAATCTTTGTTGAACAGATTGCGGGCAAAGGCGGAAATCTCGAACCGGTCACCGCCGAAGCGGAGACCGGCGACGAGATTGACCAAGGTCACAGGACCCTGGCTGCGCGCATCGAGATTGGGCGTTTCAAAGAACAATTTCGACCGATAGGTAATGCTGGGATTGGCGAACAGATTCACGCCGCCCAAAGGCGCATCAATGATCAGTCCGGCTGATCCCTGATAGTCAGGTTGCAGACGGAATTTGGCGCCACGAAAATTTGGCGCGATGTCGGCTCGATTGTCAATGCCACCATCAATGTAAGCGCCATTGGCAAATATTGTCAACCAGCTTGTCGGACTGACATTGAGCTCGGCCTCAACACCTTTGTTGGTGGCCGAGCCCGCGCTTTGCGTGACGGCGGTAATACTGGGCGGGATGATGATGCTGACTTGGAAATTATCATATTTCAGATAATAGACGCCGATCGAACCCGAAAAAATGCCGACTTGTCCTTTAAGGCCGAGTTCGTAATTCCACAGCACTTCTTCGAGTACCGGTGAAATATTGGCGACCGGACCCGTGGGCGTCGCCCGCGCACCGACATTGACAACAGCCGAACGGCGCCCCTTTGACGCTGTGGCATAGGCGTTAAAATTATCGGAGAATTTGTAAAGAATGTTGAAGCGCGGCAGCACATCGGCATAGCTGTCTTCGGACCGGAATGTTTGCCCAGCCGTATCGACCTGCCCCGGTATTACCGAAGCGCCCCCCGTAACCGCCGAGCGCGGCACGCGAGCGCGGAAGCCGGAAATCCGCTTTTCAATCTGAACACGCACGCCAGCGGTAATTTCGAGGCTAGGTGTAGGGATCCAGGTGCCGTCAGCGAACATTGAATAGCTGGTGTTCTTACCCTGATTTTCAAAGAATGATGTGTAATTGACGCGAGGGGCTGCTGCCGCCGGAACGGTGCCGTTGGCTGCGACGCATTGGGCGCGGGTTGCGGCCGTTGCGGTCAAGCAGGCAAAAAAGACGCGCTCATTGGTTGAAAAAGGGACATTCTGGACGCTATTTTCATAGAAGAAATTGAACCCAAACGACCCCCTGTAGCGATCGGTGGTATAGGCGAACCGCGTTTCATGATTGAATTGATCGCCCTTCGCCAGTTCAGCGAATTCCAGATATTCCGCCGCAGTGCCGTCGGCGTCAAAGACTTCAAGCGAATCAAACTTGCGATATCCATTGACCATCGTCAACGCCCACTCGTCGGCGAAGTCCCAATTTACCGTGTAGTTGGCATCATAGACGTCGCGCTTCAGGCCCAGCTTGCTCAGTCCCAGATCGCGCAAAGAATTGGCGGCACCGCCCAAAGCGGCGTCACCAAAAGCATTCGGCGCACCCGATGTGGTCGGATAGGTCAGCGAGATGAAGGGTGTGCCCGAATTGCGCTGACGATCATAAGTGAGGATTAGATCCGCCGTGATCTCATCACTGGGCGTGAAACGCAGAGAACCGCGAATGCCCAGTTGATCTTGCGCATAAAGATCGTCTTGGCCCGCAGCGACATTGTTCACAAAGCCGTCACGCTTTTTATAGGCAAAGGCGATGCGTCCAGCGAATGTGTCTGAACCAGCGTTCAAATGGCCGCCCGCCGAATATTGATTGAAATTGCCATAGGTACCAGTCAGCTCGCCGCTGAAACCCGCTTTAGGCCGCGCCGAGATCAGGCTGATCGCACCCACGGCAGAGGCGGTTCCAAATAAGGTGGCTTGTGGCCCCTTGATGACTTCGATCCGCTCCATATCATATATGTCCTGATAGGAACCGCGCGAGCGCGAGATGTCGACGCCATTATAATAAAGCGTAACCCGCGCGCCCTGCTGCGCCGAACCCGAGTCAGAGGTGATCCCGCGAATTACAATACCGGGATTATTTGCGCTTTGCTCCTGAATGTTGAGGCCGGGGATGTAGTTGGATAATTCGTCGAGATCGTTGACGCCAATATCACGCAGCCTTTTGCCCGATATTGCCGAAATCGTGATCGGAACATCGACCGATCTTTCATCGCGCTTTTGTGCGGTGACAATGATGATGTCGTCGTTGCTCTCCGCATCGGCATCGGGCTCGGTCTGGGCAATAACGGGAAAGCTGGTTGTAGTCGCCAGCAACAGAGCAAGCGATGGATAGACACGCATGGGAAGAGCCCTCTTATATTCCAAAGATGAGCGTCGTTAGTTCGGTGCTGTGACAGGAGTATGTGCTTTGCGTGAACGTTTCGTGTGACTTTCTTAGCAGTCCTGTAACAGTGGCGATGGTCGGCTCTGGCATCGGCTCTGAAACGGTTTCGAGCCAATCGAACTGCTTGCGCCGTGAATGCAAATGACCGATGGCGTGACGATGAACAAAGTCGCGATCACGGCCACCCTCAACTACCACCTGCCGCGCGCGTCCGACGTGTTGCTGGCGGTTGAGGCTATTCCGGGGATGGCGGATCAGACTTTGCTGACAGACCTTTTGAAGGTCGGCGGGGATTGTTCGCCGTTGAAAACGATTGAGGGTATGGATGGCCTAGGGCGGCGGACTTGGCTGCACGCGCAAGGGCGGATTGACATAAGTTACACCGCCACCGCGACGATCAACCGTGCGCCGACTGCGATTGCTGGGTTGGAGACGGTCCCGTTGTCCGAACTGCCACCTGCCTATGTCCAATATCTAATGCCCAGTCGCTATTGCCCATCGGATCGCCACGACAATTTCGTCGCGACGCGCTTTGATGCCAAGACGGCGGGGGACCGCGTTTTGCAAATGGCTGAATGGATTTATAGCCATGTCAAATATGCCCCCGGTCGCCCCGGCAATGGTGGCAGCGCAACCGATACCTTTATCACGCGCCACGGCGTCTGCCGCGATTTCGCGCATTTATTGATCACCTTTGCCCGCGCCGCCGACATCCCGGCGCGAATGGTTTCGGCCTATGCGCTCGACATCAACCCGCCCGATTTTCACGCGGTGGTCGAGGTTTATCTCGATGGCCGCTGGCATCTGGTTGACGCAACGCGGCTAGTTCCCGAAGAAAGTCTTGTGCGGATCGCGGTTGGCCGCGACGCCACTGACATCAGCTTTATGACGATATTTGGGCGCGCCGATATGATCGGGCAATCGGTGGTGGTGGAGCGGGTTTAGCGGCTGTGCGCTTTTGGTCAAATCAGCTTTAACGTCGATTGACATTGCGCGTTTTGTTTGCTATATGTTCTGGTGTTCTTTGACATTGTTATCGCTGGTTCCAAATGCCTGATGCGGCCCATAGCAGCTGGAGTTTGTGCTGCTAGTTTCAACCATATATATGGTACCTTGCCCGCATTTCTGCGGCTTTTCATTTCGGTTCAGTGTAGAAAATAAAGCGTAAGGGGGGTGCCCCTATTGCATCAAATCCGCAGGTAAAACCGGCTCACTCAATATCTTTTCCATCCGCTGCCAGCGTTCGGCTTCGCTCGGATTGCTGCGCTCGACATAGCCCTTCACCAGTTCTTTGCCCCAGCCATAGTTGATCACATAGCTGCGATAATGGTCGGTGAAGCCAACGGATTGTTCGGCGCGCGCGGGGCTGACGAGCAGATATTTCTCGGTCAGCGCCAATGCTTTTGTCCGGTCAATTTCGCCGTCGAGATAAAGTTTGGCAATCGTCAGCCGGGCCCCCGAAAGCGCGTCGGTCGCTTGCTGTAGTTTCCAGAACGCCTCGGCAGATTTGGGGTCCAACCCAGCCAGCGGATACAAGACGTCGCGTTCAAACTTCAGTCGTTCCGCCGCAGAAAAAGCCAAGTCGATGCCGTAATTGGCGCTGCCTTCGCTAATCACACTTTGCGGCGAATACAGCGGGTTGACCGAAAATTCGCCCCACCCCTTGCCACGATACAGCTTGCTCTCGATCATCAGGTTCAGGACATGGTGGCCGGGATAGCCTTCATGACAACCCAGATCGACCGCACGGCTGATGCGGATAGGCAGGTCGGTGTTGATCTGGATCAGGCTTTTGTAATTGCCCTGATAATAATTATAGCCTGACCAGGGTTTACCAGTGACAAACTCCATGACGAAGCTTTCGTCTTTTGGAAGGTTGATATGTGCTACAGTGCGCTTGCGGCATTCGGCAATGGCGGCATCGAATACCGGTTTCAGCCGTTGCTTTGGAATGACAAAGCGTTCGTTAAACGCATCAACGCGCGTGGCGAGCGAACCAGTGCCGGGCATGTCGGTTTCAAGCTTTGCCAGAATCGTGTCGTAAAAGGAGAGCGGCCTTAGCACCGGAACGGTTGAGAATTGACCCTCGGCTTCATCGTCGAACGAAAACTTTTGCCCATCGAGCATTTGCAGGCGGGTTTCGGCGGCTGCCAACATGCCGATTAGTGCGTTGCGCCGTTGACCATCGCTAGCCGTAAGCGGCGCACGACCAAGCTGCGTGATAAGACTACGGGCTAGAGCAATAAGGTCAGATTTGCTCCGCGGCTTCTTCTCTGCCGCCAGTTTAAGGGCGTCCGGGCCGTAGTAATCATCGACATATTCGGTCTCATATGTGCCAGCCTCCAGCGTCAGCGCCACATAGTCCAGGGCAATTTGATCGACAAGCGATGGCGCGGGGCTCACCGTGCGCGCGAAATACGGTTCGTTTGCCTGCGGGGTAGTCGTGCAACCGGCACTTGCCAGAGCAACAATTAGGATGAGCTGTTTTTTCATGCAAAGCGTTCTGCCTTGGCACGCGGCAAAAAGAAAGCGTTCAAAAGCCGGAGGAAACTGTCAGCGCCAACCCATTTTTGGGTTCGGCATTTCCGGCAGCCCGCAGTCTCCAATCGAGCTGGATTAACAAGTCGGCCCGCCCGGCATTGACCTTCGCCGCGACCGTCGGGCCGACATCGACCCGCAAAGCCCCCTTCTGGTCCCCCGCCCAACCCCCGACACCAGCCGACATAGCAACGCCCATAATGTTGGCCAGCGGATGCATTGCCCGTGCTTGCGCATCGAAAAAGTGACCGCCACCTTGGCCAGTTGCGTATCCGGCCTGGCCAAAGGCATTAAGTGACCAAAGTCCGGTAATCGGAAGCGCATCAACACCACCGGCAAGATAGGCGGCAAACCGGTCTGGTGCATTGGCGCGAAACCGGCGTTCGGCGGAAAAAGTAAGCGGCAATACTTTGTCAGGGCGCCAACGAAAACCTAAAGCTACCTCGCGCTCGTCCCCATTCGGCGTCACCGATCCTCGTGCCAGCAGACTAAGCCCCCGGTCAGGCGCACCGAACGGATCGACGGTGCCAATAATGCCGGACTGGCTGCCGCCATACTGAGCGCCGGTTGCCAGTGCCGAACCGCTGCCGTTCGAAAAGCGCCAAAAGCTATAGGCGTAAACTTCGCCCCCCCAGCCCCTACGCCCGCGCGGCCTTTCTTCCGGCGAGCCAGCCTCCCCCGTAAGGGCCAAAGTTTTGGACGGGGGGGTGTCCCTACCCGCGCTTTGGGGTTTGCCGTCTTCTGCGACCAAAGAAGGTTCAGGCATACCAGGAGGCCGGCCACCGTCCTGCCAAGGGTCCCGGGCAGGGGTGATACCGAAATCGGTTGAGTTTTGGCGGGGGATAAGACGGCGGATGGGCCGCTTGCCGTCGAATTTCTGGGAACCAGCCGGGTAAGCTGCGCCCAGAGCGATTGCGGGTGCATCTCGCGAAATGGGTGGCGGTGAAGATATGGCCAAAGGCAGAAGTGTCGGCGGGGCAGCACCGCCCGCAGAAAGGGCGACCCGCGCCCCGACCCACGCTACCAGAGTCAGCGCAACAAACGCGAAAGGGCGACCGCGGACGTCAGCCACGCTGCGTCACCTTGTCCGGAAAATGCGCGTGTGCGGTTTTGTCCCAGCGCAATGTTCCGCCAAACATCAGCCATAGATAGGTCGAGCATGCACGCCTTGCTGCGACAATGCCGATGATGTTGGCAACAATGTGCCGCGGGATTGATAAAAATGCTTGGCCGACGCCGTGCATCAACCAGACAAAGGCGAAACGTACGATGATCCGCCAGCCCAACAGAATTAGCGTGAGCAACAAAAGTGTTCGAACGGTGACCGAAAATTGGGGAGCGGCGTATAGCCCTGCACGTTCAAGTCCGATCAGACAAACGGTCAACGCGATGCAGAGATAAGCGGCCGTCAACACGATTGCGGCAAACACTGCTTTGCGGTCACGTAGCCGCATCCATGTTTCGCTGAAACCGCCTCGCCAACCGAGACGATCCCAGCCGGCCAACGCAATTCCGGTCATCCACCGAGCCTTTTGTCGCGTCGCTGCCTTAAAACTACCTGGAAAACAGGCGCGGGTGCCGACCAGATTACCGTGTTCATCAAGCATGCGGGCAAAGATCACTTTGCCGCCGTCGGCGCCCAAGCCCAATCCCAGCTCATAATCCTCGGTCAGGCTGCTGGCATCAAACGGATCTCCATTCCGGGCGATGGCAATGCGGCCTAGCCGATTGCGTTCAATCGCGCAGCCCACGCCTGCAAGCGGAACCGAAGCGCCGACGGCTTCGCGCACCACCAATGATTTGCCATGCGCTTCGGCGAATTCATCACAATAATGGCCACTAACCCATGCCGATCCCGGCACGGCTATCGGGATAACGGGTAATTGGACGGCTGCTACGCGTTCGATCAGATAGTCGTAAACACGCAGTTCCAGGGGATGCACATAATCTTCGGCATCGTGCAGAATTATGGCCTTAGCTTTATAACCCCCTGCCAGTTCGTCGCGGGTCAGCGCGCGCCATAGGTTATTCAGACAATCTGCCTTCGTCGTCGGTCCCGGCCTGCTGCACAGCACCAGCCGTATTTGCCAGCCCTGCGACCCTGCTGCGATTACAGCTTTGATGCTATCAGGGTCATTGGCATAGCATCCCACATATATGCGGTAATCGACGCCTGATTGGCCCCAACTGTCGGTGCAGTTAAACAGCATCCTGCCGATGACACCAGCCTCCTGCCAAACCGGAATGAAGATCGCGAGTGGACTATTGGTCAACGGTTGTGGCAGTTGGTCAGCCCGCATTGGTGGCGTGATCCGGTATCGGGTGAGCCAGCGCCACCCAGCGCGCCCTCCCCAAATCAGGTCGACGACCAGATCGTCTACACCGCCGACCAGAAACCAGAATCCGCCAAACAACAGCAGCTCCTCGCGGGCGTGAAATAAGAGGGTTCCCAGACCGTCCATGGTTCAGATGTTTGGCTCAAGGCTGCTGGGCACAAAACTTCTCCTGTCGGCGCAGCACCGTTGCTGCGACCTCATTTTTCGGGTGTCGGGGATTTCGGCGCGGTGGTTAATCGCGCGCGTTTAGGCTTTGGCTAAATTCGTTTGGGAATCATCATGCGATCCAGGGTAATGCCCCAAACCATCGCCATCTGGACAAAGATCGCCCACATGCCGTTGAAATAATAATAAAGCGACGACCGGAAGTCTGGGGAGATCAGCGTCGCGGCATGTCCGGTCACGGTGATCAGGTGAAAGCCCGCTGCCCAGATTGGCCAATACACTTGGCTTTTCATCGCCAGCGCAAACAATGCGACCATCAACAATAGGTCGATAATCAGCACCGGAACATGCGTGTGTGACCAGTGGACAGTATACTGGGCGGACCAGGTTGCCAATGTCGCGCCAATGTTCAGCGCGGCCCCGATCCGACTTGTAGTTCCTCCGGCAACGGCCGCATATAGGCTGCACAGAAACAGAAGCATCCAGACCAGAATGATGATCAACATGCCTCCTGTCCCTTACGTTGCTGTTGAAGGCTGAACATGGAAATCAGCCAAATTCAGCGACCGGGCAAGCGGAGCTTGTCTCGGAGGCCTGCGTTACCAACAATGGCGGCATTTCACCGGGACAATTATAGCTTGTTTCCTTCAGGCTACTACCAGCCTTGATCGCGGTGAGCGCCCGCACCGTTTGCGCCATTTCACCGCGGCCAGCGACAATATGGTTTAACCCTGTGGCAATCGATTGAAGCAGTTTCTGGCTGGGCCCGACGGACAGGTTGGCTTCTTCGAATGCTTCGACCAATGTGGTGCACAACCGCAGTTCCGTAAGAATGGCGTTGTCGATTGCGCGCAGAGCGCCTTGCGTTTCATCAGCGACCAGCAGTCCGATATTATTTTGGATATTGAGCATGTTTCCCCCTTCGCCATTGCCCAAGCAACGACGTGATTTTATGGATTATATGGATAGTTTCAGCCTTAGCTGAAAATTTTAAATGCGCCTGCGATAAGCAGGGTCAGGCTCATCACGGCCCCGAAACCAACCACCGCGACCTGAGCGATGCGAAGCAATCTTTCTGCGCTATCAAGTTCATTTTTCTGGCCTCCTATAGGCGGAAGCGACCAGATCCTGCGATCCCATATCGTCAAAGCCGGTGCTTCTGCTGCAACCGATAACAACCCAGTTCTGTGCGGTTCGGCAAGAGCCAGCGATTCCCTAGGCAATTTCTGCCTAGTTTCAACTCCTGCCAGAGAGCGCGCTGCTTCGCCGCGGCTATGGGCGTTTAACGATTGAACGGCAGTCAGGATATGGTTGTCGATCGTGCTCGGCGAAAGGTCTAGCGTTCGTCCGATCTCTTTGGATGTGTAGCCCTGGGCAACCAAGCGCAGACAGTCTTTCTGTCGCTCAGTCAGCCGCTGAGGAGTCGCGGTACCCATATGCATTAGACTGTCATGCTTAGATGAAACATTCGCTTGCCGCCCCCGGTTGCTGCTTGCATGGCGGTGTCGCTCATGCATTGTTACCGATAGATATTCTTCTTAATAGCGTAAAAACAGTTCCACATCCTAATGATTTTAAAGGCCCTGTCGCGTGACTGAAACTAATCTCACAAAACCTGTAAGATCTGCGCTGCGAGAGTTTCTCCGCAGCGAGGCGGCGGGCGGCATAATCCTGATGCTGGTCGCGGCCTTAGCCATGCTTGTCGCCAATTCGCCGCTAGCGGTGACCTATTTTCACGCGGTCCATATTGTCATCGGCCCGGAACTGACACCCAAATTGGGACCAATGACAGTGCATCTGTGGATCAACGACGGCTTGATGGCCGTTTTCTTCCTTTTGGTGGGGTTGGAGATAAAGCGCGAATTTGTCGATGGGCATCTGTCGACTTGGGCTGACAGGCGATTGCCGGTGATTGCAGCTATCGCGGGAATGATAGTGCCCGCGATCGTTTATTTCGCAGTCGCAGGCGCCAATCCGGCGCTGGTGCGCGGCTGGGCGATCCCTGCGGCCACCGACATTGCCTTTGCCATCGGTGTCTTGGCGCTGTTGGGCAGCCGCGCCCCTGCTTCGCTTAAACTGTTTTTGACCACAGTCGCCATCGTCGACGATATAGGCGCGATCGCCATCATCGCGGTATTCTACACCGCTGAGCTGAATATGCAGGCATTGGGCTTGGCCGGGTTGCTGTGGCTGGCTATGATAACGCTGAACCGCTTTGGCGTGATGCGGCTTTGGCCCTATCTGATCCTAGCCGCGTTGCTGTGGTATGCGACATTGTTGTCGGGCGTCCATGCGACCGTTGCTGGTGTATTGGCGGCGTTCGCGATCCCGCTTCGGCGCACCTTGGCCGCCCCAGATGCAGTGGATTCGCCTTTGCATCGGCTGGAACATGTGCTGGCTAAGCCCGTCGCCTTTGTAATCGTACCGTTGTTCGGCTTTGCAAATGCCGGCGTCTTGCTGACTGGTGTTGGCGTGAACGACCTTCTGACCCCGCTGCCGCTGGGTATCGCCCTTGGCCTTTTTATCGGCAAGCAATTGGGCATTTTTGCGAGCGTCTGGCTAACGGTCAAGCTGCGCCTTGCCAGCCGCCCAAAAGACGCGAGTTGGACACAGGTTTATGGCGTCAGCCTGCTGTGCGGTATCGGCTTTACGATGAGCCTGTTTATCGGCGGTCTAGCCTTTACAGGCGCGGGCAAAGGCGATGCGGTCAAGATCGGCGTGTTGATGGGTTCGCTGGCGTCGGCTTTATGTGGATATGTGCTGTTGCGATTGGCGGCCAAGCCGAATCGCTCAAATTGACGCCGCACACGAAAAAAGGGACGCGAAATGCGTCCCTCTCAGGTTCAGCGAAACGCGACCATTTGGCCGCATAACAGCTTACTTGATCTTGGCTTCTTTGAACTCGACGTGCTTGCGAACGACGGGGTCATATTTACGGAAAGTCAGCTTTTCCGTCTGATTGCGCGGGTTTTTCTTAGTGACATAAAAAAAGCCGGTGTCAGCGGTGCTGAGCAATTTGATTTTTACAGTGGCTGGCTTCGCCATGACACATTCCTTCAAGCAATCGGATAAAATAAAAGGGGGCAGCGCATTGCCGCCCCAAACACCGCGCGCCTCTGCAAGTTTGACGGATAAAAGTCAAGGGGCGTGCGGGCCGCCTGCCTAAACTTTGCCGGATATGATCCGTGTTGCGGCGAATCCCATGAAATCGCCTAAACGTTGTAGCCGCCGGGCCACCGAATCCGATTGCAACCGCTCCGCAATGCGCGCGAGGTGAAGTTCGAGCACTCCGTCTGTGATAACCAGTTTCGAATCGGCAAGCGCCGCGCCAGTGCCGCCATCAAGACGTTGCGCCAGCCGGATAGCGAGACCCCAGCTATGGGCTTGCTTGGTCTTTTCAGGCGACGCCAGCCGGTCTAGCAGTTCTAGCCGGTTCCGTTTGCTGTCATAGACCGCGACTAGTGCGGCGGCTAGGATCGCGCGATCCTCTGTGGTGGCACCCGGCCAGCTGCCATCCAATGCCAATGTCAGCGCAACATCGCCGCGATATTCCGGTGTCATGTTCCACGCGGTATCAGCCAATAGACACGCAATCAGCCGTAGCCGTGCCATGTCAGGGCCTTGTGCTTGAAAAATGGAGGCTGTCCATTCAGCCAAGGCTGCGCCATGAAACCTAAAGCGCGCCAGTCGTGCGCCTTCAAACCGCGCCGCCTCGACAAATGGATCGAGTTTGCGCTCCGACGCGCTGAGCATATCGAACAGCAATCCTTCGCGAAGCCCGGATGTACTGGTGACCAGGGCCGAAGGCTTTAACAGCCGGACAATCCCGCTCAACAATGCCGTTGCGCCGGACAGGGTATCAATACGCGCCGCCGGAACCAGTTTGTTGTCGGACAGGTGTTTGCGGTCCTGCGTCATCGCCAAAAGTTCAACAGGAGCAGTCGGCGGCATAACGTAATTGGAGAGGACGGCGAGCGGAAATTCGCTGACATGGATATGCAGGCGCGCCAGCGCGCGCCACGATCCGCCGACAAGATAGAACGGCAAATCCCGGTCGATTGGGAACTCGTCAGCCTGACCGCCTTCCTCAATCGCCTTTTTCAGGGCCGCCGAAATGTCTTTTGGTGTCTGCCTGACCATATCGCCGATGCGCAGCGACCCGAACGGAAGCGACAGGCGCGCGCCAATTTCGCCTTTGGAAATCCGGGCAAGCTCCAGGCTACCGCCACCAAGGTCCCCGACATAGCCATCACCGTCGCTATGTTCGCTCAAGATGCCAAGCCCTGCGATATATGCCTCTGTCACGCCGTCCAGGATTTCGACGCGGACACCCATGCTGGCAGCCCGCGATACAAGCTCTTGGCCGTTGGTCGCTTCGCGCACCGCGGCAGTTGCGACAACGCGCAGAGTCTCAACATCCATCGCGCGGGCAAGCGTGTGAAAGCGCACAATCGCCGCGACTGCCTGATCCATTGTTGCTGCATCAATCGTTCGGCTGTTCGACAGGCAGGCACCTAAGCCGGCCCTGCTTTTCTCATTATAGATCGGCATCGGCGCGCGTTTTGCGCCTGCATACACCACCAGCCGAATTGCGTTGGAACCGATATCAATAACCGCCTGCCGAACGCTGGTCATCGCTTTCGGATCAGGCTTAATGTCGGCACCTTATTGCCGCCGGCCAACGCTCCGCCGCGCCCGGAAAGCGACGCATTTGTCATCAGATATTCATGCAGGTTAAAAGGCACATCACTGGCTTTCACACGTTCATAACGGCCATCGGGCCGAAGCATCCAGCTTTGCTGATTGTCCAACAGGTTTGCAACCATAACCTGATCAAGGATTTGGTCGTGCACCGTTGGGGTTTCAATCGGCAGCATATATTCGACGCGCCGGTCAAAGTTGCGCGACATCCAGTCAGCTGACGAAATGAAGACGCGAGCATTGGGATTGGGCAGATCAGCACCGTTGCCAAAGGCCCAGATACGGCTGTGTTCCAAAAAGCGGCCAACGACTGATTTAACCCGGATCCGTGATGACA
The DNA here is from genome assembly GCA_043760725.1 of Sphingomonadales bacterium. Classification (GTDB taxonomy): domain Bacteria; phylum Pseudomonadota; class Alphaproteobacteria; order Sphingomonadales; family Sphingomonadaceae; genus Sphingorhabdus_B. The sequence goes on from JAYUOS010000015.1 coordinate 13,984, forward strand.
TGCCTTTAACGCCGGGGCGCAAGCAGCAGACTCCGCGCACGATCAGATCAATTTCGACACCTGCTTCGCTGGCCTCATACAATTTGTCGATCACGGCTTTATCAACCAGCGAGTTCACTTTGACCCAGATCGCGCCGAGTGTCCCCGCCGCAACATGGCCAATCTCTGCATCGATTAAACGGATGACTTCATCGCGCAAGCCCATCGGGCTCATCGTCAGCATTTTCAGGTCGGTTGGCTCGATATAGCCGGTGACGTAGTTAAAGATTTGTCCGGCATCATGGCCGATACGCGGGTCGGCGGTAAAAAAGCTAAGGTCGGTATAAATCCGTGCGGTCACCGGATGGTAATTGCCGGTGCCAAGGTGACAATAGGTTTTGAAGCCGTCTTTTTCCCGCCGCACGACGAGCGAGATTTTGGCATGGGTCTTCATATCGACAAAGCCATAAACGACCTGCACGCCAGAACGTTCGAGCTGTGAGGCCCAATGCAGATTCTGCTCCTCGTCAAAGCGTGCTTTCAGCTCCACGACAGCGGTAACCGATTTGCCGGCTTCCGCAGCATCGCATAAAGCACGGATGACTGCGGATTGCTTTCCGGCGCGGTAGAGCATCTGTTTGATTGCCACGACATCGGGGTCAGCTGCCGCCTGTTCGAGGAAGGCGAGCACCACCTCAAAGCTCTCATACGGATGATGGACGACCAAGTCCTTTTGCCGGATCGCGGCAAAGCAATCGCCATCATGTTCTAAGATACGTTCGGGAAAGCGCGGCGAATAGGGTGGGAATTTAAGGTCGGGCCGATCCAGTTCGACCAACTGGTCAAGGTCGCCAATGCCGAGAAAACCCACGGTTTCAGCAACAATGTCGCCGCCCGCCCCCATTTCACGCCGGATCAATCTGGCGATTTCGGGTGACAGGCCCGATTCAAGCTTTAACCGGATCACCCGCCCGCGCCGCCGCCGTTTCACTGCACTGCGGAAATAGCGGACGAGATCTTCGGCCTCTTCCTCAACCTCTATATCGCTATCGCGGATTACGCGGAACGCGCCTGCTGCGGTCAGCACATGGTCGGGAAACATCTGCCCGATAAAGCGCGTGATCAGCGCCTCGATCGTGACAAAGCGCTCACCCGCGCCAGACACGCGCACAAAGCGCGGCAAAGACGGCGGAATCATCACCAATTGCCGGACAACCTCGGCATTGTCTTTGCGGTGCATCTCAAAAATCAGGCTGATGCACTGGTTGGGGATAAAGGGAAAAGGATGCGCCGGGTCCAAAGCCTGCGGCGTCAACACAGGCAACACCTGCTCGCGGAAATGCTGCTCAACCGATTTCAGCGCGATCTTGCCAATCGCTGACGGTGCCAGAACTTTGATATTTTCCTTCGCCAGCTGCCGCTTCAACGATTTCCACAACCGTTGCTGCTGCGCCATTAAGGCATCGGCGGCTTTTACCGTCGCGGCCAATTGCTCCGACGGTGTCCGGCCATCAATCGACAATTCCTCGATTTTGCGGACAATCTGGCCATAAAGCCCGGCGACGCGAACCATGAAAAATTCATCTAGATTGGTGCCAGAAATCGACAGAAACCGCAGCCGTTCAAGCACCGGATGGTTGGCATTGGCCGCTTCCTCCAGCACGCGCTGGTTGAATTTCAACCATGACAGTTCGCGGTTGAAATAACGCGATCCCTCAGCCTCAGTCAGTCTTAAATGCCGTTGAATCTGTCTCAAGGAATGCCCCTATGCGCGTGAAGCCTGCGGATGGCAGCGGTATATTTCACTTTTATGTCAATTTGGTCACAAAGCTGTGTTGGGTCGGATTACAGCTGGTTTCCGAGATGGGTGCAAGATGCCCAGTTTCATATTCTGATATGCAGAACGAGAGTTGGCCGCATTACGAGCGCTAGTCAGGAGTTATTGCGCCGGTCACCTTAATTACTCTTCACCGAAAGTGCCCGTGAACGAGAATCCCGCATAGACCGTCGGCATGCTGAAGAACATGAATGTAAACCACATCAGCAAATAGCCGCCAGACACAGCAGTCAGTTTTATGTCGCCGAAATCATCCAAGAGCGTGATTAGGAAGAGAGTTAGGATCATGAAGATACCCGTTGTCCGATAGGCTTTCGTCATCACCTTCTGCGCCACCATCCGCTCGTATTCGTCGATTTCCCCATTATGCGGCGCCTGCTCGCCGAGCCAGATTGATCTTGCGAAAGGTGTGAATTGGAGGAAAACTACGGCAAGACTGAGGACGCTGAACATCGAAAACGGGTCGCTATCCGCCCAGAAATCGGGTTTAAACAAAGAGAATATGGCCAGTGTAAGGAGGAGAAGATTAAGCCCAACGAAGAATCCTGCAATCCAGCGCCAAATCGGCGACGACCGCTCGTTCAATTGTTCGCTTATCGATTTTTGGTAGTTCATCAATTCTCTCCTGCGCGGCGCAAGGCATCTGCGACGCTTTCAAATGGGGCAAAGGAAAATAGCACCTCAACTCGAACATCAAACACAGCGGCAATCTTCATCGCGAGTTCGAGGCTGGGCTTATAGTCGCCGCGTTCCAGATAGCCGATGGTTTGCGGATTCACATCAACCAGCTCGGCAAGATCTTTGCGGCTCATATCGCGTTCGGCGCGGAAAAGGGCTATTCGGTTAAACACAATGAATTATTTGCCACGAAAATTATTTATTGTCAATACACAACAATAATATGGTTTTAAGTGCGATTTATTGCGCTGGCGGGCATTGCAAGCGATTGCTCTGGGCATTTGCAGCGACAGTTTACTTAACCCCAACGAGTACTCAGACCCGCAGGTTGAGCGGAACACTGAGTTGCGCGTTGAGAAGCGCGTTACGGTAACACGTGCAACAACTCCCAAATAGTAGTCATATATTCAATGAATTCAAAATGATAAAGCGCGCAAGCGATATTTGACTCTCAACAAATGTTCTGCTATTGTTCCAGATAATTGTTCTTTGACATCGTCCGCTCCGCTTTCGAAAATCTCACAGCAAAAGTGCGCGTGTTAAGGCGACAAAAGATACACTTTAACCCCCCTTCGTGGGTATCCTTTGTATCCTTAAGCCCCTTTGGCCAGCCACCGCACAGGGTTCCAAAGCCCGCCTCACTGGTAAACACTGTAAACTTGGCGGTTGCCCCATTCTCTGCTGCTCCTCACCTTGGCCTTTACCGGCTGTTAACCATCTTGGCGCATCAAGGCCCTGCACGCTTGGGGGTGTGCTTTTTGGGGGCACAGGCACATGCAGATCAACCATGACCGATTTTTGATGGTGCGCGCAGAGCTATATGATCTGTGTGATACGCTGCGGCAGACCGATTTTGATGCCAGTCCGATGCAGTTTCTTTTGCGGCTGGAACAAATCCGCGCGACGGCGGCGCATCATGGTTTAACCGCGATTGCGGAAATCGCCTCGACCTATGAAGCCGCGATGCAACGCGTGCAGGCGCATAGTCGCGGGAAAGCGGTGACTGACGGCTTTGGAGAGATATTGCGCGATGCCATTGGCGTTGCGCATGTGCATCCGCAAGCATCCGAAGCTTTGCTTGCCTCTGTTGCTATTCGTCTGGGTTAAGTTCCGGGCGAATTGCGCTTCCAACCTTTTAACAATTCCCAGTTATAGCCGTTTGAATGGACAGCTTGCTTGCCACATTATTTTCGGTGTTGATTGCCGAAATCGGCGACCGACCGCAGATATTGGCGGCGGCGCTGGCGCTGCGCTTTGGCAACGACCGTATGGTCATCTGGGCGCTGGCATTGGCGACAGCGCTGAATTGTGCGATCTCGGCTGTTGCAGGATCAGTGGTCGATCAATGGATCAGCGAAGACCCGCTGCGGCTGTTTAATGGCTTGGCCTATGCCTCGGCCGGCGTCGCGATGCTGTGGTGGCGCCGACGGGTGGAGTTGCTGCAAGGCTGGAAAATCGCGCCGTTCCTCACTGCGTTTCTGGGCCTTTTCATTCTACAATTTGGCGATAAGGCGCAGTTCATTATTGCCGCCAATGCCGCCATGACGCGACATTGGGCGTTCACCGCTTTTGGCGGCTGGCTAGGAATTATGGCCGCGGTTGTTCCTGCGATAGTGCTTAAGGAAAAGCTGGCGCAGATGCTGCCTTTGCCAAGTATCCGCAAAGCAGGCGGCATCCTATTGTTGCTATGGGGCCTGATACAAGCATTACGTGCTTGGCGGATATTGTAAAATCAGCAGCTTTTATTGATCGCGACAGCCGCGCCTCTTGCCATTCACTCCGCTCCATGCCAGTCGCCGCGACAGGGTCCTTGTGCAGTCATGACATCATAAAGATGCAGCTGCCGTTGCTAGTTGATTTTGCAAAGGATGCTCTGTGCCTGTTTCGATCGTTCCGTTTTCCCCCCAATTCGATCATGCCCAAATCGATGACTTAAAAGCCCGGCTGGTGATGACGCGCTTGCCAGAGGCTGAAACGGTGAACGATTGGGAGCAAGGGATTCCGCTTAGCTATGTGCGCGAATTGCTCGCCTATTGGCAGTCGGATTATGACTGGAACCGCAGCACGGATTTGTTGAACCAATATCCGCAATTTCGCGCCGAAATCGAAGGGCTGCCGATCCATTTCCTACATGTGAAAAGCCTGCGCCCCGACGCAAAGCCGCTGATCTTGACGCATGGCTGGCCGGGGTCGGTGCTTGAGTTCTTGGACGTCATCGAACCGCTTACCAACCCCGATGATCGATCGATGCCCGCTTTTCACCTCGTGATCCCGTCGCTTCCCGGCTATGCCTTTTCGGGCAAGCCAACACAGGCAGGCTGGTCGACTGACAAGACCGCCGAAGCTTGGGACCAATTGATGCGGGCATTGGGCTATGGTCGTTACTTTGCGCAGGGCGGCGATTGGGGTGCGGTTGTCACCATGGCGATTGGTGTGCAAAACAAAGGCGCATGCGCGGCTGTCCACGTCAACATGCCCGTTACCCCGCCTTCGAAAGAAGTGTTGGCTAACCCCACGGCTTATGAAGCGGAATCGCTAGCGCGGCTGGCGTGGTATCGGGCCAAGGACAATGGTTATGCGCTCATCCAATCCACGCGCCCGCAGACCTTGGGATACGGCCTCACCGATTCACCCGTCGGGCAAATGGCCTGGGTCGTTGAGAAGTTTCAGGGGTGGAGCGATTGCGATGGCCATCCTGAAAACATCTTCAGCAAAGACCAATTGCTCGACATGGTTATGCTGTATTGGATGACCGCGTCGGCAGCGTCATCAGCGCGGCTATATTGGCATAGTTTCGTGAATCAAAATATGGATGCGATCACGATTCCGGCAGGGTGCAGCCTGTTTCCAAAGGAACTGTTCCGTCCCTCGCGCCGCTGGGCGGAGACACGCTTCAAAAACATCATCTATTGGAACGAGCTAGACAAAGGCGGGCATTTCGCGGCGATGGAGCAGCCGGCGTTGTTTGTCGCTGAACTCCGCAATTGCTTTGGAGCGATGACGCTCTAAGACTGTCTTTATGGGCAAAATGATTGCACAAAGGCTGTTGACGGCGATCCCGACTTTACTCGCGATTATCATATTGTCGTTCATCCTGATGCGCATCGCGCCAGGCGGGCCGTTTGATGGTGAGCGGCCATTGGCCCCCGAAGTGCGCGCGACGTTGGAAGCAGCGTACGGCCTCGACAAAAGCTTGCCGGAACAGGTGTGGATGTATCTGTCGCGCCTTGCGCACGGCGATTTCGGGCCGAGCATGGTGTATCGTGACTTCACCGTCAGCGGGCTGATTGCCGAGGCGCTGCCGGTGTCGCTATTGATCGGCGGTTGCGCGTTGGTGCTTGCGGCGTTGCTGGGCATATCGGCTGGTTTATGGGCAGCGTTGCGTGCGGGCAAATGGCAGGACGAATTGCTGATGCTCGGCGCGACATTGCTGACCGCTTTGCCGACCTTTGTGACTGGGCCGTTGTTGGCGTTGATCTTTGGCCTGTGGTTGGGGTGGCTGCCGGTGTCGGGGCAGAATGATGGGATCAGTTGGCTGGTCTTGCCGGTAATTGCCCTGGCGTTGCCGGTGACAGGGGCAGTGGCGAAACTGGCACGCGCTGGGCTTGCCGGAGAATTGGGGGCGGATCACATCCGCGCTGCCAGAGCTCGCGGGATAGGTCCGCTGACCATCTTGCGCCGCCATGCTTTGCGGCCTGCATTAGTGCCCGTCGCCAGCTATCTGGGGCCAGCTGCAGCTGCGTTGCTGACAGGTGCAGTCGTGATCGAAACCGTATTTGGCCTGCCTGGACTTGGTCGCTATTTTGTCCAAGGCGCGCTCAACCGCGACTATCCGCTCGTGCTGGGTGTAGTCACGCTTTATGCTGCTTTGATCATCCTGTTTAACCTTTTCGCTGACCTGATTTACGGCTGGCTCGATCCTAGGATGCGTGAGGGATGAGCGGGGTTGTTTTAGAATTTATCGGTGACACCGACTGTGGCGTTGCGAGGATTTATTTCGCGCTAAGACGCAAACGCGCCAAGACAAAGATTTGGCAAATGCGCGCAGCGCCAATCAAATTCGGTTCTTTCAGACTTCTAAGGACATCACTGGCCCTTCGGGCCGATCACAACCCCTTTGCGCCTTTGCGTCTTAGCGCGAAAAAACTCAATCTGACCCAAGCAACCAAAAATGGACGCATGTGGTGAAGCCTGCCCTAATAATCGTCATACTAATTGCGCTCGCGGCGGTGCTGGGGCCGCTGCTGCTGCCGTATGACCATGTATCGATTGACTGGAACAGCGTGCGCGTTGGCTTGTTCACCGATGGCCATGTGCTGGGGACGGACGATCTGGGACGCGACAGGTTTGCGCGGTTGCTGGTCGGCACGCGTGTCACGCTGTCGGTGGCACTCGCTGCCGCGATGGTCGCGCTCGTCATCGGTGTCGCCTGGGGCGCTATCGCAGGCTGGGTCGGTGGGCGCACCGACGAGCTGATGATGCGGATTGTTGATGGGCTTTATGCGCTGCCCTTTATGTTTGTCGTCATCCTGTTGATGGTCGTTTTTGGCCGTTCGATCTTGCTGGTGTTTCTCGGCATCGGCTTTGTCGAATGGTTGACCATGGCAAGGGTTGTGCGTGGGCAGGTGATAGCGTTGAAACAGCGGCCTTTTGTCTTGGCTGCAGAGGCGGCAGGGTCGCCTCCGCGGGCGACGTTGATTCGTCACATTCTGCCCAATGTGGCGGGCGTCGCGATCGCTTATCTGATGCTCACTGTCCCGCATGTGGTGATGATTGAGAGCTTTCTGTCGTTCCTGGGCCTTGGCGTGCAAGAACCGCTGACCTCGCTTGGCATATTGGTCAATGAAGGCGCGGAGGAAATGGATATGAATCCGGCGGCATTGCTGCTCCCGGGCGGTGTGTTGGTGGCATTGATCGCCTGCCTAACCATTGCGGGCGAGCGCTTCCGCGACCGGCTAGCGGATGCGGCGAAATGAGCGGCGGCTATCACGTCCAGAATCTGTCGATCCACATTAGCGCGCGCTGTATCGTTGACAACATCAGCTTCGCTCTTGCGCCGGGTGAGATTGTCGCGCTTGCCGGAGCATCGGGTGCGGGCAAAAGCATGACGGCGATGACACCCTTTGGGCTGAGCGCGGGTATGGCGAGTGGTTCGGCAACGCTGGACGGAATTGAACTGATCGGCTTGACCGAACGCGAATTGAACCGTGTTCGCGCCGAAAAAATCGGCTTCGTGTTTCAGCAACCGCTTACTGCGCTGACGCCGCACCGCACTGTCCGGCAACATCTGCAAGAGGCAGCCTGTCAAGCAGGCGGCGCAAAGCCCGATCAAGCGGGGATGGTCGCAATGCTCGAAGCTGTCGGCCTGTCACGTCCCGAAGAACGGCTGGCGCAATATCCGCACAGGCTTTCGGGTGGCGAACGGCAACGGGTTTTGATTGCGGCGGCGTTGGCGCACTCACCGCAATATCTTGTCGCCGATGAACCGGTCAGCGCGCTGGATGCGGCATTGCGCGGAGAGATTATGACGCTGCTGGTTCGGCTGTGTCGTGACCGGAATATGGCGATGCTGCTCGTTAGCCACGATCTGGCGGGGATCGAACATCATGCCGACCGGTTGTTGCTGCTAGAGCATGGCAAGGTCGTTGAGGCGGGATCGGCCAAGCAAGTGGCGACGGCTCCGGCGACCGATTATGGCAAGCGGCTGATGGCTGCAACGCCGCGACTGGCGGAATCATTGACGCCGCTGTCGGTGCCGGGTGACCTGATCCTTGAGGCCCAAAATGCCCACGTCCATTTCCCCAAGCCCGGTTGGCGGCGGGGACGGATTGATGCGGTCGTCGACGCCAGTTTGACATTGGCCACAGGCGAAACACTGGCGCTGGTAGGCGGCTCAGGTTCAGGTAAATCGACTTTGGGTCGGGCGATTGCCGGATTGGGGCCAATGCAGGCGGGCAGCGTGCTTTGGAAAGGCGAAGCTCTGCCACCGCGAAAGCGCCGCACGTCCGAACATCGCCGATTGATCCAGCCGGTGTTTCAAGACCCGCTTGCCAGCCTTGATCCGCGCTGGACGGTGGCGGATATTATTTCGGAGCCGACGCGGTGGCTTTCGGGGGTGGAACGCAAGGGTATGATCGAGCGGCTATTAAGCGAGGTAGGCTTGGATGCCGATTTCGCCACCCGTAAACCGGCGTCATTATCTGGCGGACAGGCTCAGCGCGTCGCCATCGCCCGTGCGCTATCGGCGGACCCCGAAATGCTGCTGCTTGATGAGGCCACCTCAGCGCTGGATCCGTTGGTGGCGGACGGAGTGGTCGGGTTGTTCGACCGGCTGCAACGCGAACGCGGGCTGTCGTTGCTGTTTATTACCCATGATCTGGCGCTCGCGCGCCGCGTGGCGCACCGGATTGCAGTGATGGAGGATGGGCGGATTGTTGAATGCGCCTCGCGTGAGGAACTTTTTGCCAACCCGCAAGCCGAGGCGACGAAACGCTTGATAGTGGCTAGTGGCTAAGCTGCAACCGCCGCAAATCCTCGCTCCAAATCAGCCTTTAAATCCTCAACAGCCTCTAGCCCGATTTGCAAGCGGATGACTGTGCCGTCGCAAGTCCAAGCCGTTGCGCTGCGATATTCTTCGGGGCGTTTGGGGACAGCGAGGCTTTCAAACCCGCCCCAGCTATAGCCGATGCCGAACAGATCGAGCGCATCGACAAATTTCCGTGCCGTTTCCCAATCGCCCTTCAGGACGAACGCGAACAATCCAGACGAGCCGGTAAAGTCGCGTTTCCAGATTTCATGGCCGGGGCATGACGGCAAAGCCGGGTGCAGAACGCTGGCGACCTCGACTCGACCCTCTAACCAATGCGCAATATCAAGCGCCGCCGCCTCATGCGCCTTTAGCCGTACAGCCATTGTGCGCAGGCCGCGCGCTGCGAGATAGGCATCGTCTGGTGAAAGCACTTGGCCCAGCATCTGCGCAGTAAGCTGCAGTGCTTTCCAATGGCGCTTAGTCGTCGTCACGCTGCCCGCCATCACATCGCTATGCCCGACGACATATTTCGTCGCGGCAAGGATCGCGATGTCGACGCCTTTGTCGAGTGCGGTGAAAAAAAACGGTGTCGCCCATGTGTTATCTAGTAACGTGACGATCTCTCGTTTGCCATCATGCGCCTTTGCGGCGGCGCAGATCGCCCGCACATCGCACACTTCAAAGGTCAGGCTGCCGGGGCTTTCCATTAGGATCGCGCGGGTGCGATCGCAGAAAAGAGTGGCGATATCCGTTGTAGCCAGCGGATCATAATAGCGTGTCTCGACACCCCAATGTTTCAAAAACCCTTCGGCAAAATGGCGGCTGGGATCATAGGCATTGTCGCTCATCAGCAAGACGTCGCCCGGTTTTAGTACCGCCAGTAAGGCGCAGCTGATTGCAGCGACACCCGATGGATAGAGCAACGTCCCGTGCGCGCCGGGTTCCAGTTCGGTCAGCGCCTCGGCCAGCGACCATTGCGTCGGCCCGCCGCGACGACCGTAAAAGAAATGCCCGTCGGCGTTCTGCTCCCAGCCCGCCTCAAGATCAGCGACGGTGTCGTACAAATGCGTGCTCGCTCGCCAGACTGGTGGATTTACTACCGGCCCGGTCAGCGCGCTGCGTCGTCCGCCTATAACGATTTTTGTCGCAGGCTTTCGGTCGTCGTTACGTTCGCTCAAGCTGCGCCTGTGGCTTTTGGGGTATCCTTATCCACGCCCCATTCGGACCAGCTCCCGTCATACAATGCGACGTCTTTCTTGCCGGTCAAGCGCGCACCAAACAGAACGACTGCGGCGGTCATGCCCGACCCACAAGTGGTAATCATCTGCCGGTCTAGGTCGACGCCAGCGGCGGTGAAGGCGGCGACCAAGGCCTCGCCTTGCTTCCATGTGCCGTCCGTGTTGAACAGGTCAGCAAAGGGTAGGTTGCGGCTGCCGGGGATGTGGCCCGATGCCATATGGGCGCGGGGTTCGGCATCTTCGCCGGTAAAGCGGGCGGCACCGCGTGCATCGACAATGACGGCATCTTTGCTGTGCAGATTGGCGAGCATGTCGGCTTTGGTCCGGACGCCGCTATCGTCTTTCCAAACTGTGAAGTGGCGGTGGCGCAGCGCGGGCTTGCCGGTTTCAAGCGTGCGGCCCTCCGACTTCCATTTTGCAATACCGCCATCCAGAATGGCAACATCATGCGCTCCAAACAATGTAAGCATCCACCAAGCACGAGTTGCCGATTTGAACGGGCTATCGTCGTAAACTACAATACGGCTGCCATCGCCAAGTCCCAAAGACTGCATACGGCTTGCGAATTTTTCTGGCGCAGGCAACATGTTGGGCAGGCTGCTGTTGGTATCCGCGATTTCGGCGATGTCCATAAAGACGGCGCCCGGAATATGGCCGCCTTCATATTCTGCCGACGCATTGCGGCCGCCATCGGGCATGAACCATGTTGCATCGACAACGCGCAGATCCGATGCGCCTAATTCCTTTGCCAACCATTCGGTGGTTACCAACAATTCCATAAACCTTCGTTCCTTAAAGCCCGCATGGTGATTCTTTTTGTATCGAGGACGATAATTGCCTTTGTCCGGCGCGTCTAGGCCGCAATCGGACGGAATTGCAGCGTGCCGAATAGTTTCGGTCCGCGATCAATAGGGATCGGTTGCAGCCGGGTCGAACCGCGTTCACCCTCTTGCCCTACAACACAGCTAACGCGGCACGGCGTTATCGTCCCATCTTCGGAGGTAACGTTTATCAAAACGATCGGCGCAACAAAACGCCGTTCCCGCCAGTCAAAGGCTTGCAACGCATCGCGCGGCACCTGCATTTCCAGCGTCAGGTCAATCTCTTCGCCGGGGACAACGCGACCAAGGCTTTCGATTTCGCCCGCCGATGGATCGGAATGAAACCCATCGATCAGCGCGTTTTGCCCGTCGCAAGCCGACATGACGCGAGTCCGCAGTTTGAGCGTCTCCAGTGGGGCCTCTCCGTCATAACGCAGATGCAAATGCCCTTTGACCGTCAGATTGGCAACGCTCAAGCGGGCATCGCCGGGATCGAATCGGGCGGTCAGGCTGGCCATGGAGGGAATGGCGGTTGTGGGAGATATCGGAATGATCGGAATGATCGGGGCCGGGCGAGCAGGCACGATATCATCTGCAATGACAACGCGTTGCTGTCGCCTGCGCCGTTGCCAAATTCCGAACATCGCCAGACTGAAAAGCGCCGCCAATATTGCGGCGATCAATGGCCAATACTGCGTGTAATCGAAAGCAGCAGCGGTCGCCGCGGGCGCAGTTGGCGCGTCTTCAACAGGCGGTGGTGCCGATGGCAACACATCGACTGGTTGATCGGCATTCTCGTCTAACCGCCCGGTATCCGGCGCTGTTGGCGCCGAACGCTGAGTGTCCGGCTTGGCACGCGGCTGTGGCGGTGCCGGGCGCAGGCGGGGGGATACCGGCGTGGTTGTCGATTTGACCACCGGTTGCGTGACGGGCGCTTCGATTTTCGGTGCAGGCTCGGCTGGCTTGTCTTTGGGCGGCGGATTGTCGAGTCTAAAATCCTTAAGCTCGCCTTTAGTGTCGGGCACAGAATCTTGCGCCAGAACCGAGCCATTACAAAACACCCCAGTCAAAACGAGAGTGAAAAAGCATTTCTGGAACGAGACGGTGCGCAGCTTTGGCATAATATGGGCAAGAATTTTCCGGTTGAACCCGCGATGAATGAAGGCAGGGAATGACATGATCGGTTCGTGGCGCTAGATAAAGCGTATGACTGACAACACTCAACCAAAATTTCTGGGGCAAAACTCCGCCCTTCCAGCATCGCCAGCTCAGGCTGAGCTGGACTACGTGCTCAATCCGCGCGCGGGCGAATTGTTCCTGGTGCGCTTTGCTGTGCCGGAATTCACGTCGCTGTGCCCGGTAACCGGACAGCCCGATTTCGCTCATCTGGTGATCGATTATGCGCCGGGCGAAACCATCGTCGAATCCAAATCGCTGAAGCTTTTCCTCGGCGCGTTTCGCAACCATGCCGGTTTTCACGAAGATTGCACCGTCGGTATCGGCAGGCGCTTGTTCGACGAAATGAAGCCCAGGTGGCTGCGCATTGGCGGCTATTGGTATCCGCGCGGTGGTATCCCCATCGATGTGTTCTGGCAATCCGGGCCGCCGCCTGCGGATTTGTGGCTGACCGATCAAAATGTTGCGCCCTATCGCGGCAGAGGGTGAATTCGTCGCCTTGTCACGGTGCGTTCATCTAGGCTGTGGTTAATGCCTTTGAACGCACAAGGAGATACCGCGATGAACCGCCGCACACAATTCGCCGCCGCTTTGTTGATTGCAGCATTGCCGCTGGCCGCATGCACGACAAATCCCGAAACGGGTAACAAGCGGATTTCCAAAACCGCCATCGGAGGTCTTGGCGGCGCGCTGGGCGGGTATCTGCTGGGAGATTTGATCGGCGGAAAACGTGATCGGACCGAAAAGATACTGGGAGCAGGGATCGGCGCGGTAGCAGGTGCTGGCGCTGGCTATTACATGGATGAGCAGGAGAAAAAGCTGCGCCGACAGACCGCAGGCACAGGCGTTGGCGTAACGCGCGAAGGTGACGAGCTTGTGCTCGACATGCCGTCCGAAGTGACTTTTGCGACGGGCAGCGCCAATTTGGATCCTTCATTTCGGGCGACGCTGGATAAGGTTGCCGCGACGCTGACGGAATATGAAAAAACCTATGTTGATGTGTTGGGCCACACCGATTCGGTTGGATCGGACGCATTTAATCAGACGCTGTCGGAGCAACGGTCGAGCAGCGTCGCCAGCTATTTGTCGCAAAAAGGCGTAAAGCAAGCGCGGCTGGCCACCAGAGGCTACGGCGAAAGCCAGCCACGGGCGTCGAACACAACCGAGGAAGGCCGCGCATCAAACCGCCGCGTAGAAATTCGCCTTGTTCCGGTGACAGCAAGCTAGCCTGGCGCAAATGTTGTGCGTAAAGGGAGCGAACCAACTCCCATGAAAGCACATTGATGCGTATCGAACTGATTCCGGCCGGCGACAATCCGCCCGACAGCCTAAACGTCCTGATCGAAGTTCCGATTGGCGGCGAGCCCGTGAAATACGAATTCGACAAGGCGTCGGGCGCGTTATTTGTCGATCGATTTTTGCACACGCCGATGCGCTATCCGGCGAATTACGGCTTTGTGCCGCATACGCTGGGCGAGGATGGCGATCCGCTCGACGCGCTGGTTGTTGCCCGTTCGCCGATTATTGCAGGTGCTGTGGTCAAATGCCGCCCCGTCGGTGTGTTGTTGATGGAAGACGACAAGGGCGGTGACGAAAAGCTGATTTGCGTGCCGGTGAACGAGACGTTTCCTTATTACGCCGATGTCGTGACCTATAAGGATATGCCGCCGATCGTGCTGCAACAGATTGAGCATTTCTTTACGCACTACAAAGATCTGGAGCCGGGCAAATGGGCAAAGCTTCATGGCTGGGGCGATGTTGATGATGCCAAGCGGGTCATCATGGAATGTGTCGCTCGCGCAACGGAACATGGCGAATGAGGCGTTGCGCGTTGCCCTTGTTGCTCGTGGTGACTCTGGCAGGCTGTGCGACGCCAGAGACGCGCATTCGCAATGCTTTGGTCGAGGCTGGTCTGTCAAAGCCCATTGCTGGTTGCATGGCGGATCGTATGGTTGACCGGCTGTCGCTGCTACAGCTGAACAAGTTGCGCGGTCTGGGCAAGTTGCAAGAGAAGAAGTCTCGGCAGCTAAGCATCGAAGAATTTGTCAAGCGAACCAAAGCGTTGCAAGACCCCGAGATACTGGGCGTGGTAACCTCCTCAGGCGTGATTTGCGCGGTGGCAGGCTAAGCGTATCGCTTGTCGATTCAGAAGCTTGACATAAATATGTTACAGTATAACATGACAATTGTGGTCATTGGCGGAGCTCGCTGATTCACAACAGCTCCGCCGATGACTGCACCCTTGCAGGAAGAGGAGCTTGCATTATGAGTTATGCTGACACCACAAACCGCCAAAACCCGATCAGCCTGTTTGCAGCGATTGCCCTGAACGGTTCGATCATCGCCGCCGTCGCCTTATCGCCGATGGTTGGGAATCTGTTGGAAAAGCCAGACCGGACCAACACATTCAACGTTCCTGACAAAACACCGCCGCCGCCGCCAGATCGGTCCATTGACAAGCCGGTCGATCCCCGGCCTTCCGACCCCATATTCACGCCAAAGCCATTGATCGACTATCCAAAACCCGACGGCGGCATCACTACGACCGACGATCTGCCGATCGATGTCGCCGGACCAACCGAGGGGAACGGCAAAGGAGGGTCGGAGGGGCTTGAGCGCCAAGCCGAAGAATTGCTGCCGCTGATCTTCACCAAAGCCAAACGTGACATGCGTTTTGCTGCCGCGTTTCAGCCGACTTATCCACCGTCGCTGCTGGTCCGAGAAGTTGAGGGCAGCGCCACGATCCGCGTGCTGGTCGGAACCGACGGACGTGTGCGTGAGGCAATAGTGGTCAGCGCAACACACCCCGATTTTGGCAAAGCAGCCTTGCGGCAGGCGTTAAAGGCTTGGCGCTTCAAACCCGCAACGCGCGGTAAAGAGGCGGTTGAAGATTGGGTCACAATCCCGATCACCTACCAACTAACGTGAACCGGCTGGCCCCTGCATAGGGTTTATGCCGGGGCCACTGGAAATTCGGCGCGCCACGCACTATTGACGTGTCATGAGTATTTTTCGCGATGTATCTTTTGTCGGGGCAGGCGCCGACCTGATCGCCTTTTTGCGCATCCGACGCCAGCATCGCTGGCTATTGGTGATGCTTGCCTGCGCGCCGCCTGCATTCATTGTCATGCTGTTTAACCTCGATGTGTTGGAAGTGACGCGGCCTGGCGAACCAGAGGTGACCTACATCGAAAGCTGGCCCGCCGACAGAAGCATTAAGGAAATAATTGCCTCCAACCTTGCCCGACAAAAGGTTGAGGATGAGCAAGAGGCGAAAGTCCGCGAAGCTTATAAGGCGTTGGGCCGTGCCAGTGGCATGGATGTCGAACGGATCGAACGCGAAGCTGCGGAAACACGCGCCTCAAAGGCTAAGCAGGCCGATGCTGCCGCAGCCAATGCTGGAGCAGCGAAATAGAAAATCTTTCAGACGACCGGCGCTTCATGGCCGCCGCCATCGCGCTGGCCGAACGCGGCGCAGGGCGGACGGGCAATAACCCATCGGTTGGCTGCATCATTGTCAAGCAAGGCCGTGTCATTGGGCGCGGTTGGACACAGCCCGGCGGCAGACCACATGCCGAGGCGAGGGCGCTGGCTGAGGCAGGTTCCGCTGCGAAGGGCGCAACGGTCTATGTCAGTCTTGAGCCCTGCGCACATGACAGTGAACGCGGGCCAAGTTGCGCCGATATATTGGTCGCAGCCAAGCCAGCGCGCGTCGTCGCAGCGTTGACTGATCCCGACCTGCGCACCGCCGGACAGGGCTTTGCCCGATTAAAAGCGGCTGGCATTGATGTGATGTACCCTGTGCTGGCGGACGACGCGCGCAATGGGCTGGCTGGCTTTTTCTGTCGGATTGGAAAGGCGCGACCGCACGTCACACTAAAACTGGCAACGTCACTCGACGGCTGCATCGCAATGGCCGATGGCAGCAGCCGTTGGATTACTGGCGATGCTGCGCGCGTGCATGCGCACCTTGAACGCGCCCGCTGCGATGCCATTCTGGTCGGGGCCGGGACCGTAGCTGCCGATCAGCCCGCGCTTGATGTTCGCTTACCCGGATTAGAAGGACGAAGTCCGCGCCGGATCATGCTGGGCAGCGGCGACGCACCCGATGGCTGGGAGGTTATCCGCTCGCCGCATGACATTGCGCAGCTGGATTGCAATACTCTGCTTGTCGAAGGCGGCGCACAAACTGCGTCAGCCTTCCTGGCGGCGGGACTGGTTGACCGGCTGCTTCTTTACCGAGCACCCATGCTGATCGGCGACGGGCTAAGCTGCCTTGGCGACATTGGCCTTGATGCGCTCGACTCCGCCCATAATCGCTGGCATTTGTCGGATAGGCGCACGCTTGGCAAAGATACTCTGGAGGTTTACGAGGCAGCATGTTTACAGGGATAATCACAGACATAGGCAGCATCCGCAGTGTTGAGCATCGCGGCGACTTGCGCGCGACCGTCAGCTGCGCTTACGATACCGACAGCATTGATCTTGGCGCGTCGATAGCGTGTTCGGGTGTGTGCTTGACCGTGGTGGATAAGGGCCGAGATGCAGGCGGTTGCTGGTTTGCAGTTGATGTGTCGGGCGAGACTGAAAGCTGCACTGCGCACGGCCAATGGGCAGAGGGTCGCAAACTCAACCTTGAACGCGCGCTAAAGGTTGGCGACGAACTCGGTGGCCATATCGTCACCGGCCATGTCGATGGCGTGGGGGAAATCATAGCCATCACGCCTATTGGCGATTCGCATCAGGTTGTCGTCAAACTGCCGGGCGAACTCGCAGCCTTCGTCGCGGCCAAAGGATCAATCACCGTTGATGGCGTATCGCTTACCGTGAACAGCGTAACAGACGCCGCCGACGGCACTAGCTTCTCGCTTAACATTATTCCGCACACTTGGGATGTAACAACCTTTGCCGACTTGGCTGTGGGCGGCGTTGTCAATCTGGAGATCGATGTGCTCGCCCGCTATCTGAAACGGATGGAGCAATTGCGCGCCGCTTAGCCTAAAACGGCAACCAGCGTTGCTTCTTTGAAAACTTCATATAGCCGACATTGGCCCCAAGGCGCAGGCCTGCACCGACGCGGATCGGAATCAAGACAATGTCGCCGCGCCGCAAGTAACTGGCATTAAAGCCACCGACTAAATAGGCAACGCCTTCGCCAGACGGGAAGCGTTTATACAGGTCCTCGCTGTCGTACAGATTATAGACCAGTACAAAGGTGCTGCCCGCATTTGCGCCCGCATCAAACCCGATCGACGGGCCCGTCCAATAGACCGGCTTCTGCCCCTCTACGCGGTGGTGCAGCGTGCCCGAACCATAGCGTAGGCCAACGATAAACGCGCCGCCGCCTTCACGCCCGACAATATAGCCATTGGGCTTGCCTTGTTTTTTCAGGATATCCTCGATTAACTTGCCAAGGCCCTCTGCGCCTTTGCCGAACACGCCCTCGGCGGCCCCCAACAGATCGTCATCCTGATAGGTCGCAGGATCGCCTGTCGGCGGAAGCGTTGTGCCAGCCTCGGCAGGCAGCTGCTCCGCGCCGGTAACCGGCGTATCGGTCGGGATATCGGTATTGCTCGGCTCGCCGGTTTTGGGTGGTTGGCCCAGATCGGCATCGATTGCGTCGTTGGGATCAATCGTTTCAATCTGCGCAGCGGCGGGGGCCGCCAACATCAACAGGACCGAAAATAGCAACATCAGCCGGGATCGGACCGCAGGACGTGTGAGGGTGGTCATAACAATATGCTCCCCAAAATGGGCAAATCTAAAAATGGAAACTAAAGCCTATCGTGAACCCTGCACAATGAACCGGCGGTGACCCGAGTCAAAACTGGGGCAGTGCGAGTCTGAACCCTAGTTTCAATACACGCGGAATTAGCATTGCAGCCGCCATAACCCCTCGCTATACGCCCGCCAGCCGCCATTGGTATGGAGACGTGGGTGAGTGGCTGAAACCAACGGTTTGCTAAACCGTCGTACTGATAATTCGGTACCGAGGGTTCGAATCCCTCCGTCTCCGCCAAAACCAGTAGTAATTGAAAAATATAACTAATATTTTAAAGTATCGCGCAAATTAGCGTCGATGCATGTCTGGCACCCATGCAACCGATCAAGTTTGGTTGTTCTGACGACGATGTTGTGAAGCACCTTGATACAGATGGGTGACTGGCGTGGCTACGAACAGTGTTGCCTCGCCGCGTCCTCGCTTAACGGCTCGCCAACATTGCCGAAATATCGGCAACCGACCGTCCGGCAAAATCCTTATCGATCTCGGCGGTGATCCGCGCGCGAACATCTGGCTTAAGGCGCTTTCGCATGGCACCCAGAACATGTGGTGGAGCGATCAAAATACCCCCGACACTATCCGTTAGAATCACATTCAACTGATCAGCCGCCGCTTGGGCAAAGCGGTCTTCCTCTTGCTGATGATAATCCGTGCTCTCATGCGCGCTTCGTCCGTTCCCCGCGCTTTGAAAACTCCGGCCAGGCTTGTCGGACCCAAGGTCGGCGGTCCTTTCCGTATCGTTTTCACGGTGATCAATAAGTTCGAGATCCGGCGCGAAGTCGTTGCCCCGATTGCGGAACAAAGACCTCTTCGCGCCGTCAACTACCATGATGTATGTACCATGAGTGACAAGCATTTCAGCCTCCAGTTTTGGATGAATAATCAGTAACGGCGGTCGTTCTGATTGAACGAGATGCGCAATTGATTGCTTAAACGGTCGAGGCGAACATTGATCGCCGCTTCATCGCGGACCGACAATTGGCCATCGCGGTTGCGGCGCATCGAGTTCTCGCTGCGGCGAATGGCGTTTAGGTCGCGTAAGGCGCGATTGGTCCGGCCGCGATTCAGCGTTCCGTCGCGGTTGGCGGCGCGGATGTAGTTTTCCAGCCAAACTTCGCGCGCACGGATTTCGCGGGGCATGCCCATATCCGGACGATCATAGCTCGGCTGTCTTGCGATCCAGCGACCCTGACTGTCATAATAGCCAGAGGTTACGCCTGCGTGCCAACGCCCGCGATCGTCATAATAGCCAGGCTGGTCATCGGACATCCATGTGCCGTCGCTGTTGGTGTGACCGTTTGCTGATCCGGGCATCCAGCGACCATTTGAGTCATAATGCCCTGTGGTCGGCCCGGCGATCCAGCGGCCACGGCTGTCATAATATCCGCTTGCCGTGCCGGAGATCCAGCGGCCGTCGCGGTTGTAATAGCCGTTTGCCGCTGCTGGAATCCAATGTCCTTGAGCATCATAATAGCCCGCAGCCGAACTGGCGCCGTTCGATTCTACCCAGCTGCCTTGTGCGTCATAATAGCCGTTTGGCGTTCCTTCGACCCATCGACCGTTGCGGTCATAATAGCCTCTGGCATTGCGGTCGGATGTGCCTACGTGCCACCGGCCTTGATCGTCGTAATAGCCATAGGCGTCATTGCGGCGTTCTTGCGCTACGATGGTCGAGACCCAGCGGCCGCGCGTGTCATAATAGCCGTTGGTGGTGCCTGCGTTCCAGCGGCCGTTGCTATCGTAATAGCCGCTTTGCGGGTCGCTGACCCAGTTGCCATTCGCATCAGTGCGGCCATTGGCCATGCCAGGCATCCAGCGTCCATTGTCGTTATAATGTCCGCTGGTATTGCCCGCGTTCCAGCGTCCGCGTTCGTCGTAGTAACCGGGGCTTGACCCGGCGATCCAGCGATCATCGCGGTCATAATAGCCATTGGCCGACGCCGGAACCCAATGGCCATCGGCACCGTAATAGCCGTTGTCGTCCTGCGAGCCTGCGGTCTGCACCCAGCGATTGTTCTGGTCATAATAACCATTGGGCGCGCCGTCGATCCATTCGCCTTCGCGGTCATAATAGCCGACAGCGTCGGTGGATTTGATGCCCGTTGCGTGCCAGTAATTATTCTCGTCATAATAGCCATAAGCGCGGCGGCAATTGGCGTCGGGCTTTGCCACCTGATTGGCGACAACGGCGCCAACAACGGCGCCAATGACTGTGCCGATGGTCTTGTCGCCGCGACCAGCAATGACGTTACCGCCAACTCCGCCGACGACAGCACCGCCTACGGTGGCGATGGTGCGGTTTGAGCGTTGGCGTTCGCAGCTTTGTTGCGCGAAGGCACTAACCGGGATTAGCGCTGTGGCGGCCAGGCAGGCCGTAAGAATGAATTTGCCCATGACAGGTTACTCCAAAAAAGGGCCATTGCCCTGTGTGTGGAGGTAAAACGCGCGACGAGGCGAAAGGTTCCGCCCGCGCGGTCGGGCGGGCGTCACGCCTTCATGCGAATGTCGGTGGCATGTTTCGGATAGGCTGCAACGGGAACAGGATTGGCGGGCTCGCCGGCCAATTTGGTTGCAAAGCCGTGATTGATGTCGCGGTGATGCGCTTCATCATCGCGCACGACCAGAACAACATCGCGTAGTGTCGCATCGTCAGCCATCTGCCAATAATGCTTAGCGATATCGGGGGCAGGAACGTTGGGTGACCGCCCTTCATCTATTTCTTGAAGGTAGAGTGTGTAGGAGATGACTGCTTCCTCCTCAAAATAGCCAACGACGCGGTGTGCGGTGCGGGATGAGATCAGATAGAGCAGCGCAAACCCGAATAGGAAAACGCCCTGAACGAGCAAGATGACCATCCGCTCAAACCATGTCGGTTTTGCAATCTCGATGAAAGTCATCAGATGCATCCGCTCATTCTCGGCCTCCTCCATGAGGGTGCGGATCCAGCCGTCATCATCCTTCATCCTGCGCAGGCAGTTAAGGTGCATGATCATCGCTCCCACCATGCCAGGCACCGCCGCGACCGTTTCGAGCACGATTGCGCGGTGGCCGTAACGCTTGGCAAAAAAGGTATCGGCGGAAAAGCGCAGCAATTTCGTGAAACCGAGAGCGAATTTATCAGAGAAACCATTCGGGACATGATGGATATCCGGCTCAGCCTCTCGTTCTTCCGCTAAAGCATCAGGTGTTGGTTTCAGGATTGAATTGACCATTTGCATTCCCCTCAGCCCGGACTTTGGGCTATCAAAACTACTAACCCCGAGACATCGACGATGTTCCCAAATCTCAAGGAGAAAGTGACAATAAAAACACACCAATCAAATGGACCCATTTCAGTGTTTGCGCGTTATGACTCTCGATCAAACAAAATGGGCGTCACATCAGCATGAAAAATCTTATTGTTTTTGATCTTGATGGCACGCTGGCGACCAGCAAACAGGCCGTTGATGCCGATATGGCCGATTTGTTTGTCGAACTGCTCAAACTGCACTCCGTTGCGGTCATATCTGGTGGAGATTGGCCTCAGTTTGAACGTCAATTGCTTGATAAGCTACCGAGCCATGGCAAATACGACAAACTCTTCCTGCTCCCAACATCTGGAACGAAATTCTATCGTTTTGATGGCGTCTGGTCACAGGTCTATGCAGACACTTTCTCAGCGGATGAGCGCGAACGCGTGATGGATGCACTTGTCAGCGCTTCAGCCGAGGCCGGATTTGCCGACGAAGCCATCTGGGGCGAACAGATTGAAGATCGCGGAAGCCAGATAACTTTCTCCGGACTTGGCCAGCACGCGCAGCCTGATGTGAAGGCAAGGTGGGATCCAGATGTTCAAAAGCGCAATCGGCTGAAAGCGCTGCTCGACGCACGTCTGCCAGGCTTTGCCGTCCGTATCGGCGGTTCGACCTCGGTCGACATCACCAAGCCCGGGATCGATAAAGCTTACGGGATTGGCAAGCTAGCAACCATCAGCGGTTTTAGGCTATCCGAAATGCTCTTCATCGGAGACGCGCTTTATCCCGGTGGGAATGATGCCCCGGTGCGCGATGCGGGCGTGGCGACGATTGCCGTCCACGATATCGCGGACACTAAGCTGGTGATTGAAACGATCATCAAGTTCAGTGGAGAGTAAAAAACTCTCTCTAGAGCGGCGGCTTGATCACCACGCTTTTCGACTTACTCCATTCCCGCCAACAGCAGTTCAAGCGGCACAGTTGCGAATGTCGTGACACTGTCCGCAACCGCAAAAGGCAGGATAAGCGTGCGGCCATGGACCAGCGCGCCACAGGTATAGGCAACATTGGGGACATATCCGTAGCGCTCCTCTGGTGTCGGCCGGATCAGCGGGTTCCGGGTTCGTGACAAAAGCTTTGATGGATCATCTCGATCGAGAAGACAGGCGCCAATGCAATAGTTGCGCACCGCACCAACGCCGTGGATCAAAACCAGCCAGCCCTCTTCGATTTCGATGGGTGAGCCACCATTGCCGATCTGAACAAACTCCCACGGCCAGCGCGGTGCGATGATTTTCGTGCCGCCGTCCCACTTATACATATCATCCGACGTCAGGAGGTAGATATTCTCATGATCCTGCCGCCCCAGCATATGATAAAGGCCGCCGATCAGGCGCGGAAAAAGCGCCATGCCTTTGTTGGCGGTCGCTGCGCCACGAAGGGCAGTCAGCTCAAATGTTTTGAAATCGGTGGTGCGGAGAAGCTCCTGTCGGATATTCTGTCCACTGAACGCTGTATAGGTTCCAAAATACGTGACGTTGCCATCGTCATCGGTGAAGCGGACAAGCCGGACATCTTCGATGCCGTGACGCTGGCTGGGGGTGATGGGGAAAATAACCACTTCGGATAGATCGTCACCGTTCTCGCAGAATAGGCGCACACCCGGATCATCCGGCGTGCCGCCGGGGATAAACTCGATGCGGGGGGAAATGGCACGGCGGCTGGGCGGATCTATGGTAATCGCTCCGTCTGCACCGCAGACACCGGTGCGGAATGTGACGGACGAGACATGCCCCTCGCCAACACCGCGCAACGACAGAATAAAACGAACTGCGCCCGTGGCCATGCTGTTTTGATCGGGATGAGCGACAATGCTTGGATTGAAAAGGGCCGCGGCTTCAAAGGCATATTCTTCGCTGAAATAGGCCCCGATTAACAGCGCCTGTTTGTGCGTAACCGTGCAGTGATCAATGACAGGGCCGTTCACCTCATGGTAGCGGCGCAGCAAGATGCGCTCGGCATCACAGTGGCGGCGATCAAGATTTTCGAATACGCGCTTGAGTTCGTCATCAAGGCTTTCTTCGTCAAGCGCGAGTATCCTGTTTGCTACCCGTTGGGCGCGCGGGCTATCCTTGGTGACATAGCCTGGGGGTGCCTCAGCAGGGACGTATGGTTTGACAACAACCCGAGCCGGATCGGGCCGAAGCAAAATGGGGAGATGGGTGACGATATCGCGGTCCGACATGGCTATGAATGCGTTGCCGGTTCCGTGAATTCAAAACGCTGGGCACAGGCTTTCGAGTCAAACGGCACGATCCGAACCGCATCTTGAGGCAAGTGCTTCACGTTTTGCCTAGCGATTTGCGCATCAAGACGAGCGCAGCGTTGTCTGGATGGCTTTGATGCGTGAATCCCATTTCGCGCTCAAGGTTGATGGCCGCATGGTTTTCGACGGATTCGACCGATTCGAGCGATGTGACACCTATCGCTTCTGCATAGCGCACGACATGCGCAAGAAGTTCCCAACTGACGCCGTCATGTTTGAAATCTGAACGGATCACAAGGTTGACATCGCCGTGATTGCGATCAGCATCGCAGTCGAGTGTCGCCGCAGCGATGACTTCTTCTTCATTGTCGACGAATGCCAGAAACGCCTTACTGGGATGGTGATCGACATTGGCAATCTTGATCGAGTGGCCGTGCCCAGTAAGAGCAAGAAATGTCTTATCCTCGGCGGTAACATGGGTGAACAATCCCGACAATTTTTCTTCGTCGCCAATATGCGCGGGGCGGACGTCAAACATGCAGCCCGACCGGGTGATCAGCCTCTTGCTCCACTCGTGCGTGCTCATGGCTATCCTCATGATTGGGCTTGGCTGATGGAATTTCCAGCCGCCGTCAAATGCTAAACGCCTATCGGGGCAGATTGTTCCCGTATCTGCCGGTTTGCGAAAGGTTTGAACGCCTCAAGCAAAATCAACAAAAGCCCGCCCAGCGCGACGGAGGCGGCGACATGCCTCCAGTCAGGTGCGCCAAATTTGAGGAGGGTGCGAAACGCCGGGATGAAGAGCGTAAGGCTCAACACGCCCGCGACCGCGCCAAGCACATAGCGCAGTGTGATGTTTTTGCGGGTGAAGGCCTCGATCAGCGATGTCTTGAATGAGCGGTTGACGAGGATGAGCGCGACGATTGAAACAATCAGCGACAGGAAGATCAGCTCACGAACACTCCCCTCGGGCATGCCGAGATGGGTCGCCGCCAGATATACGGCCGCAAGGATCGCAAAGGCAACGAGGCCCTGAAACACGCTCCACGTCACCATCTGAAGCGAGAAAAGACGCTGTTCAGGATCACGCGGCTTTCGCTTCATGATGTCCGCTTCCTCGCGTTCGGACTCGAAAACCAACGCACATACCGGATCGATGATCATTTCGATAAATGCGATATGGATCGGTCCAAACAGGATCGGCAGCCCAAAAACTAGGGGGAGCAAAGCAAAGCCAGCCAGCGGTACATGCACTGCGAAGATGAAAGCCATAGCCTTGCGGATATTGTCATAAATGCCGCGCCCGAGCTGGATGGCCCGCACGATAGATCCGAAATCATCGTCGAGGAGGACAATGGCCGACGCCTCGCGTGCGACATCTGTACCGCGCTTGCCCATGGCGATGCCGATATGCGCGGATTTGAGTGATGGCGCGTCATTAACACCGTCGCCCGTCATCGCGACGACTTCACCTGCGGCCTTATACGCGTTCACGATCCGCAATTTCTGTTCGGGCATGATCCGCGCGAACACTGTGACACGGTTGAGGTGCCCGGTCAGCGTGGCATCGTCCATCGCTTCAAGCTCAGGGCCGGTCAACACATCGCCTTCTGCAATCCCTGCTTGCAGCGCGATCGCGCGCGCTGTGGCCGCATAGTCGCCGGTGATCATCACGACCTTGATTCCAGCACTGCGGCACTCCGCGACGGCAGCCGGAACACCTTCGCGCAGTGGATCGGCAAGGCCGATAAGACCAACGAGTTTGAACTGATAGTCGCTCTGCGATTTTGCCCATTTCTTATCCGCAGTGTGCGCTGCCGCAACGCCGAGAACACGGACACCCTGTGCCGCCATCGCATCGACCGCTATGGTCATGCGCCGCATCACTGCAGGGCTGAGATGGCAGAGGGTAGCAATCGCCTCGGGCGCACCCTTGGCTGCGATGACATATCCGCCTTTAGAATTGACGCCCTTCCATATGTTCGACATCGCAAGCAGATCCGGCCGCAGGCCATAGCTGTGAACTGGATAGAATTCAGCTGGCACAGGTGGTGCGGTTGCGTGCAACGCGACTTCCATCGGATCGACCGGCACTTGCGCGCTCGCTAGGATGCTGGTTTCCAGGATAGGATGGAAGAGTTCAGGAATTTCAATGCCTGGGCTTATCGCAAATACTTTCCCAGACGCTAGCCAGACCTGCGAAACGGCCATCCGGTTTTCGGTCAGCGTTCCCGTCTTGTCCGTACAGAGCAATGTTGCCGAGCCCAATGTTTCAATCGCGGCAGAACGGCGGGTGAGCACGCGCGCCTTGCCAATCCGCCATGCGCCCATCGCCATAAAGATGGTGAGCACCACTGGAAATTCCTCTGGCAGCAGCGACATGCCAGTGGCAATCCCTGCAAGCACAGCCTGCATCCAATCCCCGCGCAAAAGCCCGTAGAGCAGCACCACAAGCATAGCTATTACGCTCCCGCCAATGGCACTGTATTTGACGATCCGCGCAGTCTCGAGGCGCAAACGCGGCGGCTCTGGATCGAGCGTCGCGAGCGACTGGCCGATCTTGCCAATTTCGCTCAGCGCTCCAGTAGCGACGGTGCGGGCAAGTCCGCTGCCCCGCGTCACCAATGATCCAGAATAGATATAGGGCTGACCATCGCCGCCGGGGCGGTGTGCTGTTTCTGCGGCACCCACTTTCTTGTGGACCGGCAGTGCTTCGGCCGTCAGAAGCGATTCATCAGCTTGGAAATCATGCGCTTCCAGCAACAAGGCGTCGGCGGCCACACGGTCGCCTTGCTCCAACACAAGAATGTCGCCCAACACGACATCGCGCCCGGCGATCCTCACCCGCTCGCCATCACGCACAACCATTGCACGCGGAGCCGACAGATCGCGCAGTGCCTCAAGCACATGTTCGGTGCGGGTTTCCTGAACCACCGTCAGCACAATTGAAAACAGCGCAAAGGCCAAGAGGATCAGTGCCTCTGTGAGATCACCCAGCACCAGATAGGCCACGCCGCCTGCCAAGAGCAGCGCTAGCATGGGCTCACGCAACACTTCGCCAACGATCTTCAACGCAGACCGCGATCCCGTTCGCGGCAATTCATTGGGACCATCGGCAGCAAGACGAACCAGCGCCTCGCCTGCGGTCAGTCCCTTATTGTCCCTTTGCGGCAAGCTGGACGTAACCATGCATATGTCCTTCCGCGCATTCCACATGAAATATCTAATACGGAACGAGGTTCAAAAGATCCTAAGTCTCAATGAGCACCTTGAGAGCCTTGGAATCGGCAGCATTGGCAAAAGTGTCATAGGCTTTCAAAATGTCAGCAAACTTGAAGCGGTGCGTAATCAACAGTTTGGGATCAATTTTTCCTGATTTCAGGATATTGAGTAACATCGGTGTGCTTACCGTATCCACCAGCCGGGTGGTGATCGTGATGTTGCGATCCCACAATGTTTCAAGGTGAAGGTCCACCTTCTTCCCATGCACACCGATGTTGGCGATCGTTCCGCCCGGTGAGATGATTTGTTGGCACATCTCGAATGTGGCGGGAATACCGACGGCTTCTATTGCGGTATCAACGCCGCGCCCGTCGGTCAGGTTCATGATGACTTCGAGCGCTTTGCCATCACCGCTGTTGATGACCGCTGTAGCGCCAAAACGCTTTGCCACTTCGAGCCGGTTGTCGTCGAGATCGATCATGATGATTTGGGCGGGAGAATAGAATTGCGCCGTGAGCAAAGCGGCCAGTCCAATCGGACCGGCACCGACTATTGCAACGACGTTACCCGGTTGGACCTTGCCATTGAGTACGCCGCACTCAAAGCCAGTGGGCAGAATGTCACTCAGCATGACCAGCGCCGCTTCATCAATATCCTTGGGGACCGGATAGAGGCTCGAATCCGCATGCGGGATGCGGACAAATTCGGCCTGCGTGCCATCGATTGTATTACCCAATATCCAGCCGCCCGTGGTGCAATGCGAATACATTTGCTTGCGGCAATACATGCACTTGCCGCATGCACTGACACAAGAGATCAGCACGTGATCACCGGGCTTGAAGGCAGTAACCGCGGCGCCGATGCTATCGATCACGCCAACACCTTCATGGCCGAGAACGCGTCCCGGCGTGCAACTGGGAAGATCCCCTTTCAGGATATGCAGGTCGGTACCGCAGATCGTGGTTTTCGTGACCCTGACAATGGCGTCGGTTGGTGCAGAAACTGTTGGCTTAGGCCGATCTTCAAAAGACTTTTTGCCGGGGCCGCCATAAATGAGTGCTTTCATAATTCACCGCCTTTGGGAAATGCCTGCCATCATCATGCAGGTTAAACACGCGCTGATATCAGAGGTTTGGCAGGACAATGCAGCGAGCCGGTCACCGGCGGAGACCAGCATTTGCATCTAACCGAGCAAGGCTTCTTCAGCGATTTTAGCGAAGATAGTCACGCTCCTGCCGTGTCACTTACCTGATTTCATCATCATTTGCTGCTGGACCATCAGGCTTTCCATCATTTGATGCATCATCGCCATATGCTTGCCCATCTTTTCCATATGGGCCGCGTCCATCGTCATTGGCCCAGAAGCTGGCTCAGAGGCTGGCATAGCCATTGGCTTATGTTCCATCATCGCAGACATATCCGCCATATGGACCTTCATCATTGCCATATTCTCGGCCATCAGCTTGCTTCGCTCGGCGGGCGTTTTGGCCTGGTCTGCCTTGGCCATCATCGCGTGCATTTGTGCGCCGTGATCGGGCATGGGTGCGGTTGTTGGCATCGGCATGGCCATAGGAGGAGCGGCTTCGGGCGGAGCAGCGAAGGCCATGGGGCTTGTTATAGCGGCAAGCGCGGCGGCGATTGTGTGAGCGATCTTCATGGTTGGTGTCCTCATGGTTTTGGCAATATGCATCATAAGGCTAACCACCATGCGACGAGATTGTTCCGCGCTTACAATTTCACGCGATTGAGTCGCAATGCATTGAGCACCACCGTGAGTGACGACAGCGCCATCGCGGCCCCGGCAAACATGGGTGACATCAAAATGCCCGTAACCGGATAGAGCACACCCGCCGCAACCGGCACGCCGATGCCGTTGAAAAGGAATGAGAAGAACAGATTCTGGCGGATATTGCGCATCGTCGCGCGCGACAGGCGGCGGGCGCGGACGATGGCGGAGAGGTCGCCCTTTGTTAGCGTCATCCCGGCGCTTTCGATGGCGACATCGGTGCCGGTGCCCATGGCGAGGCCAACATCAGCGGCGGCAAGCGCTGGCGCGTCGTTAATCCCGTCGCCCGCCATCGCGACCTTGGCACCGTTTGCTTTCAGTTCGCCAATGATCCGCGCTTTGTCTTCTGGCAGCAGCCCTGCGCGCACTTCATCGAGGCCGCCGACCGCCATTGCCACCGCATTGGCGGTCGTCACATTGTCGCCGGTGAGCATGATGACGCGGAGGCCTTGGGCGCGCAGGGCAGCAATGGCGTCGCCCGCACCGCTGCGCACCGGATCGGCAACCGCAATCAATCCGGCGAGCTTCCCGTCGACTGCGACCAACATCACGCCCGCGCCGCTGCGGCGATGCTGCTCTGCGCTTATCGTCAGGCTTGCCGGATCAAGGCCGATGCGGCTCATCTGGGCATCATTGCCAATCACCACCGATCGTTTGCCTACATCTGCTGAAACACCCATGCCGGTCTGAGATTCAAACCCCGTCACTTTGCCAAGCGTCAAGTTGCGCGCCGCTGCGCCCGCTACAATCGCTTGTGCCAGTGGATGCTCCGACTGCGCCTCGACCGCTGCGACCAGCGCCAGCACATCATCGGCGATGAAGGGTTTAATCGGCTCGACGGCAACCAGCTTGGGCTTGCCCTCGGTCAGTGTTCCTGTCTTGTCGATGACCAGCGTATCGACGCTCTCAAAGGCTTGCAGCGCCTCCGCATTTTTGATGAGCACCCCGGCATGCGCCCCGCGCCCCGCCGCGACCATGATCGACATCGGCGTGGCCAGACCAAGCGCACAGGGGCATGCGATGATGAGGACGGCAATGGCGTTGAGCATGGCATAGCCAAAGCGCGGCTCAGGGCCAAACAGACTCCAGATCACAAGCGTCAACACGGAGATGGCGACGACGGCAGGCACAAACCAACCAGATATCCGGTCCGCCACTGCCTGGATCGGCGCGCGGCTCCGCTGGGCTTCGGTGACCATACGGACAATGCGCGCCAGCATTGTATCATTGCCAACGGCGCGGGCTTCGATGGTCAGGCTGCCCGTACCGTTGATGGTGGCACCAGTCACGTGTGCGCCAACATCCTTCAGCACGGGCGCAGGCTCCCCGGTCAGCATCGATTCGTCGACCGACGAGCGCCCCTCGATCACCACGCCATCCACCGGCAGGGCTTCGCCGGGGCGGACGCGGAGCCGGTCGCCGATTACAATCTGGTCGAGCGAGACTTCGCTTTCGGTTCCATCCGCCGCGATCCGGTAGGCCGTTTTGGGGGCCAAATCCATCAGCGCACGGATTGCGCGTCCTGTGGCGGCGCGAGCGCGCAGTTCGAGAACCTGCCCGAGGAGCACCAGTGTAACGACAACGCCGGCCGCTTCATAGTAAACCGGCACCATCCCTGCATGGCCGCCGAACGAAGGCGGGAACAGCCCCGGCGCGACCGTCGCGACAAGGCTATAGGCAAAAGCCACACCAACGCCGAGGGCGATCAGGGTGAACATGTTGAGGTGGCCGGTGAACAGCGAAGCCCAGCCGCGAACGAAGAACGGCCACCCGCCCCACAGGACAATCGGCGCAGTCACCGCCAGCTGGACCCAAGGCGAGGCCGCTTCGCTGACGATATGGAGGCCAAACATCTCGGCGCCCATGGAGAGCAGCAGCAGGGGAATAGAAAGGACGCCGCTGATCCACAGCCGCCGAGTGAAGTCCACCAGTTCAGGGTTTGGCGCGTCGTCAAGCGATGGCGCTTCGGGTTCCAGCGCCATGCCGCAGATCGGGCACGAACCCGGCCCCGCTTGCCGGATTTGCGGATGCATCGGACAAGTCCACATAACACCCAGCGCAACAATTGTGGGCGGCGGCACGGCGTCACTCAAATAGCGCGCTGGATCGGCGATGAACTTTGCTTTGCATCCCGCACTGCAAAAATGGACCGTCGCCCCTGCATGATCCGCATGGTGAGATGACGTCGCCGGATCGACGGTCATGCCGCAGACTGGGTCTTTCATGGCTGTTTTTCCTCGGCATGATCCCGATTGTTGATTTCGTCCGCTAGCGCCAACTTCGTCAAAGCGGGAAGCAAAGAGGCTCCGGTTTTGATCATGATTGCGGCGCGGTAGTTTTCGGCGGGGTACTCGCTGATACCGCCAAGAGCCGGTCAATTGCTTGCGACAGCGCCTTTGGCTTCACCGGCTTGTTGAGTTGGACACAGTCATGACTGGCGATGTCACGTAGCGCGGCGGTTGAAATATCGCCGGTCAATATGATGACCGGGACATGATGGCCAATCTGAGTGCGCAGTTTGCCCATGGTCTCGATACCGTTTATGTGATTGGGGAGGTTGTAATCCGATAAGATCAACGTAGGCTTGATCTTCGATCGTTTGACATGGTCGAGTGCCTGAGCACCGCTATGCGCCGATTCGACGTAATGCCCCTCGTCGCGCATCAGTGTCTCAAGCAATTCGCGCACCTCGGGATCGTCTTCGATGATCAGGATGCGCGCGCGACGTCGTTGTGCATTTGGCTGAGGCTCTAATACCGCAAGTGGCACCACGTCCGAATCACCCGACAGTTGCAGGACAACAATTGAGAACACCGAACCTTTTTTCAGCACCGAGCGAACATGAATGGAATGACCCAGCAGATCGCCTAAGCGTTTGACGATAGAAAGTCCGAGGCCAAGGCCCTGGCTGCGCTGTCGTGCGGGGTTATCTACCTGATGATATTCGTCAAAAATGACTTGGAAATCATTGCTCCCAATGCCGATGCCGCTGTCCCAAACCTCGATAACGTTAAGCCCTTTTCGCCTGCGACAGCCGATCAATATCTTTCCGGTTGTGGTGTATTTAATAGCATTGGTGATGAGATTGCGGAGCATTTGTTCCATCAAACGCGGATCGCTGGTGATTGAAATGCTGGACGGCGCCAACCGCAGCGTCAATTTCTTGGCTTCGGCATGATAGACGAATTCGTCGCGCAGCCGTTCAAGCAGGTCGTTCAACCGGAAGGTGACTACGCGGGGCTGAACCGTACCCGCTTCGATCTGGTTGATGTCGAGCAAGGTGTTGAGCATGCCAGACATTGCGCCAAGTGTATCATCAATGCGCGTGACCAACATCTTTGCTTTAGGCTCCTTAACCGCCTTGGCCAGCAAGCCTTGCAACAATGCTAGCGTCTGGAGCGGCTGACGCAAATCATGACTGGCGGCAGCAAGAAAGCGTGACTTCGCTGCGTTGGCGCGGTCAGCCTCTTGTCGCGCGTCTTCGAGTGCTTTTTTGATCAGCTTGCGTTCGCTGATATTCGTGAAAGTGATGACAACACCTTCGACTTTTCCATCATCGGCAAGGTAGGGAAGGATGCGGCGCACAAACCACAGCCCCGGCGTTGTCTCAATCTCCCGGTCGATGGCTTCAAGGTTTTTAAGGACATTATGGGCATCATCGGGCAGCGCCTGATCAGCCGAAAGCGATTTCAAATCAGCCAGCGGACGGCCCACATCGCCTGGGATGAGGTTAAACAGCGATGTGGTCGCGGGCGTGAAGAAGCGGATGTTGAGCTTAGTGTCGAGAAACAGCGTCGCTACATCGGTGCTGTATAGGACGTTCTGCAAATCGTTCGACGTGATCCGTTGCCGGTCAAGCGTTTCCTGCAACTGGCTGTTTAGCGCGGTCAGCTCCTCATTCAGGGATTGCAGTTCTTCTTTGGATGTCAGCAATTCCTCATTGGTCGATTGAAACTCCTCGTTGACCGATAACGCTTCCTCGTTAACCGCGCGCTGGTCTTCGCCTGACATCTCCAGATTATGGATCGCCCCTTGCAATTCAGTACGTGTAGTTTCCAGCTCGTGTTCGAGTTCGGATACCCGGGCGGCGTTCGCAGGTGAGGCGGTGCGGCCCTTTTTGGTTTGCGAAACGGGGACATCGACGAAGCATATCAGGAACAAGCCCTCGCTTTCGCTCTCCAACGGCGTGACGTGAATATCAAAGCTTGTCGCCTTGCCGTTTTGTTCACTTCGTCCGCCTGTGACGATAACCGGGCCAGCTGCTACGATTGCCTGCTGGATCGCCGAACGCAATTTGGTGCGCAATGTTTGCGGTGCCATCGCGAGGATATCGTGGCTCGGATGGCCGGGAGCAACGCGAATATAGCGCTCGGTCGGTCCGCTCGAATAGAGTAGTTCTTGCTTACGGTTAATCAGCACCGCTGCCGGACAGTGCGCCGCAATCACCAATTGCTGCACCATATCGCCAAGCTTGTTTTGATGCGCGATCTGACCTTGACCGCTTCGGTCCGTCGCGCGCGATACTTCACTTTGACCGGGCATAAATCCGATGTTGCCAGGTTTGCTACCCCCGATATGGCGATAAAGCCGCTCTGCCTTCGAGATCGTCTTGAACCGTTTTTCGTTACTGCCAATCGTCTCTGCATTGCCCAGCAACAAAGTGCCACCTTCACGCAGGGCAAAATGAAAAAGCGCAATGACTTTTGCCTGCGCATCCGGCCCCAGATAAATCAGAAGATTGCGGCAGGAAATCATATCAAGACGTGAAAATGGCGGATCAGCCAGCACATCCTGCACAGTAAACACAACCGCCGCGCGCAATTCTGGCGAGACGCGGTAGACATGATCCTCTTTCACGAAGAAACGTGCCAGCCGTTCGGGCGTAATCTGTGGCGCAATCGCCTCGGTGTAAACGCCGTCGCGCGCGGTTGCGATGGCATCGGAATCAACGTCCGACGCAAAAACTTGCAGCTTGATGTCTCGCTTGCTGGCGATAATCGCCTCGCGGAACAGCATCGCTAGCGAATAGGCCTCTTCGCCGGTGCTGCATCCGGCAATCCAGATGCGCAGGGGAAGCCCATCCGGGTGATCACGAACCATGTCGGGCAATATGGTTTTCGCGAGCATATCGAACACGGCGGCGTCGCGGAAAAAGCTGGTGACGTTGATCAGCAAATCCTTGGCGAGCAATTCTAACTCGACGGGATTGGATCGCAATTTGTCGAGATACGCGGGCATCTTATCCAGCCCTGATAGCCCCATGCGCCGTTCGATCCGACGCAATAATGTTCCCATTTTATACAGCGTGAAATCATGGTTCGTTGACGTCCGCAGCAGCTCGATAATCTCGGGCAAGCTACTCGGGTCAGCGGCGGCGGCAGTATCTGCAGTGGCAATGCGCCGTTTTGGATCAACCAACGCAGCGGCAATCTCCGCTACCGGCAGGATCAAATCGATTGCGTCGGCGCCAATGGCGGCGTTTGGCATGCCGTTATACTCGGCCTCATCGGGGGCCTGTGCAATGTTGAAGCCGCCCGCATCGTGCAGCGCCTTTAACCCCAGCGAGCCATCGGCGCCTGTTCCCGACAGGATCACACCGATCGACCTTTCGGGGCAATCCTCGGCGAGCGATTGAAGCAGGAAATCAAACGGCATCCGCGCGCCGTGCCGCGCATTTGGTTTTGAGAGGCGAAGCTTGCCGTCAGCGACTGACAAATAGCTGCCCGGCGGGATGATGTAGAGGTGATCGGCTGCGATGGTTGAACCATCGATCGCTTGTTCCACCGTCATCGCCGTATGCCCACCAAGCAATTCTGCCATCATACTGTGATGGTCAGGATCGAGATGCTGCACCAAAATGAAGGCTATGCCGGGTTGCTGAGGCAGGGCAGTAACCAGTTTCGTAGCGGCGTCCAACCCGCCCGCCGAAGCGCCGATGGCAACGATGATCGGCGCAGACATGCGTGAACTGCGCACAGGCTTTTTCGGCTTTGGTTGCTTGTCTGGCATTAAGCCCCATCCCTGCATAAGGTTCCCGCACAACTATAACGCCACAGGTTGCCGGATGTTCCATTCTGGCGAGGCGCGGAGCAGTGGAGTAGCGGCGCTTTGATTAGACAAGTCAATCGATCAAATGCGCGGAACTTTTTGAGATGTGCGTAGTTATTAGAATTCACCCCCCGCGAACGCTGAGCCTTTTTGGGTCGGCTTTGCCCGAAGCTGGAGCATCCTCATGCAAAAAACCCACAATACCCTTTCTGAAGAAATCCGCGTTCAATCGGTGGAACTGCTCAACAAGCATTTGGCGGCGGCAATCGATCTGCACGCCCAGACGAAGCAGGCGCATTGGAACGTGCGCGGCCCAGGCTTTATCGCGATTCATGAACTGTTTGATCGCGTTTCGACCGAGGTCGAGAATTTCTCCGACCTGCTCGCCGAACGCGCGGCCGGCTTGGGAGGCACTGCGAATGGAACAATTCAGGTGGCCGCTAAGGACTCGTTTCTGGTGCGTTACCCTTTGGGCGTAGCCGATGAGGAGAAACATCTGTTTGCGGTGGCCGCCGCACTGGCGGCTTTTGGTGGTTCAGTGATCGAGGCAATTGCCAAATCGACCGAGATCGAGGACCCGACGACCGCTGATCTCTTCACCGAAATTTCGCGCGGCACCGATCAACAGCTTTATTTTGTCGAATCGCATTTCTCGCCCAAAACGGTTAAGCCGTCTTAATGTCAAAACTTTCGATCCTGATTATCGAAGATGAAGCGATCATCGGCATGTTGTTGACAGAGGTTCTGGTCGGAATGGGCCATTCGGTGATCGGAGTTGTCGGATCCGAAAGTGCGGCAGTGACATTGGCAGCCGAATATCTGCCCGATCTGCTGATCGTCGATGCGGGTTTGACGGTCGGCAATGGCGTTTCGGCGGTGGACGCAATTCTCGCCAACCGCTTCGTACCGCATCTGTTTACAACCGGTAATGTGCTGAAAGTCAGGCTGGCCAAACCCAACGCCATCATTCTTGAAAAGCCTTTCCATGAGGCTGATCTGGCCGATGCGATTTCTAGCGCGCTTGCCCAAAATCAGGAGCTATCAACGTGAGAGATTTCCACATTTTGGGTATATCGGGAAGCTTGCGCAAAGCATCCTATAACAGTGCCGCCTTGCGCGCTGCGCAGGAGCTGGCGCCGGGAAGCACTGTGATTACGCTCGCCGACATATCGGCTATCCCGATGTACAACGACGATGTGCGCGAACAGGGGCTGCCGACAACGGTGATAAGTCTGGTCGAACAAGTCGCCAGCGCTGACGCCGTGCTGATTGCGACGCCCGAATATAACTACACGATTCCCGGCGTGCTCAAGAACGCGATCGATTGGGTTTCCAAAGCGCCCGATCAGCCGTTTCGCCACAAGCCAGTCGCAGTCATGGGCGCGAGTATGGGCGCGATCGGCACCGCACGGGCGCAATATGATCTGCGCAAAGTTTTCGTCTTTCTGGATGCCCACGTCCTCAACCAGCCCGAAATTATGATTGCTGCGGCGCATACACGGTTCGACGCCGCCGGGCATTTAACCGACGAAATGACACGAACGTTGATCGGGAAGCAAATCATCGCGCTCAAGGATTGGGCATTACGGTTGCGGGATTGATGCGCTGGCTCGATCGGATGAAGATCAACCGAACACGCGCGATCCGAATTCTGGTCTTGGCGATCTTTGCGTTTGGCGCGGTTGCAATCGCGCTGAGAGCAACCGCGCCCAAATCCGTCGATGTTATACGATTGACTGTCGGACCCGCTGAGCAGGTTTTGGCAGTCGTAGGACGCGTCCGGTCGACAAACGTCGTCCATGTTCAGCCCGAAAATGCAGGGGCGATTGTCGCCTTGTTACACGATGAAGGAGATGTCGTTACCAAAGGCACTCTGCTCGCGCAGATCCGATCTGATCAACAGGTTGCCGCCGTCGCGGTGTCAGCGGCCCAGATCAAGAATTTCGAAGCGCAATTAAAGCTTGCACGGGCGAAACAACGCCGGGTTCAAGCATTGGCCCGTGAGGGGTGGGTCACACGGGCGATGCTCGATGAGACCAATGCAGCT
This sequence comes from Sphingomonadales bacterium, assembly GCA_043760725.1. Classification (GTDB taxonomy): domain Bacteria; phylum Pseudomonadota; class Alphaproteobacteria; order Sphingomonadales; family Sphingomonadaceae; genus Sphingorhabdus_B. Next base: position 50,626 of record JAYUOS010000015.1, read on the forward strand.
GCCGATGTGGCTGCTGCGAGTCTGGACGCTGCGCGCGCGAATGCCGGGCAAGCCACCGCAAAGGCGCGCGAATTTAACGTCTATGCCCCGATGACAGGCGTGATACTCGCCCGCCCGGTCGATGCCGGACAGGTCGTTTCGGTCAGCAGTGTGCTTTTCGAAATCGGTTCCGCGGGGTCGGTGGAAATTGAAGCGGAGATCGACGAAGTTTACGCTGACCGTGTTCCTGCCGATGCGAAAGTGACATTGTCTCCGTCAGGTGGTGGGAAGCGGTTTTCCGGCCGGATCAGCGAAGTCGCGCCGCGGATTGACCCCGCTACCGGGGGCAGGCTTATGCGTTTCATTGCAGACAATGGCGATGATAGCTTCCGATCTGGCCGATCAGTCGACGTCACCATCATTGTTGCAAAACGCGACCGCGCGTTGTCCGTCCCGCGTTCTTCTGTGATTAGGAAACTGGGACAGAACAGGGTTTTCGTCGTTGAGTCTGGAAAGGCGGTCCTGCGCGCGGTAGAATTGGTTGATTGGCCCGGTGCCAATGTGATCATCACGGGAGGCGTCAAGCAAGGAGCACTTGTTGTGCTCGACCCTCTCTCTGTAAAGGCTGGCGATTCAGTCAAACCCAATGCAGCCAAACGCGAAAGGGCCGATTGATGCTGTTCGCGTTGCGGGTCGCATTTCGCTATTTGACGGCGAACCGCATGCAAAGCGGACTTTTGATCGGAGGTGTCGCCCTGAGTGTCATCGTTTTTGTGTTCATGACCGCGCTCATTCGCGGACTGGCCATTTTTCTAACCGCGCAAACGACTGGACAAATTGCCCATATAGAGATTGAGCCGCTGCCAAGAATTGCTCAATTCATGTCCGCAGACGGTCGTTTCGCAGCACAACCCATTTCGACGTTCCAGCGGCAGCAAATCCGTAATTGGCAGCTGATCGTTGGTCAAGCGGAGCGGTTGGACCATGTTGTCGCGGTCGTCCCCGAGGTGACCGGAAACGGCTTTCTGGTCCGTGGCACTGCTGTCGCGCCCGTTGCGCTGCTAGGGATTGATCCTGCCCAAATCGACGCGATCATCCCCCTCACGAAATTCATCGTCGACGGCAGCTCGGACTTATCGACCGGTGGCCTCGTCATAGGGGCAGAGCTTGCTGAAGATTTGGGGCTCCGTGCGGGTATTCCTGTTCTGCTGCGCTCCGACCGCGGTATTGAAAGGCTTATACCTGTAACCGGAATATTCCGCGTGGGGCTGTCCAACGTCGATCGCCGTGTCGTCTATCTGTCAAACGCCGTTGCCGGTCCGCTGCTTTCGCTTCCAAATGGCGTCACCTCCGTTTCCATCAAACTCGATGACCCCGCGCTGGCGCTTTCTGTCGCGCAAAAACTTAAACGCCAAATGCCACTAAAGGTTACCGCGTGGCAGGAGAAGAATCGCAACCTGCAAACGGCCTTGGAGTCACAAGGACGCACAGGCAATTTCATTCAGGCTTTCGCGATGATCGCCATCATGATTTCGATCGCCAGTGCGCTCTTGTTGACGAGCGTGCGGCGGCGTGGGGAAATCGGGATCATGCGCAGCTTTGGGATTTCCCGAGCTTTCGTCGCCCAGGTCTTTGTCTTCCAGGGCATCATCATCGGATTGGTTGCCTCGCTGATCGGAGCCGGGCTTGGTTACTGGCTGTGCCTATACTTAAGCGAGGGGTTGACGGGGCCTACGGGGAAACCGTCTTTGCCGATTGCGCCGTCTGAAGGAGGGTATCTGTTGGTGATTACGCTCACAGTCTTTGGCTCTGCGCTGTCCGCGATCCTTCCCGCCCGAACTGCAGCGCGGCTTGATCCCGTCGAAGCAATACAACAATGACTCTGCTGAAAGCCGATGGGATCACCAAAAGCTTCCGTACGGGAGATTTGGATACACTCGTTCTGAAAGGCGTGAATCTGGTCTTGGAACCAGGCGAAATGGTCGCTTTGTCGGGGCCATCAGGCTCGGGGAAATCGACTCTGCTTAACATCCTGGGTTTATTGATGGCGCCGAGTAGCGGCACTTTATCATTCATGGATGAAACCGTATCGGGTTTGTCCGACAAACAACTGTCAGCGATCCGCAACCAGCATTACGGGTTTGTCTTTCAGTTCCACCACTTGCTGCCTGATTTCACTGCGATGGAAAATGTAGCATTCCCCGCCGCAGCACCTGCTGGCGGAGTTTCTGCGGATATCCGGGACCGGGCGAGGATGCTGCTCGACAGGGTGGACCTCGCTGATCGCATCGACTTTGCCGCAATGCGGTTGTCAGGTGGGCAAAAGCAACGCGTGGCAATCGCACGCGCGCTCATGAACAAGCCGGAGTTGGTGCTCGCCGACGAACCAACCGGCAGTTTGGACAGGGAAAACAGCGCTCGTGTTATGGCGCTGTTACGAGAAATAAATCAGGCAGACAAAACCACCTTCCTGATCTCAACGCATGACCCTGAGATTGCAAGCCAATGTGACCGCCGCATTGATGTCGTCGACGGTCAGATTGCTTGATCGCTTAGCGGGTCAATTGTCCCCGGATTGCTCCCTGTGGGAATTCCGTGGTCGATATCTGGACGTAGTAATTATCGGGTTGAAATTCTAACTTGTCTTCAAGCCACTCGGAACGCTTCACACAGCCTTTCCAGCCGCCTTCATTGGCTTTGTCAAAGCGGAGAACGCTTGGCCCTGTCTGTCCGCGGAGGCCGCGGTTGATCGATACTGAAGTGATCGTCGCTAGATTGCGGATGTCGTTGGTATCATAACAGATCTGATGGAGCGTGTTGGCAATGCTAACCTCGGCCCTTGCATAGCCGTCTCTGTCGCCGGATGACGAGACGATTTCGGCCCCTGTCAGTGTTGCGCGCTGTGTGTCGGCAACAGCCTCGACAACGGCCTCTTCTGCGGTTGCGCAGCCTGAAAGGATCGCGGGTGCCGCAATGGCGAACGCTAACAAGGCGGTTTTGGAACTCGTTTTCATCGGATTATCCTTTTTCTTGGTCCAATGAACAAACGCCCTTGCGGCGTATTTGTTCCGGATCGCCGCATCGCGATTTCAAACCATTTGCGCGAGGATAGCGCCACGCACTTCGTGCCGCACATCTTCACCACCGGCGACGCTATTGATCGAACATTGTCATGATATCCACTGTGTTGCCAAAAAATCCATCGCTTGATGCAACATTCCGGTGTCAGCCGAGTTTAAGCTCGAAGACATTCCATCTCCGCATCGACAACCGTCCCGTGTCAGTGCGCTGACAATTGCCATTTTCACATCCCGGGGCGGATATCACTCTGCGTAGCCTCGGCGGCTGGATATCGCCGAGCAGAAATCCATCGCAGTTTTCAATTTGCCTCAAAACTGGAGAAATACAATGACCGATACTCAGAATATCAAAATTCTTCAGACCTACGTCGACTCCTTGAGCAAAGGAGACATGGAAACGGTAGGAACACTTCTCGCTGATGATGTAATATGGCATCAGCCGGGCAGTGGACGCCTTTCCGGTCTTCACAGAGGCAAGCAGAAGATTTTTGCACACCTTGGCAAATTCATGGAGCTAAGCGGCAATACCTTCCGCGTGACAAAGGTTGGATCAGTGATGGCCAACACTGACATGGTTGCGGCGACTTTACACTTCGAGGCTGAGCGGCTGGACCGTATGCTTTCAATGGATGGCGTCGATGTGATGCGCATTGTGGACGGAACGATCAAGGAAGTCTGGCTGTTCTCCAGTGACCAAGCCGCAGAAGATGCCTTTTGGAGCTAAGCTAGATTTTCATCAGCAGAAATTGCGGTCGGCCTTGAAGTGGCGTTCATTTATTTGGGCTGATAAACAGCCCTATTTCAGACCATATGCGACAGGATATCGCTGATCGCGACAAAGGCGAAACACACTGACGAGTCTGCAACGCCATAAGGCATAAACAAATCGTCACCCGCGCGGATCGCGCCGCAGGTATAAACGACGTTGGGGACATAGCCTTCGCGATCTTCGTCTGCTGCGGACAGGATTGGGCTGGCGGTCCGGCCGATAACTTTGGACGGATCCTCCTTGTCGAGAAGCGCTGCGCCGATCGCATATTTGCGCATCGCGCCAACGCCGTGAGTCAGGACCAGCCAGCCTTCATCGAGTTCAATCGGCGCGCCGCAATTGCCGATCTGGACCAGCTCCCAAGGGAATTTGGGTTCGAGCAACAAATCGCCGCCCTCCCATTCGTTAATCTTATCTGATCGCAACAGATAGAGGTTCTTGCCGTCCTGCCGTCCGATCATCAGAAACTGGTCGCCAATCTTGCGCGGGAACAGTGCCATTCCTTTGTTGCGGCCAGCTCCGCCGGTAATCGGCGTCAGTGTAAAGTCCCGAAAATCTCGAGTGCGTAACAATTCTGAGCGGATGTCGCGCCCGCTATAGGCGGTGTAGGTACCGATCCATTCATTCTTGCCGCTATCGCGCTCAAACTCGACCAGACGAAGATCCTCAAGGCCGTTGCGCTGCGCTTCGGTCATCGGGAAGATTACGGTGCCCGATATGCTGCTTTCGCGGTGACGATAGACCGCAACAGCTCCGTCGTCTGAACCCGCTTTCGCCTTGCCAAGCATAGCAGCGGTCGCGAACGGGGGCTCAGGCAAAAGGCTGAGCTGGCGCCCGGCAGAAATGATTCCCTCACGAAATGCAATCGTCGAGATATGGCCTTCGCCGACCGCGCGCAGCGAGAGCAGGATGCGTACACTGCCGGGTTGTAGACCGGATTGATCGGGGTGCCGTACAACGCTGGGATTCATCAGCGCCGCGGCAGCATAGCTGTATTCGTGGCAAAAATAGGCTCCAATCAGCCGTTTGGTCTGCCGCCGAAGCACAGTGCCGTCGAGCTGAAGGGCGGTTTCAATCTGCGCATAACGCTCATCAAAAACTCGCTCAATTTGCCAATGGCGGTCGGCAAAGTCATTGAGAACGACACCAAGTTCAGCACGCACTGTGCGCGGGTCCAGCCCGATAATATCATTGACGAGTTTTCGGACACGATCGATATCCGGCCCGGATGCCTGCCATGCAAGATGGAACGGCCGCACAACCACACGGCTAGGGTCGGCGTGAAGCCGCAATTCATGTTGGACTAGGTCGACCATGCGGAACTACCCCCGAACTACGCCAACCTTGGCCATCAATTCCCTTATCGAGTAATGCGCTAGTTGAAAGGCCAGCACAGACTCGGCTCCTTCGTTCATATTCAGTCCGCGTGGATTGATCCCATCGCGACATGATCCGGTGTTCTGATCGGCAACCGCAAGGCCGCGATCATTCGCCCCTGCAAACCAGTCATAGGCGCGGCTTGCATGACTTAGCCATACACCATCGCCGGTCGCGTCATACGCTGCGCTCGCCCCATCGATCGCCGCCCAAGCTTCGACTGGCTGTTGATCAAATGGCTGTGGCTTAGCGAATTCATGACCGAAACTGTCCGAACCGACGGGCCGGAATTGGTTGGAAGGACTGATCTGCAAGTCCAAAACCCAACTCAGCGTTTCAAGGCCGTGTTTGAGAGCATCTGGTTGGTCAAGCCTAAGCCCGGCACGGATCAGGGCTTCGGGAATCCGGCAATTGTCATAGGCCAGAACGCTTTCAAACCACGGCCAATCCGCGCGGCGGGTTTCACCCAAGCGAGTCAGCAAGAACGCAGATCCGTTGTAAAGAATCGAGCGCGCCGCCTCATCTTCGTTATCAGATTCAAGGATATAATCCGCACCGAGCATCGCAAAGGCGGCAGCGCGGGGCGATCCGAAATCCCGCGCACTAAAGGCTGTCTTGTCGAACAATTTTCTTGCCCAACGCTGCAAAGATTGCGTGCGCCCTTCATGCGCCGTCGCGCCGAGCGCCCAAAGCGTGCGTCCACAGCTATCTTCTGACCCTGCAGCCTCCAGCCAGTTGCGTCCATAGTCCATGAAGTTGCGGAACTCGCTGCTCTGGTCGTTCCATGCGCTTTGCACAAAGCTTGCAAAGATGGCGGTCAGGCGAGAGCGGTGCGGCTCGGCGTGATCTCCGATCCGGTTCATCAGCATTAGCGCGCGGGCATTGTCGTCCACGCAATAGCCATGGGCCCGATCAGGTACCGAAAATATCGAATGCTGAATGATGCCGGTACTATCGCAAATACGGAGCAAACCTTCGATGCCAATTCGCTTGCAGGCGTTAAATGCGGGCGCCGCTTCCGACGGGACCTGAGTCGCGCCAATCACGTCAAAGCAGCGCGCCGCAAATGTGGGCCAAATCATGGGCCGACCTCGTTGATATGCTCGCGTCTGCAGTGCTAGCAAGCGATCTGGACTATCAAGTAGCGCACCGATCTCGCGCGCCAGCGCGTCGCTATCCTTGAACGGCACCAGCACGCCATGATCATCGGCGAGCAGCTCGACCGCGTGAGCGTAGGGCGTCGACACCACCGCTTTACCAAGCGCAAGGGCATAAGACAATGTTCCCGACGTCGCCTGATTCACGCCGTGATAGGGCGTCACATAAATATCCGCAGCTTCGATCAGATCGAGGAGCGCGTCCGTATCGAGAAACGCATCGATCCAGTGAATATGATCCTCTAAACCCAGTTGCAAAGCGAGTGCTTGCAGGCTTTCTCGGTACGCTTCCCCTTCGCGCGCCAGAAGATTTGGGTGGGTCGCGCCGACAATGCAATAGAGAACATTAGGATGCTCTGCGACAATCATCGGCAGCGCGGCAATCACCGCCTCAATTCCCTTTCCCGGAGACAAGAGGCCAAAGGTCATCAACACCTGCCGCCCCGAAAACCCGAACGCGGATTTGAATTGCTCAGACCGTCCGAATGGACGATCAGGCACGCCGTGGGGAATGGTAACACTCTGTTCCGCATCGGCGCCGAACACGCTCCGCATCAATACCGCTGCATGATCAGACATCACGATCAGCTTTGACGCGCGCGCCACGAGCCGCCGCATCACCCGCAGCTGATCCGCATCGGGGTCGGGCATAACGGTGTGCAGCGTGACAATCAGCGGAGCCGCAATCCGGTCGATCAGGGTGAGAATTTTGTCGCCCGCATAGCCTCCAAACAGTCCAAATTCATGCTGAAGCCAAACAATGTCCGCGCCGCTCGCGTCTATCGCAACGGCGGCGGCGGCGAAGCTGTCACCATCATCTTCAACAATGACACCCTGCACCGGCGCGGCAAAGACGATGTCGTTCTCCACTGGCGCCATGGCATAAACATCGACGCGAGCACGCGGAAACGCAGCGGCGATGGATGCGTGAATATCTGAAGTAAAGGTCGCAATTCCGCACCGCCGAGGCGTAAATCCACCGATCAACGCAATATGCGGATCAGCTAGATTAGCGAAATTAAGCGCGCCTATAGTCGCGCCTTCATCCAACATCCAAGACTCAACCAAGAGACGCTCCGTCTCCGCATCAGCTTCGCGGACTGGTGCCGGAACAAGCGGCGAAAAAATGCGTCCCAGCCGGGTGGGGGGTGGCTGGGACGCGCTGGCAGGGAGGGGGTTCGCCAGCATTCTGAAAATCCTATTGGCCGATGCCGTAATAGCTGTTGAGCATTATGCTGTATGCGGGGTCATAAACGGGCGTCGCAGTGCCCTCGTGCTTGGGCGCTTTGTCCAGGTTTTCCTTGCTGATATCGACGACAAAGCCGTGCCGCGCGACGACATATTTCAGCTTCTTCCAAGGGATTGGATAATGATCCTCACCCATTCCGAGAAAGCCGCCGAATGACATGACCGCATACTCCACTTGGCCGCTATGCTTGTTGACCATGAAGTTCAAAATTCTGCCGATCTTCTCCGCGTCCTTGTTATAAACAGCGGTGCCCTCGACCATATCGGATGCGATCAGCGACGATGTTTCAAAATATTCGGGTTCGTGGTCAGCCATGATATGTCTCCGTCTGGAATGTATGATAAGAAAACTGAGGCGACGGACTATTGTTCCATGAAGGTGAGGATTTTTGGCGAATTAGGCTGTGGTCGGTATTGCGTCAGCGACTTGAGGTAAACGGACTGTTGCTAACCTCTGTTTATCGCCTCGCAGAAACGAACGCGAGTAATGCTGCAGCTCCTGCGGCAATCCAAAGCGCGCGAACGCCCAGCGCCGTGTAGAACGCTGCGCCGGCACAAGCCCCCGCGATCAATCCTATCCACAACACAAGATAAGGCAACCATGCCAGCCGGTCGCCACCCATCAGCGCAATTGCCACGCGCTGACCAATCTTGACGAGCGTTCCAGTCATATAGGTCAGTCCGATATGAACCTCTCCGTCAGCCTCAAACACTGCATTTTCAGCCCCCATCGCAAGCACCATCGCTGCAACCGATATCGTTGCCAATCCCATCGCATCGGCGCTTGCGGCCAGAGCAAGTAGCGCAGCCACTGTCATCAGAACTGCCGGACGGCGGTGCGCCAATGCTAACCGCCCCACCAGCGACCCCAATGTGACACCGACCACGAAAGAACCGATCAGCGCTGCTGCGACAACCGCGTCATGCGAACGGGTAACAATTCCCACGCCAAGCCGCGTTGAATTTCCGCTCATAAATGAGACGAAAAAGCCGCCGAGAGCGATAAAGCCAATCGCATCGACATAGCCTGCCAAGGCCGATAGCGCCGTCGCGAGCGCCTTGGCGCGGAAATCATGGCTCTTCATATGTCGCGCATCATTGCGCGCCGGTGGTTTCCCAGGTTTCCATGCGACCCTGCCAGTAAAGCTGATCTTTCCCGTCGATCTCCCAACCGATTTCTGCGCCAAAGGGCAGCCATCTATCGCAATGTTGGCGATAATCAGAGAAATGCCCGCGCCACGGGGTCGGCAGGAAAGGCGGCGTTACCGAACGGGGCCGATCAGGAGCGAAGGTGCTTGCAATCCGTCCGTCTGCATTAAGACCAAGAATTACTTCGGCGCTCCCTTTGCCCATTCCTGCGCTAGCGGCAATGCTATCGTGTCCGTCCACGCGCCAGCGCAAAGCGGCATTGAACAAGATGGCATCAGGCATCAAAGCAATTTCAGCGAGATACCGCATCATCTCTCCGCGGATCAGTGCCGGTGAACTGTCGTTGTGCATAACGGGGATAAACCCAAGCAACACAGCATCGAGATGGGCCTCTTGGTCATCGACAGCATCACGAACCGACATAATCCCAAACGGGCCAAAGCGCGCGCGCCAGTCAAACGCGCAGTGATTTGCAGAGATCGTCTGCTTCGCAGTGAACTTCATCCAAGCATCAGTACCGAGTTTGCGCTTCATCCGCCCGGTTTGCGTCAGCTTTGCGCCAGTCGGCACGCGCTGCGGATTTGCACCAAGCCGGAGAGCAAGATCGTAGACAGCGGCTGGAAGTCTTGTTCTTATGTCACCATCACTTGCGCGCATGCGAAGCTCCTTCATAACCTATGATGTAGCCGATCAGAATCGTTGGCACACTCGATGCAGAGCGCCGCTGTTGGCATAACCTCCAGGCGTCCGGCATGGATCGCGCGGCCGCAATTGGTGCAAATGCCGTAACTGCGATGTTCTATGCGCGCCAAAGCCGCTTTGATGGCTTCGATTTCGGCGAGGCCAGCTTCATCGAGCGCTACGAGTTGTTCATTATCCTCGTCACGCGCCGCCTGCTCCGACAAGTCGGCGTCTTCTGGCGCGCAAATATCAGCTTCGATTTTTCCAACGCGGCCTTGAATTTCATGGAGGCGCGCGGTGAGAGTGCGCGTCAAATTTTCATATTTGGACATGATAGCTCCTAAAAAATTCAAACGGGTTTGGCACGGTCAATCATCGCCGACACCTCGTCGAGCATCATAAGGCGACGCTTCTTATAGTCTTCCAACCGCTCATCCGAAGATGCCTCAATCCCGCTCTCGATCCGTTGGATATCTTTGTTAAGTGCATGATAATCATCAGCCAGCTGCGGAAAACGGGGGTCTTCGAGTTTGAGATTGTGCAGAATTTCAATGTCTGCGGGAAATTCAGCGTGGAGATCGTGCAGAAAATGGCTCATGTGGTTTCCCTCTTGGTGCGTGAGGTTAACCGCACTGAGGCTAGAAAGTTCCGCGCTCTTAGGTGGGCTTAGTCAGCAGACTGGCAATCGCAGCCATCACCTCATCATCATGCCCGACCCAAGTATGGCCGCCTGTTTCGAACGCTATAAATTGTGCTCCCACAATATGGCGGGCTGTATATTCCGAGCTTGCATAGGTTCCGTAGCCGTCGTCGCGCGCACTGATAATCAGAGTCGGCGCGCGAACCAAAGCAAGGGCGGCTGGCTTCTGGTTCTTTCCCACCGCGCTGTCGCTGCGCAATCCTGCACTGCGCGCAGAAACGGGCAGAATGTTATCGAGCATTTCGTTGACCCGCTTCTGTTCTTGTTCGCTTGCCGTTGCCAATAGCTCCGGCGGAGTGGCGAGCACGGTTTTAATGATCTGATCGCGAGCCAGATGTTTCGCAGACCAGAACAAGAAATCCGAACCGATCACCGCCATCATAGTGTTCTCAACCCATGGTGCCAAAGGTGGCGCAGAGTTAATCTGCGTATTGGGCTTATAAGCGAGCGGTGCGAGAAGGATGAGCGCGCTAACCCGGTCTGGATGGTGAATAGCCATCTGAAGCGCCGAGGGTGCGCCAGCAGAGCCACCGAGAACGGCGGCCTGTTTGATGCCAAGCGCATCCAACAAGCAAACATGCGCATCTGCCTGCGCTTCGGCCGACGCCTCAATCGGCATCGGCGTGCGCAAATAGCCGAACCGTGACATTGCAATCACCCGTATGCCATGTTTCACCAGAGGAGCCGCGAACGCCATGCCCTGATCAAAACCGCCACCGCTACCGTGAACCGACAGAAGCGGAACGCCTTCGCCAACTTCCTGATATTCGATCGGGCCGCAGCGGGTTTCAATCAAAACACTGCCCTGCGCGATACGGTCGCGAGCGGTTTGAATGTCCGATTGAAAGCGCCACCAAATTATGAGCCCGGCGACTGTCAACCCAAGCCCGATAATGCTGGTAATAGGATGGCGCCGCAGCCAAGACGAAATTCTCATCGCACGCTCCTTATCACAGTAATCGCAATGCGATTATTCCGAACAAGATATCGGCCGTTGATGCGGATCGGAATGGGCGCACCAGAAAATGGCGCGGTCACAGTTCCAGGAAGTTGCGCATGGATATGCAGATGCGGCTCACTGCTGCTCCCCGAATTCCCAACGGTCGCTATGGCATCTCCGGTCTTGAGTCTTTGCCCGGTTATCACTTGCACCGAGCCTTTGTGAAAATGTCCAAGCAAGACGTCGAGGCCATTACAGCGCAAAATGACATGGTTCCCGGCGAGATGCGCTTCGTCGACTTCAGGAACGGTCATATCGGGAAGGCCGTCTACCGCAGCAATAACATCGCCCGCGCAGGGCGCAACGACCGCCCGCCCGAACATGCGGTAGCGTCTGGGGTCCGATGGCATCAGCCCATTTGCACGCAGCCCCCAATGATCAATCGCGACCAAATCCACACCGTAACCCGTGCCATGATAAGGCCGATGGGCAGCGATGGTTTGATCAAGCGCATCGGCGTGAGCGTTGATCGATACCGCCGATCCGCCATTTGCAACGAGATAAGTTCCCGGCCCCAGCGGTGATGCCAAATTGAGCGAACGCCCTTTTGGTATCGCACTCGCATCAAAGGCAATGCGAATTTCGTAAGCAGCGTAAAGCGTGAGCACGAAAAAGCCGATCAACGACAGCCAGCCGCTTACACGCCTTGGCCAAAGCGATTGATCATGCGCGCGCAACACGCTGTGAACGACGGACGCCAACAGCAAGGCTGCGAAACCATAAGGCACCCACCAGGGCGGAAACGTCCAGATGCCAGTGAAGCCAACGGCGCAAAGGCCGAATCCAATTGCCAGCGTTTGAGTCCAAAATCCGATGACACTGCGCGGCGGAAAGAGGGTTAGCCAAGCAATCAGGGTGAGCGGTACCGATGTTTGCAGCAGGTAGAGTATCAGCATCGATATATCTCCTTCGCCCACGCCTGAGGCTGCAATGATGGTTTCACGCCATCACGGCGGCAACGGGCCGACGGGCCGAATATGGCAGAGCTGGACCATAGCCAAAGCGCATCACAATATCGGGGCGGCGGCCGGGCATGCCAATCAGCGCCGCCAGATCGGGGCGCAGCCGCGCAACTTCAACGGGCTGGTTCAGAAACGCGTGTTTCAGGCCGAGCGCTGTCGCCGCGAGGGCAAAACGCTGACACGCACGGCCAGCCTGCACCCAGTGTTCGGGGCCTTCGCCTTGCGCAATGAACACCGCAATGCCAGCCGATGTCGCGATCTGGCGAGCGTATTTGTCATTCTCGGCTTTAGCTTTGAACATCACGTCAAACATCGTTGGCCCCAGCCATTCGGGGAGGGCGGGATTGCCGCTTGTCGCGCTGAATAAGCCGTCGCCGGTTTGCAGCGCATGGGCGGGGCTAAACCGCAACCATGCTTTGAGTTCGCGGACGAACGCCGCGTCGGCCATCTGTGCAGAATTGCCCGCCAGAACAAGGTCCCGAACTTGGTTGAGCTTTGGCCGATCGGTTATGAGCAACAGATCAACACCGGGAACGGCAGCGGCGCTTGATAACTTCGTGAGATCGACGGCACGCACAGATTTTCCATTATAATCGGCCCGCGTTGATTGCCGTTTGGGGATCGCCGCGAATAGCGCAGGTTCGGCTTGCGCACTGCCGCCCCTATCAAAGCGCAATGTGCCGCCGTTCTCAGGTGCGAAGGTCAGCGCCCCCGGTGTGCCCCGCGTCGCCTCAGCAATGGCCAAATTTTCAGCAGCACAGCCAAGGCTGGCAAAGAGATGGTGGTCGTCAGGATCGACCGCAGAAAGCCTTCGCGCCGGATCCGGCAGAATATCGATGCCGCTTGGCGTCGCCCTGAACCGCCATGGCTGGCTATTATGGCTGTTCGCCGCGAGCGTTGCATAACGGATCAAATCTTGGGCTTCCGGCTGCTCCTTGAGCACGCGGCGAGAAGCCGCCACGGCGGCCTGATAGTCCGCCATGTCATCTCTGGTGCGAAGCGCAACATAGGCCGCGCTCACGCCTGCCAATGCAACAACGCTGCCACCACCAATCAACAGAGTTCGCCTGTCAACCATCTGCTTTTCCTCGCTAAATTGAGACTAAATGGCTTGATTAAGAATGACCGAGCCCAGAATTTATGCTATATTCAGGTCGAGCATAACCATGATGAATCTTCATATGGAGCGTGAAGCGAAACAGGCGGGAGTAGGAATTGTTCCGTGGCTGCTTCTTGGGCCGCTTATACAGCGGTTGGTATTCAGGCGGAGAATCGAGGCTACGGGCAAGCGGTGTTAGGAAGGAACCGACCCAATTGCGACCGTTACAACCCCGATGACGGCGGAGCCTTTCTGGTAAGATTTTTCGGCCCCCAGACGATTACAACAGCCACCGCCAAGACGAAGCTAACGCCATATCCCGTGATCTGATAGGTGGTGTCATAGTGCGAGCCAACCGTTGGATAGACGATGATGCGCCCGACATTTAACATCGTGTGGAACAAGATCACTGCAGCGGTTGAACGACCAGCGTTGTTGTAAAGCCACGTCATCAGCACCCGTAGGGCGATTGCTCCAGGGAGCCACCAAGCGATATCAGCAGTTGTTCCTCCTATCGCGATGATAGAAGGGATATGCGCAAGCCACCATGGAACAGCAATAATCAGGCTGGCACCGAGTGCGCCAAACCGCGCCTGCATGGGGTCAAGGAGATAACCCGTCCAACCTGCCTCCTCGCCGATTGCCAGCACAAAGATGATGGCGACCAGAACAAGAACTTGTGGAAAATTTATCACCGGAACGCTGTCATGACCCGCCAGTCGGAGACCCGTAAATGTCAGACCGTAAATTATGGGCGCAAGCAAAAGCACCGGCCAAAGCCAATGGGTGCGCAATAGTCTCCGATAGTCAAACAAGCGCTTGAAGAAAGACACCAAGCCTTCGGTCCCTTCGGCCCGGAATATCAGGATCAAAGCCGCGATCAGTGGCGTAAATGCCAGCAACAAGTCCGTGACCGGGATTTTGAGTGATCCGATTAATAGCCCGAATTGGCTGAGCGCCCAAATCGGAACAGCCAACACGAGTACCAGCATATAGAACGTCAAGGGGCTCCGTTTGGATGGTCCAGCGGATGTCAGTATCTTGATCCTTCAGCCGTTCTTGGCCAAAACCTCGGTCAGCGCAGTCTTCACCTTTCCTGCTTCATCGGCCAGACTGGCTTCACGCTTGGCGCTGATTGGATCAGATGCGCTCATGCCCTCGGATTCGGCGTTGAGCCGTCCGTCGATTTCGGAATCCCATTCGGTCAGCAGCGCCGATTTCTGTCCATCTCCCAATCCGGGATCGACGAGCAACGCCTCAGGCGTGTCGAAATGTTTGCGGGGATTTGGCGTAGCGTCTTCAAGTACCTGTATCGCAGGCGCCGAAGCGGCCACGCGTTCGCGGTGAACGATCAGCGCTTGGCCGATCGTGGCGATTACGGTTTCGGGCTCAAATGGTTTGGTGATCAAGTAAGTCGGTTCAGGCCGTTCGCCCGTCAACAAGCGTTCGGGGAAGGCGGTGATGAAAATGACGGGCACGTTCATTGCGCTCAATATATCCTTCACAGCGTCAATCCCGCTCGATCCGTCGGCCAGGCTGATATCGGCCAGGACAAGTTCGGGGCGGCTGCGTTCGGCGAGTGCGACGGCTTCGTTGCGTGTGCGCGCGATGCCGGTGACGCTGTGGCCGAGGGCCTCAACGATAGACCGGATGTGCAGCGCGATGATCGCTTCATCCTCGATGATCATCACCGATGCTTGCAGGCTATCGGAGATCGACTGTCGCGCTATGGCGATGTCCGCGCTAACCTTTTCGGTGGTGCTCCCGAGGATATCGGCGGCCTCGTTTATGCTAAAGCCTTCAACCGCGGTCAGCAACAGTGCTTGCCGACTGGGCATCGACAACCGCGCGATAAGACCGTCACCTTCCAGTGACTCCCCCAAACCCGCGACCATATCGGGTTGCGATAAATGATGGAAAAGCCGGTAGAACTCGACGCGCGGGGGCTTGGTCGCGTCAAATTCTTCGGGTGCCAGCAGCAGTGCCTCGAGCACTTGGCGAACGGCTGCATCGCCCAATCTTTGTGACCCGGTAAGCGCGCGCGCGTAGCGCCGCAAAAAGGGGAGTTCCGGCCCGACCGCTTCTTTAACTGTCATAATCGCTCCTATTCGAGACAGGGAATACCACGCAGATCAATTTTTGTTCCCGCAGCTGGAACTTTTTTCGCCGTGGGCAGGTTACCCCTGCAATCGATGGCGCTTTCGCCATTGTATTTTGGCCCAAGCGAGGATTTCGGTGACAAACGTTCATACATCAACCACAACGTCTGGCCTAGACCCGAAACTCGCGCTGGTGGAGCAACAACAGATGGCAAAGGCGAACAAGCCGGGCAATCACGACGCAGACATGGGCAGCGATCCGATAGCGGCGGCGCTCAAACAGATGCACGATGCCGTGGTAAACGAAGAGTTGCCCGAAGACTTTCTGCGGTTGCTCGATGAGATAGATACGAAAATCGCCGCCAAGAATGCGACCCATTGATGAGCGCGGAGGAGGCCATCGACGCTGACACAGTGTTCCGCGATCAGCTTCTGGCGCTGTTGCCGTCGTTGCGCGCCTTTTCACGCGGTTTGTGCGGCAATCGGGATATGGCAGACGATTTGGCGCAAGACACCATGATGCGCGCTTGGTCCGCGCGGGCAAGCTATATGCAAGGCACCAATTTTCGCGCTTGGATGTTTATGATCATGCGCAACCAGTTTTACACGACACTACGCAAGAATAAGCGGATGACGTCGCTCGACCCGGAATTTGCCGAGCGGGTGTTGGTGGCCGCACCCGCGCAGCATAACGGCATCAACGTCGACGATGTGGCGAAGGCATTGCAAAAGCTTCCGGCGGAACAGCGCGAAGTATTGTTACTGATCGGCGCGAATGGCTTGTCGTACGAAGAGGCAGCCGAGGTTATCGGCTGTGCGATGGGCACAGTAAAAAGTCGGTTGGCGCGTGGGCGAACTGCACTTAACGCTCTGATCGATGGCCCATCGGACAATGCCCTGTTTGATTCCCCGCCAGAACGCGCTAAATCCGGGACGGGTCACGATGCGGCTCAGGCTTTTAGTGATGTCCTGCGCGCGCCACCAACCAAGATGGCTTCGATTGCGCGATAATCTGGAGGGGGAAACGTCAGATGCGACCGGTGACCCTGCGCAACGGCATGGTGCTGATTGTGGTTTCTGCGCTGTTGCCAATTGGTACGCTCAGCGTTGTGCAGGCACTTTCAAGCTTGCAATACTCTCGAACGCTGATTGGCAATCAGCTCGTCACAAGCGCATTGGCAACGGCGGGGCGCGAACGTGACCCCCTGATTATCGGCAAGCAGTTGCTGCTGACGCTCAGCAAAAACGTGGCTGTTGTGGCCGGTGGCGCTGGATGTAATGAAGCTCTCAAAACCGGCCTTGGCAACAGTCCAGCGCTGCTCAATCTCGCGCGATCCGATGCGCAGGGCCGTGTCCAATGCTCGGTAATACCATTTGATCCTGCGACATCTTTTGTGACCGAAGCCTGGTGGCAACGCGGCATTAGGGCGCGCCAGTTTACTGTCAGCGCACTGGTAATCGGCCAAATCTCAAAAAAGCGCGCGCTGATTGGCATGCAACCTGTGATGGCCGCTGACGGTAGCAGTAATGGCGCAGTCACGGTAGCGATTGACGCGTCCTGGCTTGAGCAATCACTGGCTGCATCAGAAATGACTCCCAGCGCTGTGGTTGCGATCGTTGATGGTGCTGGAACGCTGGTGGTGTCCGGCGCACCAAATGAATTACCGCGCTTTGACGTGAAAGCTGGAAATGGAAAGGTGGCCGAGGTGAAAGCGCGGGACGGTGTGGCCTGGATGTATGCCGTAGCTCCGCTTTATGACCGTGAACTCTACGTGGTTTATGCCGAACCGACTAAAATGCTGATGGCGACTGCAGTCAAACAGGTGCGCATCAGCCTGCTTCTGCCCCTTCTTGCGCTTTTGCTCGCTTGCTTGGCAATCTGGTTTGGCACGAGCCACCTCGTTTTGCGCTGGCTGGAATCGCTAAGGTCACTCGCATCGCAGTTTGCCAGCGGGAACTTTGCCGGAGATGCCACCAAATGTGATCGCGCTCCGCGTGAACTTGGCCTGCTCAGCGCGGACCTTCACAGCATGGCAAGCGCGATCGATACGCGCGATCACGCGCTTCAGGCTGCGCTCGATGCCAAGACCGCTTTGACGCATGACATTCACCATCGCGTCAAAAACAACCTCCAGATCGTCAGCAGCCTGCTCAACCTTCAGGCCGCGAAGATCAGCGACCCTACCGCGAGGGAAGCCCTTAGCCAGACCCGCGCCCGGATCGGCGCACTCGCGCAGATACACAGGCTGCTTTATGAGGAAAGCCACGACAGCGACCATGGCAATGTCAACATCGCAAGTTTGCTGAACGCGCTTTGTTCTCAGCTCCGTGCGCTGCACCGGGGGCAAAGCCATGTACATCTGGTCTGCGGTGCAGCGTCGCAAACGGTCCCGATCAACAACGCGGTGCCGTTAACCTTGCTCGCTGTCGAGGCGGTCACAAACGCCTATCGGCACGGGTTTGCCGCTGGCGAGAATGGCACTGTTACCCTCCATTTTGACGTGAAGGATGATCTGGCGACACTGTCGGTTTCTGATGATGGAGTTGGCTTTGATTCATCTTACAAAACAGCGTCGATGGGGCGCCAGCTAATGGAGGCCTTCGCCCATCAGCTGGGCGGCGAACTTAACATCGCCAGCACGCCTGGCACTGGGACTGTGGTTAAGCTGGCCTATCCGGTGCTCGAAGCGCAAGAGCAGGCCGCATTCCT
The DNA here is from genome assembly GCA_043760725.1 of Sphingomonadales bacterium. GTDB lineage: Bacteria > Pseudomonadota > Alphaproteobacteria > Sphingomonadales > Sphingomonadaceae > Sphingorhabdus_B. The sequence goes on from JAYUOS010000015.1 coordinate 68,636, forward strand.
TCCAGATGAATAGTGCTAGGACGCTAAGCCGTGAACTCATAAATATCATCGCTGAGGCGTCAAAATGGCTGTCATCCCGCCTGAGGTGACAAATGGCGGCGTGGGCCGGTTCATAACCACGCCGCCATCTGAATTCGGACCAGTGTCTGATTGCGCAGATCACCTGCCAAAATTTCAATCCTTAGTAGTAGCGGGTTTGCTGGCAGGCTTCGCAGTTTTGTTGGCGTTTTCACTGCCGTGGTAAAGCGCACTTCCAATCGCCGTTGCGGCCACACCGGCCACAACGCCCATTACAGCGGCGCCTGCTATTTTCTCGTTGGTTGTGATGTGATCGATCCGATCAACAGCTGCGTCCTTGATCGATTGTATTTTCGTCTGAGCTGATTTCAATGTCGTCATGTCAATGTTCCTTTTCTTTTAGAGTTAATTACAGCGCACGCCGCGGCGTCCGATCGACCGACCAATCAGCGCACCGCTAGCACCGCCGAGGATTGTCCCCAGCGTTTTGGAGCCATTAGAGGCTATCACACGACCAAGAATACCGGCTCCCAGTGTTGAGTTCGGACATGACTTTCCATCGCATCACCGTAAAAACCACGGTGGGGGCTTAAAAAGAGCCGCCCATAATAACACTGCCAATCGACTATTTGCCGTCGGCTTTGTCGCGGACTGCGTCGGCTTTGGATTCCATCACATCGGCCTTGACATCTGCCTTTTCGCGGACCGCACCAGCCTTGTCGTCCAAGGCCTGTTCCGCTTTCGAATCGACGCCATCAGTCTTGCTGTCGAGCTTGTCGGCACGATTTTCCATTTTGTCAGCAGCTTTGTCTGCCGATTCGCGAACCGCATCGGCATCTTCTTCGATGACATCAGCGGTCTCGTCAGCCGCCTTTTCAGCCGGGCTGTTACAGCCGGATAAAAACAGGCCAATTGTAGTGATCGACATCACAATTGATGTATTTCTTGGGGATAGTTTCATTTTGGTTTTCCTTTAGCTGGGCATGAATGATTTGCTTTTTCGCAGGACCAGTATCAGCGAACCGATCCGCGCCGGACCAAGTTAACGATGCCAAGCAGCACAACAGCGCCAAGGAATGACACAAACAGCGACTTGATATCGAACGCACCAGTCGTAATCGGCGCGCCGCCAAGGAACGGTGTTAGCAGATAACCCGCCAGCACTGCGCCCACGACGCCGACAACCACGTTCAAGAACAGGCCTTGCTGTCCATCCGTTCGCATAACCATAGAGGCAAGCCATCCGAGGACGCCGCCGACGACTAGCATTATAATAAGGTTCATCTGTCTTCTCCTATTCAGTGTTAGGAGATAACGGTCGACGCAGCATTTGGTTCCAATTCCGATGGAACTTCTTCGTTCAATTCTGCCGCAGCGGCTGTAAGATTGGCATTGGCAAAGTCCCAATTGACCAGATGATCGAGAAACGCGGCGACAAAATCAGCGCGGCGATTTTGATAATCAAGATAATAGGCATGCTCCCACAAATCGCAGCACACCAGCGCCGTGCGCGCTTGGATAAGGGGAAGGTCAGCATCATGGGTTGTTATGATTCCAACAACACCGTCCGTCACCTCCAACCAGATCCAGCCGGATCCAAAATGCTTAGCTGCGGCTTCTTTGAACGCTTCGTCAAAGGCTTTGGCATCACCAATGTCATGCTCGATCAGAACCTTGAGATCACCTGTGGGCGGACCGCCGCCATCGGGTTTCATGGATTTCCAGAAGAAATCATGATTCCAACTTTGCGCTGCATTGTTGAAAATCGTCTGCCGGGCCGCAGAATTATGGGTCTCATGAATGACATCTTCCAGCGGCAATTCCGCCAACGCATCACCGGCAAGCAATTTGTTGAGCGTATCAACATAGGTCTTGTGATGTTTGCCGTGATGCAGCGCCAGCGTTTCGGCCGAAATATGCGGATCTAACGCGTCCTCTGCAAAAGGAAGTTTGGGGAGGGTAAACATAATGGCACTCCTTTGCAAAAGACGCGGATGTTAGATTTAAAGCCGATCGCCGAGCTTGCCCTTGATGGTTCCCATTGCGTTTTGCGCCTTGCCTTTGGCTTCCTGTGCGAGGCCCTTGGCGACCATTTTGGGATGATCGGTGCCTTTTCCTACCGCGACCTTGGCTTTGCCAATCGCTTCGTTTGTGGCACCCTTTACCTTGTCAACAAATTCACCCATCGAAAATCTCCTTAAGGTTGGTCGAACTGTTCCGACTGACACTTAAACACGCGACTTTCGATTTTGATCCGCATTGAGCCGTTTTTTTATCGGTGGTCAGCACCGTCACGCAGGTGCCAATGTCCTGTGCACAAGTATCAGTGTTGCATCGCCGGGATAGCTTGTCGCTATGAACCCCATCTCACGTTCCATCTCGATAGCGGCGTGATGATCCCGGCTTTCAATCGACTCAAGTGTCTTGACACCCTTAGCCTCCGCAAAGCGAGCGACGTGCGCCAACAGTTCCCAACTGATACCTTTGCCTTTAAATTCAGGCAGGATCGCAATCGCGACTTCGCCCTTTGCCATATCGGGCGTGCAGGCAAGCATGGCGGTTGCTATAATTTCCGGATACCCGTCAATGAATGCCAGGAAGTTCTCGGTCTGGCGATGATCGACATTGGTCATGGCAACGAGGCGTTCGTGACTCACTGTTTTCAATGCGCTCAGGAATCTGAACCGCATATCCTGCGGCGTGTCACCTTCAAAAAAGGCACCAAGCGCCTCCTCATCATCGGGACTCGCAGGGCGGACATGAAATTCCTGGCCGGTTCGCGTGGTTATGTTTTTGCTCCAATCGTTCATGCTATTATCTACCTTTTATGGACAACGGAAATTTACGCATTCGGTATGTGCGCAGTGCCGGTGGTCGTGACGGGGTACCTCGCCACCTAGCGTTTCAGGTGGACGCACGCACCGGACGTCAAATGATGAGCTCTGGACCGCCGGATTGCGATTGTCGCGCAAGCGCGCGCCTAGATTGGAGATACCCCAAAATACTTCAGGAGCCCAAGCACCAGTAGCAGCAATGCAATTGCTGCAATTGTATTGGCGACATTGAAGCTGCTCCTCGTGGAGACAATTTTCTCGTCTTTGTTGAGATCGGTCATCACACTCTCCTGATAAGTTGGCACGGACCAAAAAACTCGATCTCTGGCCCTAGTTAATTACCTCGTCGCCTGCCTCGCCAACGGACTCGATGTCGCGACCCACACCTTTTACTGTGTTGCAGGCTGCAGCAGTGAGCGCGATACTGGTCGCTGCGATGATGAGCAGAACTTTCCTAAACATGCGGACTTCCTTTTCTGCGGCATTCCGATAGCATTTCAGATTGCGTGTTTCGGGTTAAACGCGCGATCAGGCACAAAGTTCCAGAAGAGTGTTTTCGGGTGCTGGCGATGATGTTGGTTTGCGAGAGAAGCTGAGCGCTCTTAGATATTAGCGCCGCAGATGCTGCTATCGTCGTCTGCGCATTCTGCGACGAGGTGGAGGCGTCGCGATAAACCGCGAGAAGACGCAGCGGGTTTGCCGAGCGAACCGTCTGACAGTGCAACGGCGCAAGCAGTCGTTGCACCACGGGCGTCTGCCCCAGTTCCGGCGCTGCCCAATTAGCGCTGTAGCCTCAATCTCGTCCTTGACCATATGGCCACGGGTCGCCCGTTCCGTGTGCTCGCCGACCTTACGCTGGGCCAATGCCGAAATCGTCCCTAATCGAGTCTGTAGGCACAACGGTGCAGCGCCGGCGTGACATAAGCAGTGAAAGCAACCTGAAACGGATTTTTTGATAATCTGTCGCAAATTGTTTATGCAAAAAACTCCTAATCGCTATTGGGAGCATGAATTCAACGCAGAAGAGCGCCTATTCAACGCACAAGTAGGATTTCGGGTTTATGGTATTTTTTATGGTATGTGCTGACAACCATCATAAAAAAGAAATCGATTTCAACTCGTTGCTGCGCTATTTCGATTTCCACCGTCTCCGCCAAAGAAAAGGCTCCCGTTTCGGGGGCCTTTTTTGTTGTCTGGATTTCGGTGACAGGTGCGATAACCCCTAAATTGACACCCGCTGTAGCAGTGCTTATGCGGGACTTATGGCGAGGCTTGCCCGCATGGTTCTTCCCGGCATCCCGCATCATGTGACGCAGCGGGGCAATCGGCGCGAGCAGACATTTTTTGAGGAGGGCGATTATGCGCTCTATCTTGATTTGCTTGCTGACGCCGCTGGGCGGTATGGCATAGAAATCTGGTCCTATTGTCTGATGCCGAACCACGTTCATATCATCGCTGTGCCACGCGACGCTGACAGCCTTAGCCAGACATTTCGCCATGTGCACCGCCACTATACTGGCTATATCAATGCCCGACTGCGGACGACCGGGCATTTGTGGCAGGGGCGATTTAGTTCCGTTGCCATGGATGAGGCGCATTTGTGCGCGGCGTTGCGCTATGTTGCGCTCAATCCGGTTCGGGCGCGGCTGGTTGAGCGCGCCGATGATTGGCGTTGGTCAAGCGTTCGGGCGCATTTTGCAGAACAGGACGATCATGTGGTACAGGTTACAGCGGCGCTGGCCCGCGTAGGAGACTTTCGTGCGTTTCTGGGGGAGGATTTTGATGAAGCATTCACCTATGCTGCGCTGCGCAAGGCCGAAACGATCGGACGACCTGTTGGCTCGGCCGCGTGGCTCGAAGATATGGTGGCCAAGACAGGCCAGCAATTGCTTCCAGCCAAGCGCGGGCCGAAGCCAAAGGTATTTAGGGGTTAACGCACCTGTCACCGTAATTCTGTCACCGTAATTCCAAACCGGCCTCCTCATCCTGGCGATTTTAAGTGGCCGCATTACCATCAACCTGGTCCCAAATTGCCTGATGGCAGTCGAGCCCCAGGACATTCTCCTAAACGACACAGGCCATGGGAAAAGTCTCCAGCGGATAGCGACTGGAGAGATCGCTGGTGGCCGAAAGGAATATGGCCAAGATGACAAAAAGAATTATTGTATGCTACATATCGTGCATCGATGTGGAAATATTCAGTTCAATTGATAACTACATCGCCTATGTTGGTTATCCGTGGCAGGACTCGATTGATGATGAAAATGTTTATGAGGAAGATGGATGTCTGTTGAATTTTAATATCCTAGACGGATACGATCTTTGTTATGAGCGATCGGAAATTATGATTGAAGATATGAAAAAATCAATGAAGAAATACATTGAGGTATTTAATTTGAAAATGAATTCGGGTGAAACAACCGCCGATATGATAGAATGCATCATCGGCTTTAGAGGAATTACGGCCTAGAGTTGAGGTGACAAGTGCAACAACCCCCAAATTCTTTCCCTCTCGAGCGTCACCACATGGACCAACATTGCCACGGGCATCCAGTATGAGCCGTTTGCTGCAATCAAACAGGCGACGCTTGGCAACACGCTGTCGATGACCAACAACTGGGGCAATGACGGCAGGCTGGCTTCAAGGCGACTGTATAAGACCAGCGGCGGGGTCAACCTTAGCCTGCTCAGCTATGCCTATGACAACGACGACAACATCACCGGCATCACCGACGGGGTGACCCCCGCCAACAACATTGCCTATGCGTATGATGTGCGCGGGCGGCTGAACCGTGTGAGGTTGGCGGCAACCTCTGCGGCACCGTATAAACGCACCGACTATGCCCATGATGCCAACGGCAACCGCACCGCCGTGGAACGCCGCACCAATGCTGCCGATACAGCCGCAGCGCAAAGTGACAGCTACACCAAGACCACCGGCACGAACCGCCTCGCCAGTATCACCATCGCCTCGGGGATTACGGTGCGCCTCGGATTACGGTGACAGGTGCGTTAACCCCCAATTAGCAGTCATATCTCCTATGAATTCAACGTGATAATGCAGACAAGGGATGCTTGACTTTCAACATATGTTCTGCTATTGTTCCAGACAATTGCTCTTTGACATCGTCCGCTCCCCCTTCCCAAAATCCCTCCGCACAATTGCGCCTCTTAAGGCTACAAAAGATACACTTTAACCCTCCTTCGTGGGTATCCTTTGTATCTTTAAGCTCCTTCCGCCAGCCATCGCACCGGGTCTCAAACCCCGTCGCACTGGTAAACACTGTAAACTTGGCGTTTGCGCCGACAGCCCCCGCGCACGCACTCCGACACCGTTTAAGGTGA
>JAYUOS010000016.1:0-2039 GCA_043760725.1 Sphingomonadales bacterium
GCGCTCGTGCGGCCCGGATACAGCCAGCGATAGGCGCTGTAGGCCGATGTAGCGCGCAGGATCGTCTCCCACTGAATATTGTCGAGCGACGATCCAACAAAAGACACCGAAGGCAGCAACACATAATATTTGACGTCGAGCAGGCGTGCCATGCTGTCCGCTCGTTCAATGAAATTGCCAACGCGGCTGAAATTATAGCCGTCATTGCGCAGCATCGTGTTTTCGAGTGCCCCGCGCACTTGCGCTGCCTGACGTTGGATAAGGGCAATGGTCGCTGGAAGCTCGGCCTCGCGCACTTGCCGTTTCAGCGCAGCATTGACGTTGATCCAGCACGCATTTACGGCCTCCCATAATTCGCGGGTAATCGCGGTTCGAGTGGTGCGGGCATTTTGCCGCGCGTTATCGATCAGTTGCCGCAGATTGCCCGGATTGGCTTTATCCCGCAGCAGAAAATCGACGACTTGCGTGCTGGTATATTCCTCATGTCGCATCAGATACGTCGCGTCCATCCCCAAAGCCGACAGGATCGACCGCCATTCGTCTTGCCGCCCGCGATTACGGGTGAGTGTGAAGCGGTGGCCAGTTTCGATCAAGCGAACGATATTCTCCGCACGTTCCAAATAGCGAAACAACCAGAATATGCCCGATGCGGTTTTGCCTAGCATGATGACCGCCCCTCAATCATCTTCGATTACCCAGCTGTCTTTGGTGCCGCCGCCTTGACTGCTGTTGACGACCAGCGATCCGTTGCGCAATGCGACGCGGGTTAGGCCACCCGGTGTGATGTCGATCTTGTCCGGTGATACCAGCACAAAGGGCCGCAAGTCTACATGGCGCGGGGCAAGGCCACTATTGGTGAAGATCGGAATGGTCGACAGTGCCAGCGTCGGCTGCGCGATGTAGTTTGCCGGTTTGGCCTTCAGCTTCACCGTGAATTCAGCCAACTCTTTTTTGTTCGCAGCCGGGCCGACGAGCATGCCGTAACCACCCGAACCATGGACTTCTTTGACGACAAGTTGGGATAAATTGTCGAGCACATAGGCTAACGAGTCGGGTTCCGAGCACCGCCATGTATCGACATTTTTTAGGATCGGTTTTTCGCCGGTATAGAATTCGACGATGTCGGGCATATAGCTATAGATGGCCTTATCATCGGCAATGCCCGTGCCCGGCGCATTGGCAATCGTAATTTTTCCGGCGCGATAAAGATCGAATATCCCCGGAATGCCAAGGACGGAGTCGGGTTTGAAGATCAGCGGGTCCAGATAATCATCATCAAGCCTGCGGTAGAGCACATCGATCGGTTGATAGCCCCGGGTCGTCCGCATTGCGACGCGGCCATCAACGATACGAATGTCGTGCCCCTCCACCAATTCCGCCCCCATCTGATCCGCCAGAAAGGCGTGCTCGAAATAGGCGCTGTTGTGGATACCTGGCGTCAGCACGGCGACAACAGGGTCACCAGCGCAAGCAGGCGGAGCAACACTGCTGAGCGAAGCGCGCAGGTTTTTGGGATAATCACTGACGTTGCGCACGCGGATATTGCTGAACAGTTCGGGGAACATGTTCATCATCGTTTCCCGGTTTTCCAACATATAGGATACGCCCGAGGGTGTACGGGCATTGTCTTCGAGTACGAGAAACTCATCCGCACCGGTCCGCACCAGATCGATGCCGACGATATGGGTATAAACGCCCCCCGGGGGTACGAAGCCGATCATTTGGGTAACAAAAGCATCGTTGTTTTCAAGGAGTGCAACGGGTAAACGCCCGGCGCGCACGATTTCCTGCCGGTGGTAAATGTCTTGCAAAAAGGCATTGATCGCCCGTACGCGTTGTTCGATACCGCGTGATAACTTCTCCCATTCGCGTGCAGTGACGATGCGCGGGATGAGGTCAAACGGGATCAGCCGTTCTTCGGCCTCATCTTCGCCGTAGACTGCAAAAGTGATGCCCGTGCGGCGAAAGAAGTCTTCGGCGTCACGCGCCTTTTGCTTGAGATGGGCGGCGTCTTGTCCAGCGAACCATTCATGATAGCG
>JAYUOS010000017.1:0-20002 GCA_043760725.1 Sphingomonadales bacterium
ACCATGCCAACCGCGCCCTCAACCAATGTCTGCCGCGCCGCGACCACGGCCTGCGCCTGTTGCCGCCGCAGCATCGCTCCGGCAATTTCAGGGGCGTAAGCAAGGTGAGTGAAACCGCACTCATCGACCGAGATCCCCGCCACCTTCAACCGTTCGGTCAGGGCAATACGCAGCTCCGCGCCAACCTCGTCATGATTGCCGCGCAGGGTAATCTCCTTATGTTCAATATCATCATAAGGATAACGCGATCCAATAGCGCGCACAGCGGCCTCGATCTGCGCCATGACAAACGCCTTATAATCATCGACATCGAACAAGGCTTGTGCTGTATCGGTTACGCGCCACACAACCTGCGCCGCAATTTCAATCGGGTTGCCCCGCAGGTCGTTGACCTTGATCTTGTCCGAAATCAGGTTGTTCGAACGCAGCGAAATTTTCGCTTTGCCCATCCACGGCCAAACCCAGCGCAAACCTTCGCTGCGATCTGTGCCTTTGTACGCGCCAAACAAGGTGATCGCCACGCCCTGATTCGGCTGAATCATATAGAAGCCGGCAGAGAGCAGAAGGAAGGCCAGAGTAGAAACTGTTAGCCCGATAACGTCAAAGGCCGTTGCAGCGTCGCGGCCACCACGAATCACGCCCGACAGCGCCCAGCCTGCATAGGCGAATGCAGCGAGCATCAATAGCAGCGCCAGATAGCCGCTAAACCCGCCCGACGCGCGTTCGCTGCTGGCATTCAATGCCCCTTGTTCCATTTTGTCTGTCATGATGACCTCCTGTTAAATATGATATCATATTTATATCGTTTTACGGATCAGGCAAGCGAAATCGGAAAAGGAGGTGCGCAACGAAAAAGGGCGGAGAAATCCCCCGCCCTTTTTGTCTCAAATCTGTCGGGCGTTCATTCCACCGGCACAGGAAAGCCGCGTTTTTGCATGATGTATTTCACGTCCGGATCGCGCCCGCGGAATGCCCGGTACGCTTCGGCTCGGTCAGTTTCGTTGCCAGTCGAAAGCAACATCGTACGGAACCGTTCCGCCGTTTCCTTGTCCCAAACATCGCCCTTTTCGGTAAACGCGGCCCAAGTGTCGGCATCCATCGTTTCGGACCAAAGATAGCTGTAATAGCCAGCCGAATAGCCGTCGTCAGAAAACAGATGGTTAAACTGTGGCAGGCGGTGGCGCATCACCATTTCTTTGGGCATGCCGATTTCGGCCAAGGTCGCCTTTTCAAAGGCGCGCGGATCGGTGACGGGCTCGCTGCGGTTATGCAGCTTCATATCCAGAATCGCACTCGACAGATACTCGACGGTGGCAAAGCCTTGATTGAACTTTTCACTTGCCGCCAATTTATCAACGAGCGCCTGCGGCATCGGCTCACCAGTTTCGGCATGTTTGGCATATTTGTTGATGATATACGGCGTCAGCAGCCAGTTTTCGTTCACTTGGCTGGGATATTCCACGAAATCGCGCGGCACATTGCCAAGGCCGGGCCAATAGATATCCGAGTTCAGATAATGGATCGCATGGCCGAATTCGTGGAACAGGGTCGAGGCATCATCAATGCTGATCAGCGTCGGCTTGCCGTTTGCGCCGGGGACGAAGTTGTTGTTGTTCGACGCAAGGACGATGTCGTTCTTTCCCGTCAAGCGGTTCTGGCTGCGATAGGTTGTCATCCACGCGCCAGAGCGTTTGCCGGCACGCGCGAAGTTATCGAGATAGAACAGCCCGATGACTTTGCCGTCGCGTTTGACCTCAAAGGTCCGGACCTTTGGTTCAAACACAGGCACAGTGCCAGTATTCTCGGTAAAGCTCATGCCATAGAGTTTGCCAGCTGCATCAAACATCGCGGCAACCATATTATCGAGCTGGAAATAGGGTTTGATCTCATTCTGATCGAGGTCGTATTTCGCCTTGCGGACTTTTTCGGCGTAGAAACGGTAATCCCATGCCTCGATGGTTACTTCGTCCGCATTGGCAATCGCTTGCATATCGGCGACTTCTTCGCCCACACGCGCAACAGCGGCCGGCCAGACTTTCATCATCAGCTCCATCGCCTTTGCAGGGTCTTTTGCCATCGTGTCGGCCATGCGGAAATCGGCGTGGGTTTTGAAACCCAGTACATCTGCGCGTTGCTGGCGCAGCTTCAGGATTTCGGCAATCGTCGCGTTGGTGTCGTTCGCGTCATTATTGTCACCGCGCGACACAAAAGCGCGCCAGATTTTTTCGCGCAGATCGCGGCGCGGGGAGTTTTCGAGGAACGGCTGAACCGCCGAGCGCGTGTTCACCACTGCCCAGCCGGTCTTGCCCTTCTCATCGGCCGCCGCTTTCAACGACGCAACGAAACTATCGGGCAAGCCAGCGACATCCGCCGCATCAGTGAGCAAGATGAAAGTTTCCTCATCCGCCAACACCTTGTTCTGAAATTCCGAGAATTTGGTCGCAAGGCTGGTTTCGATACCGATAACTTCGGCTTTTTGTTTCGCGTTCAGCATCGCGCCTCCGCGCACCAGCCCATCATAGGTCCGCTCCAACAAGCGAAGCTGCGATTTATCAAGGCCAAAGCTGTCACGCTGCCCATACAGATATTGCACGCGTTGGAACCAACGCGAATCAAGCGTCAGCTCGTTGAAAAAGGCGCTAGTCTTTGGCTCCCATTCGGCCTGCGTCTTGCGAATATCGGCGTTCGACAGGTTCGAGGAGTGCACGCCCCAGATCGAAAACAGTTGGCCAATCGCTTCGCCCGACAGTTCGTTCGCTTTGATCGTGTTATCAAAGGTAACTGGCGCAGGATTAGTCAGGATTGCTTCAAACTCAGCTTTGGTTTGCTTCATCGCCGCTTCAAAAGCCGCCGGGAAATCGGCAGGCTTCACCTTATCCCAAGGTGGCACGCCGTCATACGGGCCTTTCCACGGATCGAGTATTGGCGAAGCCTTAGGGGCCGCTTTCATCACCGTTTTGGCTTCAAGCGTTGCGGGCATGGATACCCCCGACAACAACAATGCGATCAACGACCATTTTTTCATTCCCTTGTTCATCAAATCTCTCCAAACATTGGGCGGCTGTGGCGATTTCTGAACGCGCCGTTGCCGCCAATCCATGCTAACTAGTTAGCGAAGTGGTGCGGCGCTGGCAAAGGAACAAGAGCGATGCTTAAATTTGTCCGAAACGGAGTGATTGCGAAATGAGCGAGCAGCTGCATTACGGCGTCCCGGGCAAATCAGTCGCAATCCTTTGTTCCCAGCTTGTTCGCACTAAACAATTTGAGCAGCTGGCACTGGCATGTGGATGTCGCTTGTCCCCCCTTAATACCGGCGCTGACTATCTCCTGACCGACATTTCATCCGTTTCAGACCGGCCTGAACAAGAATGCTCCGAAATTGCCGACTATCTGAACCGATATGGCGCAGAAGCGCTCGTCTGGATCGGAATGCACCAGCTTGAAAGCGCTTATGCGGCATTGCCGTCAGAACGCTGCCATTGGCTGGTGGATGCAGACGATGCGCTGGCGGTGCCGATATTGGCTAGGGCAAACAGGCGGGGCGATATGGACCAGTTGCATGACCGGAGCAGAGAAGGCGAATACGGTGCGCTGCATAAAATCAGCGACGATCTTGCCGATTTCGCCCGCACATTGGCGCGTATTGCCGAACAAGATGATATTGGCGGGTCGTCGGTAAGAGATAGACCGGTGTCGTTTAGGCCCGCATCCGCTGCAATGTTCGAGCCGCTGGTTCCAGCGCCCGACAAGGTAACTACGACGACAGCGGCAAAAGTCCGCGAGCTGATCAAGCTGCGCCGATTGCGCGACCAGCATTTCCCACAAGACCTGTTCGCCGATCCGGCTTGGGACATCTTGCTCGACCTCTATGCCGCCAATTTGGAGGGGAAGTCGGTGTCGGTTTCAAGCCTGTGTATCGCCGCCGCTGTGCCGCCGACAACCGCATTGCGCTGGATCACAACGATGACCGAACATGGGGCCTTGGTCCGAAAACAGGACCCCAACGATGCACGCCGGGTGTTTATCGGATTATCAACCGACAGCGAAGAGCGGTTGACCGCTTATTTTGCAAGTGCGGCCACACGCGGCGGCTTCCCGATATAGAACGTGATATTACTTGCGCATGGCCCTCGCCTTTGGCAAAGGCAATTTCATATCTGGCATGTTCTGAAAAGGGCGCTTAGCTCAGTTGGTAGAGCATCTCGTTTACACCGAGAGGGTCAGCGGTTCGAGCCCGTTAGCGCCCACCATGCCATTTATTACGGTTCGTTCATCTTCCAGCAAGGTTTGCAGGAGCAAAAAATGATGATGAGAATGGGGAAACCTACTGCTTGGGCACTAATCGCCGCAGCGACGATGATCGTTGCGCAGCCTGCATTTGCCAACAACAAAGACCGCAATAAGCGCGCCGAAACAGGGGCCGACGTCAGCGAAAGCTGCAAGGCAGCCATCCGTTCGATGTCCGAATCGACGCCTCAGCGTAAAAACGACTGTCCAAAGACTCGCCGTATTTTGATGTAATTCGGCGGCTTGGCTTAGTCGGCCTCTTCCAACAAAGCAGAAATCTCTGCATCGTCCCATTCGACGCCGCCGATCACCCGCCACACTTCCCGGCCTTCGCTGTCGTATAAGATCGTCGTTGGCAGCGCAGGCGATCCGCCTACCGCATGCCAAAGCCGATTGGTGGGATCGATATAGGGCTCAAGGTTTTTGATTGCCGTCTTGCTAAAAAACGGCAGCACCACTTTGCGGCCCTGAAGATCCTGCGCCACTGCGATCACCGTGGTTTTCCCGGCCTCTAGCTCAGCCAAAGCATCCAATGTTGGCATCTCTATTTTGCACGGGATGCAATAGGTAGCCCAGATATTGACCAATAACGGTCGTCCGGCAAAGTCCGTGAGTGCAACCTCTCGGCCATCTGCTCCTTTGAACGCGTCGTCAGGCGCAGGCCGTCCGGCAAAGCGATAGCTAAGCTCTGCCCGCAGACCGTTGGCACTTTCCAATCCTGCACTCGCTTTTGCCGCCACAGTAGCCGAGGGCACCGCAACGGGTTCCGCTTGCTCCTTTGGGGGAGTTTCCCTATCGCACGCGCCGACACTCAACGCGCAGGCGGCAAAAACTGATATGAGCGATAAGCGGCGCAATTCGGACTCCAGCAACATATGGGGCGGTCGTTTCGGCAGCGGCCCCGACGCCATCATGCGCGAGATAAACGCGTCTATCCCCATCGACAAGCGTTTGTGGCGCGAGGATATCGCTGGCAGCCGCGCCCATGCCGCAATGCTGGCGGCGCAAGGGATAATCTCCACCGATGATGCGGCCGTTATCGACTCTGGGTTAGCCCAGATTGCGGCAGAGTATGACGCCAACGGCGTTCCAGAGCATATCGAGCTGGAAGACATCCACATGCAAGTGGAAAGCCGGTTGAAGGAGATAATCGGAGAGCCAGCCGGACGACTGCACACCGCACGGTCGCGCAACGATCAGGTCGCGACCGATTTCAGGCTTTGGGTGCGGAACGCCTGCGCCGCGACCGATGCCGCGTTGAAAGCATTGCAGTCTGCACTCGTCGCGCGCGCCGAAGAACACGCCAACAACAACATGCCCGGCTTCACCCATTTGCAAGTCGCGCAGCCGATCACTTTAGGTCATCATTTGATGGCCTATTATGAAATGACCAAACGCGATCGTAGCCGCTTTGCCGATTGCGCAACGCGATTGAACGAGTCGCCATTGGGCTCAGCGGCACTTGCCGGAACAGGCTTTCCGATAGACCGCGCGGCAACCGCCTCGGCGCTTGGCTTCGCTCGGCCAATGGCAAACAGCTTGGACGGTGTGTCCGACCGCGATTTCGCGATTGAGTATCTCGGCTGCGTCACGCAAACAGCTTTGCATCTTTCACGCTTGGCCGAAGAACTGATCCTATGGGCGTCGCAGCCATTCGGGTTCGTCAAACTGCCCGATGCCTGGTCGACCGGCAGCTCGATCATGCCGCAAAAGCGCAACCCTGATGCAGCGGAGTTGGTGCGCGGCCATGCGGGACGGATCCTCGGTTGCTTTACCAGCCTGATGGTGACGATGAAGGGGCTTCCGCTTGCCTATTCAAAAGACATGCAGAACGACAAGGCGCCGTTGTTTGAGGCACATGATCTGCTTGATCTGTCATTGGCGGCAATGACGGGTATGATCGCAAACGTGGCTTTTGTTCCCGAACGGATGCGCGCCGTTGCCGCAACCGGATTTTCAACCGCAACTGACCTTGCCGACTGGCTGGTCCGCGATCACGGCCTGCCATTTCGCGATGCGCATCATGTGACAGGCGCTGCTGTGAAGCTGTGCGAAGCACGCGGCGGCGGTCTCGAATTACTGACACCCCAAGACTTGCAAAGCATCTCTCCTGCGCTTGCGGTAACTGCGCTTCCAGACCTTTCCGTCGAGGGCTCAGTCGCTGGCCGGACCAGCGCTGGCGGAACTGCGCCGGTTCGGGTAAGAGAAGCGATCGCAAAGGCGCTACAGGAGCTGGCGGAATGAAAACTTGGACAAAGATCGGTGGCTTGGCGGTGCTGGCGCTGCTTACCGCATGCGGCAAAGCCGGTCCGCTTGAGCCAAAGGCCGGACAAGCACCGCCTGTTAAGGCATATGGGCAGGCCGAGATGCCCGATTCCGAAAAGCTGGTCACTGCGTCTGAACAAGCGCGTCCGGGGCGTAGCGACGAATTGATGCGCCGGTCCGAACGACGCGTCGAGGATCCTTTTGACCTTCCCCCAGGCACCAAGCCAAAGCCGAGCGAGGAAAAACCTGCTAAATTGCCGGCCAAACCCACCACTAGCCCTCAATAATCTCCCAGAGAACATATGGACCATTTCCACCTTATCGACGGCGTCTTGCATGCCGAGAACCTACCGCTGACCCGCATCGCTGAAGAAGTGGGTACGCCGGTCTACGTCTATTCACAGGCAACGCTTGAACGCCATGCGCGTGTTTTTCGTGAAGGCCTGATCAACGGAGGTGTCGAAAACCCGCATATCGCTTTTGCTGTCAAAGCGAACCCCAACCTTGCGGTCCTCAAAGTACTGGCGCGTGAGGGCTATGGCGCTGATGTTGTCTCTGTCGGCGAAATGAACCGGGCTTTGGCTGCGGGCGTTTTGCCAAAGGACGTTGTTTTTTCCGGCGTTGGAAAAACTGCGGATGAAATTGTCGCTGCGTTGAAAAACAATATCGGCCAGTTCAACATCGAGTCCGAGGAGGAAGGACGCGAGCTTTGTGCATTAGCCGAGATCGTCGGTAAGCGGGCCGACGCGGTATTGCGAATCAATCCCGATGTTGACGCGCAGACCAATGCAAAGATTTCAACGGGGAAAGCCGACAATAAATTCGGAGTCGGTCTGCACAAAGCACCTGCTATCTACGCGCGGTTAAGCGCATTGCCCGGCCTGAACATGCGCGGCGTCGCGCTCCATATCGGCAGCCAGCTGCTTAACCTCGATCCGCTCGAAACCGCCTTTAATAAGATCGGGAAGCTTATCGGAGAGCTGCGCAGCGCAGGCCACAGTATAACCCATGTTGATCTGGGAGGCGGTCTAGGCGTCAAATACAAGGCGGAGGATAATCCGCCCTATCCCGATGTCTATGGCGCGATGGTTGGCCGGGTCACTAAAGGCTGGAATGTCCAGCTGATGTTCGAGCCCGGCCGCGTGATCTGCGGCAATGCGGGCGTGTTGTTGACAACTGTCATCCGCGTGAAGCCGGGCGGTGGCAATTTGCCTTTCGTTATTGTTGATGCGGCCATGAACGATTTGGCGCGTCCGGCATTGTATGATGCGTGGCATGATTTTGAAGCGGTTCAACCAAGCGGCGAGCGCTTTACCTCAAACATCGTCGGACCAGTGTGTGAAACCGGCGACACCTTTGCGATGGCGCGTGATATCGACAAGGTTGCACAGGGGGATCTCGCGATATTCCGCACCGCAGGGGCCTATGGTGCAACGATGGCAAGCACCTATAACAGTAGGGCTCTGGTTCCCGAGGTTTTGGTCCATGACGATAGATATGCGATCGTTGCCGAACGGATCGAACCGGCCACAATATTGGCTGCCGAGCATGTTCCTGATTGGCTTGATTAGGATATGATGAACCAGCTGCCGATCTTTATTACGCTGCGCAATCGCAACGTTATGCTGGTGGGCGAGGGTGAAGCTGCTGAGGCGAAGCGCAGGTTAATCGAACGTGCCGGTGGTGTGTGTGTGGCCGAGGGTTCGCATGACGCGATGCTCGCATTTGTAGCTGTCGAAGAGGCCGACGAAGCAGCGGAAATCGCCGCGCGATTGAAAGCGACGGGTTTGCTTGTCAATGTCGTCGATCAGCCCGCTTTGTGTGATTTTACCACACCGGCAATTATCGACCGCAATCCTGTACTGATCGCAATCGGCACCGGCGGCGCTTCGGCTGGATTGGCCAAAGCATTACGGCAACGGTTGGAGGCTTTGCTGCCGCAAAACCTGGGATCGCTGGCAACTGGTCTGGCGGCAATGCGCGATTCAATCCGGCAAAAATGGCCTGATAATGTTGCGCGGCGCAAAGCTATTGACGACGCGCTAAGCGAAGCAGGGATCCTTGATCCATTAAGCGAAGCAGGCGAGCCTGCCATCAACAATTGGCTAAGCCAGCCCGATTCGAAACGCCCTGACGGCACTGTTGAACTGACTCTGACATCAACCGATCCTGATGAGCTTACATTACGACAAGCCCGATTGCTGGGACAGGCTGATCACATTTTTTATGGGGCGGATATGCCGATGGCTATTGTGAATCGCGCACGGGCGGATGCAACCCGGAGCGAAGGTGCTATGCCCGATCCAGCACCCGCAGGCCTTGTCCTCATTCTCAGGCTGGAACGCCCAAAGGAAACGGCATGACCGCGATGCCATCGCCAGAATCGCCGGTGTTGGTTTTTGGTTGCGGCAATATGGGCCGCGCGATGCTTGATGGGTGGTTGCACGGCGGGCTTGATCCGGCCTGCTTTGTGGTCGTTGATCCATATGCAGTTGATCTACCCATCGGTGTCTTGCACCACAAAGATATCGCTGCGCTCGAACAAAGGTTTGCGATTGCTATCTTGGCGATCAAGCCCCAACTTTTCCAAGAAGCGTCTGGCGACATTGAACGTTTGTTGACGCCTGATGCTGTGGTCTTTTCCATTCTCGCAGGAACGCGGCTTGCGACGTTGGAGGCGGCATTTGCGGGACGGCATATCATCCGGTTGATGCCCAACCTTGCGGCCGCCATCGGCAAATCCCCGATGGGGCTTTTCGCGGCAGCTATTTTGGACCGGGCACCGCTTGAACACATCCTCCGACCGCTCGGCACGCTGTTCTGGTTGGCAAGCGAAAGCCAAATGGACGCAGTCACTGCTCTTGCAGGATCTGGCCCCGCCTTTGTCTATCGGTTCATCGATGCGTTGGCACAGGCGGGGGTTGTGCTCGGGCTTGATTCGGACCAATCGCTCGGACTTGCAAAAGCAATGGTGGAGGGTGCTGCACAGCTAGTCGCTGCGAGCGATGCCAATCCCGAAGAACTTGCCCGCCAAGTCACCAGCCCCGGCGGAACGACCGCCGCCGGCCTCACGGTGCTCGATGGTGAAGATAGCCTAAAAAATCTGGTGCTGGCGACGTTGGCCGCGGCGCGCGACCGCGGCGCAGAGCTCGCCAACAGCTGAAACAGTAAAGGCCGCCCCGGTTTCCCGGAACGGCCCAATTTTGAAATTGGTTTTGGGTTATCGATAAAAGATATGATTATCGATCGTTCCCACACGCTTTAGCCGCCAACCTGGAGACACGTAGCGAGCGTGAAAGAACAACGCGCCTTCGACAGGGCTTTTCCAGCTACCATCAAGGGCAATCTTGCTGATCGCTGCGGCATTTTTCCAGTTTGAACCGCCAGTATCGATACGCGGCATTTTACCGCCGCGAACAAACGAAAACTGGCTGGGCTGATAAACAACGCCGCAGATCGAGGACGGAAAGCGTCCGGATTTTGAACGGGCGAGAACGACACGAGCGACAGCCAATTGGCCAGCCAGCGATTCGCCCTTGGATTCAAAATAGACGGCCCCTGCAAGGCAACGCGTTTCGGCGTTTAGCTCAGTTGCAGCACCATAGCCTTTTACGAGTTCGGCAAGGCTGGAAGCGTTTAAGGGTTCAATGCCCGTTTCTTCAGCCTCTGCTGCAGGCATTTCGTTCGGCATACCGCCGGTGCCCTGCGTGAACATGATGTCGCTGCTTACAGGCTTTAGCGCGGTTTCGCGCGCAGTCGCGTCGGCAGCAAGAATAGAGGTATCGATAGTGATGGTATCAGCAGCGAGCTGGCTATCGGCACCACCGGTACCAAGAGCTAAACCTGCGTCAGAAAAGCTCGCGCCTGACAGCAGTGTAAGCGAAAGAACCGCAATCGGAGCGGCTTTGCGAAAAGATATCATTTTGTTCGTTCATTATGCGGCTGCGGAGCCAATCGCGCGAAAACTCAAAAACAACTGCGCGATCTCTTCCACTTCCGACTTGCGTGTTTGCCCGTTTGACGCACCCCTGAGCCAATTCAGCAACCTTCGCTACATTGACGCCTCATTTATTGTGCAGCGCAGCAAAGTCAACCCCGGCCAGGCAAAAGTCCGGCCAAGCGTTCGTCAAACGCGACGTCCAGTTCCAAAACCCACATATCGCGATCTTGCGCGATGCGGCGCTCCAGGTAATCTGTAATTTTCTGTTCATTATCAATATTTTGTTCGAAAACCGGCTGCCAGTTTCGTCTGTCATCTGCGCCAGAAAATTGCTCAAATAGCGCGGGATTGCGCCCTTTACAGCGCGTGACGAGCAGCAGAACACCGGCAACCGGATCGCCTTTATGGAGCACAGTGGCAAAGTCGCCCGTTGCCGAAAACTGCCGGATCAACGCTGAAACCACCATGTGGGTGGCGAGCCGAGGCTCAAGCGGCATCGCGCTCCTCAAAGCCTGCGAGCAATGCAAACAGCGCATCGCCATCTTTGGCGCCGCGCAATTGTGCCCTACTTGCCTCGTCTCGGAACATGCGTGACACCTCCGCAAGCGCCTTCAAATGGCTTGCACCGTCATTCACAGGGGAAAATAAAGCAAAGACAAGATCAACGGGTTCATCATCAATCGCATCATATTCTATCGGTTTATCCAGCCGAACAAAGACACCCACTGGCCCGTCTATTCCGTCGACCTTGCAATGCGGAATCGCGGTTCCGCCGCCAAAGCCCGTCGGGCCCAGCCGTTCACGCTCGACAAGTGACTCCTCCGCTTGTTCGCCGCTGAAGCCATAATTTTTTGCTGCCAAGGTGGCGACAGCTGAAAGCAGCGCGTCTTTATCAGAGGATTTCAAGTCTGAAATCACTGCGCCGTCAGAAAGGCGCGTTGTAATGCGAATCATATTTATATCTTCGCCGCTGCCGGTCAAAGCAGAAAGCGAACCCAGAAGTTATTGAATCATATGGGAAAATATCGAAAGTTTCGACCGAATTCTATGCTGCAGATTTCGGTTCAACCCAGCCGATAGTGCCGTCGTGGCGGCGGTAAACCATATTATGCGCGCCAGTTCCACTATTTTTGAACATCAAAGCAGGGGTGTTGCGCAGATCCATGAGCATCACAGCATCCGAAACCGTAGATTCAGGAATATCGGTCCGCATTTCTGCAACAATCGCCGGGGCATCGGGCGGTGGTGCGTCTTCTTCAACGTCACCTGCATCAAATACCGTATACGCCGCCTCTTCCTCACGCACGGCGTGCGCTGTTTGCTCATGCCGATCTTGAAGTCGTCGCATATACCGGCGCAATTGCTTGTCGATTTTCTCGGATGCGCCATCAAAGGCAGCATGCGCAACCGCTGCCTCTGCATGACCCTTCAAAACCAGTCCGTGCATGACATGCATAACAATATCGCAGCTAAAACGGTCGTGCGGGGCGCGTCCAAATGTGACATTCGACGATAAAGCTCTGGAGAAATATTTCCCGACCATCGCGCTCAATCGGGTTTCAACATGGGTTTTGAGTGCTGTGCCTGTTTCGAGCTGGTGACCGGCTACTCTGATATCCATATAGATACTCCTTCTTTTTATTGAACTTTGAAAGAATGCAAGTGGTCAGGATGTTGTGCTAGAATCCCGTCCATTCCAGATGGCATCTTTGATCGTGGCCACGAAATCACGGTGCCGTTCCAAGTCACTATCCGACGGCTTAAATACGCGCGGCGTGCGGACCGGGCGTTCAACGATCCGCAACCGTTGGCTCCGGGTGTCTGATTGCTCCTGCTTTGTTGCCTCGGCAGCGAGCGCAAACCCGATCTGCTTTCCACCAGTCAGTTCGATATACAATTGCGCGAGCAGCTCGGCATCAAGCAGTGCGCCGTGTTTGGTGCGGTGGCTGCGATCAATCCCATAGCGCGAGCAAAGCGCATCAAGCGACATTTTCCCGCCGGGATGGCGGGCGCGGCCAAGCGCAATGGTATCGATCATACGGGCGATATCGACACGCTGGCGACCGCATTTTTCCAGCTCCATATTCAGAAAGCCGAAATCAAAACTGGCATTATGCGCAACGAGCGGGCTGTCCGCGATAAATTCGAGCAGATCGTCGGCCCTGTCGCCAAACAACGGTTTGTCCGAAAGGAACGTATCCGAAAGCCCGTGCACTTGCTCGGCTGCGGGGGGCATGGGACGCTTAGGATTGAAATAGCAGTGGAAGGTTGGACCGGTGATAACGCGACCGATCATTTCGATACAACCAATCTCGACCATCCTGTCACCGGTTAAGGGATCAAAGCCCGTCGTTTCCGTGTCAAAGATTATCTCGCGCATTCTACAACTGGATATCGGCCTATTCGTTCAAGACTGCAAGGCCATGGCGCAATTTTTTAACAAGTGCATGCACCTGCAAGCTCGTTTCTGCGATGGATTGACCTGTATCGATGACGGTGTCCGCTCTGGCCCGCTTTTCCGCATCGGGCGTTTGCAATTTCAGAATGCGTTCAAACTTCTCCAGCGTCATGCCTAGCCGTGCCAAAGCGCGCTCGCGTTGCTGCTCGGGGCGCGCCGACACAACGACGATATGATCGACGGCATGATGCCCGCCTTTTTCAAACAACAAGGGGATATCAAAAACGACCATATCCTTATCGGCATGATCGGCAAGGAAGGCATTCCGCAGGCCGCCCACAACGGGGTGAATGATCGATTCAAGCTGTGTCAATTTCGATTTATCGCCCAGCACAGCAGCGCCCAACTTCTGCCGGTCGACGCCATTGGGGCTAGTGGTTCCCGGAAATACCGCTTCGATCTCGGCAACAAGCAAACCGCCCGGCCCTTGCAAAAAATGGACCGTAGCATCCGCATCAAAAACCGGCACACCTTCGGCTTCAAACATGCCGGCAACCGTCGACTTGCCCATCGCAATCGAGCCGGTCAGTCCAATGATCAAAGGCGATGTGCGCGATCCGCTCATTTCAATAGCAGTGCGCGCAATTCTTCGTCGCTGTCCCCGGGAGGGGCAACGCCGTAAAACATCTCAAACGCCAAAGCGGCCTGCCCGACCAGCATTTCCAGACCATCAACTGTCTCTAGCCCACGCGCCACAGCGGCTTTCAATAGCCCAGTTTCAAGTGGCGTATAGACGATGTCATAGACGCAAGCATCATCAGGCAAAGGGGATAGATCGAGATCAAGTGGCGGTTGTCCGACCATGCCCAGCGGACTGGTGTTCACAACCAATGCCGCAGGCGGAAGCGCAGCGTCGATCGCCAACACTCGCCCCTTTAGCCCAAATCGTGCCAGCAAAGCCGCGGCTTTCAGGGGGCTGCGCGCCAGCAAAGTCACATCGCCGACATCGGCCTGCGACAAAGCAAACAGCACCGCACGTGCAGCACCGCCAGCGCCGATAATGGCGACCGGAGCGCCCGCCCAATCGATATCGGAAATCGGGCCAAAAAATCCAGCGGCGTCGGTGTTTGTTGCCTGCAATGCGCCGTCACGATTGCGGAAAATGGTGTTGGCGGCCCCAATGGTATCGCGCACTCCCCCAGGGTCTGCAATATGATCAAGCACCGCCAGCTTATGCGGAATCGTAACATTGCAGCCGCGCCAATCAGGATCGCTCGCGCGCTCGGCAAAATAGGCCGCTAGCTCATCGGTGACCACATGATGCGCGCGATAATCAGCGACGATTCCCAATTTTTGCAACCAGAACTTGTGGATTAACGGCGACTTCGAGTGGCTAATCGGATCGCCAATCACCTCGGCATAACGGGTCATATCGGCATTATTCCTCGTTCACGCAAATAGCTTAGCAATGGCAGCAACGGCATACCCATAATGTCAAAATGGCCTCCCTGAATCTGGGAAAACAATTGGGCACCCGCGCTTTCAATTTGGTAGCAACCAACGCAGTGGCGGATCGCGTTCCAATGCGTTTCAACATAATCGGCGATGAAGTCATCCGATAAAGGGCGCATTGTCATTCGAGATGCCGCGACGAAGCGCCACACCGGCTCGCCCTTCTCCGCGACAACCACAGCGGAATACAATTTATGCGTAGCGCCTGCCATTTGCGTCAGCTGAGCAATCGCGTCGGCTTGGGATTCGGGCTTATCAAGCATCGACCCATCGGCGCGTTCCAGTGTTTGGTCTGCGCCGATCACAAAAGCCTGCGGGAACTTACTCGACAATTTGACCGCTTTTGCCTCGGCCAAAGCATCAGCGATATCGCGCGCACCAAGATTATGATCCAACAGGCTTTGTTTGATCGTTCCTTCGTCGACCATCGGAGCCATGGCTTCGCAGACAACGCCAGCTTGCGCCAACATTGTCCGCCGCGCGCTGCTGGTCGAGGCAAGAATGAGCTGTGTCACGCTTCTGCACCATCCTGGCTATGGCGATCATTATAAAGGTTGATGATGGCAGCCGCACTCTCTTCAATCGAGCGCCGGGTCACATCGATGACGGGCCACCCATTGTCAGCAAACATCCGCCGCGCAAAGGCGATCTCTCGCTTCACCGCTTCTTCGGCAACGTAATCCGTATCGGGCGTCTGGTTGAGCGATAACAAACGGTTGCGGCGCACCTGCACCAGCCGGTCTGCGCTGGTCACCAAACCGACGACCAACGGATGTTTGAGCGAATAAAGCGTTACCGGCGGTGGCGATTCTGGCACAATCGGAATGTTCGCAGTTTTATACCCACGATTGGCCAGGTAAATACTAGTCGGTGTTTTCGACGTGCGCGAAACTCCTGCAAGCACGATATCGGCGGCCTCCCAATTCTGATGATTTAAGCCGTCATCATGGGCAATGGTAAATTGAATGGCGTCAACACGGGCAAAATAGGCATCATCAAGCGCATGTTGCCGACCCGGACGTGCCTTTGCCTCTTGCCCCAATATCCCTGATAAAGCATCGCTTACTGCATCCAGCGCCGCGACGGCGGGTAGTCCCAAAGTCCTGCAGCGTTCTTCCAATTTTTTGCGCATCGCAAGATTGACTAGAGTAAACAAAACCAACCCGGGGTGCGCCGCGACATCAACCAAAATCCGGTCGAGATGTGATTCAGAGCGAACCATTGGCCAGAAATGTTTGATAACCTCGATATCGTCAAACTGCGCCAACGCAGCTTTGGCAATATTCTCCAGCGTCTCACCGGTGGAATCGGATAACAAATGAAGGTGGATGCGGTCTGACAAGTTGAGGTCCCTTAGGCACAGCATTGTGGGCGAGCTGGGGATAAATCAAGGGACAAAAATATCGATGCATTTTGTGCTCGGCTCGTCCCGATTCCATTCCGGATTCGGCCACAAGTAATCAACAGGCCGCAGCGGCTTTCCACAGCATGTGCATAACAGGGACAAGTAATCCGAATCGTGGGAGTCTTTGATCCCAGCAGAGTCAATCTGTTGGCAAAAACGGTAATGGAGCTTAAAGGCGGCGCTTACCCACAACACATCATCTATCATCATCCTTATTATACTAATTATATATGATTGGAGTCCTGCATGGCCCCTGTTGACCAAAAGCCGTTGCTCGACGTTTTAAAGGGTGCCGTCCACGATGTGCCGCCAATGTGGTTGATGCGTCAGGCCGGGCGTTATTTGCCGGAGTATCGCGCATTGCGTGCGGAAAAAGGCGGCTTTCTGGAACTTGCCTATAACAGCGATTGTGCGTGCGAAATCACGATGCAGCCGATCCACCGTTTTGGTTTTGATGGCGCGATCCTGTTTTCTGATATTCTGGTTATCCCCCACGCAATGGGTCAGGATTTGTGGTTCGAGGCTGGTGAGGGTCCGCGACTGGCGCCCAAATTGGCAGAGAGTAATTGGCGTGACCTAGTGCCGCAACCAAAACGCCTTGATCCGATTTATGAGACAGTGCGCAAAGTCAAAGCAGCACTCCCCGAGACGACAACTTTTCTAGGCTTTGCAGGGAGCCCGTGGACGGTCGCTACCTATATGGTTTCAGGTCGGGGTAGCAAAGACCACGCAGAGGCGCGAACCATGGCTTACACGCAGCCGGAGGAGTTCGGCGCGCTGATCGATGCCATCGTTGTAAACACCGTTGAATATCTATCACGACAGATCGACGCTGGTGTTGATGCGGTGCAATTGTTTGACAGCTGGGCGGGGTCGTTATCGCCAGCGCAATTTGACCGCTGGGTAGTTGCGCCGAACGCGGCTATCGTCAAAGCGCTGAGGAAATTACACCCTGACACGCCGATTATTGGCTTTCCCAAAGGGGCGGGCGCGAAACTGCTCGATTATGCCAAAGGCGTTGGTGCGGATGCGATCGGTGTTGACGAGACAGTCGATCCGGTCTGGGCGCATGCCAATTTACCTAAAGGCTTGCCTGTTCAAGGTAATCTCGATCCCATGGCATTGTTGGCAGGCGGCGAAGCTTTGGAGCAGGCCGTTAAACGCATTCGCTCCGCTTTTGAAGGCCGTCCGCATATTTTCAACCTTGGCCACGGCATTTCGCAATTCACCCCCATTGCACATGTCGAAAAGCTGATTAGCTTAGTGCGACATGGGTAACCAACGGGGTCCCGAACATGGCGGATATACTCAACGTGCTTTATAACTGGCTGACAGCGGCGCATATTATCTTTGTGATATTCTGGATGGCGGGACTGTTTATGCTGCCGCGGTTCTTTGTCTATCATCAGGAATCTGCTGAAGGGTCGGAGGAATCCGGACGCTGGGTTGATCGGGAATCCAAGCTTATCAAAATCATTTTGAACCCGTCGATTATTATCGTTTGGGTCCTCGGATTGACGCTTGCCTATCAAATAGGTGCGAACACGCAGGGCTGGTTCCACGTAAAGCTGCTCTTGGTTTTGGGCGTATCTGGCTATCACGGTTGGATGATCAACTATGCAAAAAAACTGGCGCGCGGCGAACGGACGATGACCGGTAAACAGCTGCGATTGATGAACGAGGTGCCTGGGATTGCGGCCGCAGCGATTGTGATCTTGGTTGTGGTGAAGCCGTTCTGATTGACTAAACCGGCTATTGCGACTACTCGACTTTTCGAGCCCGTCCTGGGCGTGCGGCGCAGTTTACGAACACGCCATTTGATTTACACATTCTGACTGCTTGCACTTGACGCCAGCAATCCATCCTAAAACGGAAAAACACATGCATTTAAAAGACTTAAAGGGTAAAAAGCCTGCTGAACTCGTCTCAATGGCTGAAGAGCTGGAGATTGAGGGCGCATCGACTTTGCGCAAACAGGACCTGATGTTTGCGATCCTGAAAGAAATGGCCGAAGACGGCGAACAGATTATGGGCGTCGGCACGATTGAGGTCATGCCCGATAGCTTTGGTTTCTTGCGCAGTCCTGAATCTAACTATCTAGCTGGCCCGGACGATATTTACGTCTCGCCGAACATGGTTCGCCAATTCGGTCTGCGCACCGGAGACACCGTCGAAGGTGAAATTCGCCACCCTAAAGACGGCGAACGCTATTTCGCGCTGACTAAAGTTTTAAAGGTCAATTTTGACGACCCCGATGCTGTCCGCCACCGGGTTAACTTCGACAACTTAACCCCGCTTTATCCTGACAGTAAACTCACACTCGACTCGCTTGACCCAACGGTCAAAGACAAATCGGCTCGGGTCATCGACATCATTTCGCCGCAGGGCAAAGGCCAGCGCGCCTTGATCGTCGCACCGCCGCGCACCGGTAAAACTGTGCTGTTGCAAAATATTGCTAAGGCGATCACCGACAACCATCCTGAAGTATTCCTGATCGTTTTGCTGATCGATGAACGCCCAGAAGAAGTCACCGACATGCAGCGTTCAGTGAAGGGTGAGGTTGTCTCCTCCACCTTTGACGAACCAGCAACGCGCCACGTTCAAGTCGCCGAAATGGTGATCGAAAAGGCCAAGCGACTGGTTGAGCATAAGCATGATGTGGTCATCCTGCTCGATTCGATCACCCGTCTGGGCCGCGCCTATAACACAGTGGTTCCAAGCAGCGGCAAAGTGCTGACCGGCGGTGTCGATGCCAACGCCCTGCAACGTCCAAAGCGTTTCTTTGGTGCGGCGCGTAACATCGAAGAAGGTGGTTCGCTTTCAATCATTGCCACCGCGCTGATCGATACCGGCAGCCGCATGGACGAGGTCATCTTTGAAGAGTTCAAAGGCACCGGCAATTCCGAAATCGTTTTGGATCGCAAGGTCGCTGATAAGCGTATCTTCCCGGCGCTGGATGTCGGTAAATCCGGCACGCGTAAGGAAGAGTTGCTGGTCGAGAAGGACAAGCTGACCAAAATGTGGGTCCTACGCCGTATCCTGATGCAGATGGGCACCATCGACGCCATGGAATTCTTGCTCGACAAGATGAAGGATTCCAAGACCAACGAAGACTTCTTTGATTCGATGAATCAGTAAGGGCGGCGCATGTTTGATCTGATTCTCACAGCTGCCGCCGCTGCTTCGCTTTCACTGGGTGGGCCAGCTGAAATCTGGGCCGCGATTGTAAAGGATTTTGTCAATATTGGCACGCCGTCGGCCTTTACCGCATTTCTACAAGTGTTGATGATCGATGTCGTCCTTGCCGGCGACAATGCGATTGTTGTTGGTGCTTTGGCGGCGGGTCTTCCGGCGGATCAGCGTAAGAAAGTGATCGCGATCGGCGTCGTCGCGGCCCTCGTTCTGCGCGTGATCTTTGCGCTGATGGTGACGTGGCTGCTGGGAATCGTCGGGTTGGTTTTTGCAGGCGGCGTGTTGTTGCTTTGGGTAGCGTGGAAGATGTACCGCGATCTGGGTGCTGATCATGCGACAGATTCGGCGGGCTCTCCCGAAATTGCAGGCGACGAAAATTCAGGGATTAAATCGGCAAAAAGCTATGCCGCTGCGGCTTGGGCGGTTGCAGTCGCTGATGTATCGATGAGTCTCGATAACGTCCTAGCGGTTGCTGGCGCGGCTAAGGACCATCCCGGCATCATGATTGTCGGCTTGATCTTTGCCGTTGCGTTGATGGGTATCGCTGCCAATATCATCGCTCAATATATCGAGCGCTATAAGTGGATCGGTTGGGTTGGTATGGCGGTGATCGTATACGTCGCCGGCAAGATGATCTATGAAGGCTGGGTCGATCCGCAACTCGGTGTTGGTCGTTATGTCTATGCGTTGATAGGTGGCTGATGAAAGCTTGGTGGCGCGATCAACCGGTGTTGGAGGGTGACAACGTCACGCTCCGCCCGATGGTGCGGAGCGATGGTCCGGCCATAATTGAGGCGGCAAGCGACGGCAAATTGTGGGAGCTTTTTTACACATCGGTTCCGACCATCCAGACCATCGACGCGTATTTGACTACCGCCGAGGCGGAAAGCACCTTTGGCCGCGCGATGCCCTTTGTGGTGATCGACAATCAATCTGGTCAAATCGTCGGCGCGACGCGCTACATGCGGATGAAGGCTGACGCTAGGCGGCTGGAAATCGGCAC
>JAYUOS010000018.1:0-71263 GCA_043760725.1 Sphingomonadales bacterium
TCCCCACTGCTGCCTCCCGTAGGAGTCTGGGCCGTGTCTCAGTCCCAGTGTGGCTGATCATCCTCTCAGACCAGCTAAAGATCGTCGCCTTGGTGAGCCTTTACCCCACCAACAAGCTAATCTTACGCGGGCTCGTCCTCTGCCGATAAATCTTTGGTCTTGCGACATCATACGGTATTAGCACAGATTTCTCTGAGTTATTCCGTAGCAAAGGGTAGATTCCCACGCGTTACGCACCCGTGCGCCACTAGACCCGAAGGTCTCGTTCGACTTGCATGTGTTAAGCATGCCGCCAGCGTTCGTTCTGAGCCAGGATCAAACTCTCAAGTTTGATTTACAATCATTCACAGCGGGGGAAAACCCACTGCAGACGACTGAAATATCCAAGGATCCGGGCTGCACAAATAGTCAATTACTATATATGGATATGCGTAAAGGACATATGTGCAGTCGGCTATTTTGGTAACCCGATCCTCTGCGCCTTGAAGCCGCAGAAACCGGGGCCGCCGCCCACATGTCCCTTCATCTATTATCACAATGTCAAAGAGCCTACCGACAAAAAACCGGACACTCAACGAACCCCGATATGCTTACCGGAGGAGTGAGTGTCCTATTATGTTGGCGACCAGAGTAGGAAACGTTAGCGTCCCGTCCGGTGAACAGGCCTCTAGAGGTGGTCCCTGATTCGGTCAACAGCTATTTTGCAGTTTTATTACAAAAAGTTTTGGGGTGATTGCTAGGGCGGTTTTGCGCTGTATTCTGCGGGGGCGTTATGTGGTTGAGGCCGAGGTGGCTGTTCACGCAAAATTTTCGGTCGTTTGGCGATTCGAGTCTAGGCATCCAAAGCGGCCAATCAATTCTGTCTTTTGAGCAAGGCTAAGGTCCTATTCCTTCGCTAGTTCTTCAAAGATCATGTGGCCGAAAAGGCTTGCAGCAATTGCACCCGCCAACTGCGCGGCAATGAACATGGGCGCATCGGCGGGTGCGATCCCAGAAAAGCTGTTGGTTAAACTCCGAGCAATTGTGATCGCCGGGTTGGCGAAGCTGGTTGATGAGGTGAACCAGTAGGCTGCCGCAATATAAAGTGCGACACTTGCCGGTATCCAATTCGGGCGGTGTCGGGTGGTGCCAAGGATAGTGAGAATGAGGCCAAAGGTAGCGATGGCCTCGCCGGTCCACTGCCCGATGCCGGTGCGAGCGTGGGATGATACTTGCAGGATCGGCAGATCGAACATCAAATGCGCCGCCCACGCGCCCAAGACACCGAAAGCAACCTGCACAAGAATGTAAGGCAGCACATCACGCCAAGCCAGTTCGCGGCGCGATGCCATAACAAGGCTGACTGCCGGATTGAAATGCGCGCCCGATATTGGCCCAAGCATTGTGATAAGCACAAACAGCATCGCAGCCGTCGCCATTGTGTTGCCAAGCAGCGCAACCGCGACGTTACCGCCTGCCAGTTTCTCCGCCATAATCCCGGAGCCGATAACGGTGGCAAACAGGAAGAACGAACCGACACCTTCGGCGATAAGCGCGCGCCTCATGCTGCGCCTTCCATCTCGCCGATTTCGGCAAGCGCGGCTTTGAATGCATCAGGCTCTATCGACTCGAACGGCAAAGCGAGCAACGCGGAAACACGCAAGGTGAGCAAGCGCCAAGTCACCTCGAATGCGGCATCGACAGCCGTATCGTCGCCCGCAGCATCGGCAGGATCGGGCAGGCCCCAATGCGCTTTCAGGGGAGCGCCCAAGAACACCGGGCAGGTCTCGCCCGCCGCATTGCCGCAGACTGTGATCGCAAGGTCAATGCGCGGCGCATCGGGGCCGGTAAATTCATCCCAGCTTTTTGACCGGAATGCGCTGTCATCGATTCCCTTACGGGCAAGCAGGCGCAATGCGCCGGGATGCGGTACGCCCTTTGGCTTGCTCCCAGCACTATAGGCAACAATGCGCCCCGCGCCCTTGTCGGCGAGTATCGCCTCGCCCAATATCGAACGCGCTGAATTGCCCGTGCAGAGGATCAGAATTCTAAATGGTCGCTCGTGCATCACATCGCTGGCGCACAACAGGCCGAGGGTGAAGCATTGGCGGCTTTCGCATCGCTCAAACCGGCCAACTTGGTCATAGCCATTTCCTCAACCGGCTTATCACCATAAGCCGTTGTTTCGCCATTGGTCAGGAAAGTCTCCCAGATGACGCCATCGGGATCGGTGATCCAGTTCTTTTCGGATTTGGCATAGCAGCAATTGGTCGCGCCTTCTTCCAGCACCGGACGCCCCGCCGATGTGAGGCGGGCATGAACCTCGGCCAACTCCTCAGACGTTTCGACCTGAAGGCCGATATGCTCAACGCCGATGGCGGTGTGCTCGGTCGATGAAATTGCAAAATTGACGCGCGGATCTTCCAGCATCCATTTTGCGTAATCGTCCTTTTGGACTGTCGGGGCAGCAGCAAAAAGCGTTGTGTAAAAAGCGATGGATGCATCGATATTTTCAACGCCGACGTGGAGGTGCATTCTTTTCATGCTTCATTCCTTTCATGCGCTTTGGTGAATACAGGTTCGCAAGCTGCATCCGGCGCGCAGGTCGTACCGCCGCAGCAATTTTCCATGAGATAGCCGACGAGACCGTTCATTGCGGCATAGTCGGCCGTGTAAATCAGCGAGCGGCTCTGCCGTTTCTGCTGGATCAAACCGGAACGCGTCAAATGTGCCAGGTGAAAGGACAGCGAAGAATTGGGTAGCGCCAGCGCCTCGGCAATTGCTCCTGCTGGTATTCCGTCGGCGCCCGCCTGAACCAGCAAGCGGAATAGTGCGAGACGGTGTTCATGCGCCAAAGCACCAAGGGCTTCGATAGCTTGTTGGGCAGTGATCTTATCGGTCATGGCTACGACTCACATTTCGATGATTATCGAAATAGGACCAGCAAAGGCTCTTGTCAACCATATTTCCGGTAACATCGAATTGTCGAGTACGTTCCACTCTAGATGTTCGCACATCGCGCTTTTGAATTGAGAGCCGACAGCCCGCTCCCCCCAACAAACCCGCCCTTCAAACCTACCTCCCCAAAAAACTACTGTCCTACATGTTCTAATTATGTTCCAATGCGCATATGACCGACTCAGCCCCACCAACCCCGTACGCCCTGCTCTTTGCCGACGAGGAACTCCTCGCCTTTACCCCTGTCCCGCTTGACCGGCAGCGGAGCAATGGCTGGACGCCTGCACGGCAGGAACGCTTCATTCTGGCGCTGCACGTGATGGGCTCGGCGGCGCAGGCGGCAAAGGCGGTGGGAATGAGCCGGACGTCCGCGTATAATTTACGCGACCGCCCGGGTGCGGAAAGCTTTGCGCGTAGTTGGGACGCGGCGATTGATATGGGGCAGCAGCGGCAGTTTGATACAGCGATGGAGCGCGCGATGAACGGCATCACGACCATTACCGTCATGCGCGGCGGAACGGTGACGGTGGCTGGCGGGCCGGATATGGCCATTATGCGCAGTGCGCTTCGCAGCGGCGATCATCGCATGGGTGCGTCGGGGATAAGTTGACAAGGTGGACACTGATACCCCGACTTTGCGACAATCTTGTCAATTTAGGGGCGGGACGGAATGCCCTGCATCCGCTATGGGCTGCGAGCGCATTGCAAGCTTTGGTAAGATGTTGGCATTATGAGCATTTCCATGCAGGACGGTTCCGTGACAGCTGATAAAGACCCAAGCGAATTCCAAAGCCGCGTGCGAAGCGCGGTTTTCTGGCGTTCCGGGACACAGATCATAGCGCAAGTGATAAGCTGGGGCGTTACTCTTGCGGTGCTGCGCATCCTTGACCCCAACGACTATGGCCTGTTCGCGATGTCAGCCGCAGTGCTGGTATTCCTTAATTTCCTTAACGGGTACGGCTTTGTCAGCGCGCTGATCCAGTCTGAAAACATCGAGGAAATCCGCATCAGACAAGCGTTTGGCATGCTGATTCTGTTGAATGCCGGGTTGGCGGCGCTGCAGGTGTTCATCGTCGCTCCGCTTGCCGCCACCTATTACCGCGAGCCTATCGTCGGTGAAATGCTGCGCTGGCAGGCGTTGATCTTTTTGGCCACGCCGTTCCTAATTCTTCCCGAGGCGCTGATGACGCGCAATCTGGAATTTAAGAAACCGGCGATTATCAATCTGGTCTCGGCTGTGGCTGGTGCAGGCGTTGCTCTTTATATGGCCTTGAACGGATATGGCGTTTGGACATTAGTATTTGCGCCTATCACGATTTTCTGGACCCGCGGCATCGGCATGGTGATTGCGACACGGTTTCGATACCTGCCCAGCTTTGATTTCAAAGGCGCAGGCTATATCTTCTCCTTCGGCAGCACGCTGCTCATTGGCCATGGCTTCTTTATCGTACAAAGCCAGTCGGACATTTTCATCGCGGGCCGCGCGCTTGATACCCATACCTTGGGGCTTTATGCAGAGGCGTTGATGATCACACAGCTGTTCGCCACAAAGTTTATCCCGCCGCTAAATGAAGTCGCCTTCCCTGCCTATTCGCGCATTCAGCATGATAAGGCGGCATTGTCCTCAGCGTTCCTGACGGCGGTGCGGCTTATTATGCTGGTGGCGTTCCCGCTCTATTTCGGGATGGCGATTTCGGCAGGGCCGTTTGTCGAGACGATCATGGGGCCGAAATGGGTCGCATCGATTCCTTTGGTCACTATCCTCGCCCTTGCAATGCCGTTTGCCGCGATGCAGTTTCTGTTTCAGCCTGTGCTGAACGGCCTTGGCCTGCCGCATTTAACGATGCGTAATAACATTGCCGGCGCACTGATCATGTCGATCACCTATCTGTTTGCGGTGCAATATGGGGTGGAGGGACTGGCATGGGGATGGCTGATTGCCTTTCCGCTGTTGCTGGCTTTCACCGTTTTTCAGGCACAGCCTCATGTTGGCTTTACGCTAAACGGACTATTCCAGGCTGTGCTGCCCGGCCTTGGAGCGGCTTTGGTGATGGCCGCTGCAGTCTGGCTAGCAGACCGCTATCTTGTTCTGTGGATTTGGCGCGATATGCCAGCAGCGCTGCATCTGGCGTTGCTGACGATCGTCGGCGCGACGATGTATTGCGGGCTGTTATGGTTCGGCGCGCGGCAGACCTTTATGCAGGTCATCAACCTTGTGATCCGCCGCAAGCCGCCAGAAGTGCTTACGCCTTAAGCAAGCCGATCTCGATCAGCCGTTCACGCAGGTAATCATCCGCCAAAATCGGCACAGGATTGCGGTCCGGATTATCCGCGCTGATACATTGCGGCAAAGTCGAGATTGGATAATCCGAGTTTAGATGCAGGAAAAACGGCATCGAATAGCGGCTGTATTTCGTCCGCTCTCCACTGGGATTGACAACACGATGCGTTGTCGACGGTAACACATGGTTGCAAAGCCGTTGCAGCATATCGCCTACATTTACGGCGATTCCACCTTCATCCGGAGACACATCCATCCAGCTGCCATCGGGCCGCAGGATCTGCAAACCAGCCTCTTCGGCCCCCAACAGCAAAGTAATCAGATTGATATCTTCATGCGCACCCGCGCGGATACAGCCATCGGTGTCGCCTGCAATCGGCGGATAATGGAGCAGCCGCAATATGGAATTGCCGACGTTGATCTTGTTATCAAACCAATGAGGCTCCAGCCCGAGATAAACCGCGAGGTAGGACAACAGCTTCGCGCCAACGCGGTCGAACTCGGCATAAAGCGGCTCAAACACTTCGCGGAAGCCGGGTACGCTATCCGGCCAGATGTTGGCCAGCATCGACGCCTCAAGCGGATGCCCGACGGGGATCGTCCGGCCAACGTGCCAGAACTCCTTGAGATCATGATAATCCGCGCCTTTGGCAATCTCTGTCTTGAACGGCGTGTAGCCGCGCTGTCCGGCAATCGCCGCATCATAGCCGCGCTGCTTTGCCTCCACCGGCTGATCGAAAAGTACTTTGGAAAGCCGCCATGCTTCTTTGGTCAATTGCGGGTCGATGCCGTGATCGATGATCTTGGCAAAACCAAAGTCGCGGAAACTAGCGCCAAGCGCCTGCGAAATCGCGTCCGCGTCATCATGGCCAAGGGAAATATCGGGCATCTGTGTCATGGACTGGCAGATAGTCACTGCGCTAAGGGGTTTCCAGCAGTTTTTAAGGGAGCAAATCGTGGCAAAACAATTTTGGCTGATGAAGTCGGAGCCCGATGTTTATGGCTGGGATGACTTAGTCGCTGAGAAAGAAGGCACATGGGACGGCGTGCGCAACCACGGCGCAGCGCTGAACCTGAAAGCGATGAAGGTCGGCGACCTTGCGTTCTTTTACCACAGCAATGTCGGCGTCGAAGTGGTCGGCATCATAGAGATCAGCGCCGAAGCATTTCTGGATACCACTGACGAGAAAGGCCGGTTTGTGGCGGTAAAGGTAAAGCCAGTCCGCAAACTCGCCAATCCAGTTCCATTGAAAGCGGTCAAAGCCAATCCTGCGCTGGAGCAAATGGACCTCGTCCGATTATCGCGCCTTTCAATCGGCAAAGTGCGACCAGAGGAATGGGCGGAGGTTTTGAAGATGGCGGGGGAGTAAGTTTGACTCGCTAAAAGGAAGGAGGAAATAAGGAATAAGGGCGCAGTCCAATCCCGAGCCCGTCTTCCTTATTTCCTCCTTCCTTCTAACGGAAAAATCCAAACTAATGCCCAAAATAGCGATCTTAACCCCTGCCCCCGATTATTACGAAGACTGGTCCGTGCCTGCCGCCGACTATCGCCGCTTGCTAGTTAAAAACGTCAGCTTCCGCAGCTGGACCGATCCCGGCGATCTGTCGGGCGTTGACCTGATCCTGCCGCTGATCGCATGGGGATATCAGCGCGATTGCTCCGCATGGTTTGCGCTACTCGACCGGATGGAGACCGAAAATCTGCCCGTTGCCAACCCCGCGAAAGTGCTGCGCTGGAACACTGACAAGGCCTATTTGGTCGAACTCGCCGAGGCAGGAGTGGCAACCGTTCCGACACTGATCCGCGAATCGCTGAACGATGCGGCGCTTGCAAACGCCCGCGAGATATTCGGCAGCCCGCGTCTGGTGGTTAAACCGCCGATATCCGGCGGAGCCGATGGCACGTTCCTAATCGGTCCATCCGACCCGCTGCCTGCGGAGGCGCTTAGGCGGCGGATGCTGATCCAGCCTTTCTTGCCCGCGATCTCGGAAGACGGAGAATACTCGCTCTTTTATTTCAGCGGACAATACAGCCACGCGATCAGCAAGCATCCGGCAGAGGGAGACTTTCGCGTGCAGGAACAATTTGGCGGAATAGAGCGCGCCATTGATGCACCCGATGATGCCAAGGCATTGGCCGAGACCGCATTATTGGCGACCGATACGCTGCTGAGCTGCGGCACATTAACCTACGCCCGCATCGATATGGTCCGCGATGGGGGCGGCGTATTCCGTCTGATGGAACTGGAGCTGATCGAACCAAGCCTGTTTTTGCACTTTGCCGGGGATAAGGGGGCGATGTTTGCGGGGGCGGTAGGGGCTGCGTTGAAAACCGCAGAAAACCGCGCAAGTTCACAGTGAATTCACAGTAATTTGACTCGCACGAAGACACGAAGGCACGAAGAACGTATCACCATTATTCCGTCACCCCGTGCTTGACACGGGGTTAGGCTTTTCTTCGGACGTTGAGGTAAAAAGCCAAGCCCCGCATCAAGTGCGGGGCGACGGAAGAGTGGATGGGCTTTGAGTTGAAAAAAGAGCCGAAAGGTCACACTAAAGTCACACCTAAACCGATTCAGCGACTTCAAAATCGACACTTGGTTACGAAACCAACGCTCAAATTAGTATTTTCACAAAGTCCCACGAACAATAATTTCCTACAAGTTGAGCCCAACCTGTTCCCAGTTTATTGCTGGAAGAGGATGCACGCTATCAAAGAGCCTTGATGCAACGTCGCAAATGAAATCCTACATTGCAAGGTGCAAAATAGGTAAGCTCGCGGGTTCATTCGCAAACTGCCCTAAGTGACTTAATGCCCATTATACTCAGTATAAATCTTCTTCCTCGTCACGTCATAGTATACGCTTGTCCGAGCACCGCACTCAGTGCATCCCGAATATGCAAAAAGCTCCTCGTCGTCACCGGGTTCCATAAACATAACCCAAGTGGGTCGTCGCACACCCTTCTCGCCTATTGTGTCGCCAATCGGTTCCCAGCGCAGGATTTCGGAAGTCAATTTGTCGGTAGCCAACAACGCAACACCTCTCGGGTCCTCTGCGTCGCAACCCTCAAAAACTACAATTTGCCCTGCGATCTCTCGACCGTCAGGAGCCTTACCCTCCTGTCGCCATGACACATGGGGTAAAGTCAAATTGATATCCTCCTGTGTCGATTTATCGATCCCGACAAAAGTGTTCGCATCGACCGATTCTAACGCACAGATACTGTATGGAGAGTAGATCATAGTGTCGTTCAAAAAATCCGACAGTTGCTTCGCGGTGACGGCTCCAGCCTGCTTTCCGATGATTCTCGCCTCCATATCTCTGTTCCACCATGCAGTGCCCGATTCGCCACGGACAAAAACGCTTGGCCCAGCAAAAGCAGGAAGCGCAATCATGCCCAGAATTGCAAAAAGAACGGCTTTCTTCATTTGAACCTGCTTTCCGTGAGTTATGAAACTATATTTCCTCAAGTAACGAATATCTTCGCCAAAATCACCCCACCCGATAATCCGCAATCACCTCACCGCACGCCCGCAATTCTTCCTCATGCCCAACCTCGCGCCAGCTTTCTTGCAGCGCTTCGGCCTCCCATACCAGCATCGCAGGGTACGATAGGATGTGGTCGACCCATGCCTGCCCTGCGCCGACATCCAAACCATAGGTCCGCACACGATAGGCGACTGGCGCAAAGAAGGCATCGACTGCGCTGAATTCGGCTCCCGCCAAAAAAGGCCCGCCAAAGCGCGACAGCCCTTCTTCCCATAGTTCGCGGAGGCGTGCGACGTTGGCTTTTAGCGCGTCGGACATTGGCTTTGGCTTCACCCGCACGCCGACATTCATCGTGCAATCGTTGCGGAGCGCAGAAAAGCCGCTGTGCATCTCGCTCGCCGCGCATTGCGCCCAGGCTCGGGCAGCGGGATCGGTTGGCCAGACGCCTTCGTGCCGGTCGGCGAGATAGAGCGCGATGCCCATTGAGTCGTGAATTACGCGTCCCTCGTGCAGCAACACCGGCACTTGGCCCGTGGGCGAAAAACTGCGGAATTCATCGTAATTGCTGGGGGCAGTGAACGGCTCCAGCCGGTCTTCAAAATCGATCCCGAGCGCCTTCATCAACAGCCAAGGGCGCAACGACCAGCTGGAATAATTCCGGTTCGCGGTGATCAGCGTGTAAGGCATCAATGTGTCAGGCATGGACTATTCTCCTCTGTTTCAGGGACCTTTGGTAGTGGCGGATCATCGGGCATCGGCAGCGCGCTGACGTCAAGCCAGCCGCAATCGGGCAGACGTTGGTAGCTATCCAGCACCGCGAACGGAATGCGGAACGGCATCCCCCAATTGGCGTTCCACATCGCCACTACACCGGTTTTGGTTTCAGGATCAAAGATCATTGTCGCGCGATAGCCCGCAACCGCGCCCGAATGGCCGATAAGGCGGCGGCCATTATAGGTGAAACTCCGCAGACCAAGGCCATAGCTTGCGCCCGACAATGCCTTGGCGAGAGTGCCGCTATAGGGGCGCGGCGTTGCTATTTGCGGGGTCTCGGCCAATTGGATCGCCGCCGGTGTCAGCACATCGGGCCGCTGCCCCATCATCGCCTGCATCCATTTGGCGAAATCCGCGATGTTGCTGTTCACCCCGGCGGCGGCGGGGACGCGCCAATAGGCCTCTTTGACCGGGCTAACGTCCATCTTATTATGCGGGTGCGCCCAATCGTTCGCGCTGGTCAGGCCCGCCATTCCATAGCTCGCACTTGCCATACCGAGTGGGCGGAAAAAGCGTTCAGCGACTTGATCGGGGAAAGGCTTTTGCCCCACCTGCTTTAATATCTCGCTGGCGGCATCAAAGGCAATATTCTGATAGGTATGGCAAGTCCCCTGCGGGCATTGCAGCGGCGCGGCGAACAGCTTGGCACGGATGGCCACCGAGTCTTCGCCCGCCTCCAGCTTCTCATCATAGGCATTTTTGGTCAGGCCGGTTTGGTGCGACAATAATTGCGCGAGCGTCAGCGTCGATTCCCCGCCGTTCGGCAGGCGCAAAGAAGTTTGCCAGCTTGCCACCGGACGCCGCAGGTCAACCGTGCCTTCGTTCGCCAAAGTCGCCGCCAACATGCCCGTCGCCGTTTTGGACACCGAGGCCCAGCGGAACACGGTGTCGGGCGTTACCGGCGCGCGGGTGGATTTATCCGTAACGCCATAAGTGCGGACAAAGCGGACCGCGCCATCCTCCACCACCGCCACCGCAAGCCCCGCCATTTCGGGCCGCTGGCTGATCTCCATCAATTGCAGATCAAGCCGGCGGTAATCAATACGGCCCTGCCATTCCGCGACTGTATCAGGCAAATCTCTAGAAATCGGTGGGACGACAACAGCGTCACGGAGGGGCTGCTTACCGCCGCCTAATTTGCTCACGCCATAATAGGCGGTCACAATAAGCGCCGCAATCGCGATTGTTGTTCCAATGATCCTGCGCATTTTTGCAGCTAGAGCATCAGACCAGTAATATAGGTGACGATCAAAGCGGCTGCCTTCCCGAAAGTGCGGGCCATGCCTGCCAAGTTCCGATGCTGAAACACAAGCCCAGCACTAACACGATCAACGATGACCAGATCATGAAAGTTACCGAAAGGTCAGGGCGCCAAAATCCCCGCCAAAAGAACGCGGCTGCGCGCAACATCAATACCGCGCTGATCAGAAATAATGCTGTGCGCGCTAGCGGCAATTTGACGATCACGCCCGCCCCAGAGAAAGCATAGGCAGCCCAGCCGGCCAATATACCAGCGATCACGCACGCAATAAAGGGAGGATACCAGCTTCCCCGAGCGGCGGCTTGCGCGACACGCTCGCCAGCGCCAGCAAAGCGATACCAATCGGGGCCGCCAATAATGCCAACCAGATGGAACAGCGAAGCCGCAAGGCAGCCGTAGCCAGCCGCCAAGAGCCAGTAATTCGCAGAAGGCGCGTTCATGTCAGGTATCCCGCCGTCGTTTTCGCCGCGACTTCCTCCGCCGTTACACCCGGGGCCATTTCGATCAACCGAAACGGGGACACATGGTCGGGGCGATGGAACACAGCAAGGTCGGTGATAATCATATCGACCACGTTCTTACCCGTCAGCGGCAGCGTGCAGGCGGGGATGAATTTAGGGCTGCCATCCTTGGCATTATGCTCCATCACAACGATGATTTTTTTGACACCCGCGACCAGATCCATCGCGCCGCCCATACCTTTGATCATTTTGCCAGGGATCATCCAGTTGGCGATATCGCCATTCTCGGCAACTTCCATCGCGCCAAGGACCGTCAGGTCGATATGCCCGCCGCGGATCATGGCAAAACTGGCGGCGCTGTCGAAATAGGCCGATTGCGGCAGCTCGCTGATCGTTTGCTTACCTGCGTTAATCAGGTCAGGGTCTTCTTCGCCTGCGTAGGGAAATGGTCCAATGCCGAGCATGCCGTTTTCCGATTGCAAGGTCACCTCGACACCATCGGGGATATGGTTGGCAACTAAGGTCGGAATGCCGATGCCCAGATTGACATAATAGCCGTCCTGCAATTCCTGTGCCGCGCGCGCAGCCATTTGATCGCGGGCCCAGCCTTTAATGATGGTTTCGGTCATTCTTGTGCCTTCGCTTCAGAAGTAATTTCAAGCCGTTCGCTATCAATCGCGGCTATCGGATGGGGGAGTTCGAACCAGCCGCGGCCGGTAAAGACCTCCAGCCGGATGGCATAGCTTTGGTCGCGCAGATAATCATAGAGCTCATCAAAATCGCCTTTACGGTCGCCCGCAATCGCCACAACGCAATGACTTGCTGCCAGCGCCCAACGGCGTTCCTGTTTGCTATAAGTTCCCGGCAGTCCGACGAGCATCAGGTCGGTATCGCGCATTACCGGCTCTTCGCCTTCGCGCAATAGATCAAGGATGGGTTTCAGTTGGCGTTCGTCGGTCTCAGCCAGCCAAGCAATGCGGATGTCAGATTCACGTAAAGTCTCCAGCAACTCGGCAAAGCCATTCTGGCGCTGAATATCCATTTCCGCAGGTGTGCCCGGGGCGACATCAAGGTCGATCAGCACCGCCATCGGCTTTGCGCCGCAATCAATGGTTTGCGGTTGCGACAAGGATACGTTTTCCGTCAACACCGACGATCGCGCGGCGCCCCCTTTGCTGCGTTTGGCGGCCTCGCCCAGCGCGTGGCGGGCAAAGGGCAGGTAAGCATTGGAAATGTTGGACAGCTTTAGCCGATCGAGCGCACTCATCGCACCGGGGGCTTCACCCCCGCTCGTCGGCACAGGAAGCGCATCTGCAATCGGCTTAGGCGGTGCATCGCCTACAAAAACCTGCGGAGGCGATGCGATGTCGGTCGAGGACGCATCAAAACTCTTTTCCGCCGCCCGAGTTCGCGCCCGAGCCTTATCAACTTCCTTTTTGCCGATCACACCCACTGCTGCAATCGGCAGCAACACCGCGACGCAGCCTTGCAGCGTCAACGCAGCAACAACACTCGCAATCAAATTGCTGCGAACCCGCATATCAGGGGCTCGTCTTGATAGCGGGGAGTTGGTCAGCACTAATGTGTTGTTCGGCGCACGCGAGCATGATGTGGTTGGGATTGTCGAGATCATATTCGCCAGCAATCTGCAGCGCCGTTGCTATGTCCGGCTTTGGCATAATTATATTTGCCTCGTCGCCGACAATCGAATCAACCACAGCGGTTCGTGACAAAAATATAGACCGCATTTCGGCTTCTGCATCAGAAATGACTGCTGCTTCGTCGGCGCGAACCTGATCAAGGACGCGCGCTTTATAAATTTGCATCGGGCCGACCACAAAAGACAAAATTTTCATCTCCTCAAGCCGATCAGCTGGCACCATATCTCTGACGCTCTTTACAGTCGCCGCCACGAGACGGTCACGAAAGCGCAGCGTGACCGAATTCTGGCTCTCCGCTAAAACTTTGCAACCAGTTGCAAAACCGACGCGTCTCATTTCCGTGCGCAATGCAGGATCGCGGGTAATCGTTTCAGTAAGCCAAAAGGACAATGGCGATTCATTTCGCGCAAAGGCCGCTAACGCTTCGTCGGTCACCGGAACAGGTGCGCCGACTACACTCAGCTGCAGAAACATTACCAGGCTAGCGGAGATCATCACGCCGCTTCCCGCTCCCTTACGGTGCGGAACTCGATTTTCTTGTCATAGGGGCTGCCTATTATCATCCGCTGCACATAGACGCCGGGGAGGTGTATGCTGTCTGGGTCAAGGCTACCGATGGGCACGATTTCCTCAACCTCGACCACGCAGATTTTGCCGCAGGTGGCCGCTGG
The DNA here is from genome assembly GCA_043760725.1 of Sphingomonadales bacterium. GTDB lineage: Bacteria > Pseudomonadota > Alphaproteobacteria > Sphingomonadales > Sphingomonadaceae > Sphingorhabdus_B. The sequence continues at coordinate 13,538 of JAYUOS010000018.1, forward strand.
TTGATTAAAATTACGCGCGGTTTTGCGGAAAATCACATTACCGCTTTCATCGGCTTTCCATGCTTTCACAATCGCAAGATCGGCAAAGATGCCGCGTTCTAGAATGAACTGCTCGCCATTGAATTCTTTGGTTTCCTTGCCCTCGGCCACCAACGTGCCCACGCCCGTTTTGGTATAAAACCCCGGAATGCCAGCGCCGCCTGCGCGCATCCGTTCAGCCAGCGTCCCTTGTGGGCAGAATTCGACCTCCAATTCACCCGACAGATATTGCCGCTCAAACTCTTTGTTCTCGCCGACATAAGAAGAGATCATTTTCTTCACCTGCCGCGTGCGAAGCAGCTTGCCGATGCCTTCATTGTCGATGCCCGCATTGTTGGAGGCAAACGTCAGCCCAGTGACACCGCTTTCGACAATGGCATCGAGCAGCCGGTCGGGCAGGCCGCACAAGCCAAAGCCGCCAGATGCGATCAGCATGTCGTTTTTCAGCAAGCCATCGAGCGCGGACTTTGCGTCGGGGTAGAGTTTTTTCATGTCATCGGCCCTTTCGGACAATTGGGAGAGACTGTGGTTCGCCTAGCCGCTCTTTCGGCTGCCCGCAAGATTGCGCTTACCGTAGCGGCATACCCAAAACCGTTTCCAAATCGGCCAACGCCTTTTCGCCATCGGTCACTTTGATCGCGTGCATGCCAAGGCCTGCGGCTGGCTTACAATTGATCCCCAGATCGTCGAGATAAATACAAGCCGAGGGTTCGACCGAAAACAGATCGCACATCATCTGGTAAATGCGCGGATCGGGTTTGCGCACACCTGCTTTGCTGCTTTCGATTACATGGTCAAAGCGCGCCATGATCGCGCCGACTTGGTGCGCCTTGTCCGCGCTGCGCGCCATGCCCATACCGCGTCCAGCCTTCACATTGTTGGTAATACAACCAACGCCAAAACCCGCTACTTTCAACCGGTCAAGAGCAGTCACCATATAGGGCCGGATATCACCAGCCAAACAGCCGATCACTGATGCGCCACCAAGGCTATGGCCCAAAGCATCGGCTTCGGCTGCAAAGGCGGCGTCAAAGCCCAGAACGTCAATTTCTGCGCGTTCAAACTTTGCCCAGGCATTATCATCTGGGTTGGTGGAATTGACGCGGCGGACGAAATCATGCGGCAATCCGCGCTCTGCTTCCATCCGGTTAAACGCTTCAAATGGCGAAGAGGTAATTACGCCGCCGAAATCGAAAATCACATGGGTGTAGGACAAATCGGAGACCTTTACAGATAGTGCGGCTCCGGCCTTTCGTATAATTGTTCGTAATGCACAAGGCTTGGCTCGGCGGCGAGCGGCACCGGCGCACCATCGCGAAACGCCCATTCGCCGCGATCGCAATCAGCGGCCGAGACATAGCCGTTGATATAGAAACGGCGGTAATGATCGGCATTGTTGGTGGCGGAACCATGCACCAGATAGGGGCTCCACAGCACAAAATCGCCGGGTTCGATATCGAGCGTGATCAGCCGCGATGGATCAAGGCCCGCGGCGAGCAATTGGTCGTCCTGTGGCCTGTTTTCCATCACTGCATCGTCAAGCGCCAAGCTCAGATCGCCGCACAAATGGCTGCCGGGCAAAAATTGTAGGCCACCGCTCAAAGCATTATGCGGGTCAATCGCAAGGCCGGTTTGCACATAGCTGTCGCCCAGATTGCGATAGGCATGTGCCGGTTTGCGAAAGCGCGAATCCTGATGAAAGGCAAAATCGCCGCGTCCACCTGGCTTTTTCCAATGCACCTGATTGATGATCTGTTTGATGTCGCCACCCAAAAACGGAGCAAGCAACCGCGCAATCCGGGGATCAATGCGGAATGCACCTAGCGCTTCGTGCTCGCGCGAGGCCCATTGCACCATCCGCACTTCATTGTGGTCCAGACGGTAATGCAGATTGCCATGCCGAAAGCTACGCTGATGTGCGACGCCCTCGGCATGCGCAGCATCACAGGCGGCGGCGAGGTCGACAACTTCGGCGGGCGAAATCAACCGGCGGATGACCGCATAGCCTTCACGTTTATAATGTTCGACCAGATCCATCGTCAGGCTCCACTGTTATCTGACGGGCATAGCATGCAATTCTTGACAGCAGATTGACAGTTTTGTGTCATCCACCGGTCACGGAGTAACCACAATCCCAACTTTCGGATCAGCTCTGCCATCCAGCACCTCGTGATACGCATCCAGCGCCGCATCGGATCCTGAACGCTTATCAATCGCTGCAATCCCTGGTGCGACTTCCATAAAGCCCAGCCACGCCGAGGCCATTCGTGTCGCAAATCCTTTGCCTCCCCAATCGGCCAGCCGTTTTTGGCTGCGACCCGGTGCAAAAAAGCCTTGGCGTTCCGGGCCGGGCAATGCCCCCATGTCAGGCGCTGAATCCCAGTGTGATTTGCCGACGATCATCGAGTATTTCAGCTGCTCGCCCAGATGGTTATGCACCGCGCTGGTGACGGCATTATTGCCCGCCATATCGACGAGCGCCGAGGGCACATCGGGATCGATGAGCGTGGCGATATCGTGATATGCAACCACACGGTCATAAATATCGAGCGCCGCAAGCGCCGCTGCATTGGCAGCACTCGTCAGGCCAATTGTTGTCGGCCCGGCTTCCTGTCCATTTTTACTGCGCTGCTTCATCGAATAGCCGAGTCCAATCGCGGTTTTGCTTGATGCGCTGGCGATCAGCACTTGTTCCACGCCATAATCCCCGTCGTCTTCAAACTGGTCGGCAATCAGCCAGCCGGTGAGGAACAACGGACGAAATACCGGCCAATAATCATGATGTTCGGCGCGATAATCGCCCAAAGCCTCTATCCGTTGATATTGGTTGTAGATCGGCGGTAAAGTCGTGCGGCGCGGCGTCACATCGGAAAAGCCGCTCGGCGTGATGTTTCCGGGAACCAAAACCGCATGGCTTGCCATCGGATAGTATCCGTAAAAGCTATCGCCCGGGGCCACGCCTTCGATATCGCTGACCAAAACTGTCGCAAAGCCCCAGACGGGCAGTCGACCGGGTTCGTTCCGATCGGCAAAGAAATCCCAATAGCCCTGATCATTGCCGAACAGCCCCGACGGTTTGCCAAACACCGCATAGGTCACATTGTTCGCGGTCATCGCATAGCTATCGATCTGAACCAAAATCTCGCCGTGACCAACCGATGTGTCGGCGGTCACCGTTTCGGTTTTGGTTACGTCGTCGCGGTCAATATCAATGGCCCAGGCGGATTGTGTCATATGCTATCCTATCGTTGTTCCAAAAAGCGAGCCAATCGCCGCTGTTGCTGCCATGGCGATTGCACCCCAAAATGTTACCCGCCGCACAGCCTTGCCGGCCGGAGCACCGCCCGCTTTTGCGCCGATGACGCCCAAAATGCCAAGGAAAAACAGCGAAGCACCTGAAACGATCCACGTCAGCGACGGGCCAGGAAACAAAGGTACCATCGCCAGCGGCAGCGCCGCGCCGCCTGCAAAACTGATCGCCGAAGCAAAAGCCGCCTGCACCGGACGTGCCGACATTTCACTGGTCAGCCCCAATTCGTCGCGCAAATGGGTCTTCAAAGCATCGTTCGCCGTCAGCGCGTCGGCCACCTGCTCTGCCAACGCCAGTTGTAGTCCGCGTTTCTGGTAAATGCCGACCAGCTCTTCGCGCTCGTGTTCGGGCTGAGTTTCCAACTCGGCTGTTTCACGCGCGATATCTGCCTGTTCAGCATCGCCTTGCGAACTAACTGAGACATATTCGCCCGCCGCCATCGACATTGCACCTGCCACCAGACCTGCGATACCCGTTATCAAGATGCTGTTGGGCGCAACGCCTGCTGCCGCAACACCTGCAATCAGACTGGCGGTTGATACAATGCCATCATTCGCACCAAGGATCGACGCACGCAGCCAGCCGATCCGGCTGACCACATGGTTTTCAAGATGCATTCGCGGCATAACGTATCTTTCAATAGTTCAGCTTCAGCCCTGGCCGATTCCATCGTGTTTTCACCAAACGTCCGCTGCCCGACAGCGTCAGATAGGCGTCCATCATATCATCGCCGCCAAAGGCGATGTTGGTGGTGAACACATCGTCGGTCGCAACAAATTCGACCAGTTCTCCCGCTGGAGAAATCACGCTGATCCCGCATTCGCCAATGGTGGCGACGCAGATATTGCCGCTCGCCTCTACCGCCAGACTGTCAAAGAATTTATAGCCTGCGGGGCGATAGACGGGAATGCCCGGGCCGCCGGGCCCCGCCGCATCATCGACTTTGCCCGGTGCGATAATGTTGAACGCGGTTAAGCGGCAGGTATAGGTTTCCGCAGCATACAGCGTCTTGCCGTCGGGCGACAAGCCAACGCCATTGGGGTTATAGCTTGGGAAGATCACTTCCTCCAAAAAGCTGCCATCGGTTTTGCCGTAAAAGATACCAACAATGTCGTGGCAGCGCGATTTGAAATCCTGCTTGCCATGGTCGGTAAACCAGAAACCGCCATGCGCGTCGAAGACAATGTCATTGGGGCCGCGCAACACACAGCCGAAATCGCCCGACTTATACAGCACCTCCACCGCGCCGGTTTGTATGTCGATACGCTCAATCCGCCCGCCCGAATAATCGGCGGCGATGCCATGCGGGGCGAGGTAGCCGCCCGCCTCGACATATTCAAAACCGCCATTGTTGCAGCAATACAGTTTCCCATCAGGGCCAATCGCCAAACCATTGGGGCCGCCACCGGGCGTTGCCACAGTCTGTTTGGAACCATCGGGCTTTACGCGCGTTATCTTGCCCTGTTCTATCTCGGTCAGAATGATGCTATTGTCGGGCATCACGACCGGTCCCTCTGGGAAGCGCAAGCCGTTAGTTACCGTTTCGAATCGTTCCATCATTCTCTCCTATGCTCCGCTCAAGCTGGCAGCGGCGAGGAGCGATGAAAAGCCTTTTTGATCCATATCAATGACATTCGACCCGAATTGCCGAAGATAGCCCCCGATCCGCAACAAGGAGTAGTCCGATGAAAACGCTGACATTGCATGTAGCTCATGATGAAGGTTTCGAAGGCCGTATGGAGGCCGCGCTCGACATTGCGCGCCACTTTAGCAGCCATTTAACGTTGGTGCAGCCCGCGCTCACGCAAGAATTTGTCGCGTTTGACATGGCAGGCGGCGCGCATTTTGTGGCGCAAGCTTTTGAAGCTGCTGAATCGGCGCGAGCAAAGCTGAAAACGAAAGTCGAGGCAGAGCTTGACCACGAAGGGGTAAGCTGGAGCTGGCAGGTGATCGACGGGAGCTCTCGTGCGGCGATATTGGCGGAGGGCGCTCGGCTATCGGACCTTGCCATCCTCTCGCTGGATCCTGACCGGCGCGGAGCCAGCCAACCCGGACGGTCATTGGCGGGTGACATCGCCATAACTAGCCGCACTCCGATCCTTGCTGTGCCGACGGGGCATACAGGCTTTGGCTTTAACCGTGCGGTAATTGCCTATGATGGCGGACCAGAGGCGTCGTTTGCTTTGCGCTGCGCTGTGCCTTTGCTTGCCGCGTGCAACGACGTTGTTCTGGCACAAATCAGCGATGACAAAGACGCCTATCCGCAAACCGATGCTGCCGATTATCTGGCGCGGCAAGCGGTGAAAGTGCGGGTCGAGGAAATCACCACAGCGGGGCATAGCGTTGAGAAGCAACTAATCGGGGCGGCGGCGCAATTCGGTGCCGATTTTCTGGTGATGGGTGCCTATGGCCACAGCCGTTGGCGCGAGGCATTATTCGGTGGAGTGACGCATTTTGTATTAGCGGAAACGACAGTTCCTGTGTTGCTGGCGCATTAAGCTGAGAATTCGGAGAGGCCAGCCTAGGCGGCGCGGCGTGCAGCTTGGTTGCCGATCGCACCGTTGCGATCTGGAGTGCGTTTGGCCGCATACAACGCGCGGTCAGCGCTTTGCAAAAGCTGCTCAACTTCTTTGCCATGCAGGCCATGCACCGCAAAGCCAAGGCTTGCGCCAAAGCTTAGCCGTTGTCCTTCATAACCGACCGGGCAGCACAATGCTGCGAGCAATGCGTTCGCCCGCGCCGAACAATCGGCTTCACCTACTATATTGCGAAAAACGGCGATAAACTCGTCGCCGCCCAGACGGCCAACCTCGTCGCCCTTCTCCGCTGCAGCCTCCAGCCGCTCTGCAATCTCGCAAAGCAAATGATCGCCGACATGATGGCCGAATGCGTCGTTAACTTGCTTGAAGCCATCAAGGTCGATCAGCGCGACGGCAAAATTGCTGTCAGCGACAACCTCGGCATTAAGCGCGGCCATTGTCGCGCGGCGGTTGGCGAGGCCAGTCAAAGGATCAGTCAAAGCGAGTCGCCGGTTCTCCTCGGCCAGCAGCAAACCTGTGATTAGCTGGTTATATTGTTCAGCGACAAAGCGCACCATCAACATGCCGACGCTGAGCATCGCGATACCCAGCATCTGCGCCTCAAACGGCCCGACCAAGATCATGGCAATCGAGCTGGGAAACAACCCCATGAACGTGGTGCCAATGGCGGCAGGGCGCAGCGTATAAAGGCAATGCGCAATCGATGTTGTGCCAAAACCCAACGACATCGGGATCAGCAACATCGATTCAAATGTTCCGGCGACGAAGGTATAGGTAGTCGCAAGCCCCAGCATTGAGATCATCACCAGCGACGCGGTGACATTCATTTTTAACAGGCGGGGAATGTCCCGTTCGTTCACGGGCTTACGAAGGCGGTGAACCCACATACACATCCGGATCACGCAATAGGCGATCAGCCCCGACATCCATAGATAGCTGCTGGGCGGCTGATTTTCATGCGCACATACCGCCATGATGATGATCGTGTTGAGTGCCGCAACAGCCAGCAACATCGGCACCTGTTTACGCACACTATCGAATTGCGCCTGTTGCAGCGCGGATTGGATTTGCACTGGGACCGGCGGCAAAAGCCAAGCGGGCAGGACGCGAACTATTCGCGCTATAAAATCAAAATGTTCTGAACCTTGACCCACGCTATAAAACTAGGAAATCAAGGTAAACAGAGGGTTAATTTCTTGCCAGTGTGCAAAACTTGTTTGGCTTTGTCGTGCGCGCCGTGGCAGTTTGCCATGCGGGGAGGCAAAAGATGGAATTGACACCGGAAAAACAGCAACGGCCCATGGGCCTTTGGATGGCCTTGGCGCTAGTGATGGGTAGCATGATTGGGTCGGGCGTATTCCTGCTCCCCGCCAGCCTCGCGCCTTTGGGTTGGAACTCGGTGTTTGGTTGGCTGATTACGGTCGCCGGCGCATTGTGCATTGCCAAAGTCTTTGCCCAATTGTCGCGTGCGGTGCCAAAGGCGGGTGGGCCTTATGCCTATACCCGCGCAGCTTTTGGCGATGGCGCAGGCTTTGCCATTGCCTGGGCCTATTGGATTTCGATGTGGGTCGGCAACGCAGCGATTGCCACAGGGGCGGTCAGCGCGCTGAGCCGGATCTTCCCAGTCGTTGGGCACACCGGCACATCGGCGGCGATTACTGTGGCGATTGTCTGGTTTTTCACGCTGATCAACATCATGGGGACAAAGCTTGCTGGGCAAGTGCAGCTGGTCTGGACGATTATCAAATTGTTGCCGTTGGTCGCTGTAATCGGGCTTGCAGCCTATGTTTTGGTCGACAGCGGCGCCTCCACAGTCCGGCCGTTTGTCGCAAGCGAGATCAACCTGTCGGCGATATCGACTGCGACGATATTGACGCTATGGGCGATGCTCGGCCTGGAAACCGCGACTGTCCCTGCGGACAAAGTCACTGACCCCGAACGCACGATAGCGAGAGCAACATTGCTCGGCACCGGCGGCGCTGGTGTGCTCTATATCTTTGTTTGTTCGGCCGTGGTGCTGATGCTACCCGCCGCGCTCACCGCCGCCTCGCCTGCCCCGTTTGCCGACTTTGTCGAAACTTACGCTGGCAATAGCAATGCGGGATTGGTGATCGCCGCCTTTGCCGCGATCAGTGCGCTAGGTGCGCTCAACGGCTGGGTCTTGTGTCAGGCTGAACTGCCCGCCGCTATGGCGCGTGACGGGCTGTTCCCCGCGTTCCTTGCCAAAGCTGCACCCAATGGCACGCCGCGCAACGCCCATTTGTTTACTACCAGCCTGCTCACTGCGGTGATCCTCATGAACAGCAGCCGGTCGATGCAGTCGATGTTTGAATTTCTCATCTTACTGACAACATCCATCGTCCTTGTGATGTATTTGGGCAGCACCGCTGCTGCATTTTGGTTGTGGCGCAAAGGTGCATTGCAGGCGAACGCCGCTTTTCCGATGATTATGGCGCTTGCAGCGGTTTATGCGGTGTGGACGATTTATGGTGCAGGGCTAGAGGCTTTGGCTTGGGGGCTGGCTCTACTGATCGCCGGTATTCCGATATTTGCATTGGTGCGGGTTTCAAAGCGGCGACATAGTGCCTAGATAGCGCGTCTGCTCTTTTGAAAACGGAACTCCCATGACGATACCCTATACCGCGAACCTCGCGCTCTACATCAATGGCAGCTGGCGCAGCGGCGAAGGCCGCGACGTGCATCAGGTAGTCAATCCCGCCACCGGCGCTGTGCTGTCCGAACTGCCGCTGGCAAATGCTGCTGATCTGGACGAAGCGTTGCATGCAACGGCCGAAGGTTTCGCGCATTGGCGCACCGTCGAGGTGAACGCGCGCGCCGCAATTTTGCACAAAGTCGCAGACTTAATCCGCGAACGCGCCGAGGGCATTGCAGTGTTGCTCACCACCGAACAGGGCAAGCCGTTGGCCGAGGCCCGCACCGAGGTGCTGTCGTGCGGTGCGCAATTCGATTATTTCGCTGAAGAGGCCAAGCGCAGCTATGGCCGAGTCCTCGTCCGCCCGACCGGCCAACGCGCGTTGGTGCTGAAACAGCCTGTCGGGCCCGTCGCGGCCTTTTCGCCTTGGAATTTCCCCGTCAATCTGATGTGCAAGAAAATGGCGGCGGCGCTCGCCGCTGGCTGTTCGATCATCGCTAAGCCACCCGAAGAAACACCTGCATCGACCAGCGCCATCATGCAATGCGTCATTGACGGCGGCGTTCCGGGCAATGTCGCGCAGCTGGTTTACGGCGTGCCCGATATGGTCAGCCGCCAGCTGATCGCCTCACCCATCATCCGCAAAGTCAGCTTCACCGGATCGGTGCCGGTCGGCAAGCATCTGTTGAAGCTATGTGCTGACGGTGTGAAACGCACGACAATGGAATTGGGCGGTCATGCGCCGGTGTTGATATTCGACGATTGCGATCTGGACAAAGCGATCAGTCTTTCGTCCACCACCAAATTCCGCAACGCCGGACAAGTATGCATTTCACCCACGCGCTTTTATGTCCAAGAAGGCGTCTATGACCGTTTTGTCGCTGGCTTTTCCGAGGCAACAAAACGGGTGCAGGTCGGCAATGGGCTGGATGCGGCAACAATAATGGGGCCGCTTGCCAATGACCGCCGCCCGCCCGCCATCGAAAGACTGGTCAACGACGCCACCGCAAAGGGTGCGAGACTACTGACTGGCGGCGAGCGCGGAGAAGGTGGCAATTTCTATCTGCCCACGGTGCTGGCCGATGTGCCGTTGAGCGCGGACATAATGGACGATGAACCCTTTGGTCCTGTTGCCCTAATGCGTCCGTTCAAGACATTTGACGAAGCCATCGAACAAGCCAACCGCTTACCCTTTGGCCTTGCCGCCTATGCCTTTACCGAGAACGCACGACAGGCCAATCTGGTTGCGGACGCACTCGATACCGGCATGGTTGGTCTGAATACATTCGTTATTTCCATGCCCGATGCACCCTTTGGCGGGGTGAAGGAATCGGGCTTTGGCAGCGAAGGCGGGCCAGAGGGACTAGACAGCTATTATGTGACCAAAGCGGTGCATCAGGCGTGAAGCGGCTAAGCTCAACCATCGCGTTATTGGCGCTCACATTATCTGGCATTCTTCCAACTGGTGTCGAGGCGCGACCTACAGCAGAGATGCTGTCGCTGCCGACGGGTTCGACATTAGCCACATGGCAAGTCGAGGCCAAAACGATCGAGCGCGTCGGAACGGTAGTTTTTCTGCACGGCGGCCCCGGGCTATACACTGAAGACCGCCGCTTTGATGAAGCCGCTATTTTTCGCAACGCGGGTTTTGCGACACTATTTTTCGATCAAGCAGGTGGTGGGCAGTCGGCCAAGCTAAAGGCGAGCGAATATAGCCTGACGCGCGCGGTTGCTGACTTGGAGGCGCTTCGTGTTGCGCGCGGGCTAGATAAAATCATCCTATGGGGCAACAGCTACGGGGCCAATTTGGCGGTGCTTTATGCGCGGCAATATCCTGCCAGGGTGGCGGCTTTTATTCTGACATCGCCCGGAATTTTTCCCGGCTTGGGGGCGAAACGGGATTATTCACGCACCAAAAGGAACGGCGTCAACATCGGCAAAGACCTTGCAAAGGCCGCAGCCCGAATCGACAAAGAGGGCAGCAAAGCCGAGGCCACATTCTCGCAGGTTGAAACGGGGAAACTGCTGGATGCAGTGACCGAAAGCGAGTTGCTGGACGCGATGACGTGTAAAGCGAGTTCGGTTGAACTGCCCAAATTGCCGGGTGGCGGCAATCTTTTCGTCAACCGGATTTTGCAGGCTGAACTGAAAAAGATAAAGCCGGATTGGACGACTTTACCCAAAGTCCCAAGCCTGATCATCCGCGGCGATTGTGATTTTTTACCGGCGAAAAGTGCGTTGGCATATCAGGCTGCACTGGATGCTGAATATGTGGCCATTCCGAATGCGGGGCACGCGTTACTGGAGGATCGTGCGGCGGTTGACCTTGCCATCGACAGCTTCATCGCGCGGCGTTTGATGACGGCAAAGCCGTGACCGCAAACTACCAGCCATGCTAAAACGACGGCTTTATCTAACCGGCGGTGTTGCCTCGACTGCCTTGGGCGTCGTGGGTATTTTCCTACCGATCCTGCCGACCGTGCCGTTCCTGATCCTCGCCGCGTTTTGCTTTGCGCGCAGCGATCCGGCGTTGGAGGCAAGAATCATGAACCATCCTGTCTATGGCCCGCCGATCCGAACATGGCGTGAAAAGGGTGCGGTGAGCCGGAAGGGCAAAATCGCAGCTAGTGTAGCTTTTTCCGCCAGCATCATTTTCGGATATTTAACGCTATCCACGCCTTGGGTGTTTTTGCCGCCTGTAATCGCGGCGATCTCGCTCAGCTGGCTATGGACTAGGCCTGAGGGTTAAAGCGCAGCCTCACGGACAACGGCAACGCCAGCCGCGCGTTGCAATTTCAACTCTTGCTTCAAAGTCGCCGGATCTCGCGCGATGACAAAGCCAAAGCTAACGCCACCTTCTTTGCCGACTGTCGCATGGTGCAGCTTATGCGCCTGCACCAGCCGCTTAGCGTACCCCTTTTTCGGCACCCAGCGGAAGAAACGCTGATGCACGAGGCCGTCATGGATCAGTGTATAAACAATCCCGTAAAACAAGATGCCCAGCCCGATCCAAGTCCCTGGCTCCCAAGCGTTCCCGCCCAGAACCAGCGGACTACCAATGGCAAACATTGAAATGCTCATCACAGCGCCCACTACGCCATAAAGATCGTTCTTTTCCAACGTGTTGTCATGCGGTTCGTGATGATCGCGGTGCCATCCCCAGCCCCAGCCATGCATAATGTATTTATGCGCACCCCAGGCAAAGAATTCCATCGCGATGAACGCAAAAAGAACGGTCAAGGTGATAGAGAATAAGGACATAACAGATGTGCGAATACTCAATCCATCTTGGGAAAGAAATACGCTGAAACATCTGCACTGATCCGTGCGGGACGCAGCGTGTCGACGTCAATGCAACACCAGCTGGATTTAACCTCCGCGAGCACTTCTTCGCCGCGTTTAATGACGGTTTCGTAAAACGCGCGTGCGCCGTGGATTTTTTCCAGCACCACATTGGCGACGACATCATCCTCAAGAAACGCCGGTTTCCGATAGGTAATCTCGTGCTTTAATGCGACCCATGCGCGCGCCGCGACAGCGTCTGGGGGGGCGAGATTGCGCCAATGTTCCAGCACCGCTTCTTGCACCCAATTTAGGTAACGCGAATTGTTCACATGCCCCATAAAGTCGATGTCTTCGGGCAGGATTTTGATCGGGAAGAGGTGGGAGAGTGTTGTCATAGTGGCCTGTATATAGGGACCGAACGCTGCAAAAGCCACAACGCGCTCAAAATATCCTTTCTTGCCAATTACGGTCGCCTGTGGCTTTAGAAAATGATGAACCAGCCCCGCACTTTGTACCAAAAAATCTGGGACGCGCATGTCGTCTCGGCCCGACAAGATGGCACATGCCTGATCTTTATCGACCGGCATCTGGTCCATGAAGTGACAAGTCCGCAAGCGTTTGAGGGGTTGCGCAATGCTGGGCGGTCAGTGCGCAGGCCGGACCTGACACTCGCGGTTCCTGACCATAACTTGCCGACGACCCCGCGCAAAGACGCACTGGGCAACCGCATCCCTATCGCTGACCCCGAAAGCGCCACGCAACTGGCAGCGTTAGAGGCCAACGCCCCCGCATTTGGCATCCGCTATATCGGCGCGACTGACCGCGAACAGGGCATTGTCCATGTCGTCGGGCCAGAACAAGGCTTTTCGCTGCCCGGCACAACCATCGTCTGCGGCGACAGCCATACGGCATGTCACGGCGGGCTGGGCGCGCTGGCATTCGGTATCGGCACCAGCGAGGTGGAGCATGTGCTCGCCACGCAGACGCTGCAACTGTCCCGCTCCAAATCCATGGAAGTCCGCGTTGACGGCGACATCGGCCCGGGCGTGACGGCCAAAGATATCGTGCTGCACATCACCGGCGTGTTGGGTGCAGCGGGCGGAACCGGCTATGTCATTGAATATACCGGAGACGCGATCCGCGCTTTGTCAGTCGAGGGCCGCTTGACCGTCAGCAACATGGCGATCGAACATGGCGCGCGGGCGGGACTGTGTGCCCCCGATGAAAAGACATTCGAGTATCTAAAGGGCCGCCCGATGGCTCCCAAAGGCGCAGATTGGGAAGCGGCGGTTGCGTATTGGCGAACGCTGACAACGGATGCAGGCGCGGCCTATGACAAGGTCGTGGTCATCGACGCCGCCGATATCGCGCCGACCGTAACATGGGGAACTAGCCCCGAAGACGTGCTGCCGATTACTGGCGTTGTGCCTGACCCTGCCAGCTTTGCCGATCCGTCAAAGCAAGAGGCAGCGGCCAAGAGCCTTGCCTATATGGGCCTGACCCCCGGCACGCCGATGGCCGAGGTTGAGGTGCAAAACATCTTCATCGGTAGCTGCACCAACAGCCGCATCGAAGACCTCCGCGCCGCCGCAGCAGTCCTGAAAGGCCGGAAGAAGGCCGCCAACGTCAAATGGGCCATCGTCGTCCCCGGCAGCGGACTGGTAAAAGCGCAAGCCGAAGCCGAAGGGCTGGACAGAGTGTTCATCGACGCAGGCCTAGAATGGCGCGAACCGGGTTGTTCGGCATGTCTCGGCATGAACCCCGACAAAGTGCCAGCAGGGGAGCGGTGTGCGTCCACGTCGAATCGCAATTTTGTGGGGAGGCAAGGACCAGGTAGCCGGACGCATTTGGTAAGCCCAGCGATGGCGGCGGCGGCGGCGGTTACAGGGCGGTTGTGCGATGTGCGGGAGTTGTGAATTTACTATAGAGAGAGATGTGAGCTTAGCCTGAAAGGGCACCTGACAGAACCTCTGTCCCAACAGCCAACAGTGTTAAACCTACCGATTCAATAAAGTTGGTTTCATTTTTGGGATTTCTTTTCTCTGTCTTTTTCATAGCTTTCCTATCCTTTCCCCCGGTTATGGGCTTGCGGCAAAAGTGCCGAAGAGCTGACAATACAAAGATACAGATAAGGCTGCCGAGACAGATGGCGCTAATGGGACTCGAACCCAAACCTAACAGACCTGTCAGGCTAAACTCACATTCTCCTTTCCATAGTTGCAGCTAACACACTTTTCTACATTTTGCAACAATTCAGCCTGTATATCCCGTTGACATATCCCTTAGCCTCATCTACCATTCATTTATGAATGCACCCTTCAAACTTCCACGCACTGCGTCGCTTTTCAAATCCAACCGCAACCAAGCGGTTCGGATTCCAAAGGATATGGAATTTCCCGAAGGCGTAAAAAATGTTTATATTTCTAAGGAAGGGCAGACGATCACCGTAACTCCCGTCAATGATTTCTGGGATGAACTCTTTAGCCGTCCCGGTATCGACATTCAGGAACCGGATGAACTTCCCTACGAGACTCGCGAAGCATTCTAATGCTGACGTCATTGCTCGACACCAACCTGTGCGTTCGCGCATTGCGCGATCGTCCGCTAGAAATTCGAGAACGCCTAAAGGCCGAATTTGACTCGATCTGCATCTCATCAATTGTTCGATACGAATTGTATGTCGGCATTGCGCTTGCGGGCGGCGGGGAAAATAAAAAGCGGGAATTGGATGATTTTCTAAGCCCGATACCCTGCCTGCCCTTTGACGATAATGCTGCCTTTCATGCAGCGGACATCCGCGCCGACTTAACGCGAAAAGGTACGCTTATCGGTCCTTATGATCTGTTGATCGCTGGCCATGCGCGTAGCCAGGGGTTGAAGGTTATCACCGGCAACCTCGGCGAATTTCAACGTGTCGACGGATTGATTAGCGAAGACTGGCTCGCCGAAACTAGGGATAAAACATGAACCCCGTCTCCACTATCGAAGGCAAAGCCTATCCCTTTGGCCTGAAGAACGTCGATACCGATGTCATCATTCCTGCCGCTTGGCTGAAAACCATCAGCCGGTCCGGGCTTGGCAAAGGGGCGTTTGAGACCATAAGAGCCAATCCCGACAATCTGTTCGACAGCGCGGAATACGCCGGATCGCCGATCCTGATTGCGGGCGACAATTTTGGCTGCGGGTCTTCCCGTGAACATGCGGCATGGGCGTTGGATGATATGGGGATCAAGGCGGTGATTGCGCCGTCATTCTCCGACATTTTCTCAGGCAACGCGTTTAAGAACGGGTTGTTGACGGTGGTGTTGCCGCAGGAAGCGATTGACCGGTTGATGGAGGTCGCCAAGACTGATCCGATCCACATTGATCTGGAGCATCAGACTGTTACCACACCGTTTCAGGATCGTTTTGTGTTTGAAATCGACCCGTTCCGCAAACATTGCTTGCTGCAAGGGCTCGATGAAATCGGGCTGACGCTGGCAAGTAGCGATGACATCGCGGTGTATGAAAACCGGCTGGCGACAGAGAAGCCTTGGCTCGCGCCGTCGGTTGCCTAATCGGGCGCTTGCGCCATTTTATGTAAAAACGGCGGGACGGTAAGAAGATTAGACGACGTCGCGTCGGCCACTGCCGCCGTCTTTCCGTCTAGCCGTTTTTACATCTAATCCACATCTCTCCAGCAATTGCAACGTCAGATGAAACCGCTATGGCAGCTGGGTATAGTCCGCTTCGCGGATAGAAAAAAGCGAGAGGAAAGTCCCATGAAAGCCCTGTTATCCACTGCCACCGGCGGCCCCGAAACTTTGGTGTTGGGCGAACTCCCCGAGCCTGTCGCAGGCGCGGGGCAAGTCGTGGTTGCCGTAAAGGCATGCGCGATCAACTTTCCCGATACGTTGATTATTGAGGACCGGTATCAGGTGCGACCTCCGCGCCCTTTTGCCCCCGGTGGTGAAATCGCTGGCGTTATCGAATCGGTGGGCGATGGCGTTACCGGCTTTGCCGTTGGCGACCGTGTGCTTGCGGGTTGCGGCCATGGCGGGCTGGTAGAGAAGATCGCACTTTCGACGCACAACCTTTACAAAATGCCCGACAGCATGTCGTTTGAAGAAGGCGCGTCGTTGCTGATGACCTATGGCACCAGCATCCATGCGTTGAAGGATCGCGGGCGGATGCAGGAGGGGGACAATGTGCTTGTCCTTGGCGGTGCAGGCGGCATCGGGATTTCCGCGATTGAGCTCGCCAAAGCTTATGGTGGCCGCGTTGTTGCGGGCGTATCGAGCGAAGCCAAAGCCGCTGTCGCGCGGCAAGCCGGCGCCGATGACGTCGTTGTCTATCCCTATCAGCCGTTCGACAAGGACCAGTCAAAAGCGGTGGCGGAAATGTTTAAGGCCGCCGCTGGCCCCAATGGTTACAACATCATCTATGACACCGTCGGCGGCGATTATTCCGAACCGGCTGTGCGTTCTATCGCGTGGGAAGGGCGCTTTTTGGTCGTCGGCTTTCCCGCAGGCATCGCCAAATTGCCATTGAACCTGACCCTATTGAAAAGCTGTGATGTCTGCGGCGTGTTCTGGGGCGCGTATGCAGCGCGTGAGCCCGAAAAAAACCGCGCCAATATCGCCGAACTGTTCGAGCTTTATAAAGCAGGCAAGATCAAACCGTTGGTGTCTGAAACATTCCCGCTGGAACGCGGCGGTAGTGCGATTGCGAAATTGGGCGACCGCGTGGCAGTCGGCAAGCTGGTTGTGACGATGTAGGCCTTGCCCCCACTCCCCTTGTTTGGCAGGGGGCGCATGACTATTTTCATCCCTTAGCGCTAAAGGATTCGAACATGACCACTTTCGACAATCGCGAAAATGCCTTTGAAAACAAATTTGCGCATGATGAGGAAATGGTGTTCCGCGTCACCGCCCGCCGGAACAAGCTGGTCGGGCTATGGGCTGCTGAGCTGATGAAGCTGACACCCGAAGAAGCCGATGCCTACGCCAAATCGGTCGTGCAGGCCGATTTTGAGGAAGCAGGTGACGAAGACGTTGTCCGCAAATTGCTTGGCGACCTGACCTCTGCTGGTGTCGAAACCGACGATGTCGCGATCCGCGCAGCGCTTGATGCCAAAATGGTTGAGGCCCGCCGCCAGTTTATCGAACAGGCATAGGGCACTCAAAATGGCGATGGCAGCGGACGAGATTGAAGGCATGATAATTGCGGCACTGCCGGGCGCTATGGTCGAAATTATCGACCTGCGCGGCGATGGTGACCATTATGCCGCGCATGTCGTTAGCGAAACATTCCGCGGAATGCCCCGCGTCAAACAACATCAAACCGTTTATAACGCATTGGGTGGCAAAATGGGCGGTGTGCTCCACGCGCTGCAACTGACCACCGCGATCCCCGAATAAGGAAACAGGCCATGAGTGCAAACGAACGTATCGACGAACTGGTCAAGGCCAACAATGTTGTCCTGTTTATGAAGGGATCGCCGTTGTTCCCGCAATGCGGGTTTTCCAGCAAAGCGATTGCTATCCTCGATCATTTGAACGTCGAATATGCGAGCGTTGATGTGTTGCAAGACATGGAAATTCGCCAAGGCATCAAAGAATATTCCGACTGGCCCACCATTCCGCAGCTATACGTCAAAGGCGAGTTCCTTGGCGGTAGCGACATCATGATGGAAATGTACGAAGCAGGCGAGTTGCATGATCTGGTTGCGCAACACGGGCTGGCGAAGGCGGAGTAATTACTCCGCGTCGTTCACCACAACCAACCTTGGCAGAATCACCTGAATCCAGCCCAAAGCCAGCAAATAGGCGCTTGAACACATTGCGAGAATCGCTGTGTATCCCGCACCTTCGGATAGCCACCAGCCGGTGAATTCCGACATCGCCGCACCGCTAAGGTTCCCGGCCAATGCGCCGATGGCGATGACCATAGCGACTTGCCGAGCAGGTACGATGTCGGCGGTCATACCAAATATGTTGGTCGAAAATCCCTGATGGGCAAACAATGCTAAGCCGATTGCGACCGCCGCAATCCACGCGTTCGGCGCATAAAGCGCGAACGGCAGCGGCAGAACCATTAACGCATAGAAAAACATCGATGACTTACGCGCAAAGTTCGGCGTGTTGCCGCGCGCGATAAGCAACGGGAAAAGCACTCCACTGGTCAACGCTCCAATTGCTGCAAACACAAAGGTTAAGGCTACCGGTCCGCCAAGTTCAGCCTGATTAAGGCCGAATTGTTTGACGAATATATCGGGGCCCCAAAATAGCAAAAACCACCAGACCGCATCGGTCAGCAACTTTGCACCTGCAACCGCCCAAGTGCGACGATCTTTCGCCACTTCACCAATCGGGGGGCCTTTGGACTTTTCGACCCGCGCAGCTTCGCCCAAGGGTCGCAGCTTGCTCGTGCCAAGCCACCAGAAAATCAGCCAGATAAAGCCGAGTGCGCCGGTGATAATGAATGCCTCTTGCCAACCATAAGTGATCGCGATCCACGGCACAGTTAAAGGCGCGACAATCGCCCCGATATTGGACGCGCTGTTGATCACGCCAATGCCAATCGACCGTTCGCGCGTTGGCAAATAGGTTGCAGCAGATTTCATCGCAGCAGGCGTGTTAACCGATTCCGCCATCGCCAGCGTGACGCGGGCGGCGACAAACTGAGATATCGTGGCGGCATAAGCGTGCGCCATGCCAGCAACGCTCCATGCAGCGACGGCCAAGCCATAGCCCCAGCGAACCCCGAACCTGTCAACAAACCAGCCGACGAACAACAAAGAAGCCGCAGTGGCCATCTGAAACACCGATCCGAAATGGCCAAAATCCCGGTCGCTCCAGCCAAACTCCAGCTGCAATGTCGGCTTAAGCAACGCGAGCACTTGCCGGTCGAGATAATTCAGCGCGGTTCCAAAAAACAGCAACGCGATAAGGCCGTAGCGGACATAGCGCGCGGAATCGGTGCTGCTTGCATGTTGCTGATCCGACATTTTTCTCTCCGCCTTGACCCCGCCTGCTTTATAGGCTGGAACCTTATGCAGGAAAGCTTATAGACGCGAATATGACACCGCAAGACATAAACACAAATTATGTCGCCGACCTATACGGCGAAGTGCTGCTTTCCGAACAGGACGGCGCTGCTCCGCTGCGTAAGACGGGTCTTCGCGAATATATGCCGGGATTGATTGTCGTCGGCATTGGCGCTGCGGCGGCGACTTGGTTTTCTGAACATTACGGTATGCCAGTGATCCTTGCGGGGCTTTTGCTGGGCCTTGCCATGAACTTTGTCTCGGCCAATCCGAAAGTGTATGCAGGGCTTGATCTGGCGGCAACATCGGGTTTGCGCTTGGGGATATTGCTGCTCGGCACACAAGTTACCGTGATGCAGATCGGAGCCTTAGGGCCGCTGCCTTTTGCCGGATTGCTTGCGGTGATGACGCTGACCATCGGCGCGGGCCTGATTGGCGCCAGGCTAGGCGGGTTGGGGCGCTATGCCGGCGTGCTAGGCGGCGGCGCGACTGCGATATGCGGGGCATCGGCGGCGCTGGCGATCTATGCGCTGATTGGTAAAAAGCGGCTCGACCATGAATATTTCACGCTGACTTTGGTTGGCGTTGCCCTTGCCAGCGCGATTGCAATGTCGACCTATCCGCTGATCGCCAGTGCATTGCATTTTACCGATCGGCAGGCGGGCTTCCTAATGGGGGCGGCGGTCCATGATGTCGCGCAGGCGCTGGGCGGCGGCTATAGTTTCAGCCAAGAGGCCGGCGAAGTGGCTACCATCGTGAAGCTATCGCGGGTGGCTTTGCTGGCGCCTGTTGTGGCGTTGATCGGGGTCGCCATCGGCAGTGCTGACGGGAAGCCAAAAAGCCTTGCCGCAAAACTGAAACTGCCTTGGTTCATCCTTGGCTTCTTTGGGTTGGTTGCAGTCAATTCACTGATTACCGTCCCGCCCATTGTCCAACACTACGGTCTGATAGCCTCCAAAGCCCTGCTGCTATTCGCCGTCACCGCCACCGCCATGCGCAGCCGGTTGGAGGCGCTGCTCGATCATGGCTGGAAAGCAATGCTACCCGTTATTTTCGCTACACTCACCGCTTTTGCCGGGGCGACCTTTGTGGCATGGGCGTTTTTGTGACCGACCAAGCAACGATCTACGACCTTATTATTATTGGCGGCGGAGTGAACGGCTCCGGCATTGCCCGTGATGCCGCAGGGCGCGGGGCGAAGGTCATCCTGCTGGAGCGCGGCGATCTGGCGAGCGGCACATCATCGGGTTCGACGAAGTTGATCCACGGCGGCCTGCGCTATTTGGAGCATTATGAATTCGGGCTGGTGCGCGAAAGCCTGATCGAGCGCGAGCGGTTATGGGCGATTGCGCCGCATATCATTTGGCCGCTGCGCTTTGTACTGCCGTATCGAAAAGGCCTGCGCCCGCGCTGGCTGATCCGGCTGGGGTTGTTTATCTATGACCATCTGGGCGGGCGCAAATTGCTGCCTGCAACGCGGACCTTAGATTTGCGCAAAGACCCTGCGGGATTGCCATTAAAGCCCGGCTTTGAAACAGCGTTTGAGTATTCAGACGGCTGGGTTGATGATGCGCGTTTGGTGGTTCTCAACGCGCGTGATGCGGCGGGCCACGGCGCAGAAATTAGGACGCAATGCGACGTTACGGCGATGCGGCGTGACGGCGGCTTATGGGTTGTGACCTGCGCCGATGGCAGCGTCTTTCGAGCCAAAGCTGCCGTCAACGCCGCAGGCCCTTCGGTTCTGGTTCTACTCGACCGCGTCGAAGACCAAGATGCCGAACCGCAAGACAAAATCCGGCTGGTGCGCGGATCGCACATCGTCGTCAAACGCCTGTTCACTGACCCGCGCGCGTATTTCTTTCAGAACCCCGATGGCCGGATCTTTTTCGCAATTCCCTATGAAGACGACTTCACGCTGATCGGCACCACCGATGCCGACCATCAGCCCGGCGATCCCATCAAAGCTAGCGTCGAAGAAATCGCCTATTTGTGCGCAGGCGCCAGCGAGTATTTCCGCGATCCAGTGACACCCGCCGATGTCGTCTGGAGCTATGCGGGCGTGCGGCCGTTGGTCGATGATGGCGCGGGCAAGCCCGAAACGGCATCGCGCGGCTACCGGTTTGATGTCGACACCGATGCCGATGGCGCGGCACCATTATTGTCGGTGTTTGGCGGCAAAATCACGACCTATCGCCATCTAGCGGAAAGCGCCGTTGGCGAACTTTCCCGTTACCTCCCGCAACTCAACGGCCCATCATGGACTGCGAGCAAGCCGCTGCCCGGCGGAGATTTTCCGGTGCGCGATGCCGGCGTGGTCGGTGATGCGTTGCGCACCAGTTTTCCCTTCCTTAACTCCGCCACCTCGAAACGGTTGGCGCGCAGTTATGGAACACGGGCCAAAGATTGGCTGGGCGGCGCGCAAAGCTTGGCTGATCTGGGGGAGGATTTTGGCCATGGCTTAACCGCTGCCGAGGTCGATTATCTGGTCGCCAAAGAATGGGCGCGGACGAGCGACGACATTCTTTGGCGGCGGAGCAAACTGGGGTTACGCTTTGATCCGTCACAAACCGAAAAGCTGGCAAGCTATCTATCGCGTAAATAGCGATACAACTGCTTATAAATTCGTGTAACTTTCTCCAATCGAATCGCTGTGGGGGTGCGCGATGGGAGATGGGGCTGAAAGTAAAGGTCAAGGCGCACGCCGACGCTTTGCTGCGTTTATGTCCTACGCCCATGCCGACGCCGCTATGGCAAGCAAGCTGCAATCACGGCTAGAACGCTACCGCCTTCCCAAACATCTCGCGCAATCGCACACCGGCGGACAAGCAGCACTGGGTCAGGTATTCCGCGACCGTGAAGATCTGGCCGCCGCCCCAAGCCTGTCTGATGCAATCCGCGACGCGATATCACAGGCAGAGGCGCTGGTCGTGATCTGCTCCCCCGATGCAAAGGCGTCGCGTTGGGTCGGCGAAGAAATCGCTTTGTTTCGTGCGCTGCACCCCGATCGCCCCGTCTTGGCGGCGGTAGTGCGCGGCGCTCCCGAAGACGCTTTTCCGGCTGCACTGACCGCAGGCGGCAATGAGCCGCTGGCTGCCGATCTGCGCAAAGAAGCCGATGGCCCATCGCTAGGTTTCCTGAAAATCGTCGCTGGTATCGCAGGCGTACCCCTCGATGCTCTGGTCCAACGCGATGCCCAACGCCGCATCCGCCGCGTGATGTGGATCACGGGCAGCGCCATCGCTGCGATGCTAATCATGGGGGTGATGACGACCCTCGCCCTTTCAGCCCGCAACGAAGCCGCTCGGCAAAGGGCCGAGGCAGAGGGGCTGGTCGAATATATGCTGACCGATTTGCGGGATAAGTTGGAAGGTGTTGGCAAGATCGACATCATGGAAGGCGTCAATCACCGCGCTATGGGTTATTATTCAGCGCAGGGGGATCTGTCAGCGCTGCCACCAGATGGTTTGCTCCAAAGGGCAAGGATCATTGAAGCGATGGGCCGCGACGATGAAAACCGGGGCGACTTCGATGCAGCTCGGCGAAAATATTTGGAGTTAGATCGTGTTGCCGCTGCGTTGCTTGCAAATGATCCGGGGAATCCGGATCGCATTTTTGCGCATGCGCAGAGCCAGAACAGATTGGCGCTTCTCGCGTTTTCGCGGAAAAATTTGACTGAGGCTTTGCCGGGCTTTGAAAAAGCAGAAAAACGACTTGCCCCGATATTACTTGCTCACAGGGTCAAGGACGAGTGGCTGAGGTTAGGAGCTTATGTGAACGGCAACTTGTGTGCCGTAAACCTTAAGCTCGGCCAAGCGCCAAAAGAAGCGCTGCAACGATGCAGAATTGCCATCGGTTACAATGAGCGGCTTATTGCGAAACACCCAGAACGAACCGAACTTCTTTATGATTTGGTCTTTCAACTGACGTGGCTCGACGAAGCTCTGCTCGCCAATGGCAATCCTCAAGGGGCATTGGAGGCGACCCAAAGGTCACTGTCGCTGATCGAGGAGATGAAAAGGATTGAGCCCAAAAACATGCTCTGGCGCGAACAGGAAATGCAAGTTCATGCGAACTTGGCCGATAAGTTTTTGATCGCCGGGAACCGCAGCCAATATAGGTTGCACCGATCAATCGCAGAGCAAGTCAACGTCCAACTTGTCGCAACAGACCCAAACAATGCGCTTTGGAAACACTACGCAAAGCGACTTTCAAATAACTAACAGGAGGACGATATGACAGAGCCAACATCGATAGCATTGTACAGAATTTGTGAGCTAAGCCATGGGAAAAATGCCGGTTTTGCCGGTTTCGTCAGCTACAAAACGATAGCTGTAACAGGCATTCAGTTAGAGACCGAAATTAGAAAGCTGATCGCTGAGCCTGCAGACACTTCAAAACAACCCCGCCGACGCGTTGCTGGGACGTCAGATATAGATCCCCCGTTGACGGTCATTGCTGAACAGGGCGCAGTCAAATATGTTTTCGTTCTCGATCCCGATACGAACTCTTCGTTTGACGTTACCGATCCGATATTTGCGATTCCGATTGCGGGCAAGTTTGCCGCAAAGTTCATAACGCAGATTATGCCTATCGAAATTGATCGGAAGTTAATCGCGGTGTCATTCATATTAGACAGCTGCGCCGTCCGAGCATCTGGCCTGGCCAAGGCGATAATGAATTGCAAGGAACATAATGGGGCAGTTCGGATTCCGATTTGTTTCAATATCATTGATGACCGATTTGATTTCCCTCAATCTGTTATCGACGATCATCGATACTCATCACCAAGCGCGGTCCAGATCGAAACTGATGACCATAACCATGACCATAGTCACGGCGACGAACAGGGTCGGCATTTCCACAAAATTAGCAATCATGGCGGCGCACATCCGCCGACATCAAGCAATGCTGCATTGGCCATAGCCGACGCAGACACGCGCACGCATGGAGGCGCTCATCCCCCAGGTGCCTCTAGCTATATTGTAGTGGAACTGCCTTAATCGTCCTGTGGTGACATCCCTCTCCCTTATCCTCTCCCTCGCCCGTTCTGGAGCAACATCGCGCGCGTGGGAAGCGTTCCTGTCGGCGGGGCTGGATGGGGCGGAGGAGGTCGAGGCACTTACCCTTAAAGGCCGCTTGCTGAAAGACAGGGCAAAGCAGGCGGCTGGGGCGGAGCGGGCGGGTTTGTTTGCGCGAAGCGGGGCAGCATACGCGCAGGCCGCCCGCCTCCGTCCCGACAGCTATGCGTTGATCAACGCCGCCGCTATGGCTCTGTTTGGCGGCGATGGTGCTAGCGCAGCCATACTTGCGCGCGATGTACTGACCTTGGTCGATGGCGATCGATCGCAAGGCGAAACACCCTATTGGCGTGAAGCGACGCGGGCCGAGGCTTTTCTGCTGTTGGGCCGCATCACCGACGCGCAGTCAAGCCTTGCCGCCGCGATCGCTTCCGCCCCACGGGCATGGGAAGACCATGCCGCAACCTTGCGCCAGTTTGCCGCGATATTATCTGAAACGGGCAGCGACACAGCATGGCTGGCCCCCTATCGTCCGGCGCCTAGCCTGCATTTCAGCGGTATATTAGGCATACATTGCAACGACGCAGCAGCAGTTGATGCGATTCGCGCCGCCATCGCAGAGATCGCGCCTGGCTTTGGCTATGGTGCCCTTGCCGCAGGGGCCGATATCATCGCCGCCGAGGCGCTACTGGAAATCGGCGCCGAGCTCCATGTTGTGCTGCCATCCAACCCCGCTGAATTCTGCCGCTCATCGGTTGCACCTTATGGCCAGGGCTGGGCCGACCGGTTTGATGCGCTTTGCAAAGCCGCCCATTCGCTGACCCTCTGCAACAATGGCACCGAAACCAGCCATGCCGGAATTGCGCTCGCCGATTATCAAGCGATGGGAATGACCGTGTTGAAAGCCAGCCTGTTGGAAAGCCGCGCGCTGGCGATGCGGATAGAACCTAAAGGCCGACCGACGCTTGGCGATCCTTGGCTTTCGGCGGGACGATCCATCATCCACGTCGCGGTTACACAAAGCAAGCCCGCAGAAGGCAATACGGGCCTGGCAGAGGGCGGGTTACAGTTCTTTCTGGCAGTGCGCGACGATGCGGGCGTTGCCGATCCGATAGGCTATAACAGTTTAGCTGAAGCCGTCGCCGCCATTCCGCCACGCACAGCACAGGCGGCGATTGACTGCAACATTGCGGGGCGGCGCGATATTGTGACTGCTCTGCTGCAAAACACGCCTGTGGGCAGTGTGCTTGCCAGCAGCAACGCTGCGATGGCTTTGCTTGCCGAAGGACGATGCGGCCGGATTGAACCGATGGGTGAGATGGAGACCGGCGGTGGCGCGGTCGCCGTGTTTGCCATCTGGCCAAACGGGTAGCGATCATGATCTCTGCGGGCCATGACGAAAAGACAGAGCAACTATCGGCGATTGCTGTCTGTTTTAATTGCAGTCCGGAAAGCGGCAATTTATTGCTATCGGCAATGACTGAAAATCGGTTTTCAGCCGGATCGAACCTTGCCTTGCGCGGCGATCCGTCAACGATGCTGTTTCTGATCCTCGAAGGCGGCGTTGTTGCCGAAATTTTCGGCATTGATGGCCAACAGGCGCAATTAACGCGGCACGGACCGGGGGAGATTTTCGGGGCCTATCCGGAACCGGCGTTCCATCGCGCCGATTTCCGTGCGGTTTCGGATACTCGGCTGTTGTCTATTCCTGCCCAGACTTTAACGAAATTGGCGCAAGCGCATGCGGATATTGGTTCCGGGATCGCAGGCCTTTTGGCAAAACAACTAGACCTAATGCTTGACCGGATGGCAGCGCGGATCGGGCTTTCGGCAGGCGGTCGGTTTCACAAAGCGTTGTTACAAATGGCCAACGACAAAGGCGAAATCCGGCCAGCGCCAGTTATCTCGGCATTAGCGCTGAGTGTTCATACCACCCGCGAGACCGGATCACGCGCGTTGGCGACATTACTGCGGAGAGGCATAGTCGAGCGGAACGAGGATCATTTGCGCATCGTCTCGCGCCGCATGTTGGAGGAAATGGTGATTTGAAGCCCGTGCCCTAAAGCCTGTGCTCTAAAGCTTGTGCCCTGTGCGGTCGCGCTTAGTTTCAAGATACTGCGCATTATGCGGATTGGCAGCAATTTTCAGCGGTAACCGCTCAACAACTTCTACGCCCTCCGCTTCCAGCCCCGCGACCTTCTCCGGATTGTTGGTTAGCAACCGCACTCGGTCCACCGACAACAGCCGCAACATCTGTGCCGCCACTGCAAAATCGCGCGCATCGACAGCAAAACCGAGCCGGATATTGGCGTCAACTGTATCAAAACCCTGATCCTGCAAAGCATAAGCCCGCAATTTATTGACCAAGCCAATCCCGCGCCCTTCTTGGCGTAAATAAAGCAACACACCCCATCCGGCTCCCGCAATCTGGTGCAATGCTTCGTGCAGCTGCGGGCCGCAATCGCATTTCAAACTGCCCAGCACGTCGCCTGTCAAACACTCGCTGTGCAGCCGTACTACCGGCGTACTCCCATCGCGCTTGCCTATAACTAAGGCCACATGGTCGGCGGCATCGGCGATGGAGCGGAAAGCGATCAGCTCGGTGTCGCTGCTGGCGGAGACCGGCAAACGAGCGCGCGCGGCGATGCGTAATTGGCCTGCATCCTGAAATGCCGCGACATCACTATGAGAGGTTTCCACGTCAGCCAGTGCCGGATCGACTACCAGAAACGCGGGCAGCAACCCTGCCTCTCGCGCCAACTCCATCGCCGCTTTAGCAGCCCCGGCATCGGGTAGAGCCTGCGCCAAAAACGGCCCTTTCATGGGGTAACGCATATCCAGCGCCGGGTCTGCGACCGCCAGTGCGAGCGCCATATCGAAGTCAGCGGGGCACGCGATCATCACAGGCAATGCAGTGTCGGCGGCGGCAAATTGGTTAGCGAGTTTCAGTGTCGCAGCCCGGCTGGCTGACAAGATTATCCCCAATGCCCCCGCGACATCCGAACAAGTCTCAATCGCAACGAGCCCGATTGCCTCGCTTTCCCCGATAACCGCAACAGTCCAGCCACGCCGCAAAGCATCAATGGCTTTGGCTGCATTTTTGGGGTCGGCACCGCTCAAATGCGAAACTCCGTCACGATGGGAACGTGATCGGATGGCTTGCCCCAGTTGCGAACCGGTTTGTGCACGACATGGCTGATCGCTTTATCCTGCAAATCTGGTGTCACCCACATATGGTCAAGCCGCCGCCCGCGATTGGACGTTTCCCAATCCTGCGCGCGATAGCTCCACCAGGTAAACAGGGGCTCATCAGGTAAGATAAACTGACGGGCAATATCGACCCAATTGGCGGTCGCTTGCAATTTGCCAAGCGCCTCGATCTCTATCGCGGTGTGACTGACGACATTGGCCAGCTGCTTATGGCTCCACACATCAGTTTCCAACGGCGCGATATTGAAATCGCCGGTCAGGATCGTCGGCTTGGCAAGGCGACTTCCCCAATCGGTCATCCGCCCTACGAAATCCAGTTTCTGCCTAAATTTAGAGCCGTCAGTGAAATCGGGAGCCTCTCCGCCAGCGGGGACATAGACATTTTCCAGCCGAAAGCTGCCTGCAACCTCAACACCAACATGCCGCGCTTCGCCGTTGGCTTGCCAGTCCTCAACCGTTCGGTTGTGCAGCGGCACCTTTGACACTATCGCGACGCCGTGGTGCATCGGCTGTCCGTTTAACGCGATATGATTATAGCCCAGCTGGCGAAAGGCACCTTCGGGAAATTGCCCGTCGACCACTTTGGTTTCCTGCAAACACAATATGTCGGGCGCATGGTCGCGCAAGAAACGTTCGACGATGTCGATGCGGAAACGGACGGAATTGATGTTCCAAGAGGCGATGCGGATTGTGGTCGTCATGCCAAACCGCTTAAGGAAGGCGGGCGGACGGGGCAAGCGCTTTGCAAAACCATTACGCCCAAAAAAGCAAAGCCCCCACCCCGGGGGCAATTGGGATGAGGGCCAAGCTTGCGTTCGTCACGCTGATATCAAAAGCCGATTTGTACGCTACGGGGCAACAGGGGGAAAACCGCGTAACGACCAACTTCTGATGCTCTCAAAATAGGCCCCCTAACCTGTCCGCCAGATGAACAAATGCGTTCAGGCCTTCATCTGGTCCGCTCGTCGGCTCGGCTCACCGACCATGTTAATCATTTCCGCTTGGTCGGACGCGGGTCTTTCCATGTGAAGCTCGATTGCGCGATGGGCGTGTTGAATTTCAACCCGGTGAGTCGGATCGACGTACGGTTGTTTTTCGAATCGAGCGCCACCCAGCCGTTAAGCGTCAGGCCACCCGGCGCGCCAGCCTGCCTCAGAAAGACCATCGTGATCGTGCCATATTCAGGCCGCTTGGGATCCTTCACCTCGACGCTGATCACATTTTTGTCGGCGGTGTTCACACGTTTACCAAAGCGCGATAGGTCTTTGCCGGGGTCGAGCAAAGCCGCTAGAGGGCTATTTTTGATCGGCCAGCGCTGCACCTGCTTGACCTCATAATCGATCATGGTCAGCGATTTGCCGTCAGCAACGATCAGCAATGGCACGCCCTTTTGATATTCAAAACGGACATGGCCGGGGCGCTTTAACAGGATTTTCCCAGTCAATGATTTGCCGTTGCGGTCGGTCTGGGTAAAGCCGCCCGACATAGTGGTTGTCGCTTGCATATGTGCGACGACTTCGGACAGATCATTGGTGCTTTGCGCAGGCGCAACGGCACTAGTCGTCACCAATACCGAGGAGAGCGTGAGCGCGGTGAAGATGTTCTTCATCTTTGTTTCCTTATTATGTCTTCTGGCGCGAATGAGAGTGCCGGCTTGAACGGAAGGTTAATCAGTCAGATTGGTTCGCCATTGCGATCCCTCAGAACTTCGCGGCGGCCAATATGGTTGGGCGCGCTGATAAAGCCGTCTTCCTCCATCCGATCAATCAGCCGTGCGGCGCTGTTATAGCCAATGCGCAATTGTCGCTGGACCCAACTGGTCGAAGCTTTCTGGCTTTCAAAGACGATCTGGCAAGCTTTGCGATAGGTCGCATCCTCTGGGCTGTCGTCATCGCCAATGCCGTCAAGGGCAAAGCCGCCATCTTCGGGGTCTTCGGTAACCGACGAGATGTAATCGGGTTGGCCTTGCCCGCGCCAATGGTCAGCCACGCGGCGGACTTCATCATCGGAGACGAACGGCCCATGAATACGTGTCAGGCCTTTGCCGCCCGCCATGTAAAGCATGTCGCCTTTGCCGAGCAATTGCTCAGCGCCCTGTTCTCCAAGGATCGTGCGGCTGTCGATCTTGCTGGTCACGTGGAAGGATATCCGCGTCGGCAGGTTCGCTTTGATCACGCCGGTGATAACATCGACCGAGGGACGCTGTGTTGCCATAATCAAGTGGATACCCGCCGCCCGCGCCTTTTGCGCGAGCCGTTGGATGAGGAATTCGACCTCTTTACCCGCCGTCATCATCAAATCGGCAAGTTCATCAACAATGATGACAATCTGCGGCAGCGGGGCGTAATCATGCTGCTGGTCTTCATATTGCGGCAGGCCGGTCATCGCGTCATAGCCGACCTGAACGCGGCGACCCAACGGCGTGCCCTTGGCTTTGGCCGCCAAAACCTTGTCGTTAAATCCGCCCAAATTGCGCACGCCTATCGACGACATCATTCGGTAACGGTCCTCCATCTGCTCCACCGCCCATTTCAGAGCGCGGATGGCTTTGGCCGGTTCGGTGACGACCGGCGACAACAGATGCGGGATATCGTCATAGATCGAAAGCTCCAGCATTTTCGGATCGATCATAATCATTCGGCACTGGTCGGGCGTGAGCCGATACAACAGCGACAGAATCATGCAGTTCAGGCCAACCGATTTGCCTGAACCGGTGGTTCCCGCGACCAGCAAATGCGGCATCGGTTGCAGATCGGCAATCACCGGATCACCCGAGATGTTTTTGCCAAGGATTATCGGCAATTGACCCTTTTGATCGGCAAACGCGCCCGATGCGACCATTTCATGCAGCACCACCGATTCGCGGTTATGGTTGGGCAGTTCGATACCCATCACAGTGCGGCCCGGGATGACTGAGACACGCGCCGACAATGCGGACATGTTGCGGGCGATATCCTCCGCCAATTGGATCACCCGCGATGCTTTAACGCCAGGCGCAGGCTCCAGTTCATACATCGTGACCACAGGTCCAGGACGAACAGCGGTGATCTCACCCTTTACATGGAAGTCTTCGAGCACAGATTCAAGCAAGCGGGCGTTGCGTTCGAGCGCAGCCTTATCCAGTTTCGGCGCGTTGCTTGGCGGCGGCGGATCGAGCAGATCGACTGAAGGCAGCTTGAACGTGCCAAAGAAATCGCCCTGTTTGGCGCTTTTGGCGAACGTCGCCTTAGCGGGCGCTTTTTGCGGCTCCTTGATTTCGGGCGGTGGTCGGCGATCGGGTTCGACCGAAGGCCGCGGTGGTGCGGGCTTGGCAATATCACGCACGGGATTTTCTTCGCCGTCATCGGCAATCTGTTTTGGCTTTCCACCAAAGCTTGGCATCGGGATCGCTGGAATTCGAAACAACGGCTTTTCCAGTTCGAGCGAACGGAGAACCAAGGCGAGACCACCAAACAGTGGTAACAGGATCAACAACACCCGCGCCAAAGAGCGCCAACCGCCCGAAAGCGTATCAAGCAAAGCAAATGCACCGTGGTCCATTAGGATTGCGAGCGCCCCGCCCCAACCAGCGGGCAGGCCGATCGTTTCGCCATGTTGCCAATGCGCCATGCCAAAACCCATCAGAACCATTCCGAGTATACACAACAGCGATTGTCGCTTCCAATTCGGTTGCGGCACATCGCGCCACAGCCGCCGCGCTATCACCAGCATCAAAGGCACCAGCAAAATCGCGGGCAATCCAAGCAGAAACAACGCGCTATCGGCCAGATAGGCGCCGCTTTGCCCCAACCAGTTGTGCGGCGCATCGGCAGCCGCACTGTTAAACGCTTTGTCGCCACGGTCGTAGCTCAGCACCGAAACGCCATAGAAAAGCGCGAACAGCCCGAGTACTGCTGCACCGATCAAGGCACCGCTGCGCAGCAACGAAAGCCGCATCATCTGGCGCCAATCGGCCAATTGTGTTCGGGGAGATAATGACGCCATATTGGCCTTTTCGAACCTTGCGGACTCCGCGTCAAGAGTCCGGCCTTATAATAGGGTAAAAATGGCATGGAATTAGCAACGTTGCGGATGCATAAAGCCGCGATGGAAAAGCAAGACGTAATCATCATTGGCGGCAGCTTGATCGGGCTTACCCAAGCATTGGCTTTGGCCGCGCATGGTGTTTCAAGCCATGTGATCGACCGCGCTGACCCGCAAACGATGCTGGCCGCCGATTTCGACGGACGCGCCTCTGCTATTTCCAGCGCGAGCATGAAGATGCTGATGGCGCTGGGTCTGGGCGACGAACTAGCGGGCCATGGCTGCCCTATCGAACAAATCTGGGTCAGCGACGGGCTAAAACCCGGCGCACTCGATTTTGTGCCCTCGGCAGAGGATGGCTTTTTGGGGCAGATGTTTGAAAACCGCCGCTTGCGCCAAGTGTTGCACGATGCCGCAAAGGCGCAACCGCTCATCAAGCTTCACATGCCGATGACCATAGACACGCAGGACCGGTCGGACGCAGGTGTCATTGTGACGTTGACCGAGGGCAAAGTGCTTGCCGCCGACTTGCTGATCGTCGCCGAAGGTCGCGCCAGTGCGACGCGCGACGCAGCCGGGATCAAGCTGGCGAAATGGGATTATGCCCATGAAGCCATGGTCACCGTCGCTGCCCACGAAAAGCCGCATAACAACATCGCTTATGAAATTTTCTACCCCAGCGGGCCGTTTGCCGTGCTGCCGATGCTTGATGCCAATGGTCGCCACCGTTCCGGCATTGTCTGGTCAGTGGACCGTGCTGATGCGCCAGCCTATCGCAAGCTATCCACCCGCGCACTCGCCGCCGAGATGGAGAAGGCAATGGGCGGGATGTTGGGCGCGGTGGAATTAATCGCGCCGGTATCGGGCTATCCGCTGGGTTTCCAGAACGCAATGCGAATTATCGACAGGCGGCTGGTGTTGGTCGGCGACAGCGCGCACGGCATTCACCCCATTGCCGGACAAGGCCTAAACCTGGGCTTACGCGACGTCGCGGCGTTGACCGAGGTGCTGGTCGATGGCGCGCGGCTGGGCCTAGATTTCGGCGATGCGCAGTTAATGGACCGCTACGCCCGTTGGCGCAGTGTTGATACGTTGCTGGTGGCGTTATCGACCGACAATCTTAACCGGCTGTTTTCAATTCCAGGCAAAACCGCGTCAGCGGTCCGCCGGTTCGGGTTGAGCGCGGTGCAGAAGTTTAAGCCCGCCAAAGCCCTGTTCATGGCGGAGGCGCGCGGCGAGGCCGGAGATTTACCAAAGTTGTTGCAGGGCGTTTTGGCTTAGCGCCTTACTTCCGCCGCGCCAGCATCAACTGGTCAATCGGCGCACCTGCCGCTCCAACCCGCTCCAAATGCGGATAGCGCATGCCACCAGCATAGCCGATATCCAGCGTATTAAAGCGGTCGCCGCGTTGGACAAGCAAGCGGATCGGCGTCGTGCCGCCCTTGGCCGATTTGATCGCATCAGCCAGCCCGTCCTTGCTATAGGCGATGCCGTTTACAGCGATCAGCTTTGTGCCATTAACGATCCCGGCATTAAACGCCGGACTGTTCCACAGGATCCCGCCAATTTTGGCCTCTTTGTCAATCGTGAACCCCAGTGAATGCGTTAGGTCTAGGTTCGATCCTTCCTTCATCCGTTCCTTATCATAGACATTGGGTTCGTCTTTCCAGACCAGCCGATAGCCGCCCTTTTCAACGCCGCCCAAGGGCGCTGGCTGGCCCGATTGGCGCATCGCTTCGTCGAGAAATTTGGACCAGTCATAAGGCTGCACCTTGTTCAGTTCGGCCACAACCGTGCCGAAATCATAGGTCTGCACGCCCCAGTCTCCGTCGCGGATGCCGAAGAAGTTGCGCGCAAAATCGTCGAGCGAGCGTTTGCCCTTGGACAACTGCCGGATCGTCATGTCGACATCCAGCCAGACCAACGACCCTTCGTTGTAATAATCTTCGTTCCGGGCGTAGCTGCTGTTTGGTTTAGGCTTGCGTGCGGAAAAGATCGGGTCGTGGGCAGTATCCTCGACACTGCGCCATTCGCGTCCCGGCTGTTCGCTATAATAGCCAGCCTGCCGCGCCCATTCGCCCAGCACCATTTCCGGCGTCTGCATGCCCGACCGTGCGGCAAGCACCAGATCCCAATAACTCGTCTGCCCTTCATAAACCCATAGCAAATTGTCGCGCATCGGTGTGCTGTAATCCGGCGTCCACATCGCGGCAGGGCGGCGGAATTTGCCGTTCCAGCTATGCGTCAGCTCATGCGGCAACAAACCCCGCTCGCTGCCATTATCCGCCCAATCGACAAAATAATCGGTCTCGCGGCTGTTTTCTGAACTGCGATGATGTTCAAGGCCAACGCCGCCGAGCTTCTCGGTCAACGCCAGCAGGAATTCATAACGGTCAAAATGTTTGGAACCGAACAGCAAAACCGCCTCGTCAACTAACGCCTTATGCACCGCAATTTGTTCGGGCTTGGCTTCCAAAAACTTTGCCGCATCGGCCCAAACGTTCAACGTCACTTTGTTGCCCAAATCCCATCTGCGGTAATGCGCGCCTGCAAAAAGCGGGCTGTCGATGAAGGTTTCGTAATCGGTTTCGGCATAATCGATGCGGTTGCCGGTAACCTGTGCACCATCAAGCGCCGCAACGCCTGTCCAGCCCTCGGGCAAGATGATCGAGGGACGAAGCCGGATTTGACGCGTGAAGTGACCTGCGGGATAGAGCGATACCTGCTCCCACTGCACATTCAGCATTTCTGGGGTGACGACAATGCGGCCTTCGCTATCGCGCACCGGCGACAGGAACTGATAGCTGGCGTCCAGTTGCTTTGCACCTTCGGGGATGTTGAGGTGAAAGGCATAAACCTGCGTCGGATCACGCTCCCAAGCGACGGGCTGCCCGTTGGCAGTGAATTTCAGCCCCGCCAATTCCGCCAACGCACCGCGCGGGCCGTGCTTTCCCGGCAGCCATTGCGGATAAAGCAACGTCAGCCTTTTACCCGACTCCACCGGAATAGTTTGCCGCACCTGAAAGATGGCGCGTTCGATATCCGTCGCATCAACCTCCAGCGTCATCGCACCCGGCGCATACGGCGCATCAACCGGATCGGGAACGGTATCGGCGACCGAGACAGGTTGCGGGCGGCTATTCTGCGCAGCGGCGGGAAAGGCGAGCGAAAACGCCGCGATGGCGGCGAGTGTGAGGCGTGACGACATAATCAATGTGTGCCGCGCAATTTTCGATGCGTCTAGTCATTTTAGCCCCTCCTCTTCAGGGGAGGGGCAGTGAGACTTAGCGCCGACAGGTGCTTAGTCGCAGCGGGGTGGGGATTTGAGGTCTGGCGCGACAATGACAAGCCCCACCCCAACCCCTCCCCTAAAGAGGAGGGGCTTAGATTTCTCGCTATTCCCCACCCCCAAAAAACCCGCTAGGGCCAGCCGCATCATGGTGAAGATACAGACCCCCCAGGCAGTGCGCGGCACGCAAGATATGTTCGGCGAAACCGAGGAACGCTTCGCGCATGTCGTGGCCACGTTTGAACGGGTGCGGAAGTTATACGGGTTTAAGGGGCTGCAACTGCCGGTGATCGAGCCGACCGCTGTGTTCTCCCGCTCGCTGGGTGAGGCCACCGATGTGGTGTCGAAGGAAATGTACACCTTTGATGATCGCGGCGGCGAGAGCATCACGTTGCGACCAGAATTTACCGCCGGAATCGCGCGCGCTTACCTGACCAATGGCTGGCAACAACATGCACCGATGAAGGTGACGACGCACGGGCCATTGTTCCGCTACGAACGCCCTCAAAAGGGCCGCTATCGCCAGTTTCACCAGATCGATGCCGAGATCATCGGTGCAGCGGAACCGCAGGCCGATGTTGAATTGCTGATGATGGCCGACCAGTTGTTGCACGAACTGGGCATTACTGAAGGCGTGACGCTGGAGCTGAATACGTTGGGCGATGTCGCCAGCCGCGATGCGTGGCGCGCGGCGTTGATAGCCTATTTCAACGACCATAAAGATGCGTTGTCCAAAGACAGCCTAGCGCGGTTGGAGAAAAACCCGCTGCGCATCCTCGACAGCAAAGACGAGGGCGACCGCGCGATTTGCCAAGCCGCGCCGTTGATTGATGCGTATTTGAGCGGCGAGGGACAGGATTTCTTTGGTGCCGTCACCGCCGGATTGGACGCGGCAGGCGTCGCATGGACGCGCAACGCGAAACTGGTGCGCGGGCTGGACTATTACCGCCACACCGCGTTTGAATTCACCACCGACCGGTTGGGCGCGCAGGGCACTGTGCTAGGCGGTGGCCGCTATGACGGGCTGATCGAGAATTTGGGCGGACCTGTGACGCCTGCCGTTGGTTGGGCCGCTGGGATTGAGCGGTTGGCTATGTTGGTTGAGGAGCCTGCTAGAGAGCGACTCACCGCAGTCGTGATCTACGAAGGCGAAAATTCACCGGCAATGGAATTTGCAATAGCGACTGCGAGCGGCTTGCGACGTGACGGAATTGTTACCGAACTTGTCGCATCAGGAGCTCCACGGAAGCGCTTTGACAAAGCAAAGAAACTTAATCCCGACTATGCGATTATGATCGGAGACCGCTTGTTAAATCCCGGTCAATTCGCTTGGTTACGGCTGAAGCCAGTAGCCGACAATTCAGATGTCGACTCAAGAATACTGCTGGATTCACTCCATCGAATTATCTCCAAATCAGCAGCCCCAGCTGAGCTTGAATTTTCGATACAGGGTTGGGATGCTGAGCTGTATCCTTTGATATGACCCAAATATCCCCCCAACGTATCGGCCAGATCGAGGCGCGGTTTGCGGAGCTTGAGGCGCGGATGGCTTCGGGGACGATGGTTGGCGATGCGTTTGTCACCGCGTCCAAAGAATATGCCGAGATCGAACCTGTCGCCAAAATGGCCAAGGAAGTCCGCCGTTTGCGCGCCGAGATGGAGACGCTCGACGCGATGGCCAAGGACCCGTCCGCCGATGCCGAGCTGCGCGATATGGCAGTCGAGGAACTGCTCGATGTAGCGCATGACAAGCAAGTCGCCGAGCATGATCTGGCGATATTATTGCTGCCCAAAGATGTCGCCGATGAACGCAGCGCGATGCTGGAAATCCGCGCTGGCACCGGCGGTGACGAAGCGGCACTGTTCGCAGGCGACCTGTTTCGCATGTACGAACGCTATGCTGCATCGCAGGGCTGGAAGGTCGAAGCAATATCCATGAGTGCGTCCGACGTCGGAGGTTTCAAAGAAGTCGTCGCGTCTGTCTCTGGCGCAGGCGTGTTTGCGCGGTTGAAGTTTGAAAGCGGTGTCCACCGCGTGCAGCGTGTTCCGGTGACGGAGAGCGGCGGGCGTATCCACACCAGTGCCGCGACCGTCGCGGTGCTGCCCGAGCCGACCGAGGTTGATGTCCATATCGAGGACCGCGACTTGAAGATCGACGTCTATCGCGCGTCGGGCGCAGGCGGGCAGCATGTGAACACCACCGATTCTGCGGTGCGGATCACCCATGCGCCGACCGGCATTGTTGTGACCTGTCAGGATGGCCGCAGCCAGCACAAGAACAAGGAAAAGGCGATGCAAGTCTTGCGCGCGCGCATTTACGAAAAGCAACGCGACGAACTAGATGGCGCAGAGGCCGAAGCGCGCAAAGCGATGGTCGGCAGCGGCGACCGCAGCGAACGCATCCGCACCTATAACTTTCCCCAAGGCCGCGTGACCGATCACCGGATCAACCTGACACTGCATAAGCTGCCGGAGATTTTGGAAGGCCCGGGGCTAGCCGAAATGATCAACGCGCTGATTAGTGAGGATCAGGCTGAGCGGTTGGCGGGGTTAAATAGCTAACGGTAATCACAACGGTTTTAATAAAACCGCTAGTGCTGAGCCTGTCGAAGCACGTCCCAAGGTTTCAACCGCAGTTTATGACTGCGGGACGCCCTTCGACAGGCTCAGGGCTAACGGTTTTTTGTATGGCAGTTTTGGTGTTTAATCCAGAACCAACCCGCCATGGTCCAACCGAGGCAACACATACCGCGCAAACATATCGCATTCTTGGATATGCGGATAACCCGACAGGATAAACGCCTCAATCCCCAGCGCCTCATACGCCCGTAACTTCGCCAACACCTGATCAGGATCGCCGACAATCGCTGCACCGCAGCCCGACCGCGCACGGCCAATTCCGGTCCACAGATTGTCCTCAATATAGCCGTCATTCCCCGCCGACGCTTCACGCAATTCGGTTTGGCGCGCGACACCATAGGTTGCGGTGTCGAGCGATTTGTTGCGGATTGCCTCGCCAGTTTGCGCATCCAGCTTGGACAGCAGGCGTTCAGCATAAGCGCGCGCCTCGCCCTCAGTTTCGCGCACAATCACATGCGCACGGAACCCATATTTCAACGTCCGGCCAAATTTTGCAGCCCGCGCGGTCATGTCCGCGATCAAGTCTTTGGCCCCCTGCAACGTCTCTGGCCACATCAGGTAAACGTCACAGCCTTCTGCCGCAGCATCCTTTGCCGCTGGTGACAGGCCGCCAAAATAGAGCGGCGGGCATTTGCCGCTGACGGTTTTCATCCGTGGCGGATCGATGTCGATTTTATAATGCTCGCCTTGGTGATTCAAATGCTGGCCATTCAGCAAAGCCTTTAAAATAAGCATTGCCTCGACCGTGCGGCGATAGCGCGGTTCGCTGTCCATCTTGTCCCCCGGCAGGTCCGAGGAGATAATGTTGATATTCAATCGCCCGCCCGCGATCTGATCGAGCGTTGCAATTTGTCGCGCCAGTTGCGGCGGCCAGCTTTCACCGACACGCACCGCCATCAGCAGCTTAATCCTGTTTGTCAGCACTGCAATCGCGCTGGCAAAGGCAGTGGTATCCAGCCCCAGCGCATAGCCAGACGGCAGCAATATATTGTCAAAGCCACCCTTTTCGGCGTTCAGTACGATATTCCGGCAATGCTCCCAGCTGGATGCCAGCATCGGATCGGGCTGCCCCAGAAACTCATAGTCATCATCGCACAAGGCGGAGAACCAGCTGATCTCTAACTTACCAGTCATGGCAACGGAACTCCGCGCGCAGCAACGAGCACGGCATACCAATCGGCACGAGTCCATTCGATTTTGTAGGCATCTGCTGCCTCGGCTATCCGCGCCGGATTTTGCGAGCCGATAATGGGAACCGGCAGTGCAGGGTGCGCCATGATCCAGCTGTAAGCCGCTGCAGTACGTGACACGCCATGCGCCGCTGCAACACCCGACAGCGCCGCCGCGACAGCTTGTTCGCGCTGGCTTTTTGGATCAGCAATCCGTCCTCCACCCAAAGGCGACCAAGCGAGCACCGCCATATCCATCGCGATAGCCTGATCGAGCTCGCCGTTCTCGATAGTATCGATGCACAAGGGTGACAATTCCGGCTGGGTCGAGACAATCGGCACCGGGCAAAGTTGTGACAGCGTCGCGATCTGTGCCGTGGTGCAGTTCGACACACCAAAGGCACGGACTTTGCCAGCCTTCACCGCATCCTCAATTGTCCGCGCAATTTCCGATGGATGCGTCAGGATATCAGGCCGGTGGATTTGCCACAGATCGACCTGGTCGGTGCCTAACCGGCGCAGGCTATTATCGATGGCTTTGGTCAGATAGTCCGCACTGCTGTCATACGGCACCGGCGGCGTAATCCCGCCTTTGGTCGCCAATATCATGCGTCCGCGTAAACTCGGATTTTCGGCAAAGACTTCGCCCAGTAACTGCTCCGCCGCGCCAAATCCCTGTTCGCCAAAGCCATAAATATCGGCGGTGTCGAACAGTGTGATGCCCGCATCCAACGCTGCGTGCACCAGCTCGGTCGCCGCCGACACATCTTGCCCGGCAAAGCGCCACATGCCCCATGCGAGGCTGGAAATTTCGATGCCGCTGCTGCCAAGCTGGCGCGTGGCGGGCGTTTTGGGGAGATGGCTCATACGGTTTCTGTCTTCTTTCTGAGGGTAAGCATAGTGGCTCTTGGGGCCGCGATCGATTCGCGGGTTATCAATTCATGCGGCAGGCGGCGGTGTTCCAGCCCGCCATCACCCAGCAGTAATTGCGTGGCAGTGTCGGCCAGTTCGCGCACCGGCTGACGGATCGTGGTCAGCGGCGGCCAGACCACTTGCGCCAATGTCGTGTCGTCAAAGCCCGCGACCGAGAGCATTTCCGGCACTGGCACATGATACCGGTGGGCAACCGCAAGTACGCCCGACGCCATGTCATCGTTCGAGGCGAAAATGGCCGTGGGCGGGTTGGGTAAAGTCAGGAATTTTTCCGCCGCCGCTTTGCCGCTATCGAAATCAAACTCGCCGGGTTCGATAAGGTCTGCGGTATAAACGATCCCGGCCCGCTCCAAAGCGCGGCGGTATCCGGCAAGCCGGTCTTGGCTGGCCAAATGATTCTGATGGCCGATGATAAAGCCGATCCGCCGATGCCCGGCGTTGATCATGTGCGTGGTCATATCGTCCGCTGCCTGCACATCATCCATAAACACCGAACTGGTCAGCGCGTGGTTCGTGCCGGGCGAAATGCGCACGAAGGGGATATTGAGAGCCTCCAACGTGTTAAGCACCGCGACGCAATCGGTAACCGGCGACGACAAGATCACGCCGTCAACATGCGTTTCGCGCACCATACCGCGCACTTGTTCGCCGATTTTCGGGTCAGCCACATCGACCGGCTGTGCGATCAGCCGCAGTCCTTCGGCGTTACACCGATCCCAACAGCCCATCATGATCTGGTGCATATAATGCGGAGAGTGATTATCATAAATCAGCGCAACCTGCCCCGATTTCGTCCCCGCCAACACCCTTGCCGCGACGCTGGGGTGGAAATTAAGCTCGGCCATCGCCGATTCAACCTTTTCGCGCATCTTAATGCTGACATAGGGATGATCGTTCAGAACTCGGCTGACAGTTTTCACGGCAACCCCCGCCAGCGCCGCGACATCGCGGATGTTTGACCTCTCCCCCATTACGCAAACTCCTCTCGAAGTTCAGCGAACAGCCAAGCGAAGCTGCTGTCAAGGCGATAGGCGACTGGTGGCTTGCCGTGTGGGGCGTCGAACCATGCTTGGCCCTTGCTTAAGGGCTCCCCACTCCACAGATCGGCCCAGCCTTCGTCCGGGATAACAACCTCCCGACCTGCGACCCCTGCCTCGATAACCGGAGCGACCAAAAGGTCCGCGCCATAGAGATACTGGTCCTGCACCCCGTGATATTCCGGCGCGTCATAATGCAGGAACAGCGGGCGCTGCGCTGGCAACCCAGTCGCTTGCCCCTCGTCCAGCACGTGCCGCATATAGGGAGCCAACCGCTGATGGATTTGGCTCATCCGTGCAAAATGGGCGAGCAATTCGGGTGACTGATCAATCTGCAGATTGTCATCGGGCCGGTTACCTTCATGGCTGCGCATTACCGGCGTGAAAGCGCCAAGGTCGATCCAGCGGCGCAGCAGTTCCTCCGTGCGGATGTTGCCGTGCAGGCTGGTATAGCCGCCGACATCGTAATGGCTGACCAGATTGCCGAGTAGGCCCGATGAAAGCGCGGCGGTCAGCACCGTCCCAATGCCATCGTGGCGGGTGAAATCGACGCACTGGTCGCCTGCCCATAACAACGGGCAATGCGCCTGTACGCCGCTGAACCCTGCGCGCATGAAGAAAACGGCCTCGCCGGTTTTCCCGCGCCGCGCAATCGCATCGGCATTGACCTTGGCCCATAGTACCGGCCAGCGGTTATGCGCCTCCATCGGGTCGCTGCCGTCGAACAGGCGGACGTCGGTGGGCAGATATTCCCCGAAATCGGCCATCCAGCCTGACAAGCCGAAATCAAGCATCTCGCGCCCGATCACCCGGTCAGCAAACCAGTCGCATGCCGCCGGATTGGTAAAATCGACGACGCCGCAATCGAACTCACCAAAATCGACCAATGCTACCTCATCGCTGTCGAGCCGCCGCGCGAAATAGCCAGCCGCAGCACCTTCAGCAAACATCGCTGCGTCATTGGCGATGTACGGGTTCACATAACCCAGAAAGCGGATGCCGCGTTCGGCCAAAGCAGCAATCTGCGCGGGCAGATCGGGATAGCGCACGGCATTCCATTTCCAATCCCAGAACAGACGGCGGCCAAAGCTGGTCTGTCGAATGCCGACCCAGTCTTCGCACCACAAGCCGCTGATTGCGGCACCGGCGTCGACATATTTGTCCAACCGGGCAAAGCTGGCGTCGCCCTCTTTCAATCCCACAATCGCACCGCCGATGGCCCAGTCGGGGAGCGGGGCAGGTTTGCCGAAACGGTTTGATAGCGCACCGACTAATTCGGGCAGGCTGTCACGAGCGAAAAATTCTAACGTCAGGCGATTGGTCCAGCATTCATAAGTCGTTGCGGCTCCGGTCAGGTCCAACGCAGACCAATGCGTGCAATTGCTGTGCACCGCATAATGCGCCGAGCTCAACCAGGTTGGTTGCGGATAATTGGTCGTCCAATAATCGCCACCGGCATTGCCGTTTTCATCCATCAACTGCGTCAGCGCTGTCGTCTTGTCGCGGCCAACGCCGGGTTCGGACGTCCAAAATGGAAAGCGCCTTCCGTTCAGGCGCAGATACGACATTTGTTCGCCGCCACCCCAGATGGATTCTGATTTATCGCGTGGGAAATGGACCCAGATGCGGTTGGCCTCGGCGTTCTCGCTAGCGATAGTTAGCCCACCGTCAGTGCCGATTTCGCAGGTCGCTGCAAACTCAGGCTGTTTTGATGACCACAGCCGGACGGTCGGGCCGTCAACTTCGCAGCAATCAAGCGCCCGGCGTTCGGCCAGATCATCCTCAATGCGAAAATTGCCGCGACACATATCGACAGCGGCAACGCCAATACCCAGCTCGATAGCGGGCGCAGCAGCATCGTGGCGCAGCAATAGAGTCGCGCCGACGCGCAACTCAAAGCCGTTTTCTGTCGCTGCAAAAGCGAAGGCCACCGTGTTCTTCCCCATCCCAACGCCACCTATTGCATCCATGCAACAGTCCGCATCAATCGGTCCTGTCTGTATATGACACCGCTTGACAATTCAAGGCCCGTTCGGCAAATCAAAAAACGAAGAGTAGGGCGAAGAAGGCCTGCGCCACCACTTCAACGACATTATAAGGTCCGCGAAAAGCGGCCTATACTAACGGGAGAATATCACATGACAGCCCCTACCCGCTTTACGCGTGCCGCCCTTTTTGGCGCTACCGCATTGGCTTTGGGCCTTTCGGTTCCGGCGATTGCACAAGATGCTGCCGATGAAACAGCCGACACTAACGAGATCATCGTTACCGCGCAAAAACGCGAAGAAAATCTGCAAGACATTCCTCTGGCGGTATCGGTTATCGGCGGTGATGCCATCGCCAACAGCGGCGGTATTACCCTAGAAAATGCACAGTATTTGGTCCCGTCACTCAATTTCCGTAAATCGGGAACAACGTTGAACCAAGCGCTGTTCTTGCGCGGCGTCGGCACAATCAACTTCTCCATCGCAGCGGAACCATCAGTCGCAGCTGTGCTTGACGGCGTCGTCCTCAGCCGCGCTGGCGAGGGCTTTACCGATCTGTTCGATGTCGAGCGCATCGAAGTATTGCGCGGCCCACAAGGCACGCTGTTTGGTAAAAACGCCTCGGCCGGTGTCGTCAGCATTGTGACCAAGCGTCCGACCGATGAGTTCGAAGCCGAAGTCGAAGCATCCTATTTCACCAA
Source organism: Sphingomonadales bacterium (assembly GCA_043760725.1). GTDB lineage: Bacteria > Pseudomonadota > Alphaproteobacteria > Sphingomonadales > Sphingomonadaceae > Sphingorhabdus_B. Next base: position 56,397 of record JAYUOS010000018.1, read on the forward strand.
ATCCGAATATCGCGGTCGTGCCACCGTCAATCTGCCGCTGGGCGAAAACATCCGTTCGCGCGTCACCGGTTTTTACAGCAACTATGATGGCAACATCAGCAATCTGACCACTGGCAACAAAGTCAACGGTTTCAAACACTACGGTGTTCGCGGCGTGATAGAGGCTGATCTAGGCGAAACCGTTCAGCTGACTTTCCGTGGCGACTGGCGCAAAGCAAAGGATGATTGCTGCGCGGAAATTATCGGCACTACTCCAAGCAACGCCGCCGCGCTGGCATTAGGCGGAACGCTTATCAGCCGCGACGAAACGCGCCGGATCGCGCAAAATCTGGTTACCGCCACTGAGGAAAAAAGCTGGGGCGTGTCGATGCAGGCTGACATCGAGCTTGGATCGCACACGCTGACCTCGATCACATCGTATCGCGGTTGGGACAATCTGGAAATCCGTGACGGTGACTGGATCGACCGTCCCTATATCGGGCTGAACCAGTTGCATGATCGTGGCCCGCAGACGTCAAAGACGTTCACGCAGGAAATCCGCATTTCTTCGCCGACCGGGCAGTTTCTGGAATATGTTATCGGTGGCTATTATTCCAAGGCTGATTCTGACCGGGTCTTCTCGCGCGCTGTCGTCACCTGCTCGGCCTCCACTCTGCCCGCTATTGCGGTGGGGCTGACGCCGTGTTCGACCGCCCCCGGCATATCGACGATCACAACGCCAACCGGCACAGCGAACTTTGGCTCATCGTTCAAAAACATGGCAGCTTTCGGCCAAGCAACGCTGAACTTCTCCGATAGCTTCCGGTTCATCGGTGGCCTGCGTTATACCAATGACAAATTGTCGGTGAACCTCGCTCGCACCGCGACTGGCTTAACCTTGGACGGAGCTGGTCGGCCCAATTCGGCACCGGGCATTCAGCCCGCGTTCGATCAGGGCGCATATAACGAATATCTTCGTCTGCTCGCACTCAACCCGGGGCTAGCTGTGCCGCTGACAATCGATCAGCTGCAACGGGCATCGTCGTTGCGCGCCAATGGCGTGCCATTCCGCACCAGATCATCGGCCAGCAACTTTTCGGGCAAAGCCGCGCTGCAATATGACCTTAGCGAAGACGTGATGGCCTATGTCAGCTATACCCGCGGCTATAAGGGACCGGCCTATAATATCTTTTTCAACCTGATGGGTTCGGGTGCCAACCGGATCGCACCAGAAACTGTCAACTCATACGAAGGCGGGTTGAAAACCAGCTTCCTTGATGGTGGAGCGACGGTCAATCTGGCTGTGTTCTATGCCAAGTATAAAAACTACCAGGCCAACAACCCTGATATTGTCGCAGGACAGGTCGTCACGCGCTTGACCAATGCTGGTGACATTTCGACCAAAGGCCTTGAACTCGACATCCTGTTGAAACCATCGAACAGCTTCACAGTCACGGGCGGTTTTGCCTATACCGATGCGCAGGTTGAAAATTTCCGTCTGCCTGTCGGCGCGCCTGCATCGGCGCTGATCGCAAAGGGAACAACCCTTGCCAATGCGCCAAAGTATAAAATGACCATGGGTGCACAATATGATTGGGAAACCGGCGGCTTTGCCGATGTCCAATTCGCGGCCAGTGTCGCGATGCAATCTGATCAGACTTACGAGCTGACCGCAAACCTTGCCAACCGGCTGGGATCGACCGTCGATGGCTATGCGACCTTTGATGCCAGCATCGCCCTCACCGATCCCAATGAAGCATGGCGTGTGGCATTATTGGTCAAGAACCTGTTCGACCAAAGCTTTGCATCATCAATCGTTTCGGGTGGCCCCGGCGGATCGTTCCGCTACATCATCCCGCGCGAAGCCGATCGTTATGTTGGCATCACCGCAAAGATTAACTTCGGCGGAAACTAAAGCATAAGCCCTAATGGGTCGCAGTAAGGGGCTGGAATCCACAACGGGTTCCGGCCCTTTTTCGTTTGGTGATCTGGGTAAGTGTTCTTGGGGGGAGTAAGTCAGGACGGGCGGTGCGAGACCAGATAAGCGACCAACCCGTCCGTGACTTTGGTGGGGGTGTTGAACATCTATCACAATGCAGACCTTGTGCCAGTTTGCGTGCGAGTTGGTTTTTCAAAGGCTTAGATGGTTACACCGGCGTTAAGGTTTCGCAGGCTGTCAATTCCCCCGACAATTTTACGCTGTTGACCTTTGGCGAAGGGTGATTCATTTTAGCGGTTATGACTGACACACCCAATGACACCCCGCCCGACAATGAAACCCCCGATAATGAGACGATGCGCGAAGTAAAACGTGCAAAAGCGCGCAAAGAAGCCGCCGAGGACAAGACCGGCCTCGGCTGGAAAACCGCAGCCGGCATCGGCATCGGCTCCGCCGCGCTCGCCGCTGCGTTAATCTATGCAAGCAAGTCGCGGAAGAAGGACGATTGAGGCGCTGGACTTTTTGTCCCCAACCCTTATCGAAACGCCGATGATAATTTTTCCTCGTATCACGGCCCTTTGCGCCGCAGCCGCGCTTGCGCTTCCTTCCACCCCTGCCATTGCCGCTAAGACAAAGTCTGCGGCTAAGCCTGTGCTAACTTGCAAAGTCACAGCTGCGGACGGGCTGTCCTATACCGTTATAAAGCCGGGGAAGGGAGCGATGCCGACGGACAATGACCGCGTGACAGTGAATTATCGCGGAGTTTTCAAAAGCGATGGCAGTGAATTCGATGCAGGGAAAGCAACCCAATTTAAGGTCACCCGCGTAGTCCCGGGATTTTCCCAAGGACTGAAACTGATGCAGGCGGGCGGCAAATACCGGCTGTGCATCCCGTCAGCGCTTGGTTATGGCGCAGACGGCTATGGCTCGGTGCCCGCCAATGCCGATCTGGTGTTTGAGGTTGAGATGCTATCGTTCGCACCCATCCCGCCAAAGCCCAGCATAGCCGCCGATGCGCGTGCTTGTAACCTGACCTCGCCATCCGGCCTGTCGTATGCCGTGGCGCGACAAGGTGCGGGACGGACGCCGACGGACGCGGATATGGCTTTGGTCGATATTGTTACGTTTGACCCCAATAGCGGCGAGATTTTTGCCCGCGAAGATTGGCAGACGATCCCGATGCAGCGCGCCGCCGCGCAATTCGCCGAGGGGCTAAAGCTGATGCAGCCCGGCGCATCATACCGGTTTTGCTTTCCGGCATCTGAAGGGCCGCAAGGCCAGCAGGTTCCGGCGTTGAATTTGATGGTGGATTTGATTGACCTGCGGCTGATGCCGGCGGTTGAGGATTGAGGGGAAAGGCGCTACCCCAACAATACCACCGGGCTATCCGCCCTCCAGTGCATGCTGACCTTATCGTCCCAGGTGAAATCTTCCTGATCGTGTCGTGATAAATTCGGCCGAGAAACACGGATCATCGCGCCGCTGTCTAGTTTGATTTCAAACAGCGTTATATCGCCGAGATAGCTCATGCCTTTAATAACCCCGCGGGCGAAATTGTGGCCTTCGGGTGCGTCTTTGGCGGCTGCCTCAACAGCTTTGCCTTTGCCCTGCACATGCAGATACATTTTCTCTGGCCGCAGCGCGACCCAGACATCGGCACCGTGCGGGCCGGTAACGCCGTGGTTCAGATAGACTTTGCCAAGCCCTGGGCAATCGACAGCGGCTTTATCGGGATCATCAACGATCAACTTGCCCTCAAAGATATTCACCGATCCGACAAAATCCGCGACAAAACGGTTGGCAGGATATTCATAGAGATCGGACGGCGCGGCGAGTTGCGCAATCTCGCCTTTATTGACCACGGCGATGCGGCAGGCCATCGACAAGGCCTCGTCTTGATCGTGGGTAACGGTGACGAAAGTAATTCCGACTTTTTCCTGAAGCTCCGACAATTCAAACTGCATCTGCGCACGAAGCTTCGCGTCTAGCGCCGACAAAGGCTCGTCCAGCAGCAACACCTTGGGCTTCATCACCAGGCTGCGTGCCAGCGCGACGCGCTGCCGCTGACCGCCCGACATCTGGTCAGGCATCCGGTCTTCGAACCCGCCAAGCTTGACCAGATCAAGCGCCTCTTTCACGCGATCCTCGCGTTCGCCTCTCCCAACGCCCGCGATCTTCAGGCCATAGGCGACGTTGTCGGCGACCGACATATGCGGGAACACGGCATAGCTTTGGAACACCATATTGACGGGGCGCTTGTTTGGCGGAACGCGGCTCATATCTTGGCCATCGATCAATATCTGGCCCTCGGTCGGGACTTCGAATCCCGCAATCATGCGCAGCAACGTAGTTTTGCCGCAGCCCGATGGCCCCAACAGCACAAAGAACTCGCCCGCCATGATGTCGAGGCTGACATTATCCACGGCGGCAACCTTGCCAAAGCGTTTGGTAACGTTGCGGATCTGGATGATGGGGGATTTGGTGTTGGTCATGAGTGAGTTCCGGCTAGAGCTTTGGCGCCCTGGACTTTTAATGCAATGGCGGTGAGCAGAACGGTGAGAATGATCAGCATGGTCGAGGCGGCATTCACCTCGGGCGTGACCGAGAAGCGCACCATCGAATAGACTTTGACCGGGAAAGTCAGCGTGTCGGGACCGCTGGTGAAAAAGGTGATGACAAAATCATCAAGGCTTAATGTGAACGCTAGCAACGCGCCTGCAACAAGAGCCGGGCGGATGTGCGGTAAAATCACATCGCGGAAAGTTTGCCATTCCGAAGCGCCCAAATCCTTCGCTGCTTCTTCCTGTTCCTTATTAAAGCTTGCCAGCCGGGATCGCACCACCATCGCCACGAACGGGAAACAGAATGTCACATGCGCAATAGTGATAGCAGACAGATTAAGCGGCCAAGGCATATCCGAGGGCCAGCCGATCCGTGCAAAGAAAATCAAAAAGGCGACGCCAAGGCAGATTTCCGGAACGATGATCGGCAACGCCATTGTTCCCTCTACCAGACCCTTTAGTGGAAAACGGAAACGCCACAGCATCACCGCCGCCATCGCGCCCAGGATAATGCTGATCACCGTTGCCAGTGCCGCAATTGTCAGCGAGTTGATCAGCGCCTCGATCAGCTCCTCATTGGCGAATAGCTTAGCGTAGTATTTTGTCGTGAAACCCTTCCAGACGACGTTGGCTTTGCTGTCGTTGAAGCTAAAAATCATCAGTACAATCAACGGTGCGTAGAGGAACAACAGCACCGCACCAACCCAGCTGCGCATCCACAACGTGCGTGCATATTCTAACGGAGCGCGGGGCGTGCGGCTGAATATCGCCATCAGCGCGCTTCCTGTTTGCGCCCGCTACGCAGGCTTTGGATCGCGACGATGACGAACATCGCGTAGATTAAAGTGAACGAAAGTGCGGCTCCAAATGGCCAGTCGTTGGCGCGCTTAAACTGGCTTTCAATGACGTTGGCGATCATCTGGCTGTCTGTGCCGCCCATAAGGTCGGGTGTAAGATACGCCCCCAGCGCAGGAACCAAAGTGATCATGACCCCCGCAGCGATTCCCGGCGCAGCCAAGGGCACAACGATCTTCATCAATGTACGAAAATGTCCTGCCCCCAAATCAAGACTCGCCTCGATCAATGAACGGTCAAGCCGGTCGAGCGCGGAATAGAGCGGCAGCACCATGAAGGGCAGATGCACATAGACAAGCCCGACAACCACCGCAAAATTATTATAGAGCAGCTGTATCGGCTCCCAAGTTTCCAGCGGTTGCAGCCCGAACAGCGTTTTCAGCCAGCTCGCCCCACCCCATAATGCACCCAGTCCCTTGTTCGCATATCCCTGCTCGCCCATCAGCGTCATCAGCCCATAAGTGCGGATCAACAGGTTAGTCCAAAATGGCAGCATAATGCCAAGCAGCAACCACGGCCGCCATTTCTCGCTGGCAAAGGTAATCGCCATAGCAACCGGAAATCCTACGATCAGGCAGATCAATGTCACCAGCCCCGCAACGGCAAGGCTTTTCAGGAAAATGGTGACATACAACCATTCAGTCGCGCGTTTGTAATTGTCGAGTGTGCCCGAAATCACAATCTCGGTCGGCCCTGCATTGTGGCCAAAGCTATACAGCCACACCACGCCCATCGGCACAATGAAGAAGACAAGCAACCACAGGATAGGCACCAGCGCTATCGCCGCGAAAGGCCGCTTGCTTGCCTTCCAGTCCTGTAGAACGTCCGCCACCCGGGCGCGCCCTAACCCGCCTTCACTTTAGTCCATGCCTCTTCGTACAAAGGCTGTAATTCAGGATCAAACTTTGCATATTCGCATTTCGCAAGCAGCTCTGCAGGCGGAAAAACGACTGTGTTGTTTTTATACACATCGGGCATCAACGCCTTTGCTGCCGCATTGGGCGTGGGATACAGGATCGTTTCGGTAATCTTTTTCCCGGCCTGCGCATCAAGCAGATAGTTGATAAAGGCATGGGCGTTTTTCGGACGCTTCGCGCCTTTTGGAATGCACAGATTGTCGGAATTGAACTGGCTGCCTTCCTTTGGCACGATGAAATCCAGATCGTCGTCCTCGACCATTTTCTGCGCGATATCTCCATTATATTCAAGCACAAGGTCAACCTCGCCGCGCATCAGCATGTCTTGCCCATTGTCGATGTGGAAAGCCTTTACATTGGGTTTTTGCTTTAGCATCATCGCTTGAATGGTTTGGATATCTGCAGGGGTCAGCCCATTGACCGACTTGCCCAGATATTTGGCAAACAGCCGGAACATATCGCCCGATTCGCTCAGCCATGCGATCCGCCCTTTATACTGATCGCTATCGAACAGCACTTTCCAGCTATCGGGCGCAGGGTTCACCTTTGACTTGCGATAGCCGATGCCGAGCACAAGCCACGTATAGGGCATCGAATACGCCCGCTTTGCGTCATAAGGCACATCCTGAAATTCAGGAGCAATATTCTTAAAATTGGGGATTTGCGCTTGATCGAGCGGCATCAGCATGTCGGCGGCGGCCATGCGTTCGACAAAATCATTCGATGGCACAATCACATCATAACCTGGATTGCCCGCCTTGAACTTGGCAAAAAGCTCGTCATTGTTGGCGAACTTGTCCATCTTCACGTCGACCGAAGACAGATTTTTATAATCCTCCAGCGTCGTCTCGCCAATGTATGTGTCCCAATTGTAGAAATTGAGCTTCGCCTCCTCACCATTGGCCAGCTTCTTGGCTTCCTTCTCGCCACAGCCAGCAAGCGCGCCAGTGAACGTCAAGCCAACAGCAGCAACGCCCATACCTTTAAGCAACGACCGACGATTTTGCGCGTTGTCCAACAATGTCTCAATACCCATGGCTTTACTCCATCTTTGTGGCGTTCCCCGAGTCTTGGATGCTGGCGCAAAACGACCGAGATTCAAAGCGAATTTTTGGCTTCAAGCATTCCGCAAATACCAGTCATAATCCAGCCGTGGCACTTCACTGAAATAGCGGTCCTGTTCGGTGCGTTTCACGATGCTGAACATATCGACGAACCGCGTCCCCAGATAGTCCCGGGCGAACGCCGAGGCGTGGAAGCGGTCCACCGCCGAAAACCAGTTGCTCGGCGGCTTATCGTCACCAGACGCATCGCGGTCATAGCCATTGCCAACCACCGCTGCCCCCGGATCGGTCGCGTTCGTCATGCCGTGGTGCATCGCCGCGAGGACAGCGGCCACCGCCAGATAGGGGTTGGCATCGGCTCCGCAAGCGCGGTGTTCAACGTGGCGGGTTTTGGGCGCGCCTGCAGGAATGCGGAAAGACACAGTGCGGTTATTGACGCCCCATGTCGGCGCGACCGGCGCATAGCTGTTTGCCTTAAACCGGCGGTAACTGTTAGCATTGGGGGCAAACAGGGCAAAGCTATCCCCCACATGCGCGATCATCCCGCCAATAGCGTGGCGCAACGCATCTGTGCCCTCGGGGTTTTCGCTGGCAAAGATGTTGTTGCCATGCGCGTCGTTGACAGAGACATGGATGTGCATTCCCGACCCAGCCTGATCCGCAAACGGCTTCGCCATAAAGGTTGCCTCCAGCCCGTTGCGCTGCGCCGCAGCCTTCACCACGCGTTTGTACATCAGCGCATCGTCGCACGCCCGCAGCACATCGGGTTTATAACAAAGCGTCAGTTCAAACTGCCCCGGTGCAAATTCTGAAATCGCACTTTCCAATGGCAAGCCTTGGACATCGCAGAACGTGTAGAGATCATCAAGGAAAGGGCGGAAATCCTCCAGCTCGCGCAGGCCGTAAACCTCCACATTGCGCGGGCGGTCTTTGCTGTATGCGGGCGAGGCCGGGCGAACCATGCCGTCACGGGTGCGCTTTGGATCGACGAGGTAAAATTCCAGCTCAACCGCCACAGCTGGAGTGAGGCCGTCGGCAACAAAACGGTCGTTGACCAGCCCCAATACATGGCGCGGGTCCAGATCATGCGGCGTGCCGTCAAGTTCATAGAAATCGACAAGGAATTGCGCAGCATTCTCGCCTGCCCAAGGCATTTTGACGAGCGTGCCAGGGATCGGCTTCATCGACCGGTCAGCATCGCCATCTTCCCAGACCAAGCCCGTCTCAACAGTATCTTGGCCGGTGATATCAACCACAGTGATTGACCCCGGGAACATCCGCCCTGTTTCATAGACAGCCATCACTTCATGTTGCCGCAGTCGCTTGCCGCGCGGCACGCCGCCGAAATCGGTGTAGATCATGTCCACCGCGTCAATGTTCGGATAGGCCGCGAAAAAGGCCTCAGCCTCGCTACGCGGGGCGATGATTGCGGATGATTTGGCGCGTTTAATCAAGATACTCACTCCAGCAATTCGCTTATTATAGTGTTTAATTCATGAACCAGCCGGTCCACTTGCCCCAGCGTTGTCACTGGCGACAGCAACATCATATTGTGGAACGGTGCAAGCAAAATGCCGCGATTGACCAAGGCGAGGTGGATTGCGGCCTCTAACTTGGGGTTCATTGCGGCACGCGATTCGGTTCCGTTGGTCGATGGCTTTTCGGCGCAGACAAACTCCACCCGCGCACCGACATTGACGACATGCCAAGGCAGGCTATGCGCCACGATCACGCCCTCGATCCCCTTCACCAACCCCCGCGCCAGTTCGAGCATATGGCGATAGGCATCATGCGTAATCACCTGCCCCAGCATCGCGTGCATCGCGTTGATCGCGAGTGCATTTGCCGACAATGTCGTCCCGATTCCGCTATGCCCCGCCGGTCGGCTGGCGTTCAATGCGGCCATGCGCGCGGCAATCGCTTCGCTGAAACCATAAACAGCACATGGCACGCCGCCGCCGATGGATTTGCCTATCACCATCATGTCAGGTTGTGGCCCATAGGTAGTGCAATGCCCGCCATACCCCGACGAGATTGTGTGCGTTTCGTCAAACACCAATATCGTTCCAGTATCGCTACATAATCGGCGGAGCGTTTCCAGATAGCCCGGCGCGTCGCGGACCATGCCGACATTGGTCATCACAGGTTCCGCCAGCACACACGCGATATCGCCGCGTTTCAATTCGCGTTCGAGTGCCCCGACATCGTTGAATTCAATGACCGTTGTGGTCGGCAACAAATCCTGCACCTGCCCGATGACGCTGGCCCGGACTTCGGGTTCCCAGCCCGAGGCGTGGGGTTTCAAATCGACGAACACATCGTCAACCGCGCCGTGATAGCAGCCGTTAAAGACGAGGATTTTGGCGCGACCGGTAATGCCCCTGCACCAGCGGATAACCGCGCGGTTGGCTTCGCTGGCGGTGGTGGTGACCTGCCAGCGCGGCAGGCCGAACATCGCGGACAGCATGCCGCCGAGTTCGACCCCGCGTTCGGTGGGCAGCATATAGCTGAGCCCTAAGCTCGCCTGTTTTGCCAAGGAATCGGCCAACGGTTTTGGCGAATGGCCAAACATGCTGGCGGTATCGCCAAGGCAGAAATCGTCGAGCACACGCCCGTCAACGGTGGTCAGCGTCGCACCCTCTGCCTTGGCCGCAACCAAAGGCACAGGGCTGGGCCAATCGAGCATCCAATGGAATGGCACGCCTTGGAACCAGTTGGTTTGCGCTTTGGTGGCCAGCGCCAGCGATTGCGGATTGGCTTTGCGGAATGCTTCGGCTTCGCGCGTGGCGAGGCGGTCAATGGCGGCGTCCGAAATCACAGCCGGTCCCTTAGCGCATAATACAGCAGCCCCAAGGTGGCGAGCGGGCGGGCGAACGTCTTGCCGCCGGGAAAGGGCTGGTGCGGCAGGTTGGCGAAGACGTCAAAGCGCTCCATCGTGCCAACCACAGCCTCGGCCATCAACTCTCCCGCCAATGTGGTGATCAACGCCCCGTGTCCAGAAAAGCCATGCGCGAAAAAGACATTCCCTTTGCGCCCCATATGCGGCAGCCGGTTCATCGTAACGCCGACAGCGCCGCCCCAAGCATAATCGATCGGCGTGTTGGCAAGGCTTGGGAACACTTCAACGATATGCTTGCGCACAAAGCCCGCGATATCGGCAGGCGGTGTCTGCACATATTTCTCCCCGCCCCCAAAAATCAGGCGTTTGTCGGCAGACAGGCGGAAATAGTTGAGCACAAATCGGCTATCGGCGATGGCGGCATCGCTGGGGAACAGATCGTCGGCATCGGGCAAAGGTGCTGTGGCGACGTTATAATTCATGATCGGGATCGTGTGGCGACCGAGATTCCGGTCCTGATCCGCCATCCATGTATCGGTGGCCATTATGACAGATTTGGCTTTCACGCTTTCGGGGTGCGCCGGGCTGTTTTCAAAGATACTAACGCCCGCAGCCTTCGCCGCCGCCGCCAGCCCCAGCGCATAGTTCAGCGGATGGAAATGCCCGCCCTGGGCATCATAAATCCCGCCATGATAGCCGCTACCATTGATATGCTGCCCCATATCCTTGGGCTGGACAATCTCGCTTTCCCAGCCAAATTCCTTCGCGAGAAAGTCCGCGTCCTTCTGCATCGCATCAAAATGGGCTGGCTTATACGCTGCCTCCAGATGCCCGGATTTCAGATCACACCGGATATAATGCTTCGCAATCCGGCTCTGCACGCGCCCCACCGCACCATAAGCGAGATCAAAAATCGCCTGCGCCCGTTCGCGGCCAAATTCTTCGTCAATCTCGCGCATTGACCAGCGCAGTCCGGGGATCAGCTGTCCGCCATTGCGCCCCGATGCGCCAAAGCCGATTGTTTTCGCCTCCAGCAATACGACCTTCAGCCCCTTTTCCGCACAGGCCAAGGCGGCGGACAATCCGGTAAAGCCGCCGCCGATGACCGCAACGTCATAATTGCCCTCGCCGGTGAAGCGCGGCTGCGTTTCCCAGACATTGGCGGTCGCGGCGTAATAGCTGTTGTTAAGGGGATCGGTCACTTAAACCCGCAGCAACAAATGCTCACGCTCCCAACTGCTCACCACCGACTGGTAATTGAACAGCTCATAATCCTTCACCGCAAAGAAGATTTCGAAAAACTCTTCGCCCAGCAAATTGCGCACCGGTTTGCATGTTGAAAAACGGTCGAGTGCCGCCTCCAAGGTGCGCGGCAAAGTGCGGGCGCGGTTATAGGCACTGCCGGTAATGGCTTTGGCCGGAACCATGCGTTCGACCATGCCGATATAGCCGCAGACCAATGACGCGGCCATTGCCAGATAGGGATTGGAATCCGCCCCTGGCAGCCGATTTTCGACGCGGCGATTGGCCTTGTCAGCTATCGGCACGCGGAAGCCGCAGCTGCGGTTATCCTCACCCCATTGGACGTTGATCGGTGCAGCGCTGTCGGGGCGCATCCGGCGGAAACTGTTTACGTTGGGCGCCCATAATGGCGACACCATTGGCATATATTTGATCAGTCCCGCGATATAGCTGCGGAACAATGCGCTGTCTTTGCCATTGGCGTTGGCAAACAGGTTCTTGCCCGTTTCGGCATCGACCACCGATTGGTGGATGTGCATCGCGCTGCCCGGCTGCCCCGCCATCGGGTTGGCCATAAAGGTCGCATAAACGCCGTGCTGTTTGGCAACTGCACGGACGACGCGTTTGAACAGAAACACCTGATCGGCCAGTTTCAACGGATCGCCGTGGATGAAATTCACCTCCAGCTGTGCGGCCCCCATTTCGTGGATCATCGTGTCGATATCGAGCCCCATCAACTCGCAATCGTCATAGATATGGTCGATGATATCTTCATATTCGTTCATCGCCTCCAACCCATAAGGCTGGCTGGCGGTTTCGGCGCGGCCGCTGGATCCGGTAGGTGGCACAAGCGGAAAGTCAGGGTCAACATTCTGCGACACCAGGTAAAACTCAACCTCTGGCGCGATGATTGGTTTCCAGCCTTTGGCGGCGTAAAGCCCCAATACCTTCTTCAAAATTTCGCGCGGGGCGATTTCCACCGCCGTGCCGTCGCCATTGTAAACATCGGCAATGACAAAGGCTGTCGGTGACTTAAACCCGGGCGCAACGCAGATTGTGTCTGCATCGGCGATCAGGATTTTGTCGGGGTCTTTGTCCCAGATATCGGAAATATCTTCTGGATAGTGCCCGTCGATCGTGCAGATGAAAACGCTGCCCGGAATGCGCAACGATTTGTCGCGGACCGAGGAGAGGAATTTCTTTGCCGGCAATACTTTGCCGCGCTGCACCCCGTTTATGTCTGGAACGATGCACTCGACTTCGTCGATTTTATGCTCAGCGATCCAGTTCGCCAAATTGATAGCCATGATTTTTCACCGGTTTAATGCCGGATCGAATGTGCACATGCCGGGCGTGATCAGTCAAGCCCGGCATGCAATTGTCGTCAAATGCAGGACCAAGTCCCGCAGATGTTAAAATCCGTAGCTAATCGAGAAGACCGCTCCGGCTTTGCCAAGACCACCGACGAAACGGTTGGTGTCGACATATGACGCGCCAAGCGTAAAGCCGGCAACCGATGCGGTGACGCCCAATGACCAATCGATCTTGTTGTTACCAAACGCGCCGTCTTCCAGACCGACCGAGCTTGTAAACGTCAACGGTGTGTTGGGGATTGCGAACGCCGCGTTGCCACCGACATAGATATTGTCCTGGTTGCCGGTGCCGTCTTGGCTTGGCGCATAAGCAAGGATACCACCCAGCGTTACAGGGCCAACAGTCGTGCCAAGTTTGCCAGTGAGTTCAGCATAGTTGATCGCCGAAACGCCGGGATAGACATAATAGGTTGCGCCAACATCATAAGTGACAGCGTCGCCGCCAGCAAAGCCTGCATAGATATCAAGCTCAACATCGTCGCCAGTGTTGTCGGCGATGTTCGATGCCCATGCACCGACATACAAACCTGATTCGTGCGTGATGGTGATCGTCGGCTGAACCGCAAAATCCTTGTCCGAAAGCGAAACGCCCCGGAAACGGTAATCCGATACCAAAGCGACCCCGCCTGAAACGGTGATCGGGCCTTCAGCTTCGGCTTCTTCGTCCTGCGCGAATGCTGGGGCGGCTGCTGCCATGCTGCCAAAAGCAACGCAGGCGGCGGCGAGAGTGAGAATTGATTTACGCATCTAAATACCTTTCTTTACAAAAATCAGCGTGACCTAATGTGTCACAGCAAGCGGCAAAAGCTGCCCCTCGCCAACAATGGCTGTTCCTGTCCCGTGAGTTTTAGCCCGCACCTTATTATCATATGGTTATCGGCGCTCTTATTGTGCAGGTGCACAAAAACAACAATGCGAGCGCGCTGACAAGCAATAATCTGACAGTGAGACTGTCGTTTTTGGAAGTTGTGACAAAATTGGCACAAAGAGCGTGAGCGTGAAGCGCTAAATGAACACTGCACCCAACGGTTCGACGCCCGAATGCGGGGCCTTTGGGCAGATATTGCTGATCGCCATTGCGGTGGCGGGAATTACGGTTGAATTACGGGACGGGTGCGTTAACCCCTAAATGCCTTTGGCCTCGGCCCGCGCTTGGTAATTGAGCGGCATTATGTAGGAGTTACAGGAAGGGCCAACGCCCCGCTAGGCGGGCAGCGTGATTAAGCTGGTTTTGGCTTTATGTTGCATTGTTGAATTCTGGGTAACTACACCACACCCACGTTTGAACAGAATTCAATTGCCGTTGCACGGTGAGAGGGTGAATAAAACTTACGTGTTCGGTGAAGCATCGTTGGTCTCCGAAATCCATGTAAGTTGCCAAGGCAATCAAATAAATTCGGTTGGTTCCGGTTTCTTGCAATGCGTCATCTACTTCGGCCTGCGTAAAAACGCGGTCAGCTTTGACGCCCGTTGGAATATCGTCACTTGGCCAAAGTATAAACGGTTGGACCAGATCAGAACAATCCGCGCCGCAAGGGTTTTCAAGCAGCGGGTAAGGCAAGGGTCTGATCGCTTTTTTTACAATGACATTTTTGCATGGGGTGTTGCCCCAGTTTTTAATCTGAAGTTCAGGCAAATAAAGGGGCTTTTGATTGTTATTGAATTGTCCGTCCCAACTGCCCTTCGGTTTGATACCAATATAACCCCTCGTTTGAGCACTTCCGATTTTCTGCGCGACAGCGTTGGAATTACGGTGACAGGTGCGTTAACCCCTAATTAGCAGTTATATCTCCAATGAATTCAACGTGATAATGCAGACAAGGGATGCTTGACTTTCAACGTATGTTCTGCTATTGTTCCAGAAAATTGCTCTTTGATATCGTCCGCTCCCCCTTCCCAAAATCCCTCCGCACAATTGCGCCTCTTAAGGCTACAAAAGATACACTTTAACCCCCCTTCGTGGGTATCCTTTGTATCTTTAAGCCCCTTTGGCCAGCCACCGCACCGGGTCTCAAACCCCGTCGCACTGGTAAACACTGTAAACTTGGCGTTTGCGCCGACAGCCCCCGCGCACGCACTCCGACACCGTTTAAGGTGA
>JAYUOS010000019.1:0-67988 GCA_043760725.1 Sphingomonadales bacterium
GCAGTTGGCGCTCTATGTCGTGATCTACTCCCCAGTGGTAATGGTCGCCGATACGCCTGAAAACTACTCCAAATATCCTAATGAAATGAAGTTCATCCGCGACGTGCCAACTGACTGGCAGGATACGCGTGTGTTGAATGGAGAGATTGGCGATTTCGTTACTATCGCACGCAAGGAACGCGGCGGTGAAGGCTGGTATGTCGGTGCAGTCGGCGATGAGCAAGAACGCAAAGTATCGTTCAAGCTCGATTTTCTGACACCGGGCAAGAAATACAAAGCCGAGATTTATCGCGACGGCGACGATGCCGATTACCGCACCGATAAACGTCATTCGATCATCATCGAAAGCAAAGACCTGACCAGTATGGATAGTCTAGACATGCGGATGGCACCGGGCGGTGGCTTTGCGGTCCGGCTAGTTCCCGCCAAATGAAGCAAGGCGCGCCAGCCCGGATTGTGATCCTTGGCGGCGGCACCGCGGGGTGGATGGCGGCTAATCTGTTGGCCAATGCGTGGCGCACGCTTGGCTCAACGGTCACGTTGGTTGAGTCGCCTGACGTCGGCATCATCGGCGTCGGCGAAGGTTCGACTCCGCAGCTGCGGGATTTCTTTCGAACTTTGGGCTTGGAAGAATCCGATTGGATGCCGCGCTGCAACGCCACTTACAAAAATGGCATCACGTTTAAAGGCTGGTCCGAACGCCCCGGATATGACAGCTATTATCATCCATTTGCGACCGACCTCGATATGCGGAGCATGGACAGCTTTAGTTACAACACTCGCGCGCGTCGCACGGGGCGCGACGTCTGGGCACATCCCGACCGCTTTTTCCTGCCCGCATTATTAAGTGCAAAAAGGCTGGGGCCAATTGCGGCAGAGAGTTTTCCCTTTGACGTCGGCTATGGCTATCATTTCGATGCGCATCTAGTCGGCGTGGTGCTGCGTGATCATGCAACGTCGCTGGGCGTTGCGCATCTGGAGCGGCACATCATTAACATTGAGCTGAGCGAAAATGGCGATGTGACAGCCCTGCTGAGCACAGACGGCGAGCGGATCGAAGGCGATATCTTCGTTGATTGCAGCGGCTTTCGCGGAAGCATTATTCAGGAGGCACTAAGCGAGAAGTTTATACCGTTTGCGGACAATTTATTTAACGATAGCGCAGTTGTGATGCCAACGCCTGCTGATCCCAAGGGTATCAATCCGCATACCACAGCAACAGCATTTTCGGCGGGTTGGGCATGGGATATTCCGCTGACCAATCGCACCGGCAATGGCTATGTCTATGCCAGCGGCTATACTGATAAAGACGCAGCCGAGACTGAGCTTCGCACGCATCTCGGTTTGCTCGATAGCGAGGTCGCCGCGCGGCATTTGTCGATGAAAGTGGGCCGCGTTGAACGCAGCTGGGTTGGCAATTGTCTGGCTGTCGGGTTGAGCCAAGGCTTTATCGAGCCATTGGAGGCTACCGCGCTGCATGTCGTGCAGGCCACCGTCGAGGGCTTTATCGGCGCAATGGAGCAAGGCGGATTTGCGCCCAGCGAACGTGACGCATTCAACGACCGAATTGCCGCGCGCTATGAAGGCATCCGCGATTACATCGTCTGCCACTACCGCATGAACCGCCGCACCGATACGCAGTATTGGCGCGACAATGCAGCGAATCAGAACCTTTCCGACAATCTGAAAATGATGATGACCAGCTGGTTTCGCGGTGATGAGCTGGGCGAAACCATCGCTCAGCTTGATATCGGAAAATATTACAATAGCCTGTCATGGCATTGCCTGTTTGCCGGTTATGGGACTTTTCCAAGCGACGCGCAGATCACCTCGCCAGGCGATGATATCCTTGCGATCGACGTCGAGCGGATCGATGATTTTCTGGCGCGATGCGCGATGAATTTTCGCGATCACCAAGCGTTGCTTCGGGCGATGAAGCCCCCCACTTCGAACAGCTGAAATCCTGCTATTGCAATCGATTGTTGCACTTATGCAATATGTGCGTAGACAGGCAATGTGTGACTGGCGAAATGCCAGCGATCAGGAGAGTAAAATGGCGCAATCAATGGCGGCAACGGGCGGATTTTTTTCGGGTGCTAAACCCGTACTTTCGGTTTCAAAAATCCTTCAGATGAATCTGGGCTTTCTCGGCCTGCAATTCAGCTTTGGTTTGCAACAGGCCAACATGTCTCCGATCTGGGCCTATCTGGGTGCCGAGGAAAAGAATTTTGCCTTTCTCGGCATAGCAGGCCCGCTCGCTGGCTTTTTGATTCAGCCCATTATCGGCTCGATGAGCGATCGAACCAATTCGCGCTGGGGGCGGCGGACTCCCTATTTTTTCATCGGCGCTATTTTGTGCATGATGGGGCTGTTTCTAATGCCATTAAGTGGACTTGCCGGTAGCGAACGTTTCGCATTGCTAGGCGCGATGGTAACTCCAGGGATCGTCGCTGCTTTTTCGCTGCTGCTGATCTTGGATGTTGGCAACAATGTAACGATGGAGCCATATCGCGCTTATGTGAACGACCGACTGAACCCCGATCAGCGCAGCTTTGGTTTTTTAAGCCAAAGTGCCTTCACCGGCTTGGCGCAATGCCTAGCCTATATGAGCCCAACGATTTTGGTGAGTGTTTTCGGCCTGACGCAAGAAGCGACGGTCAAAGGTGAACTGCCAAACTTCATCCTTGTCTCGTTCTGGATTGGTGCCTTTTTGTCTATTGCAACGATCCTTTGGTCGATCACGCGAGTGCCTGAACTGCCTCTGACGGACAGTGAAAAAACGCGTATTGATGCTGCGCCCAAAACGGCAGCTGCGACATTTGCGGAAATCTTTGCAGCAATGCGTGAGATGCCGTCTGTAATGCGCGGGTTGATGTTGATGAGCCTATTCCAATGGTTCGGCATGTGGGGCTATTGGAATTATGTGACCAATTCGATCAGCCGGTCAGTCTATGGCACAGCTGATGCCACAACATCGGCGTTTAACGCAGCGGTATTGACCAATGGGCAAGTTGGCGCATTTTATAACCTGATCGCCTTTTTATCTGCGCTTTACATGGCGCGGATCGCACGGCGCGTTGGCGCTGGGCGCTTACATGCTGTGTGTTTGGTCTTTGGTGGGCTTGCGATGCTGGCTATGCCGCATATCGAGCAAAAAGAGTTGCTGTTCGTTACCGCAATAGGCGTCGGTCTATGCTGGGGCAGCATTATGGGCAACCCCTATATCATTCTTGCTGACTCTATTCCGGCAGAACGCACCGGCGTTTACATGGGTATTTTCAATATGTTCATTACTGCGCCCATGTTGCTTTTTTCGTTCACCGTTGGCTTTTTCTACGAGCCATTATTGGGCGGCGATGCGCGGAATGTTTTGACGATGTCTGGGGTTTGCTTGATCCTATCGGCGCTGGCAGTTTACCGCATCAAAGAAGGGCGTCCAACTGCCGCTGCTTTGGCCTGATTGGGGCTTGTAACTGCCGGAGTGCGCTTGCACTAAGGCAGTGATGACGAACTTTTTGACTCTGCATGGCAAAGCGGTTTCCCTGATCCTTGAGCTGCCCAAAGGTGAAGCGCCTTTGTGGCGGTATTGGGGGCCGCGTTTGCCCGATGAAGTTGCGCTGCCGCCGTTGCGCGCTTCGCGGCCGACGCCGGGCTTTAGCTTAGATTTCGACCAGCCTTTGTCGATCTTTCCCGGCCTTGGCGTTGGTTGGTTTGGCGAGAGTGCGTTGCTGGCGCATCGGCGGGGCAACGACTGGACGTTTCAGGCGACGTCGTGCTTAGTCGAACATGCGGGTCAAACGGCTGTGGTGCGGCTTACCGATGAAGTTGCGAAGATTGCCGTGGCCATCACGCTGGACCTTGCTTCTGAAAGCGACGTCCTGACTATTTCGAACACGCTGACGAATTTGGGCGATGCCGCACTCGACGTGCAATGGTTGGCCGCGGGGGCTGTCCCTTTGCCCGGCGATGCGCGTGAAGTGCGCTCGTTCGGTGGCAAACACAATGATGAATTTATCCCCATTACTGACACTCTCACTCGCAGCACATGGCGACGTGAAAACCGGCGTGGGCTAACGTCGCACGCGGCTTTCCCCGGTGCGATTGTAGAGGCGGTTGGCGCGACCTACGGCGCGCAACTGGCTTGGTCGGGCAATCATGCACAGAGCATCGAATGGCTCGATGATGGTCGCTTTCAATGGCAAATGGGTGAATGGCTTGCTCCCGGCGAAGTGCGCTTGACCGCTGGCGAAAGCATCACGACACCCGAAATGTTGGTGACTTGCGGCGTGGATGCCAATGCCGTCGCGCAGAATTTCCATGCGGCAATCCGGCAGCGGATCACTTGGCCTGACGGTAAGATGAAACCGCGTCCGGTGCATCTGAACACATGGGAGGGGTTTTACTTCAACCATGACGAAGCGGCGCTGATGGAACTCGCCGACGCAGGGGCGACAGTCGGAATTGAACGCTTTGTGTTGGACGATGGCTGGTTCGCAGGACGCAATAACGACACAAGTTCGCTTGGCGATTGGTGGGCCGATGCAGCCAAATACCCCAACGGGCTAAAGTCGCTGGCCGATCGTGTGACCGGCCTTGGCATGGAATTTGGACTGTGGGTTGAGCCCGAAATGGTGAGCCCCGACAGCGAACTATACCGCGCGCATCCCGATTGGGCATTGGCGACACCAGGGCGGCCTACTCTTGCTGCGCGCAACCAACTCGTTCTCGATATGGTAAGACCAGAGGTTAGCGATTATCTGTTCGACAAGATTGCGGCGCTGTTAGAAGAGCTGCCGATAAGCTATCTGAAATGGGACCATAACCGTGATTTGACGACCGCCGGTGCGCAGCCGCGCTATCGCATGCAGGTGGCGGCCGCTTATGCGCTGATGTCGCGCCTTCGCACCGCCTTTCCACATGTCGAGATTGAGGCATGTGCAGGCGGCGGCGGACGGATTGATGCAGGGATAATCCGCCACACGCACCGGTTTTGGACCAGCGACAATATCGACGCGGTCAGCCGCATTAGAATCCAGCGCGGCTTTTTGCAGTTCATGCCGCCAGAGCTGATGGGATCGCATGTCGGCGCATCGCCAGCCCATGCAACCGGACGCAGCCAGTCGATGGATTTCAGGGGCGCGGTCGCGCTGCCGGGGCATTTTGGCGTTGAGCTTGATGTCCGCAAATTGGACGATGGCGATCGGGCAAAGCTGGCGGAGTGGATCGCTAAATATAAGGCGTATCGCGACCGGCTGCATCACGCCAAAGTCTGGCAAGGCGAGGGCGATGATAATCTGTTATGGCAGGCGCATGTCGACGCCGATGCTGCACTGTTGTTCGTCTATCGGATCGCGCCGCAATCGCACAGCAACGCACCCATTCTGCGGCTGCCGATGCTCGACAGTGACCGCCGCTACCGGATTGACGGAGCCGAATATGATGGTGGATGGCTTGTGCAAAATGGCCTTGCATTGCCGCCGATGAAAGCCGAATCCTGTCTGATGATCGAGGTGAAGGCTATATGAGTTTCGACCCCGCAGAACATCCGCATCGGCGCCACAACCCGTTGCGCGATGAATGGATATTGGTCTCGCCCCACCGTGCCAAGCGCCCTTGGCAGGGGCAAGAGGACACACCCGATATCGCCGAGCGGCCATCGCATGACCGCGATTGCTACCTTTGCGCAGGCAACAAACGCATTACAGGCGAAACGAACCCCGATTATTCTGGAACCTATGTTTTCGAGAATGATTTTGCTGCATTGTGGCCGGATGCGCCAGCGCCTGTTGGAACTGACCCACTTTTCCGTGCGGAGGGCGCAAGAGGATTAAGCCGCGTCATTTGCTTTTCCGCCGATCACGGCAAAACGTTGCCCGAATTGCCGCTCTCCCAAATTGAGGGGGTCATCGACAATTGGGCTGCGCAGGTTGCTGAACTTGGCGCGGCATATGCCAATGTGCAGGTGTTTGAAAATAAGGGTGCGATGATGGGCTGTTCGAACCCTCATCCGCATGGCCAAGTTTGGGCGACCGATTATGTTCCGCAAGAATTGGCCACGGAAGATCGCACACAGGCCGCATGGGCAGGCGAGCAACCGATGTTGCTGGAGTTGGCGGAGCGCGAGGCGGGTGGGCCACGTGTTGTGGTCGAAACGGCGCGTTGGTTGGCGATAGTTCCCTATTGGGCAAGCTGGCCGTTCGAGACTTTGTTGCTACCGCGTTTCGCTGCGCAGCGGCTGCCTGATCTGACGGCTGACCAGCGCGCCGATCTGGCGGTTGCTGTTAAAGAACTCACCGCCCGTTATGACAATCTCTTCCACTGCTCATTCCCCTACTCGATGGGTTGGCATGGTGCGCCGTTTATCGGTGGGCCAAAGGATCATTGGCAGCTTCACGCGCATTTCTATCCGCCATTGCTGCGTTCGGCCTCGGTGCGCAAATTCATGGTCGGGTATGAAATGCTGGCCGAGGCGCAACGTGACTTGACGCCTGAACAAGCAGCAGAGCAGTTGCGCGCGGTATCACCCATACACTTCCGCGAGGGTGCATGATTGATGCGTTGAGGACGCTGTTTCGGGATTGCTTCGGTGCTTCGCCTGCGCTGCTCACGCGCGCGCCCGGCCGGGTAAATCTGATCGGTGAGCATACCGATTACAATGACGGCTTCGTTCTGCCGTGTGCGATTTCGAAACAGACTATGGTTGCGGTGCGTCCGCGTGACGATGGGATGATTAACATCGTTGCAGGTGACTTGGACATGGCGAGCACCCGCTTTTCTCTCAACGGCCCAATCCTACCCGATGCAGACGCACCTTGGTCTAACTATGTGCGCGGTATGGCGAGCCTGTTGCAGGCCGAGGGGCTGGACCTCCCCGGTGTCGATATGGCGATCCTTGGGGACATGCCGCAGGGGGCAGGGTTGTCGTCGTCGGCAGCGCTGGAAAACGCATCTGGCTTGGCGTTTGCTGCCCTTGCCGGACAGCCTGATCTTGACCGAACCCGCCTTGCGCAAATCGGCCAGCGTACCGAGCATGAATTTGCTGGGTGTAAATGCGGGATCATGGATCAATTGGTCAGCGCGCGTGCAGAAGCGGGTTCGGCACTGCTGATTGATTGCCGCAGCCTTGCTGTCCAAACTGTCACAATTCCTGATGATGTGGCAATCCTGATCGTTCATTCGGGGATCAGTCGCGGCCTTGTCGACGGCGAATATAATGCCCGCCGCGCGCAGTGTGAGGCTGCGGCTACGCATTACAATGTGTCCGCTTTGCGCGATCTGACAGCGCGTTGTGAACAAGGCGCTTTGGACACCGTGGCGTGGCGAAGAGCGCGTCATGTTGTGACTGAAAATGCCAGAACTTTGGAGGCCGCAATTGCGCTTAGGGAAAGCGATCTTGCCAAACTAGGCCGATTGATGGCCGAATCCCACGCGTCGATGCGCGATGACTTTGAAATCACTATGCCCGCTATTGACCGTCTCGTCGCGATCCTTGCCGATGCCATTGGCGACGCGGGCGGCGCGCGGATGACGGGCGGCGGGTTTGGTGGGGCGGTTGTGGCGCTGGTTGCCAAGGCTCGTCTCGATGCAACGATTGATGCTGTCCGGCAGCAGTATCGCACTCCCGGAGGCCATTCGCCTGAGATCATGGTTGAACGACCAACGGCAGGGGCCTCGCTGATCATTTGAACGCTAATAAGTGCTAGCGCCAATAACCGTTCAATATCATCAATTGCAATCGATTGTCGTTTTCGCTGGAAAATGTCAAATCCGGCGTTAAGAGAAGTGCGAGTTGAGGAGCGGGGAGTATCGCAGTGAATTTCGAGGCGTCGAAAAATGGAACGACGCGCTGGACCGCAGAGCATATCGCGGGGCTGGCGGATGCCATCATTCCGCAAATGCGCATTATCGACGCGTCCGATGTTACACCCGCCATCCCCGGCTTGATGTTGTGGGACATGTGGCCTGTTGAGTATCGTGACGGCGCGACAGTCAAAATCGAAGACCGAGAACTTTGGGTCATTATGGCGGCGGCGTGCGACTTGCACCCGGACGTCCGGCACGATGTTGCTCGCTTGCGGCTTGCCACATATCGCGATGGCGAATGGCGCGATTGCGGAGATCTGCTGCCCGAAGGTCTCAATCCCGGTGCGCGCGAATGGGCGGGTTCGACTGTCTATGATCCTGCAGTCGGCGCCTTGACATTGTTCTACACCGCCGCCGGTAGGCGGGGGGAAACATCGCGTTCGTTTGAACAGCGGCTTTTCCAAGCCACGGGGCGGTTAGTTATCGAGAATGGCACCATCAGTACGACTGACTGGTCGGCGCCATTCGAAAATATCGTCAGCGATGATCATCATTATGTTGTCGCGCGGGAAATAGAGGGTCGAGCTGGTTTTATAAAAGCATTTCGCGACCCTTATCATTTCCGCGATCCCGCCGACGGTAGAGACTATGTGTTGTTCACAGCGTCGCTGAAAGCGTCGCAGAACGATTTTAACGGCGTGATCGGCATAGCGGCCGCGACGGGCAACGGCTTTGCCGAATGGAAACTTTTGCCGCCATTGTTATCGGCTGACGGGCTGAACAACGAAATGGAACGTCCCGTGTTGCGGGTACGTGATGGGCGTTATTATGCATTCTGGTCGACACAACGCAGGACGTTTGCCCCGGGTGGACCCTCTGGACCCAACGGTCTTTACGGCATGGTCGCAGAGACCTTGTTTGGCCCTTATCGCCCTTTAAACGGCACCGGACTGGTCGCTGCCAATCCGCTGGACGAACCGCTCCAAACTTATAGCTGGTGGGTCACAGATGATATGGAGGTTGCCGGTTTCATCGACCATTGGGGACTGAAAGGCCGCAACCTTGAAACCAACCCCGATCTTGTCATCAGCCAGTTCGGAGGGACGCCCGCGCCGCGTTTTCGCATTGCGCTTGATGGCGACAAGGCACACATCGTATCGTCATGAACACGACGCGTTATGGTTTGGTCGAAGCAGGCGGCACGAAGTTTGTGCTCGGCATTGCGACAGATCAAGACAACATCGAAGCGACAACCCGTATCGCTACGACCACGCCTAGCGAAACTATCGATACGATGCTCGATTGGTTCCGCGCACATGGAAGGCTTGATGCGATTGGTGTTGCGAGTTTCGGCCCGCTGGAACTTGATCGACTTTCCCCAAATTGGGGCCATGTCGGTCAAACGCCAAAGCTGCATTGGAGCGGAACGGATATAGCAGGGCCTTTGCAACGCGCTTTTGATTGCCCCGTCGCCATCGACACAGACGTGAACGGTGCGGCGCTGGCCGAATATCATTGGGGCGCGGGGCAGGGGCAAAGGTCGATGCTGTATTTCACTATCGGCACCGGCGTTGGCGGCGGTGCGGTTGTGGACGGCAAGATTTTGCACGGCCTAAGCCATCCGGAAATGGGCCATATGTCCTTGCCGCGTCATCCCGATGATTTGGAGTTTGGCGGGATTTGCCCTTTTCACAGAGCGTGCCTTGAAGGACTTGCTAGTGGTCCGGCGATTAAGGCGCGCTGGGGCATAACATTGTCGCAGCTTCCGGCGGATCATACCGCGCATAACATCATCGCGTATTACATTGCACAGACTGTCGTTACGATGCAGGCAATTTTTGCCCCTGGACGCATCATTTTTGGTGGGGGCGTGATGGGAACTCCGGGCCTGATCGACCATGTCCGGCGGCAGGCAGTGACGCTTGGCGGCGGTTATTTTTGCGGCGATCCAAACGAAATTATTGTGCTACCGGGGTTGGGCGATAACGCCGGATTGCTCGGTGCATTGGCGCTCGGGCAATCGGTCTAGGTCGAGTTCCGCACGACCAGTTCGGGTTGCAAGATCACCGAAGCAGTGTCCTCGCCCGCGATGCGGCGGAGTAGCATATCGACCAGATGATCTGCACCCGCTGTCAGGTCTTGCCTAACCGTTGATAGGCGGGGGAAGGTATGCTCGGTCAATTCCAGCCCGTCATATCCAATCACTTTCACGTCACCGGGAACTGACAGACCGAACTCGGCTAGCACCCGCAACGTGGTCATCGCGATGACGTCGGATGCGGCTATTATGCCTTGTGGCCGTTCAGCCGCAGAACTCAGGAATTTGGTAATGTCAGGGTGCGCAGCCTCTGCCATCAAATGCGCGGGGAATACAGTGATGTCACCTTTTAGCCCCGCTGCATCCATTGCATCGCGGCAACCTTGCAACCGCAATTCAAACTCCAAGGCGCTGGGATCGCCAAAAAAGGCTAGACGTTGGCATCCGCGCGCGATCAAATGCGCCGTCGCGAGTTCCCCGCCCAGACGGTTGTCGGAACCCACAGAGCAATGCACTTGTCCCGCACTGTGCCCGCCCCAGACAACTAAGGGCCGATAGCGGCTGGCGACTTTATCTAGCACAGCCGCTTGATCGGACTGGCCGATCACGATGGTCCCATCGACACGCCCGGAATCGACAAATCGATCCAGCCAGTCTTCATCGGTCGGGATCACGCGCGACAGGACGAGATCATAGCCTTTTTCGGTCAACGCATCCGCTAACAGACCCAGCATTGTAATGAAAAACGGGTCGGAAATATGCTGCCCGGTTTCATGGCCGAGCGGGATGACGACACCGATGGCGCCGGTTTTTTGGATACGCAGATTGCGCGCCATGATGTTGGGCCGAAAATCATGCTCACGCGCCAAAGCCTTAATCCGATCACGCGTTTTTTGGCTGATCAGCCCGGTGTCCGACAGCGCGCGTGAAACGGTGCCTGGCGAAACGCCGGCGATTTTCGCAAGGTCGCTGATATTTCTGATACGCACTTTTTCGTTCACCATGGCCCCCGCAACATTGTGTTATCTTGCAGCCATCTTGTTCCGGCTATTTGGTCCAAAGGCAACATGTAATGCGATATTTGAGCAACAGTGCCATAAAAAACAGCCTGGAAGCACTCTTTAATGCAATCAATTGCATTATTGGCCGATTTAGAAGGGGAAAGCGGAAAACATATGGTGTCGTAAAGGCGTTTTGCACTCTTTCGACCAAGCGATGCGCAACAATCGCTCCTAAAACGCCGACATTGTGGAAGGAAGTGTAGAGTTAGGCCTTGCAACTGCAATCGATTGCGGTAATCTGCAATCGATTGTTGAGCGCCTAACGACTCACAAGTATTTAGGAACAGCTCGGAAAACCCGAGCATTATAGGGGAGGTCCCATGAAGAAAACTGAACTCAAGAGCGTTGCGTCGCTGACCGCGATTGCATTGCTGAGCATTGCCGCTCCTGCCTATGCGCAGGATGCTGCTGCGGCCGAAAATAGCGTGGAGGACATTGACGGTCAGGACGAGATTATCGTGACCGGTGTGATTTCGGCTGCAGGGAAGAACAAGATTGATACGTCAATTTCCGTTTCATCGTTGGGCTCTGAGGCAATAGCCGATGCGAATCCGACCAACCTTGCTGAAGTGTTCCGTCAATTGCCCGGCATCCGCTCGGAAAGTTCATCGGGCGGCGGTAACTCGAACATCAACGTTCGCGGTATTCCGATTTCAACCGGCGGCGCCAAGTTCCTTTCGCTGCAAGAAGATGGCCTTCCGATCCTGTTGTTCGGTGATCATCTTTTTGCACCTGCTGATGGCTTCTACAAGTCGGATGCAACGCTTGCACGGGTAGAGTCTGTTCGTGGTGGCACTGCCTCAACGCTCACGACCAACGGCCCAGGCGGTATCATCAACTTGATCGGCAAGACCGGCAAAGAGGGCGGCGGTTCGGTTGCTTTCGGAATTGGTATTGATCACAAAAATTACCGCGTCGATGCGGAATATGGTGCCCGTTTGGCGGATGATTTGTATTTTCATGTTGGCGGACATTATCAGCAAGGCGGCGACTATCGCGATTCTGGATATAGCCCAGTTTCGGGTGGCCAGGTTCGCCTGAGCCTAACCAAAGAATTTGACGCTGGTTTTGTGCGTTTGACCGGCAAAATCATCGACAAAAAAGAACAAGCTTACTTCCCGCAGCTGGTTTCCCGAACAGGCAACGCAACCAGCGGCGTTGTTGGCACGCGTCTGGGCAATTTCGATGCAGCAAATCACAGCCTGTATAGCAACCTGACGAGAAATGGCCTTGCGGTGAATGGTCGCAACCAGCTTGAACCATATGACGCAGCGGATGGTCTGGATCACCACGTAAAATCCATTGGTCTGGAAACTCGGTTCGACCTGGGCGGCATCGATCTGTCAACCAAGACGCGGTATCAGGACATCTCTGGCAAGTTTCTGGGCTTCTTCACTTATGGTGCCCTTAATGCGGCATCGCTTGCGGGTTCGACCTATTTCAATGGCCCGCGCGCTGGGCAAGCGGTAACCGCTGCAAACCTGCCAAATGGCTTGGCATCGGATGTTGCTGTTTTTGACGTCAACCTTGATGACAACAGCAATTTTGCGAATGATATCCGCTTGTCTAAGTCGTTTGAAGTTGGTGGTGGTTCCGCACTAGACCTCACTGCTGGTCATTTCTTCATGCACCAGAATTTCAAGCAGGACTGGCATTGGTCGCGGATTGTTACCACAACGGAAAACAACGCTTCACTGATCGCTGTTCCGGGTTCGATCAATGGTCTTGCCGGCGTCAACCAGGCATTTGGTTGGGATGGCTCAAACCGCAATTATGATCTGGAAGCGGAAGTCAGCTCACCGTTTGCCGCATTGGCTTTCAAAGCAGGCGGGCTAAGCTTTGATGCCAGCATCCGTTATGACAGCATGAGCCAAAATGGTATTCGCACAGCGGGTGCTGGTGGCCCATTCGACCTCAACGGCAGCGGAACAATAACCGGCTCAGAGGCCACAGTGTCGCTGAATACGGGTGTGGTTGATGCTCGTGCCGACCTGAAAGCCGACAATTTTGCTTGGTCTGTTGGTGCAAACTATCTGATCGGCGATAACTTTTCGCTATTTGGCCGTGCATCGAGCGGTGCGTCATTCAACTTTGACCGCGCACTCGACTTTGGCGTCCGCAATGCAAGCGGCGGCCTGAACCCAGGTGGTGAAGGCGCCTATGTCGACACAGTCAAGCAGTATGAAATCGGCTTCAAGGCGCAAGATCTGCAACTTGGTGCAGGTGACCTTGATTTCTACGGCACTGCATTCCTGTCAAAAACCGAAGAATCGAACATAACGATCACGCCGCCAACCGGCCAGATCCGCAAATATGAAGCCAAGGGCCTTGAGCTTGAAGCTTATTACAAAAGCGGAGTGTTCAATCTCTATGCGACCACAACCTTTACCGATGCGGATATCAAAGATGCCCGAAATTCGGCAGGCGTCGTTAATGCGGCGCTGATTGGTAACCGTCCGCAGCGTCAGGCAAACCTGATCTGGGCAATAACGCCCAGCCTAGACTTTGATCGGTTCCGGGTATCCGCAAGTTGGATCGGGACGACCAAGAGCTTTGCCAATGATGCGAACACGCTCACTCAAAAAGGATATTCGGTCGTTCACCTGACCGGGGCTGTAAACTTGACCGAAAATCTTGAATTTTCGCTCAACGTCAACAACCTGTTTGATAAGGCAGGGATTACCGAATCTGCCAATGATGGTCGCGAGTCACTTTTGGCAAGCGCGCCCAACACGGTAACCATCGGGCGTTCTATTCAGGGCCGCACTATCGGTGCTAATATCCGGTTCAAATTCTAATTGAACTGCACAAAAAAGGATGGCGTCCGCATATTTGCGGGCGCCATTTTTTATGCCTGAAAGACCTAGACGTCGCGGTTTTATAGATTCTGCAAAGCAGTGAAATAGGCTGCATTGGGCACAGTATCGCGGACCACGAGATCCCGTAGCTTAGACTGCCGCTGTGCCAGTCCATCCATCATGGCGTTCACCTGCGAATCTGTTGCAGCAAGCGGATTTTCCGCACCGGGCAGGCCCATTCCATAGAGCACAAATTTGTAATTTGTCGCAGAGAAGCACTGGGTGGTGCTATTGAAATCATAAATGCTGGGGACAGCGGCCCGCCATGTGGCAAGATTGTCTCGCAAGGATTTGGGGATCGTCGCCGGATCGCAATTATCACGCCAGAATGCAGTGTCGCGGCGCTGTGACAAGCAATAGTGCATCTTTAGGAAATCGGCGATATTGTTGTAATGATTGTGCAATATCTGGTTGTAGCTGGCCTGTGGCTGCGCGCCGGATATGTAGCGCGGTACAAATTCTAGCATCGCCCAGTTTGCCATTTCGATAAGGTAAATGCCGGTCGATTCCAGCGGTTCCAAAAATCCGCTCGAAAGCCCAATCGCCACGCAATTGCCGCGCCATTGTTGATCATGATAGCCAATGCGCATATTTAGCTGACGTGTTTCCAGCGTATCCACCGGCTGTTGCACATAGGCCGCCAGCTCTGCCTTGGCAGATTCATCATCGATATAGCGTGAGCTATAGACATGGCCTACGCCCCGACGATCCTGAAGCGCAATATCCCAAATCCAGCCCGCGCTTTGTGCAGTCGATTTGGTATAGCCGATGACATCGGCAAGACTTTCATTTTCCACCCGTGTCACAACGGCGCGATCAACGAACAAGATGTCAGACAGGCCGTTAAAGCCATTTTGCTTATCCGAATTGATCAGCCTCGCCGCAAAGCCGGTGCAATCGATAAAGACATCGGCCACAATCCGCTCACCGTTATCGAGATGGAGTGTGTCAATATCGTCGCCTTGTCGCTCAACGTCCAAGACCTTTTGCACTTTATGGCAAACACCGCGTTCTTTGCTCAACTCTTTTAGAAACTGTGCAAGTTTGCCTGCATCCAGATGATAGGCGTAAGCTAGAGCCCCGTCATAGGGCGCATCGGAAAAGCCCTTTGGCGCTTGGCCAGCTCTCGCAATTTCCGCTTGTACGGAGAATCGTTCGGCATAAGCCGCGCGTTGTTCTTGCGGCAATTGCAACCATTGCCACGTCGCGTCTTTGCCGCCGACCATGATCTGATCGCCAAAGGGATGGAAATAGCTGTTATCGGTGCCATGCTTTGAATCGGTGCGCCAGTTGATAAATTCTATGCCATGCTTAAATGTCGCTCCGCAGGTTTTCAGGAAGACATGTTCTTCAATACCGCAAGCGGCCAGCGTCTGGCGGATGGATGGAATGGTCGCCTCTCCCACGCCGACAGTCGGGATATCTTCTGCCTCGATGACAGTGATATCAACCCTCCGGTTGATAGTTTGTGGCAATTGGTTCTGCAAAAATGCCGCCGTCAACCAGCCCGCTGTCCCCCCGCCAACGATAACGAGTTTAAAGGGATCACCGGCTTCATTATTACTGTGACTGCGCATTTATCCCAATTCCTCACACACCCAGATTCGCGGTTGCATTAAGGCTGAACTCTATATTCAATCATTCCAAAAATCACGTCTAAACCAATCAAATAGCCCTGATCGGCTTACGTTTTTCGCCCCCAATTGTGGCATTGCACAGTTCCCTTTGCAGCAGGCGCCCCACTGACGATCACATCCGATATCAAACTGCTGGTTGGCTGAAGTAATAGCAATTCTCTTGACGTTTACGTAAAGGCTGGGTTTATTCGAGCTGCACTATACTCCGGGAGAGAAACCATGTCCGCCACCGTCAGCATCACCAACGACATCGCTCTGATCCGCATGGACGATGGCAAAGCCAATGCCATCAATTTCGACATGATCGCCGCGTTGAACGCCGCACTCGATGCCGCCGAAGCACACGCGAAAGCGATTGTGCTCTCTGGCCGTGACGGGCGCTTTTCGGGAGGCTTTGATCTCAACGCCTTTGCCAGCCTCGGCGCGGAAGGAACGTATCGGCTGCTTGATGCAGGCGCCGAATTGCTGGTTCGGCTTTACGGCAACCCGCTACCCGTAGTCGCCGCTTGCACCGGCCATTCGATTGCGATGGGCGTGTTCATCCTTGGCGCATGCGACACCCGCGTCGGCGCATCGGGTGAATATAAAATCGGCGCGAACGAGGCGATTACGGGGATGAACCTGCCGATCTTTGCGCTGGAACTATCGCGCGACCGGCTAAACCCCACCCACCTGACCCGCGCCACAGTGCAGGGCTTGATCTATGATCCGGCGGGTGCGGTGGAGGCAGGCTATCTGGATATGCTGGTCGATCTGGATAAGGTCGAGGCCACCGCAATGGGCATCGCTGCGCAACTAGCGATGCTGCCGGGCGCATCCTATTCGTGGAACAAGAATGCGTTGCGTAAAGGAACGCTCGACCGGATCAGGGCAAGCTTGGGCGCGCATCATAAGGTCTAAGACGCAGGCTTGATTGTTTCGGCGATCATGTTATAACACCTGTATGAACATGACAGTTAAAATCTCGAAGATCGGCAATTCGGCAGGGATCCTCTTGTCGAAGGAACTGTTGGCCAAGCTCCGCGTGGGCCTTGGTGATACCGTGTTCCTGACAGAAACACCCGATGGCATCCGCATTACACCATCTGACCCTCAGTTTGAGGCAAAGATGGCAGCGGCTGAAGCGATCATGCGCGAAGACCGCGATATCCTGCGCGTATTGGCGAAATGACCGGCGCCCAACGGGGTGAGCCAGCATGGCTAGACGCCCGCGATGCCAATGCAATCCATGACCGGCAATTGGCCGAACATGGCGGCGGCGTTGGCGTTCGCGATACTGGCCTGCTCGATTCCGCTTTAACGCGCCCGATCAATCGCTGGAACTATGGCGAGGATGATCCGGCGGAGTTAGCAGCGGCCTATGCTTATGGTGTAGCCCGCAACCATTCCTTTATTGACGGTAATAAGCGAACCGCATGGGTGCTTACGCGACTATTTCTGGCGATCAATGGCCACAGGCTCGAATTCACCGCAGCAGACGCGATTCAGATGATGCTGGCGCTAGCGGCGGGCGAGTTGGAAGAAGATGTGGTTGCCGGATGGTTTCGGGAACGGTTGGTTCCATAGCGGCTCCCCTTTGGAAGCTGGTCAGCCTTCATTGTGCCTTCGTGGCTTTGTGTGAGATTACGCAGCCGGGCGCTGTGTGATTTGTTTCACACGTGCCGAAGGCGGCCAACGGCCAACCCACGAAGGCACACAGATAGTTTGCGCTAGTCGCTCTCATTCTCATATTTTGCAGGAGGCGAGGCTTGTGTTTCAACACCGAGGCGCAGTGCACCTGAATAGCCGTTTTTCTTGGCTTCATCGCTCAGCACGATTCCTCTTTGTTGAAGTTTTTGCGGGACCCTCTCGGAATGCGCTTTGCAAACAATTGTTGGTTTGCCGTCCGCCTCAATGCCCTCACCTTGGCAATTCCATGCGCTGCCGCCGTTGCTGACTGTGTAAAGTGTCACTGTCTGTTTTTTGGGAAGCCAGTGCGCCATCGGCCAATATAGAGGCTCCCCAATGTCAATTTTTGCAAAGCTGGCATGTGCATTTCCAACAAGGACAAGCGTCAAATGACCGTCCTGACGCTGCGCCGCTATCAGTGGCTGTGCCATTTCCTTTTCATATCCTTCATTGCTTTTCATTGAGTCTATCGGTTGAATGGTAACAACCCGCTTAACGATACCCATCCGCACATATTGTCTCAGCCGTTCGAACATGGCCAGCATGGCAACGCTACCACGACCATCTTCACTTTTCTTCCAAACCCATGTTTTCATTAACTCTTTACGGGCAAATTCAAGGTCATTTGATGCCATGAACTGATCGATCAGGGACTGGTCGCTTACTGGGAACTCAACGCCGACGATAACCGGTCCGCGCTGATTACCGGCAATACAAACCAAATCAGCAAAGGCGGCTGGCGTTTCGGCGGTACCGTGAAGCTCACCAACGACCAGGAAGCCCATATCTTTTTGCGCCAATATTGCGTCGGTACCATCAATCGCTGCACATTGCGGAGTTGAACTGGCAACAGCAGCAGCGGCGATCAGTGAAAGCATATCACCCCCGCTCCAACCCCGTAGTAGCCTCGGTTACCCAATCCAGCGCATCCCCATCCAGCTGCGGCCCGACAATCTCCAGCACCCGCGCATGATATTCATCCCACCAGCGCAGTTCATCGCGCCCCAACAGCGAAGTATCGACCAACGTCTTATCAATCGGTGCCCAGGTCAGGTTTTCGAACCCGAAATACCGTACCTCTGCGCCTTCAATCTCGCGTTCCTCGACCAGCACCAGATTCTCGATGCGGATGCCGTATTCGCCAGCCTTATAGTAACCCGGTTCGTTGGAGATAATCATGCCGGGCAGCAATGGCTCGTCGGTGCCTGCTTGGCTGCCGGTGAATTTGGCGATGCGCTGTGGGCCTTCGTGCACGGCGAGAAAACTGCCGACGCCGTGGCCTGTGCCGTGGGCGTAGTCGAGGCCGGCTTGCCACAATGGTGCGCGGGCGAGGCTGTCGAGTTGCGCGCCGCGCGTTCCTTCGGGGAAGACGGCAAGGGCAATCGCGATATGGCCTTTCAGCACGCGGGTGAAGCGGTCTTTCATTTCTGCGGTGGGTTCGCCCGGGCCGACCCAGATCGTGCGGGTGACGTCGGTTGTGCCGTCCAGATACTGCCCGCCGCTATCGACCAGATAGATGCTGTTTGGTTCGATGTTGCGGTTGCTGGCTTCATCGACTTTGTAATGGCAATGCGCGCCATTGGGGCCGGTGGCGGAGATTGTGTCAAAGCTTAAATCTTTCAGCATTCCGGTATCTTCGCGGAATGCTTGCAGTCTGGCTGCAGCCGACAATTCGTTCAGCCCGCCCTGATGCGCGGTTTCGCTCATATAGTGAAGGAAGCGCGACAGCGCTGCGCCATCACGCGCTTGTGCGGCGCGGTGTCCGGCTTGCTCGACGACGTTTTTGGTCGCTTTGGGAAGGATCGTCGGATCGCGGGTTTCAACGATATTGGCTCCCGCATCCTTCAACGCCGCAAAGATTGCCGCGACTGACCGGTCAGGATCAACCGCAATCCGCTTGCCCGCCATCGCTTTGAGTTGTGGCACAAATTCATGCGGCTCGCGGATGCGGACAGCGTTGCCCAGATGCGCACGGACGGCGTCGTCGATCTTTTCAGGCGCAACAAACAGGTCGGCTGTGCCATCGGCATGCGCGAGCACAAAGCTAAGCGCCACCGGCGTGCGAGATACATCCGCGCCGCGCACATTGAGTAACCAAGCGACCGAATCGAGCGCCGCCACAACCGTGCTGTCCAAATTGTTAGCCGCCAGCCATTCCGCAATCTGCCCGCGTTTGTCGGCGCTGTTCTGACCGGCATAGCGATCTTCATGCACAACCAGCCGCGCGTCGCTTTTTGCTGGCTGATCGTCCCAAACTTCGTCGATCGGATTGCGGGAGACAGCAACCAGTTCCGCACCCTTGGCCTTCAACCCTTTGGTCGCGCTTTCGACCCAGCCCTTTGTGTGCACCCATGGGTCATAGCCTATGCGCCCGCCGTCGGGCACATGCGCCTTTAGCCATTCGGAAATGCTGGTTTCTGGCACGCCGACATATTGCCAATGCTTGCCGTCCACCTGTTCGCGCACTTGCAAAGTATAGCGCCCATCGGTGAAGATCGCGGCTTCCTCAGAAAGCACAACGGCATTGCCTGCTGATCCGCCAAAGCCTGTCAGCCATCCAAGTCGCTGGGCATATTCGCCGACATATTCGGACATATGCTCATCGCAAATCGGGACGACAAAGCCATCCAAACGGTCGGCTTTTAACTGTTCGCGGAGTGCGGTTAGGCGGGCTTCATAGGTGGACATGTGCAATTCCTGTTTCTAGATACTATGCCTATATAGAGAGGAATTTCCGCCATGAAACCGTTCCTGTATTTTAGCACTGCAATTGCCCTCAGTATCAGCGCCGCGCCCGCCTTTGCTCACCCCGATCATGATATTCAGAAAGCCGATATGACCGATAAAACCGTTCCGCCCCCAGTTGCCGAAAAGCGCCCGCACACAGCCACTTACCACGGCCAGGTGATCAGCGATGATTATCACTGGCTGCGCGATCAAAGCTATCCGGTGATCGACGACACAGATATTCTCGATCATGTGAAGGCAGAGAATGCCTATTTCGAGGCGCAAATGGGCCCGCAAGCAAAGCTGACCGAAACGATCTTTCAGGAGATGAAGGGGCGGGTGAAGGAGGACGACTCCTCCGTGCCGCAAAAGGACGGCGATTATATCTATTGGTCGACGTTTGAGACTGGCGGGCAGTATCGCAAGCACTACCGCAAGAAAATTGGCACTGGTGAGCGTGAGGTTCAAGTTGGTGACAACCGCGCCTATGTGGCGGGGAGTGAAGGCCCCGACGAGCTGATCCTTGATGAAAATGTGCTAGCCAAGGACAAGGAGTATTTCCGGCTGGGCGGCGCTGAAATCAGCCCTGATGGAAAGCTGCTGGCCTATGCCTATGACGATAATGGGTCGGAGCGGTTCGACCTGCACATCCGCAATCTGGAAACGGGTGCGGAACTGACCGACATTATTCCCGGCACGCTGTCGAACATTGTCTGGACCAAGGACAGCAAAGGCGTCGTCTATGGTCTGGCCAATGAAAATTGGCGCACCGACAATGCCTATTACCACCGGCTGGGTGATGATCCGAAAGCGGCGAAGCTGCTCTATAAAGAAGCCGATATTGGCTTTGGCGTGGGCGTTGGCGTGACCGTTCAAGAGGATTGGATCATTATTGCCACCGGCGATAATGTGACCAGCGAAGTCCGGCTTGTGCCTGCGGACAATCCGACCGCCACACCAATCCTCGTCGCGCCGCGCAAAGTCGGTCGCCAGTACAGCGTCGATATCCGCGATGGTGTTCTCTATATTCTGACCAACGACGATCACGTCAATTTCCGCGTTGCGACGGCCAGCCTGAAGACGCCGGGTGACTGGAAAACATTGATCGCCGGGTCGGACCGGCATTATTTGACCAGCGTTTCGCTGTTCAAAGATTTCTTTGTCACCGAGGGCCGCATCGATGGTCTCGATCAGATTGAAGTGCGGAAGTATGAAAGCCCCACTAAGGCTGCACCGATCAAATTTCCCGAAGCTGCCTATGTTGCCGGGCTTGGCGATAATCCAGAATACGTTGTCGACAAATTGCGGCTGGATTATGAATCCATGGTCACGCCGGATACAGTTTTCGACTTTTATCTGGTGAACAACACGCTGGAAACGATGAAGGTTCAGGAAATCCCCAGCGGCTATGATAGCAGCCAGTATCAAACCGAACGCGTAATGATCACCGTGCGCGACGGCACCAAAGTTCCGGTGTCGATTGTCTCCAAAAAGGGTTTCAAAAAAGACGGCAGCCAGCCGCTCCATCTCTATGCCTATGGCGCGTACGGCTATGCGACCCCGCCGGGTTTTTCCACAAACCGGCTGTCGATGGTCGATCGCGGTTTCGCCTATGCCATCGCGCACATCCGAGGCGGCGACGACCTGGGCTATCAATGGTATCTCGACGGAAAGCTGACCAAGCGGACCAATACCTTCAATGACTTTGTCGATGCTGGCAAAGCACTGATCAAAATGGGCTACACCTCGAACGGAAAACTGACCGCTAGCGGCGGTTCGGCGGGAGGCGAACTGATGGGCGCTGTGGTCAACCAAGCGCCAGAGATTTTCGGCGCGGTGGTGGCGCATGTCGCGTTCGTCGATGTGCTCAACACGATGCTGGACGACAGCCTGCCGCTGACGCCGGGCGAATGGCCCGAATGGGGCAACCCGATCACTGATAAAGCCGCGTTCGATTATCTGCGCAGCTACAGCCCATATGATAATGTCACGGCCAAACGTTATCCCCCAATGCTGTGGACCGCAGGGCTGAATGACCCGCGCGTAACTTACTGGGAACCCGCCAAAATGGTCGCCAAGCTGCGCGCGATGAAGACCGACGACAATGTGCTGCTGCTGAAAACGAACATGGGCGCCGGGCATGGGGGTAAGTCTGGGCGGTTTGAGAGGCTGCGCGAGAATGCCGAGGAAGCAGCGTTTATCCTGTGGCAGTTGGGGATGGTGGAGTGAAGGCTAGCAAAAGATCTATGTACCGGATGAACGCGGAGACAAGGCCGGTGATTATCCTATGAGTAATGCACTGTTGATGTGAATACCGTTAGTCATGAATGTGATAATGTCCTGCTTTGGGCGTCGCGGACATCGCCCCATCCCCTGAACATAGAGTCAGGGGATGGGATGGCTTTAAGATCATACCCCTACGTTCAAGGGTTCGCCCCTCAAAGTTTGCAATTGTTCGTTTTGTAGGTCATATTCTGTTCACGTCTTAAGGAGTGATGGATATGGCGATCAAAGTTTCTACGAAGACGGCTGATGCCGCAAACCTGAAAACGAACGAGAAAAAATGGACGAAGGCGTTGATGTCCGCTGGCTGGAACGTTGTTCCAAATATCATAATTGAAAAACAGGCCGCGCTGGGATTAGACGCGCTTGATATGAATATAATTTTGCACTTGTCACATTATTGGTGGCAGCATGACAACGCACCACATCCGTCCGTCGCTACAATCGCAAAGGCGGTTCAAGTGACACCCAGGACAATCCAAAAGCGGATTGCTGCACTTGAGAAACTTGGCTTCATCAGGCGCGAGGAGCGACGCTATACGCAGAACGGTAGCGTTACTAATCGCTACCACTTTGGTGGCTTGATCGAGGCTGCCAAACCGTACGCCGCAGAGAAAGTTCGTGAAATTGAGGACGCGACAGAAGCAAAGCGGCGACGTTTAGCTAGAAAAAAACCGGTGCTTGTCGTGAGCAATGACTAAAAATTAGGGCGACGTAGCTCAGTTGGATAGAGCACTTTGTTTTCGACGTTACTAGGGTTTCGCAATTCTAGTGTATGGGCAAAGAGGTCGTGGGTTCAAGTCCCATCGTCGCACCAAAATAACCACTGAACATTTTGCGAGTATCGCTACTCAAAAAACGAAAGAATGAACAATGATCATCTATCACGCCGTTGTGCATAAGGATGAAGACAGCGCTTGGGGGGTGCAGTTCCCTGATTTGCCCGGCTGCTTTTCGGCTGCGGATGAGCTTGATGATGTCCTGACCAACGCTTGTGAAGCTGTGGGGCTGTATCTGGAGGGGGAGAAAGCTCCTAAGCCTTCGTCCATAGAGGCCATCCGCGCACTGGTGGCGGATGATCTGGCGGAGGGGGCATTCTTACTCGCCGTTCCTTATCTCACGTCGAATAGCCGCCCGACGCGTGTGAACATCTCGCTGGATCGCGGCATGCTCGACGCTATCGACATCGCCGCCGCCACTCGCAAACTAACCCGCAGCGCCTTTCTGACCGAGGCTGCGCGTAACGAGATTGAGGGACGGCATTGATCCTGTTCAACTAACTTGTCGCAGAGAATTTTCCCTACTTCTGCCGCTTTTTACCAGCCGGTATTCGGTCCAGCTGATGGCGTCTTTTGCGTACTCTAGCATTGCGGTTTCAAAATCGGCGCGGGTTTTGAATTTGCATACGGGCCGACCGACCAATATGCCGCTGATGATGGCAGCGTTATAGAAATCAGCCCGTTTTTGATCACATCTCGGAACAGCAATCTGGTAACCTTCGGGCGTTAGATTTACCAATGCATACAACGACGACCCAACCTTGGGAATCGAAGCACCCAAGTCAGATTGCACTACATATAGGTTGGGCTGTTCACCCAACTTCACGAGGATCGCGCTGTTAGAATCGCCTGCTTCGGTGCCGTCAACCACCGCCCTGCCTTCTTTGTCGTAAGCAATTTTTATGCGGTCGGAATAAAGAGTATCATCCCGTTGCTCGGTCGGATCAGTGGAATACACAATGTCATATTTCCCCGCTGGGATTGCTGCGACACCCTCTGTCGTTGCATAAAAGCTCTCGCCACTCCAACAGCCAGATAACGGCAACACTAACAACAATTTGGCCCAGCTACGCATCGATAATCTCCCCTGAAGATTTGTCGATAATAATCATAGTGATCGTGAATGACTGATTTACAGGCCCTGCGCCCATAGGGTGTGTTTCACGTTGCTCTATTCGCCAAAGTGACCGAAAAGATAGCTATGCCCTTCACCCAAACCTTCACCGCTACCGCCGCCGACATTGACGAACTCGGCCATGTGAACAATGCTGTGTGGGTGCGGTGGATACAGGATATGGCGACTTCGCATTGGGCGGCGGTCGCGGACCCTGCTCATGTTGCCGCCTATATCTGGGTGGTGACGCGGCACGAGATTGATTATCGCGGGAACATTGCGGCTGGCGAAAGCGTTACTGGGCGGACTTGGATTGAGGCGGTGCCAAAGGGTGCGCAGTTTGATCGGCGGGTGGATTTTGTGAATGCGGCGGGCAAAGTGATTGTGCGGGCCAATACGACTTGGGCGATGCTGGATAAGAGCACGGGTCGGCTGGTGCGCGTGAGGCGAGAGATTTCTGCGCCGTTTATGGGCGATGTAGGGTGAAGCTAATCGCCATTTACGATATGGACAAAACCGTCACGCTGCGGGCGACCTATAATGGCTTTTTGATCCATATGGCTTGGCATAAATCGCCTTGGCGGTTGCTGCTGGTGCCGTTTTTGCCGTTTGGGCTGTTGCTTTATCTGACCAAAATTTGGGACCGCAAACGGTTGAAGCAGTTCGCGCAAGAGCTGCTGATCGGCGGCAAGGTTCCGCGCGAAAAATTTGCGCGCCATCTTGAACGCCACGCCGATTTGGTGCTGGGCAAAAACGTCTATGCGGAGGTTCGCCACCGGATCGCCGAGGAGAAGGCCGCTGGTTATGTCCATGTGATCGCCACAGCATCCTACCGGCTGTATGTTGATGCCATCGCAAAACGGCTGGGCTTTGACCATGTGATCGCCACCGAGCTTGCGACCAATGACAGTGGCTATGTACTGGCGCGGATTGACGGGCATAATTGTTACGACGCGGCCAAGCTGAAGCGGGTTCAGGCTTGGATGGTGGAGCAAGAGTTAGCGCGGAGTGACTGCCATATCCGCGCCTATTCGGATCACATCTCTGACGCGCCATTGTTGAGCTTTGCCGACGAACCCTTTGCCACTAACCCGCATCCGCCATTGGAGCGGTTGGCGAAGGAGCGGGGTTGGCCGATCCTCGATTGGCGTGATGGGGATTTTGAGACTTGAGGCGCATAGTTCAAGGAGTGCCGCATTAGGGACTGTCCCTAAGGGGACAGTCCCCGGTCAGGTGAAATCTGGAAACACCGTCCGCTTTAACTTCTCCGGCTCAATTCCGTAATGTGCCGACAGGGTATCCACCACCAACTGCTCAAACCGCATTGTCGGCTTTAGGTCGCGGCCTTCATACAATTGCCCTGCCGCTAATCCCGGCCAGTCGGCGACAATCTTGCCGCCACCCGCCAGCCCACCGCCATAAAGCATCGCCGCTGAGCCAGTGCCATGGTCGGTGCCTTTGGTGCCATTGACGGCCACAGTGCGTCCGAATTCGGTGGCGACCAAAACTAGGGTTTTTCCCCAGACTGGCCCAAGGTCAGTGCGGATTGCCGCGATCATATCGTCGACGTTTTGCAGCAAGCCATTCATTCGCCCAGCCTGATTCACATGCGTGTCCCAGCCGTTGGATTCAACCATCACCACCCGCGCGCCCTCTGCGCCATTCATCAGGCTGGCGACCAGCTTGCCTGCCGCAGCACCGCCGCGCCCGCTACTTTCAGTCATCGATGCCATCGCCTCGGTCTGTGTTGCGCTGGACCATAAAGGCGCGAGTTGCGCATCCTCGGCATAAAGCATCGCGACGCGTTCCATCAGGCCAGCATCGGCATCGGGCAAGCGCGATGGTGCATAGCTGCCGACGTCGGCGGTTCCGCGCAAAGCCAGCGGCACCGCCGTTGCGAGCGCCAAAGCGCGGCGCTCGCCTCCGGGGAGTAAGCTTAGCAACCGGTTCATCCAGCCATCGTCGCGGCCATAAGGACGGGTTGCGCCGCACTCTAAAACATTCTGCCCGTCAAAATGGGATCGTTCGCGATAGCCAGACGCCATAGCGTGGGCGAAGGCCGCTTGTTTTTGCGCGAACAGCTTTGCTGTTTCGGCCATCGCTGGATGCAGTGTGAACAGGCTGTCGAGCTTTGTCCCTGCGGTCTGTGCGAGGTCGCCTCGCACACCGGCATAGGCTGGGTCGCCAGTCGGCGTGACGATCCCGATCCCATCTGCTGCGCCCCGCTGCAAAACAAAGATAAAACGCCGTTCGGTATCGGCGGCGGCCCATACCATTCTGGGCAACAGGCTGGTGGAACCGGCGGCAAGTCCGGCGGCGAGCAAAAGGCGACGGTTGAGCATGAGTTTCATCTCCGCAAAAATTCGGGGGCAACAAGCAGCAAAGCGAGGCCCTGTTCAGGGCTTTCAGCGCGGGCGATATGTTCGGCGGTATGCGGGTCGAGCGTGCCGGGCAATATGGTTGGTGCAAGTGTGCGCGCATCGATGCGTCCGGCGGTTAGCTTGGCAAAGCGGCCAGCAGTCTCAACCCGGCGCATCAACGCTGCAGGGCCTGCCCAATCCTTGGCGTAATCGCCAAAGCCAGCGGGCGACCCAGGCCGCCAGATAGGCTGGCCCATTTGCACGAACAATCCGGCTGGGCCTTGTTTATTGGAACCCGGCTGTTTTAGGTTGAGCGCACGCAAGGCCGACACTGTCCATTCCCATGGCGTCTTGAATTTGGGCTGACCCGCGACCCAAGTCTCTGGCGCGGACAATAAAGTGCGATAGAGCGATTTCAAATCACCGCCGGTTTTCAGGAAGTCTGCCTCTAGCTTTGCAACCAATGCAGGCGGCGGCGTGTCTGCAACAAAATGCGTCGCCAGCTTGACTGCGATGTGCTTAGCCGTTGCCGGGTGTGTGGCGAGGTTTGAGAGAATTGCGTTGGCCTGTCCCGCTCCATTTTGCGCATAGCTAGTGCCAATAACGTGGCGTGCGCCCGGCTCG
Organism: Sphingomonadales bacterium; assembly: GCA_043760725.1. GTDB lineage: Bacteria > Pseudomonadota > Alphaproteobacteria > Sphingomonadales > Sphingomonadaceae > Sphingorhabdus_B. The sequence goes on from JAYUOS010000019.1 coordinate 26,953, forward strand.
TGAATGGCATCAATAAATACCGTTTCACCCGCGGGCTTGTTGCCATCGACAAAGCGCCGGATCGGACCACGCGCCAATCCTGTGACCGTATGGCCGGTCAAAGCTCGCGCGAATTCGGTTACATCCTCTTGTGTGTACACTGTCCGCACACCCAAAGTGTGCAGTTCCAATACCTCACGCGCCAGATTTTCGTTCAGGCCCAAATCAGCATCGCGCCGCGCATTCACACGTTTGGCAAGCGCACTGTCCGGCCCAATCGATTGCGCTTGATCCAAATAGAGCAACATCGTCGGATGCTTCACAGCGGACGTTAACAGGTCGCCAAACTTGCCGAAAATATGCGGGCGGATCGCGTCGAATTCGTAATTGCCCGCAAGTGCTGTGATCACGACTTTGTCGGTCGAGACGGCAAAATGATTGGACCAGAAATGCACGAGCCGTTCGGCAAAGTCGGTTGGGCTGGCGACCGCAACCTGTAACCGTGCGTCAACGGCTTCGCTATAATGGTCGCGCAAAGCTTTTCGATAATTCCCGAGGACTTTTTCGGCCATCGCGGTTTCATTGTCGGCGTTGTTGGCTTCAGCCTTTTTGGCGCGCTGCAATTCTTGCAACTCTTGCAGCGATTGGATCAGCGTCGCGCGCGTCGGCAAAGCAGCAAGCGTTGCCGGTCGAGGATCGAAACGATCAATCTGCGCGCTTAACCAATTGACGACTTTGCCAGTGGGAGGGCTATCGGGACGCAGCCCCAGTCCAAACCGGTTTGCGGCAATTGCAATGTCGCTCGTCACAGGGCTTCCTCTCATTGTCGAAAGCCCCATATTATAAGGGCGTTTTCCCCTTTAACGCACGACTGCGCTCAACCCTTCGCTTTCACCCGCCAAATAATGTTGCCAACGTCGTCAGACACAAGCAACGCGCCGGCTTTGTCCACCGCAAGCATCGCGGGGCGACCCTGTGCCTTTTCGTCTTTGTCCAAAAATCCGGTCAGGACGTTCAGCGGCTGTCCAACAGGCATACCCTTTTCAAACTTAACAAAGATCACGTCATAGCCGAGCACTGGCGAACGGTTCCACGATCCGTGCCGCGCAATAAAGGCTCCGCTTGCAAAAGCTCCGCCCAGCTTTGCGTTGTCGGCAAAGGCCAGCCCAAGCGGCGCGCCATGTGGGCCAAGCGCATAATCAGGGCGGCGCTCATATTGGCGTTTTTCGGGCTTTAACGGCTCGACGCGATAATCGGTGTAGCGCCAATAATGGTGCGGCCAGCCATAGTCTGCGGCGAACGAGGCACGGGTGAGATAGTCAGGCACAAGGTCTGAACCCAGCATATCACGTTCGTTGACCACCGTCCAAAGCTCGCCATCGGGCGCCCACGCAAGACCAACGGGGTTACGCAGGCCGCTGGTGTGGTTTTTGCCTTTGCCGGTCGCAATGTCGAATTCGATAACCTGCGCGCGACCTATTTCTCTATCAAGCCCGCCTTCGGCAATATTGCTGTTTGATCCAACGGCGATGTAGAGCTTTTTACCATCGGGGCTGGCAATGATATTCCGCGTCCAATGCATATTTGGGGCGAGCGCATTTAGCGCAAAGATTTTCTCGCCCTTGGCGGTAATTTTTGTGTCACCCGTTTTATACGGGAACGCCAATACCGCATCCGTGTTGGCGACGTATAATGTGTCGCCGACCAACGCCATGCCAAAGGGTGAATTCAACCCTTCGATCAGTGTCGTTTTTAGCTCTGCTTTGCCATCACCATCGGCATCGCGTAGCAGACTGATCCGGTTCGCCGACGGAACGCCCGCGCCAGCTTTAGCCATCAACCATTTTGCAACGCGGCCTTCAATGCCCTTCGCCTCGCTTTTAGGGGAATTGGTCTCAGCGACCAGAACATCGCCATTGGGCAGCGTGATCATATTCCGCGGGTGATCCAGCCCTTCTGCAAAACGCTCGACGACCAGGCCGTCTGCAACTTTCGGCGCTTCGCCTGCTTTCCAACGATCAACCTCTGCGACATTGATTGTCGGTATCCATTGTTCGCGCGGCTCGCCGATTTCCGGCGTTCGGCCGGTCAGCTTTTCAATCGGGACCTGGGCGACATCGGGGCGCGTGGCATAAATGCCAAAGCCGATGATGGCGATAACCAACAGGATCGCGATATTACGGATGTGCCGCCACATGGTAGTTCTCCTTTAGCCTTTACGTCGGTCCAGCAGCCACACGACTGTGGCGATAATCGCGCCGGTGGCCATTCCGCCTACCATACCCATCGATGGCTGGTCATAAATGATGCCGATGATGGAACCAATAATCAGTCCGGCGAAAATGAAAAATCCGCCCGCAATACCCTTGCTGGGATGACGGGGAGGGATGGGTTTGCTTGTTTCGTTCATACTGTGCTCTTTCGACGCATAATTGCGCTTTCGCAAGCGGATATAGAGCGATGAAATTGTCCCTAATATACGGGTAACCAAGTGCCGTCAGAGTTCGTCCATCTGACGCTGCTAATCCAAATCACGCAGGCGGGCCAAACACCCGGGCCCCGCCTGCACCCATTTTGGCGGAACAAAGGCTATTCATGCAACTATCGCTTTACGTCGAACCGCGAGATGTCTCCGAAGCGCAGAAACTGATTGCGCATTTCGGTCGCGAGGCCGGCATTGAGGCGTCTGAACGCGCTGAGGCGAGCCGCAATCTGGGCAATCATTTGCAATATTGCCGATGGCGACAGATTGAGCGGTTGGTGATCATGCTTTCGCTGGAAAGCAGCATCGGAACGATACATTAATCCTTGTTGGCGTCCTTGGCGCTAAAATGAATTTGCCCGCGAAAAACCGCACCGGCACCCACCAAAGGCACCGCTGGGCTTTGTCCGGGCAGGTTCAGGGCATTTATGACGTGCGGCACCGGTTCAAAGCAAAAATAGTGCTCGCCCTTTGGCATATAGACCACAGCCACTTGCATATCTGCGACGATGTCTAGCTGAAGCGGGCGATCGATCCAGCGGATATTGGCGTTGCCGTCCCAGCCGGCAAAACCATTGTCGAGCACACGCCCGTCCACTGGCCAGCCATTATTAAAATCAAAGTTGTCGCGTGGCACTTCGGCCGAGCTTGGCAGACCATCATCGCCGGTTCGCCAAACGGTGTCGGCACCAAAAGACAAAGTCGCACCTTCGCTATCAAAATAGGGATGATGTCCGAACGCCAATGGCGCCGGTTGATCGGACGTATTGCGTGCCGATAGATTGATCGTCAGGCCAAATTCGGTCAGGTGGATATGCTGCTCTGCATCGAAATGCCACGGCCAATGGCTATCGGCTTTATGGTTGTGGTGAAGAACGACGGAGTCTACGTTTTGCGACTTCGTCTCCCATTTCGCGGTCCAGCCGGTTCCATGTATCGCATGTGGCTCCGGTGGAAAATTAGGCTCCAGTTGAACCTGCATCCCGTTCCATTCGAACCGGCCATAAGCGATGCGGTTGGAATAGGGGACCAAGGGAAAGCTCGCCATGCCGAGTGGTAGCGCATCATTGACAGCATCGGCGTTGGCAGTGCGGAAAATGTCCTGCCCGTTTATGGTCCAGCGGGCGATACTGCCGCCTTTGTCCGGCCAAATTTCGCATTCGGCTGCCCCAGCGCGTAATGTGATAGCCGCCTGTCTCACTCGGCAGCGACGCTTTCGTCTTCTTTTTCCGCCTGTTGGCGCGCCCACATTTCAGCGTAGAGACCGCGTTTTTCCAGCAGTGCCGCGTGAGTGCCGCGTTCAACGACGCGGCCTGTATCGAGCACAACAATCTCATCGGCATCGACGATCGTTGAAAGCCTGTGCGCGATGACGATGGTGGTGCGCTTTTTGGCGACCTCGTCCAGCGTGGCGACAATCTCGGCCTCGGTGCGGCTGTCGAGTGCGCTGGTTGCTTCGTCGAGGATTAGGATTGGCGGGTTTTTGAGCAAGGTGCGCGCAATCGCCACGCGTTGCTTTTCGCCGCCCGATAGTTTTAGCCCGCGTTCGCCCACGGGGGTTTCATATTGCTGCGTTTGCGACGCGATGAATTTATGGATTTGCGCGCCCTTGGCGGCCCTTTCAATTTCCGCCTGATCCGCGCCTTCGCGGCCATAGCCGATGTTGTAACCGATGCTGTCGTTGAACAGCACAGTATCCTGCGGAACGATGCCAATAGAGGCGCGCAGCGAGCTTTGCGTCACATCGCGCACATCTTGTCCATCGATCAAAATGCGCCCGCCGGTCACATCGTAAAAACGATAGATCAGCCGCGCGATCGTCGATTTGCCAGCGCCTGATGGGCCCACGACCGCGAGCGTTTTGCCTTGCGGAATATCAAAGCTGACGCCGTTCAGGATTTGCCGGTCGGGCTCATAGCCGAAAGTTACATCTTCAAAAGCGAGAGCGCCGCCGTTTACAGTTAGCGACACCGCATTGGGCTTATCGACAATCTCCGGCTTCGCGTCGATCAGGTCAAACATCGCAGCCATATCAGTGATCCCCTGCCGGATCGTCCGATAAACCATGCCGAGCATGTCAAGCGGACGGAACAGCTGCATCAGCATCGCGTTCACCGTCACCACATCGCCGGTGGTAAACTGCCCCTTTGACCAGCCCCAGACGACATAGCCCATCGCGCCTGCCAACATCAAATTGGTAATCAGCGATTGCCCGATATTGAGCGCTGCTAGCGAGTTTTCGGATTTGACCGCTGCATCGGCCCATTGGCTGACGACTGAATTGTAGCGTGCAGATTCGCGTTTTTCGGCATTGAAATATTTGACGGTTTCATAATTTAGCAAGCTATCGACTGATTTGGCGACGGTCTGCGTATCCAGCTCGTTCATCTCCTCGCGTAGCTTGTTGCGCCAGTTGGTTACGACGGTAGTGTACGCGATGTATATAACAACCATCACCCATGTTGCTGCAACTAGTCCCCAGCCGAATTGGATCTGGAAATAGGTGGAATAGAAAACCAGATCGATCAAAGTGGGGGCGATGTTGAACAACAGGAAATAGAGCATCACGTCGATGCTTTTCGTTCCGCGCTCGATGATTTTAGTCACTGCGCCGGTGCGCCGGTTCATGTGGAAACGCATCGACAGATTGTGCAGATGGCCAAACACGTTTTCGGCCAAGCGCCGCGTTGCATCCTGTCCCACACGTTCGAAAACGACATTGCGGGTATTGTTAAATAACACCTCACCAAAGCGCGCGCCAGCATAGGCGGCAACCAAAGCGATGGCGATGTTTACGCCGGCTTGGTTCCCGGGCGCCATCTGGTCGATGACTCGACCAATCAGCAACGTCATGGCGAATCCGACTAATTTGGACACAACGACTAGCAACAGCGCAACGACGATACGGATGCGCAGCGCAACATCGTCCTTTGGCCACAAATACGGCAGAAACCGCAGCATGACGGAAAAGTCGGGCTTGGTTTTCGAGGCTGGGTCTAAAGGCGGCACACCTGCGCTATAGGCGACCAGCGATTGGACTCAAGATTTATGCGCGCATTTAAAACGTACCGCTGATCGCCACGCGGAAGAATGTGCCGTATCGGAATTCAGCATCGCGGCTGAAATCGATCGGACCGTTGCGGCGATTGAGATAATACAGCTCGCTTGATCCTTCTCGCTGTCCGATTGGGTTTAGCACTGTCGCGCGTAGTTTTAGCCCCAGAACATTTTTGTGCTCGATAAAGGCCAAGGTGAACGGCCCGGTGCGGAAATCACGGCCGAAATAATCTAGCCGGTAAAAGCCATTGTCTCTGCTGTCCTCGGCATACAGCCCCCACGCCCATTGCGTGTTGGGGATATCGTGGCGGAAGTCCAAGCTCCAATAGGTGCGTCCGCGGTTGCTGAGCGGACGGTTGGTAAGCAGCAGCGGATCACGCACACTCGTCGCTTGCAGCGCAATCACAGCGTCAAGCTTCGCACCTTTTAAGCCGATCGCGTCAAGAACGAAACTGCCATTGATTTCACCGCGCAGCCGTTTTGCACTGCCGGGCAAATTGCCAACCGCTTCCTCGGTGGCGCTGATAGGGATTTGGTCGACAAGGTCGCTGATCATTTCAGCGTCGAGCTTGAACTTGATCGATCCGGCTTTGCCCAACGCCCAATTGGCTTCATTTTCCCAAAGCCAACTTTGGGGCGGGACAAGTTGCGGATTGTTGCTGTTGTTATTGCTATTTTGGACGTCGACAGAGGCGAGAAAATCACCAAAATTCAACTGCCCCACTTTACGCTGCATTTTGCTTGATACTGATAATTTTGGCGATGCTTTCCAGTTCAGCGAGACCGATCCTTTGGGACGAATGAATGTCCGTGTCAGCCCATTGGCCCCGCTTTGGTTTAGCTGGCTGTATTCGCCGCCAAGGCTTGCTTGTAGCGACAACGAGTCAGACAAAGGACGCCCATAGGTAAGGACGGACTGCGCGCGCTTTTCTTCGACCCGTGCCGTTGCGCCGGATAGCGGAGCAGGCTGGTAATCGCTGCCCACCAGTGTGAACAGTTCAGAATCTGCGTCAAGATAGTTTAGCGCGCCTTCGAGCGAAACCTGCCAGTCGCTCTTCCCAGCTTTCCAGCGATACTCGGTTCGCACGACCGTTTCGCCCTCATCAATTACCTGGTCGAAGCGCTGGCCATTAGGGGCGTTACCGTTGCTGGGATCGCTGCGGAATTCGTTACTAAAGTCGCTATTTTCGAACCGCTTGAACGCGATCAGTTTCAGCCGCCCCTTGCCGAGGCCGAGTTCATAGTCGCTCCCAATCTCGTAATTCCACTCATCCTCACGACCGCGTCCTAGCTGAATTGTCTCTGGCACACCGGAGCTATCCGTCACGCCGGGTGCGAACCGATCAATCTCGTTGCGTCGGCGAAAACGAAAAAATTCTAGCGCACCGTTAACGTTCAAGATGTTGCCGTTGTCGGCCTTAAGGGCGTAGCTGCCGACTATCTTTGGACGATCCCCGCGATTCCGTGTTTCGATCGTGCGAATATAGTTGCGACTATTATTGTCAAAACGGTTGAATTCCTCGCCCACTCCGCCGCCCTGAAAGCCGCCGTTATTGTTGATGCCAAAGGTGAAATTGCCTTTGCCGAGCTTGCCGGAGAGATTGATTTCCGCTTGACGCGGATTGAGGCCGAGCCTCTCGCGCAGTTCTGCACGATAGGTGAAATTGCCTTTCAATGCGCCGTCTTTGGCAACAACGTTCAATACCTGACCATTGATGCCGGAGACGTTAAATGCAGCTGCGTCGGCGATTTCAAACCGGACAACAGAGGATACTGGTATCCGCGACAAAGCTGTTTGCGCATCATTACTTTTGCCGGTAATCCGTTGGCCATTGATCAGGACATTTTGGCTCGCCTCACCAAGGCCTCGGTCACCGCTGACTTGCGTTATCGAGAAACCTGGGATTTGGCTGACCATGTCCAGTGCGGTCTGCGGGGCAAAGCGAGCGAATTGCGTGGCTTCGTAAATCTGACGGCCGTTTTCGGCACGTGGTTGTAGATCGGATGTGTTGGCTTGGGTGGTATTTTCTTGAGCTTGCGCCGGAACCACCATCGCCAGAAACACCGCGCAACTCACGGATTGGGTTAAAAGCCTAGCAGTTTTTGCCATTGCTTGATGGGTCACGTCATTCCTCCTGATCTAATGGAGCTGGCGCTACGACTACAGTTGTCACCTTCAAATCCGCTTTCGACAAAAGGCGCTGTCGTTTGGATCAATGACGCGCGGCGTCAAAACTTTCCAGTGAGCAAAAGCCAAGCCGAAAGCGCGTTGACGCTAGTATACAAAGTATAGCCCAACACAATCCAGCCGGAGCCACCAAACGCCATCAGCATTGCGCCGGTCAGGATTACAAACTCCACGGCATAACTGCCGTTGCTTCCGAAATATCGGCCGAAATAGCGCTTGGTATCCTCGACAAAGGGATGTCCTGATTCGACCACTGCTTTGTGCATGGCGAAATTGCCGATGCCCAAAAAGAAGCAAGCTATCAGGAACATATCTATGGTGCAGGCTTGGCTGCGGGGCCGGGAATACGTTTTGGGCGCAGGCTGTTGCCCGCACGGTCACCGCGCAGCGAGCTGAACCATGTCAGTGGGTTCCAGCCGGTGGTGCCATCAACCGAAAAGGTGATGATTTCGCCACGACCACCAATACGGTCCCAAGGCACAGGCCCGTCAAGACCTTCACGCGAAGCGGGTACGCGGCTGTCGGAGCTGTTGTCCCGGTTGTCGCCGAGCAGATAGACATGGTCCGCTGGGATCTTCACTGGCGCAACATTGTCTACTTCGCTGCGGCGGGCGTCGATCACATCATAGCTGACGCCATTCGGCAGAGTTTCGCGGACGATTTGCAAATAACAATGCAGCTTTCCGTCACGGTCTGGCGCAAGCGAACCGGGGAAATCCAGCTCTGAGCAAGGATTGTTGGGATCGACAGCCAGATCCAGCGCAGGCTGCGATTCCTGCTTCACGGGTTTACCGTTCAGCCAAACTTGGCCGTCGCGCATTTCAAACGTGTCGCCGGGCAGGCCGATAACACGTTTGATGTAATCCTGGGCTTTGCCTTTGGGGGTCAGGATGACGATATCACCGCGTGTGGGCATTTTGCCCCAGATCCGGCCTTGGCTTTGCGGCAGTAAATAGGCGTAGGAGTCTACCTCTTCGCCCAGCACGAGGCCTTTAAACATCGCGATCGGATTGGGGATGGTTGGCGAAACATGGCTCCAGCCATAAGCATATTTGGATACAAACAGCCGGTCACCAACCAGCAATGTCGGCATCATCGAGATCGACGGAATGTAGAAAGGCTTGGCGATAAAGCTGTGAAAGCCGAGAACAGCAAGGAGGAGCCAAAACAGCCCTTTAATCTCCGCCCACAGGCTTGCGGTCCAACCGCGCTTTTCAGCGACCGGAATGTCGGTAGCTGCGGATTGTGTTTCGCTGTTCATGTCGTTGGTCAAAATCATGATGCTTTCAGTAATGCTTCGATGATCACAAAAGCCTGCGCCCAGGGGTGATCGTCGGTAAGAGTCAGGTGAATATGCGCCTCATAACCATTTGGCACCATCGCGTCGAGCCGTGCTTTTGCGCCGCCCGTTAGGGCAAGGGTAGGTGCACCAGAGGGAGCGTTAACGACGCCGATATCTTTCATAAACACGCCGCGTTTGAAGCCGGTGCCGACCGCTTTGCTAAACGCTTCTTTGGCGGCAAAGCGTTTGGCGTAGGTTCCGGCGCGGGTGAACGGGCGCTTGGTTGCTTTGGCACGTTCGATCTCGGTGAAGACGCGGTTTTCAAAACGCGCACCAAAACGGTCGAGCGAGTTTTGAATACGCTCTATGTTGCACAGGTCTGATCCGAGCCCGATGATCATAGCAACCACCCGTGGTATCGATAAATCACGAACACCATAGACGCCAGCAAAACGAAAAGCGCCCAGACGTGATATGCGTTTCGCCAAAGCGTAAACAGGACAGCGGATAGGGCCACGGTTTGCAGCAATGGCAGTGATACCGCCCAATACTCCGGCACTCCCATGCCGCCGCCGCCCGGTTCTCCCGCAAACATCATGCCGATAAAAGCCAATAATATGGCGCCGCTCCCAAGTAGACCGCACCATAATATTATGACTATCAGCAGAGCAGTATGAGCGGGTTTGCGGATCACCGCGCTGCATCCATCAAAGTCCGCATTTTCCGAACGCTTTCCTCCAGCCCGATAAAGATCGCCTCACCGACCAGATAATGGCCGATATTCAATTCGGCCATTTGTGGGATCGCGGCGATGGGCTGGACGTTTTCGAACGTCAGGCCGTGACCCGCATGCGACTCGATGCCGTTCTTGGCTGCAAGTGCCACCGCATCGGACAGGCGTTTCAGCTCGGCCTCAACTCCTGCCATATCATCGTCTTGAAACAAATGTGCATAGCGGCCGGTGTGAAATTCAATCACCGGCGCACACAGGTGCATCGATGCTTCGATCTGCCGGGCATCGGGTTCGATGAACAGGCTGACGCGGATACCGGCGTCGAGCAATCTGCCGATGATCGGTGCCAAATGATTATGCTGCCCCGCCGCGTCCAATCCGCCTTCGGTGGTCCGTTCCTCGCGCCGTTCGGGCACGATACACGCGGCATGCGGTTTGTGACGCAGCGCGATCGCAAGCATCTCCTCAGTCGCCGCCATTTCCAGATTAATCGGCAATTGCGCCTCTGCCATGATGGTATCAAGGTCGCTGTCGCGGATATGCCGCCGGTCTTCGCGCAGATGGACAGTAATGCCATCGCCGCCCGCCGCCTCGACGACACGAACGGCGCGCATCGGATCAGGATGCCCGCCGCCGCGCGCATTGCGGATGGTGGCGACATGGTCGATGTTGACGCCGAGACGGAGTTGGGTGGGATGGATTTGGGAGATCATTTCGGTTCAGTCGCCTCTTTGCACAGCGCAAAGTTAAGAACATCGTGGGAGAAACCCGCGCCTTGCCAGATTTCACCAAATTCAAAATCGCTCTCTGACTTGTCGGTAAAAATGGCGATCGCAGTGTGATTGTCAGGTGCGATAAAGTTACGAACCTGCACGCCGCCGATGGCACCACGCCGTTCGACCAGTCTGACCGGTTTCGCGCAATCCCTCAGCGGTGCGTCGAACACCCACTGGCCTAGCGCAATGTAACCCAGTTCGGCTTGCCCGTCCCAAAGCTGATCCAGTTCCTTTTTTTCCAGCAACTTGCCTGACATCAGCGCGCGGTCGAATTTGAGCAAATCTTCCATAGATCCATAGAGCGCGCCAGACGCAGAAAATGCCGCCACATCGATCTTGGTTTCGGGCACGCCGCCGATCAGACCCGTATGCGTCACATTCTTCGTCGGGTAAGCGCCCACCGTTAAAAGGCCCAAGGGTTTGGCAATCCGTTCGCGCACCAGCATCGGCCATTTCTTGCCTGTCACCGCTTCGAGTAGCGCTCCGGCGACAATGTAATCGCAATTGTTATAGGCCCAGCTGCCGCCCGGTTCGCCCTTAGGGGTTCCAGCGCAATACCCCGTCAGCGGATCACGACTGCCTTGGTATCCAGGTAGGTAATAAGCGCTCATCTCTTTCGCCGAGGCCTGCACATCATCGGGGTTGGGCAGTCCGCTTTGGTGCCTCAGCAATTGGCGGACGGTGATCTTTCCGGCATTGGTGCTGGCAAAATCAGGGAGATATTTGGAAAGCGGCTGTTCCAAGGCAATGGTGCCATTTGCTACTTCCTGAAGCACCAACACCGCAACAACCTGTTTGGTCACCGAGGCCCACCGCCAGATATTTCCTGCATGGCCGACATCTGTTTTACCTGCCCTTGGACGGACAAATCCCCATGTCGTCGTATAGTCAGGCGTATCGATACCAATGCTGCCGGTAAACTCGGACTGCTTAGCCAAAGCTTCCATCTTTTGATGCACGTTACCGAGTGATGGCGGTTCGGCGGTTTGTGCCTGAACCGGGATTGCGAATGCTACAAGGCAAAGTGCGGCCAGTCGGCTCATATCGTTATTCTTTCCGACTTCCCGGTTTTACCGCAGGGCTTGCGGCTAACTTGGATGGTACCTCATCGGGCGCATAGGTTGGGAAGTTCAGTTCGAGCAGGTGGAAGAAGGGCACACCCAGATCAGCACTGCCCGCCGAGCGGTCAATGATTGACGCCGCAGCGATCACTTCTCCGCCTGCTTCGTTGATCGCCTTGATGGCTTCGCGCGACGAAAGACCCGTCGTGACGATATCCTCAACCATCAGCACCTTGGTTCCCGGTTCTATCTCAAAGCCCCGGCGCAAGTAAAAGACGCCGTCTGGGCGTTCGACAAACATCGCATCGACACCAAGTGCACGGCCCATTTCATGTCCTATGATCAGGCCACCCATGGCGGGCGAAATCACCGCGCCGATCTGCGCTTTAATTTCGCGCGGGATTTTTTGGGCAATCGCCATTGCGATCCGTCCCGCCCGTTCGGGGTTCATCAACACGCGAGCGCATTGCAAATAGAACGCGCTGTGCCGTCCGGACGACAGCAAAAAATGCCCTTCTAACAAGGCGTTTGCGGCACGGAATTCGGTAAGAATGTCGTCTTCGGTCATGGGAGGCGGGGTGTCCTGTTGTCGGTCGCAACTGATGTTGTGCGCTTTGCAACACAGATAGGTGGAAAGTGCGGACAAATAAATGCATAAAATTGACTGTGCAGTGCTTGAGGCTTATGCGAAGCCAGCCTATAGGACGCGCGAAATGCTGTATTTGCAGCGTTTATTTGGGCAGCTATATCGACGCCTTAAAAGCAAAGTTACGAGGTTAACGTAATGAAAGTGTTGAATAAGTTTCTAGTGATGGTTGGCCTGCTGGCAACGCCTGTTTTGGCGTATGCGCAAGTGGCGAGTCCCGCTGAAGTTGCGCCGGTCACAGCGGACTCCGCCGTTGCTGTAAAGCCTGCCGCTACGGCAACCACAGATGCTACGGTAAAGCCCGCAGCGTCGATGGATGGTTCGCTTCCAGGATATACTCCGATGAAGCCTACCCAAGGTGTTGGTATGCCGACGTCGAAAGCCATAGATTTTCAGGATCAGTATAGCGACCTTGGTGTTCGCGCAAAGTGGATCAATAACGCAATCCTGTTGCCAATCATTTTTGGGATATCGCTTTTCGTTTTGGCTCTGCTGTTTTGGATCGTCGCGCGCTACAACCGCAAAGCCAATCCAGTGGCGTCAAAAACTACGCACAACACGTTCATTGAAGTTGTCTGGACGCTGGTGCCTGTCCTGATCCTGCTCGGCATCGCTTATCCGTCACTCGATTTGTTAGCGCGTCAGTTCAAGCCTGCACCAAAAAATGCCGTGACGATCAAAGCAACCGGCAACCAATGGAACTGGAGCTACACCTATCCCGATCATGGTGGCTTTGAGGTTATCTCCAACATGCTGCCAGAAAAGCTTGATACCAAGGCAGGTGAGCGTTTTCGTACTGACAATGATGGCCCGCGCCAACTCGCTGTTGACCACCGAATGGTAGTGCCAGCTGGTGTCCCGCTTCGCCTGCAGACAACCGCAGCGGATGTTATTCACGCCTTTGCGGTGCCGTCTTTGTGGTTCAAGCTTGACGCCGTCCCTGGACGGCTGAATGAAAAACAGCTGATCATCAACAAGCCCGGCGTGTATTTTGGCCAGTGCTCGGAATTGTGCGGAGCCCGTCACGGCTTCATGCCAATTGTCGTTGAGGCGCTGCCGCCGGAAAAATTTGCGGCATGGGTGAAAGCTCAGCCGGGCGGTAAAATGCCCGGGGCTGATGTTTCGCCTGCTACTGCCGTTACAAATGATAAGGCGGCTGCTGTTGCAGCCGCGCCAACGAAGTAAGAGGTCAATAACATGACAACGATTGCTGCAAATCCCGCTCAATTTCAGGGCCATGAACATGATCATGCACATGATGCGGATCACAAGCCCGCATTTTTCGCGCGCTGGTTTATGTCGACCAATCACAAAGATATTGGCACACTCTATCTGATTTTTGCGATTACCGCTGGTATCGTTGGCGGTGGTATTTCCGGCCTGATGCGCTGGGAACTGGCTGAGCCGGGTATCCAACACCTTACATGGTGGGCTTCCATGATGAAGGGCGATGCCGCCTCGATGGACGAAGCCTATCATATGTGGAACGTCCTGATTACGGCCCACGGCCTGATCATGGTGTTCTTCATGGTGATGCCCGCGATCATAGGCGGTTTCGGCAATTGGTTCGTCCCGATTATGATCGGCGCGCCAGATATGGCGTTCCCGCGGATGAACAATATTTCGTTCTGGCTGACTGTGGTTGCGTTTATTATGTTGCTCGGCTCCAGCTTTGTGCCGGGTGGCACAGGTTTGGGCGCTGGCACTGGCTGGACAGTATATGCGCCGCTTTCGACATCTGGCTCGGTTGGCCCGGCGGTTGATATGGCGATCTTCTCGCTCCATTTGGCAGGTGCTGCCTCAATTCTCGGCGCGATAAATTTCATTACTACGATTTTCAATATGCGTGCACCGGGGATGACCATCCACAAAATGCCGCTGTTCGTATGGTCAGTGCTGGTTACGGCATTTCTGCTTTTGCTGGCATTGCCCGTGCTGGCGGCGGCCATCACTATGCTGCTGGTCGATCGCAATTTTGGCGGTGCGTTCTTTGATGCAGCTGCGGGCGGTGACCCTGTTCTTTATCAGCATCTGTTCTGGTTCTTTGGTCACCCCGAAGTATATATCATGATCTTGCCGGCCTTTGGCATCGTCAGCCAGATCATCTCGACCTTCAGCCGTAAGCCTGTGTTTGGCTATCTCGGCATGGCCTATGCGATGGTTGCCATTGGCGTTGTCGGCTTTGTCGTCTGGGCGCACCACATGTTTACCACGGGTATGAGCGTCGATATGAAGATGTACTTTACTGCGGCAACGATGGTGATCGCGGTGCCAACGGGCATTAAGATTTTCAGCTGGATTGCCACCATGTGGGGCGGCTCGGTCAGCTTCAAGACACCAATGGTCTGGGCGATGGGCTTTATCTTCATGTTCACCGTTGGCGGTGTGACCGGTGTGGTTCTTGCCAATGGCGGCCTTGATGATAACCTGCATGACACATATTATGTGGTCGCGCATTTCCATTATGTGCTGTCGCTGGGTGCGGTCTTTGGCCTGTTTGCTGGTTTCTATTACTGGTTTGGCAAGATGTCGGGACGGCTTTTGAACGAAGCGCTCGGTCACCTGCATTTCTGGTTCTTCTTTATCGGTGTGAATGTTCTTTTCTTCCCGATGCACTTTTTGGGTAATGAAGGCATGCCGCGTCGTATTCCCGATTATCCAGAAGCATTTGCCTATTGGAATCAAATTGCGTCGATGGGCTATGTCATCATGGGCGTTGGCGTATTGATTTTCTTTGCCAATGTATTCTGGTCATTGCTCGCCGGTCGCCGGGCCGAAGGCAATTATTGGGGCGAAGGTGCAACGACGCTGGAATGGACATTGTCCAGTCCTCCGCCGTTCCATCAGTTTGAAACACTGCCGGTGGTTAAGTAACCAGCGGCCAATGACGGGGCCGGTCTAAAACAGACCGGCCTATCGTCCATCTGGACCGAATTGGATATGACAGGCGTGACGCAGGATATCATCGTTCCTGCCGATTGGCGGGACTTCTGGGCGCTTACAAAGCCCCGGGTCATGTCGCTTGTCGTGTTTACGGCTTTGTGCGGTTTGCTGGCCGCTCCTGGTCATTTGAATTCGGTAATCGCCTTTACCGCGATCCTGTGTATCGCTTTGGGCGCAGGGGCTTCGGGCGCGCTGAACCAATGGTATGAAGCTGATCTCGACTCCAAGATGCTGCGTACTCAAGGTCGTCCGTTGCCTGATGGCCGGATGGAGCGGCCCGCCGCATTGCAATTTGGCGTGATACTGGCGGCGTTTTCAGTTGGTATCATGGGCGTCGCGGTCAATTGGCTGTCTGCCATAATCCTCGCATTCTCGATCTTTTTCTACGCGGTGGTCTATACGATTTGGCTAAAGCCCAACACGCCGCAGAACATCGTTATTGGCGGTGCGGCAGGTGCCTTCCCACCGGTGATCGGCTGGGCGGCGGTAACGGGCGATGTTAGTACTCTGCCCATCCTGATGTTCGCGATCATTTTCCTATGGACGCCGCCGCATTTCTGGGCACTCGCGTTGTTTATGAAATCTGATTACGGCGCTGCGGGTATCCCGATGCTGCCCAATGTTGCGGGGCAAAAGGCGACGCGAAACCAGATTTTTGGCTACACTTGGCTGATGGCAGCCGCGGCGCTTGCGCCATGGGCGTTGGGGTTGGCCGGGGTGCTTTATGGCTATCCGGTGGTGGCATTGACGGTCGTGTTCGTAGTTCTGGCCTTTGCGGTTTGGCGAAACGCGGCGACCGATGCCGCCGCGATGAAGCCAGAAAAGCGGCTGTTTGCGTTTTCAATACTCTATCTTTTTCTGCTGTTTGCTTTGTTAGCATTTGATCGGATTGTGTCAGTATGACTGAAGAAACTATGACAACCGAGCCCATTGTTGCACCGGTTCAGATCGACATGGGGCCGCGCAAAGTCGGCGACCTTGATCTGGAACAAAGCCTTATCATCCGCGCTCGTCAACAATCGCGCGCAAAGGTTATGGGGCTTTTTCTGGTCGGTCTCTGCGTGCTGTTTTTCGCAATTACTTTTGCTCGGATCGGCGCAAAGATATGACAACATCGACGGCTGATCACGCCAACGCGCGCACCGGCTTTATGGCTGCAGCGATTGCGGTCGCGATGGTTGGCGTCGGTTTTGCTGCTGTACCGCTTTATCGGGTTTTCTGTCAGGTAACGGGCTTTGATGGCACAACGATGCGCGTCAGCGAAGCGCAAGCAGCGACGGTTGAGGCCATCGACAAAACTGTAGTTATCCGCTTTGACGCCAACCAACGGGGGCTTCCATGGGAGTTCAGGCCCGAACATCCGACGGACACCGTATCTATCGGTGCGCGCGACATGTCGATATTTGTCGCAAAGAACCTGTCGAGCGAGCCGATGACAGGCACCGCGACTTTTAACGTCACGCCCGCGCTCGCTGGCAAATATTTCAACAAGATCCAATGTTTCTGTTTCACCGAGCAGCGGCTGGAGGCGGGGCAAGAAGTTCGCATGCCGGTGCTGTATTATGTCGATCCAAAGATCATGACTGACCCAGAAACCAAAGACATCGAAGAAATTACCCTTAGCTACACTTTCTTCCCAGTGGACACGCCAAACAAGGTGGACCCACAGGGAAAGGGAAGCTAAGGGCTACAGCAACTAATTAAGACCTAAAATACAGCGATAGGGAAGCAACGACATGGCCGGTGCCAAGAACCACGATTATCACATCCTACCGCCCAGCATCACGCCATTGCTTGGATCGGTTTCGGCTTTCATCATGTTTTTTGGACTGGTGATGTCGTTCCAGCCGAAAGTGTTCGGCAGCTATGGTCATTTGGTGTTTGGCGCTGGGTTGATTGCCGTGCTCTACACATTCTGGACGTGGTGGTCTGACGTTATCAACGAGGCGCATGCAGGCGATCATACCCCGGTTGTGCAACTGCACATGCGTTACGGCATGATCATGTTCATCGCATCTGAAGTGATGTTCTTTGTCGGTTGGTTCTGGGCGTGGTTCGACTTTTCGCTTTTTCCCGTACCACTGGCACTCGAGATTGATCATGTGACTCATGCGTTCAACGTGACCAATCAGATTGGTCAAGACGGCGCTGCTGCATTGGCGCAATTCCCTGCCAAGGGCATGCAAGTGTTTGACGCGTTTTCGCTGCCATTGCTGAACACATTAATTCTGTTGTGTTCAGGGACAACAGTCACATGGGCGCACCACGCGTTATTGCACAATGACCGCAAGGGCCTGATTTTGGGTCTTTGGGTGACGATCATTCTTGGCGCGTTGTTCTCCTGTGTACAGGCCTATGAATACGCGTCTGCGCCGTTTCCATTCGGCGGATTAAACTATGGCACAGCATTCTATATGGCGACCGGCTTTCATGGTTTTCATGTGATCGTTGGCACCATCTTCCTAGCCGTCTGCCTTGGTCGCGCCTACAAAGGGCATTTCACACCACAGCAGCATTTCGGTTTTGAGGCGGCTGCTTGGTATTGGCACTTTGTGGATGTCGTCTGGTTGTTCCTTTTTGTTGTCGTCTACGTCTGGGGCGGCTGGGGTGCGCCGGTTCACTGATCGGAAACCGGTCAAATGACCGAACCTGATACTTCGGAAAAAGGGCAGCCCGGATTGGTTTCGGCTGCCCTTTTCGGTCTTTGTCCCGACTGCGGCGCGAAGTCGTTGTTTGCAGGGCCTGTGCAGTTCTCGAACACTTGCGAGAGATGTGGGCTAGATTACGGCGCTTTTAATGTCGGCGATGGGCCAGCTGCGCTGCTGACGATGGCCATCGGCGCTTTGATTATTGTCGCGGCGATCAATCTGGAAATCGTCTTCCATCCTCCAATTTGGGTCCATGCACTGATTTGGGTTCCGGTAACTGCGATCATGGTTGTGCTATCGCTGCGCTTTGCAAAGGGCGCCCTACTGGTCGCCGAGCACCGCAACAAAGCGAAAGAAGGCAAGTTAGCCAATAAGGACGAAGAGGTATGACAAAGCGCTTTCCTGTGATCGCATCGATTATTGCCGCGCTTGCCGTGGCAACGATGATCGGGCTTGGTGTGTGGCAGTTGCAGCGCAAAGCGGTGAAAGAGGCGCTGTTGGTGCAATATGCTGTTGCGGCCAAACAACCCTCGATTGCCTGGCCATCGGTGCCCTTGCCGGACAAGCTTCCGCTGTTCCGCAAGTCTTCATTGATGTGCATGAAAGTCGTACGCTGGGAATCGGTATCGGGCAAAAATGCGAACGGCAAAGCAGGCGTTTCTCATGTTGCCCACTGCCAATTAAGCGGCGGCGAGGGACCCGGTGCGAAAGTCGCGATTGGCTGGTCTCCACGACCTGAAAATCCCGAATGGAGCGGTGGCGCAGTGTCCGGTGTGATTGCGCCCGATAATCAGGGACTGATCCGTTTGATCGCAGATTCAGCGCCTATGGGTTTGGAAACGCTCGCACCGCCTTCGACTGACGGCATCCCCAACAACCACCTGCTTTATGCGATCCAATGGTTCTTCTTCGCGTTCGTAGCGGCGTTGATTTACGTGCTGGCGTTGCGCAAGCGGCAGGCCGGGCGTTGAGCCCGCTGTTTTAAAGTGGTCCCTGTTCAGGCCGATTGCAAGCAGGGGGCTGTCCGAAGCAGGTCGCGCACTGGTCTTTTTGGGGGCAGTCCCCCAAGGCCTCATTTCCGATCAAACATCCAAATTTGCCACATTGAGGGCATTTTCCTGAATGAAATCGCGGCGAGGCTCGACGACGTCGCCCATCAGTTTCTCGAACAGCTCGCTTTCCTCCAGCGTGTCCTCGATTGTCACTTGCAACAAAGACCGCACAGTCGGGTCCAACGTGGTTTCCCAAAGCTGTTCAGCATTCATTTCGCCCAAGCCTTTGTAGCGCGAAATCGACAGACCCTTGCGGCCCGCCGCCAACACTGCATCCAGCAGTTCGGAGGGACGCGTGATCGGCTTGTCTGCCGCCGCCTTCTTCATTAGCGTTGGCGCTGCCGCCTCTTCGGTTTCCTCGCCCTCAATTTCCTGCTCAGGCTCTGCAACAGCACCGCTTGCTTTTAACAAACGCGATACTTCGGCATAGCTTGCCGCTTCATCGGTCCCAAGCCGGTGCAGCTTGCGCGCTTCTGCGCTGACTAAAAAGCTGCGTTCGATAATGTGATGGTCAGAAACTCCGCGCCAGCGCCGTTCGAAATGATAGCCGCCTTCTTCGGCGACCCGGCCAGTCCAATTGGCTTCAACGTCTTGGCCGTCCATCCAAGCGGCGGCCTTGGAAACGGCCGCTTCGCGCTCAGTTCCATCAAGATCAGGACCAAGTGCGCCGTTCAGCGCAAGTCCCTCAATAATCGTCGGATCAAACCGGCGCGGCACATAGCCCATCAGGCTGCGCATCCGCCGCGAATGTTCGACCAACGTAGTTAGGCTGTCGCCGCTTCGAGACCCCGCCTTGCTTTCCAACACCATTCCCGAAAGCCCTGTTTCGACGAGGTAGTTGTCAAGCGCTGCATCATCTTTCAGATAGATTTCGCTGCGCCCCTTCGCCACTTTATACAAAGGCGGCTGCGCGATGTAGAGATGCCCAGCCTCGATTATCGGCTTCATCTGGCGGTAAAAGAATGTGAGGAGCAACGTGCGAATATGCGAACCATCGACATCAGCGTCGGTCATAATCACAATCTTATGATAGCGTAGCTTTTCAAGGTTGAAATCATCGCGGATGCCGGTGCCCATTGCCTGAATCAGCGTGCCGACTTCTTTCGATGAAATCACCCGATCAAACCGCGCGCGTTCGACATTCAGGATTTTACCCTTTAGCGGCAAGATCGCCTGATAGTGCCGGTCGCGGCCTTGTTTCGCGGAGCCGCCAGCGGAATCACCTTCGACCAAAAATAGTTCCGACTTTGCAGGGTCTTTTTCTTGGCAATCGGCTAGTTTGCCGGGGAGTGAAGCGATGCCCATCACTGACTTGCGGCTGGCCTCACGCGCCTTACGCGCAGCTTCACGCGCGGCTGCGGCGTCGATGATTTTCAGGATCAAAGTTTTTGCGTGCGCCGGATTTTCCTCCAGCCACTCAACCATCTTATCGGCCATCAGGCTTTCGAGTGGTTGCCGCACTTCGGAAGATACCAGCTTATCCTTGGTCTGTGACGAAAACTTGGGGTCGGGCAGCTTAACCGAAACAATCGCGGTTAGGCCTTCGCGCATGTCTTCGCCGGTGAGCGAGATTTTGTCCTTTTTCAGGATGCCGGATTTCTCGCCATAATTGTTGATCGTGCGGGTCAGCGCAGCGCGGAATGCTGCCATGTGCGTGCCGCCATCACGTTGCGGAATGTTATTGGTGAAACACAGGACGTTTTCATAATAACTGTCATTCCACTCAAGCGACACGTCGATGCCAATACCGTCACGCTCCGACGAAATCGCGATGGGTTCAGGGATGATCGCGAGTTTGTTGCGGTCCAGATATTTGACGAACGCGGCGATCCCGCCTTCATAATAGAGATCATGCTCTTTAATGTCGGCATGGCGGTTATCACGCAGCAAAATGCGGACGCCCGAGTTCAAAAACGCCAGTTCGCGGTAACGATGCTCAAGCTTGTCAAAGTCAAATTCTAGCACGTTTTTGAACGTGTTGGTCGATGCCATAAAAGTCACGCGTGTGCCTTTTTTGGGCTTGCCATCCACTACCGGCGCGTCGCACTTAACGACTAACGGCCCAACCGCATCGCCATGCTCAAACCGCATCCAATGCTCTTTGCCTTCGCGCCAGATCGTGAGCTCAAGGAACTCTGACAGCGCATTAACCACCGACACACCCACGCCGTGCAGGCCGCCAGACACTTTGTATGCGTTATCGTCACTGGTGTTCTCAAACTTGCCGCCGGCGTGTAGCTGGGTCATGATAACTTCGGCAGCAGAAACGCCTTCTTCCTTGTGCATCCCTGTCGGGATACCGCGGCCATTATCTTCGACCGAAACCGACCCGTCTGGATTGAGTTCGATCAGAACAAGGTCGCAATGCCCCGCCAATGCTTCGTCAATAGCGTTGTCTGAAACCTCGAACACCATGTGGTGCAGCCCCGAACCGTCATCGGTGTCGCCGATATACATGCCCGGCCGCTTGCGGACCGCATCCAGCCCTTTCAACACCTTGATGCTGTCGGCACCATATTCATTCTGGTTAGGATTGGCGGCGCTGTCGCCGGTGCGTTCTTCTTGGTTTTCACTCATTGGGCAACCATAGGGGAAGGGGAGAGGAAACCCAAGGGAAAGCCGCGATTTTCCACAGGCTTTTCGGGTGGGTTTTCAAGCGTTGCGCTTTGCCGAAGCGCGGTGCAATTTGTTTCACGCAAAGGCGCAAAGGAAAATAAGGGGGCGGGATATGGATGACCGCATTGAAAATGCCGCCAGCATCGTAGTCGATGTTGCGCTAAAGCTTCATATCGATGTTGGACCGGGATTGCTGGAATCGGTTTACGATGCAGTTTTGGAAAAGCGGCTCGTCGCAAGTGGTTTGAACTTTGATCGGCAAATGCCGATCAAAGTTGAAATTGATGATCTCATTTTTCCTGACGCATTCCGAGCAGAATTGATGGTCAACGATTGCCTGGTCGTTGAAATTAAATCCGTAGAGATGCTCTTGCCTGTCCACGGCAAACAACTGCTGACTTATTTAAGGCTTATGGATTTGCCATTGGGCTTATTGATCAATTTTGGTGGCGAGCGACTCAATCAAGGATTGCGCCGGATAGTGAACAACCACATTACCAAACGTCCCCGACCTTTTCTTCCCCTTTGCGCCTTTGCGTGAAACAAATTGCACTGGATTGCCGATGAGCGCTGCATATTGCCCAAACACCGAACTTGAACAACCCTATGGCGACTACTCCGCCCTGATTGCTGCATGGGGCCAAGCGCGGCCTGATCGGGTCGCGCTCGATGATGGCATCGAAAGCCTAACCTGGGCCGAGGTTGCTGTCATAGTTGAACGCATTGCCGCGCAATTGCAGCGCGATGGCCTCAAAAAGGGGCAGGCGGTTGCGATTTTGGGGACGAGCAATGTGCGTTATGCGCTGGCGTATCTGGGGGCGATCCGCGCGGGCGGATGTGCTGCACCGCTGACGACCTCTGCAACGCCTGCGCAGTTGGAGGCGATGCTGCAAGATTCGGGCGCAATGCATCTGTTTATTGATGCGGCAAAGCTGGCGAATCTAGCCGGTCGTGATTTGTCGACGACAAAAACGATCATGCTCGATGCTCCGCTTCGCGCACACGCAGATATGACTGATTGGATGGCGGAGGAAGGTGCAATCGCTGCGCCGCATGATTGCGGTCCCGATGATCCGTTCAACATCATCTATTCCAGCGGTACGACCGGGACGCCGAAAGGGATCATCCATTCGCGCCAGATGCGCTGGCGGCATGCGTGCGTCGGGGCAAACACCGGTTACGGCGCGCCGCAAGCCGCGTCACTGGCCTCAACGCCGCTCTATTCTAACACGACCTTGGCGCTGGTGATCCCGACATTGGCTTATGGCGGCACGCTGCACCTGATGCCAAAATTCGACGTTGTCGGCTATCTGGACCGCGCGCAAAAGCACCGGATCACGCATACGATGCTGGTTCCGGTGCAATACAAACGCCTGATGGAATATGATAAATTCGACGATTATGACCTGTCGAGCTATTGGCTGAAATACTGCACCAGCGCGCCCTTTGCGCCTGCGCTCAAAGCCGATGTGCTGAAACGATGGCCCGGCGGCTTGGTGGAAATCTACTCGATGACCGAGGGCGGCGTAGTGTGCTTGCTGCAGGCGCATGAACATCCCGACAAGCTGCACACTGTCGGCATTCCGTGGAAGGGCAGCGAGGTGTTCACAATTGACGAGGCCGGTAACCGCTTGGCGGCGGGCGAAGTTGGCGAGCTTGTTGGTCGGTCGGCAACGATGATGTCGGGCTATCAGAACCAGCCCGACAAAACCTGTGAGGGATATTGGTTCGATACCGATGGCAGCATTTGGCAACGCATGGGCGACATCGGCCGCGTCGATGCCGACGGCTTTGTCGAGTTGCTGGGGCGTTCCAAAGATATGATAATCTCTGGCGGTTTCAACATCTATCCGGTTGATTTGGAGAGCATATTGCTTGGCGTGGCCGGAGTGGAGGAGGCTGCGGTGATTGGCGTGCCATCGGACAAATGGGGTGAGACGCCGGTGGGCTTTGTGTCGGGAGCGAAAGGTGCGGTGCTGGATATCGACGCATTGCTGGCGGCGGCGAATGAACAATTGGGCAAAACGCAAAGGCTATCGGCACTCTACGCCATCGATGAAATGCCACGCAGCCATATTGGGAAATTGTTGAAGACCGAGCTGCGGGTGATGGTCGATCAGGAGAGCTTTCAACAGTAGCCTCGTTAACTGAGCTGCCGTCCTAGCCAGAAACGCGCTTGGCAATTTTGCCCGTTATGGCCGCTGACAATTGATCAAATGGCAGTGGATGGCCGCAATGCCAGCCTTGTAATTGGTCACAGCCGACGACATGCATCAAATCCGCCTGCGCCTGAGTCTCAACGCCCTCGGCCGTCACCACCATATTCATCGCGCGCGCAGCGGCAACGCTCAGCTGGACGAGGGCGCGCGCCGCTGAATCGTCCATACCTTGGTGAACCAACGACTTGTCGATCTTTAGCTTTCCAAAAGCGAACTGGCGCAAGAAACCGATCGAGGCGTAGCCTGTGCCGAAATCGTCAAGCGACACCGAAACGCCCAAGGCAATCACGTCGCCGATCACGCGCCGGGCAAATTCGATATCGGTGACCAAATAAGTTTCGGTAATTTCCAGCTCTAGCCGCGATGGTTGAAAGCCAGTTTCCTCTAAGATCGCAGCCAGTTGCGCCGGAAACTTGGTGTTGCGCAGCTGCGCCGCTGACACATTAACGGCCAGCCCAACATTGTCCGTCGTCGCCAGGTCTGTGCAAGCGGTGCGCAACACGAAAAGCCCGATGGCGTCAATCAACCCAAAGGTTTCAGCAATGGGAATGAAACAATCAGGACCCAATGGGCCATGTGTCGGGCTTGTCCAGCGGACCAGCGCCTCTAACGACTGACATTCATATTTACCCGCCTGTCCGCCAGACACGACGATCGGTTGATAGACAACTTGCAAGTCACCTGTTTGTAAAGCGTTGCGCAGTTCCGATGCAATCTCGTCAGAAAATTTCTGTTCATCATCAAGATGTGCTTCGAACCATTCGACCCGCATTTTGCCCTTTTGCTTAGCCGAATACATGGCAATGTCAGCTCGCCGTAACAGCTCGCCGTCATCTTTGCTGACCATTTGTGATTGTGCCAGCCCAATGCTTGCGCCAACCCAGATAGATCGCCCATCGACCATGATCGGGTTTTCCAAGCGATTCAGGAAGCGCTTCGAAATGCTATCGATCAGCGTTAATGAATTTGATCCGCTCATCAAAATTGCAAACTCGTCGCCCCCCAGACGCGCTACAATTCCGTGGCCGCGAACCATGTCTTGCAGCAACGTTGCAGTCAAGTTGATCACTCGATCGCCCACTACATGACCAAAGCGGTCGTTGACATTTTTGAAGCCATCAAGGTCGATCAGTGCAAGACCGTGTGCAGTGTCGCCTGCAATTTGGTCGGATATGGCTTTGCGCAGGGCTCTGCGATTGGGCAACCCGCTTAAGCTGTCGGTCAGTGCCTGATCAGAAAGCCGTTTTAGCAAGGCAAACCCAAAACGTGCGGTAAACGCCAAGGCGAGGAAAAAGAGTAGGCTGCCTGCAATCAGCACAGGCACCGATTGCCGCACCGCAGCACCGCCCGATGTCGGTGCGTTCCAAGCCAGATAACCAATCGTCTTGTTGAATGCATCGCGCAAAACGATCGCCGGGCGGTCGGGGCGTTGCGTAGAAAAGGACATGCCCGCCATACCCAGCTCAGCCCCCATCGCAGAGATCGCGCGCGGCCCGACGGCATGGCGATAAACCAGCCGCTGATAACGCCCAGCGATGTTTTCACTATTCAGCTTGCTATCAGTGAAACGGATGTTGGAGGCCGATAGCACAACAATAGCTTTGCCGTCGAAATAAAGGCTGCTGGCATTATCTTTGCCCGGGCCCAGCTGCGCCATCAAGCTTTGTGCAGATTTTGCTAGCTCGCTATCGTTCAGGGGCTTTTCGTCAAGCACCCCATTTTTGGCAGCACGCCAGATTTTCCCATTCGCGTCGAACGCCATCACCGCTTCATAATCAGGATTGTCGAGCGTTGGTGGAAGCCAGTTAGTATCAAAGAACGCGTCGCGGTCAGCACCTTGATACACAGCGTCGGCGGCGTCATCCCAATAGGTATTGGCTTCGGCTGCGGCGGATAACGTTTTCATGCGCGCGTTGACGGCAAATTTGGCGAGTTTGGTGGTTCGTTCCAGCTCCACTTCATTGGCGCCATTCGCGGTGGATATGATGCCGGCAGCGACAATCGCGAGGAAAAATATTCCGAGCGAAGCGATGAAAAGGGCCTGCCGCAGCCGACCTCCGGATAGAAATTTATGCACGCAGCGTCCCCAAGCGAAGTGTTTGGAATAAACTTAGAGACTTAAATAAAGGTTTATAAACGTTTAGCCGCATGGCTGGTGTCTTACCCGTAATATCGCGCAATCGATTTCAGCAAGTTTCGACAAACGAGGGTGCTGATAGGGCAGGGCCGTATTGTGGCAACCAGCTTTATGCCCGCTTCTGCCCCAGTTTTTTCACCCGTGCCACGACATCGGCGCGAACAGCGGGCGTCACAAACTTGCCGATTTCGCCGCCATATTGCGCGATTTCCTTAACCAACCGGCTAGCGATCGGTTGCAACGCAACGTCGGCCATCAGGAATATCGTTTCAATCCGGTCGTTTAACTGCCGGTTCATCCCTGTCAGCTGATACTCATATTCGAAATCGGTAACGCCGCGGATGCCGCGGATGACGGTGGCGGCACTCTGCGCCTCGGCGAAATCCATCAACAAAGAGTTGAAACCCACGACGCGGATATTGGCATGACCAATAGCGGCAACCTCGCGTTTGACCATCGCAATCCGTTCATCGTCGCTAAACATAGGCAACTTGGCGATGTTCGTGGTCACGCCGATAATCAGCTCATCGACCAGCTTTGCCCCGCGTTCGATAATGTCCATATGACCAAGGGTGATCGGATCGAATGTCCCCGGATATACGCCGATTCTTTTGGTCATCCCGCTTCCCCCGTTTGAAACCGTTTAGCGATCGCGTTCTAATACAAATCGCGCAATCGCACGCAGCAAATCTGCCTCGGCGCCATAGCCCGTAAGATGCGAGAGCGATTGATCGACCAGCATCGCCGCCTGTTGCTTGGCGCGGTCAAGCCCCATCAACGAGACAAAGGTTTCCTTGCCCGCGTCTGCATCTTTGTTCAGCGCTTTGCCAGCCAACGCCTCGTCGCCTTCGACGTCCATAATGTCATCGACAATTTGAAACGCTAGGCCAACGTCGCGGGCATAGCCGCGCAAATGGGTGCGGCCCTCGATGGGAACATGCCCCAAAATCGCGCCCATCTCCACGCTAGCGGCAATTAATGCGCCGGTTTTTAACGCTTGAAGGCGGGTGATCGTCGGCAGATCAAAGGTGGTTTTCTCCGCCTCCAGGTCCATCATCTGTCCGCCCGCCATACCATCGGGGCCGCTGGCGAGAGCCAAGGTCGCGATCAGTTCGCTGCGCACAAACGGGTCGGCATGCGTGCCAGAGCTGGCGAGGATTTCAAACGCCAGCGCATGCAGCGAATCGCCCGCCAGCACTGCGGTCGCATCGCCAAAGGCCTTGTGTGTCGTCGGCTTTCCGCGCCGCATATCGTCATCATCCATGCACGGCAGATCGTCATGGATCAGCGAATAGACATGGATCGCCTCAATCGCGGCGGCAACACGAATAGCTGTGTCGCGGTCAACATGGAATATCCCGGCGGTCGCAATCAGCAACAATGGCCGCAGTCGTTTGCCTCCGCCGATGGCCGCATAGCGCATCGCTTCAAATAGCGGCGCGCGCGCATCATCGGGCACCAATAGCAGCCGCTCGAATTCCGCATCAATTTCGGCTGCGACCTGCGCGATGGCGGCCTCCAGCGTCATCATATAGGTTGCCCTCTCGGTCAAAGCATCACTCCGCATCGAAAGGGCGTGTGCCTTGCGGAGCGCCGTCCGGGCCAAGGATGATCGCCTCGATCCGCGCCTGCGCCGCATCCAGCCTCGTTTGGCAAATGGCGCGCAGCTCTTGGCCGCGTTCGTAAAGCGCAATCGATTCGTCGAGCGGCGCACCGCCGCTTTCCAATTTATGTACGACGTCTTCCAATGCCTTTAGGGCGTCTTCAAAGCTGGGCTTCTGTTCTCGCGTGTCAGTCATAGGTAGAAGCTTTGGCGCCGGACAGAGAGTCGGTCAAGCGTTTCGCCATGAGCAGGAACAAGAGTTTTGCCTCGGCTTGGCACTCAAACAACATCGATCCGACGCAATTTTACTTTGCGTTGTCACAAAGCTGCGGCATGACTGTTGGACTATGAAAAAAATGCTTCTCATCCTCGCCCCGTTGTCCATGCTAGCGTTAGCGGCATGCAACAAGTCCGAAACCCCGGCTGCCGACGCTGACACCGCGACCGCAGCGGCAACAGCCGAGCCTCTGCCGATGCCGCCTTCGATCACTGCATCGAAAACCTATCGTTGCGCAGACAGCACCATCCTTCATGTCGACTATCTTGGCGCGAACGAATCTGCTGATATTCGCGTTGGCGCAAAAACTGCCACTGCGGTTCGCGTCAGTGCACCGAAAGTAGAGGTTAACGCCCCGCCCGCACCGGCCGGTCCGATGAAGTCAGAAGATGGTAAAACCTCGCTTTCGATGAGCGGCACCAACGTCAATGTGAAGCTCGCCGATAAGGGCGCGCAGACCTGTAAGGGCAACTAAGCCCAAAATGCGTGCCCCTGTAAGATGGCTGCCGGCTTTGGTCGGATTGGCCGTGCTTGCAGGGGCAGGTTTTGCTGCTGATAGTGGCAACGACCAACCAGCCCAGACCGAGATTCGGGATTGGGAAGCGTTTGATCGGATCGTCAACAACAAGGGCATGACGGTTCAGTGGATCGACTTTGGCGGCGCACCGCGCGGCAAAGTGGAGGCCAATTTTCAAAACCTGATGTTATCGCTGCAAGGCGAGCAACAGTCGCCCGACGGCGTGGGACGGGTTGTCTTGTCTGGCACAATCGCCAGGGTCGACGCCTCAGAGTTCATTTTCAACGGTCAGATCATCATCGAAGACACGCCGGATATAGGGCGTCGTTGTGAACAGACCGGCGAATGGCGCTTCGCGATCACGCAAGACCGGAAATATTGGAGGCTGCGCCAGTTTGAATGGTGCGATGGCTTGACCGACTATATCGACATTTACTTTTGAGTGCATCGCGCTAGCCTGCCCGCTTCATAAGGGGAGGCATTCTCATGTTCATCGGCCATTTTGCGCCTGCATTGCTGGCGGCCACGCATAAAGACGCCCCGCGATTGCCCGTGCTTTTCATTGCAGCGCAATTGGTTGATTGGGCGTTCTTTGGTTTTTTGCTGACCGGAACGGAGGCGATGCGGATCTTACCAGGCCTTACACCGCTTAGCCCGCTTGATCTCTATCACATGCCTTATACACATAGCTTGCTCGGAGCATTGGCCTTTGGTCTGGTGATGGGAGCTCTGGCTTGGCTGATCACACGCAACCGGATCGCCGGGCTGATTTCTGGCGCAGTTGTGGTCTCCCACTGGTTTCTCGACTGGCTGGTCCATGTGCCCGACCTGACCCTAGCGGGGCAACCACCAAAGCTCGGCCTTGGCCTATGGAATTATCCTTTCATTGAAATCCCGCTGGAACTCGCGCTGATCTTTGGATCATTATGGTTTTATGCGCGCAAAAGCGGGGCCAAGGGCGTGCCTTTATGGACGATCGCCGCCCTGTTCGGCGTGCTGCAATTGGTCAGCTGGGCTGGCCCGTTGGAAACCGAAGTGACAACGGGAACAAGCTTGACCGCCTTTGCCGCATTTGGCGTCGCGACGCTCGCCGCCTGGTGGCTCGAACGATCGGGGCTAGCGGGAAAGCGCATGGGCGGCTAAAGCGCCGCGCATGACCGATACTGCAACCCAAATCACCCCGCAAATCGTCGCCGACCATGGCCTGAACGAAGAAGAATATCAGCGCGTTTTGGACGCGATGGGGCGTGAGCCCAACATGGTGGAGCTCGGCATATTCTCGGTGATGTGGTCGGAGCATTGTTCCTACAAATCCAGCCGCATCCATTTGAAGAAACTACCGACAACCGCGCCGTGGGTGATCTGTGGTCCCGGCGAAAATGCTGGCGTGATTGACATTGGCGAAGGCCCGAACGGCACAAAGCTGGCCGCGATCTTCAAAATGGAATCGCATAACCACCCCAGCTATATTGAGCCTTACCAGGGTGCGGCGACCGGCGTGGGCGGTATCTTGCGCGATGTGTTCACCATGGGCGCACGGCCAGTGGCGAACCTGAACGCGCTGCGTTTTGGGCAGCCAGATCATCCCAAGATGAAGCATCTGGTTCAAGGCGTTGTTGCGGGTATCGGCGGCTATGGCAACTGCGTCGGCGTGCCGACCGTTGGCGGTGAGGTCAATTTTCACCCCGCCTATGATGGCAACATCTTGGTCAACGCTATGACGGTGGGCATCGCCGATCAGGACAAGATTTTCTATTCTGCGGCTACGGGCGTCGGCAATCCGATTGTCTATGTCGGGTCAAAGACTGGGCGTGACGGCATTCACGGCGCGACGATGGCGTCGGCGGATTTCGGAGACGATATTGACGAAAAACGCCCGACGGTTCAGGTCGGCGATCCATTTACCGAAAAGCTGCTGATCGAGGCGTGCCTTGAACTGATGGCGTCGGATGCGATTGTTGCGATCCAGGATATGGGTGCGGCGGGACTGACCAGCTCTAGCGTCGAGATGGCGACCAATGGCAAAGCGGGGATCATCCTCAACATGGACAACGTGCCGTGCCGCGAGGAAGGCATGACACCCTATGAGATGATGCTGTCTGAGTCTCAGGAACGCATGTTGATGGTGTTGAAGCCGGGGCGTGAGGATTTTGCCAAGG
This sequence comes from Sphingomonadales bacterium, assembly GCA_043760725.1. Taxonomy (GTDB): domain Bacteria; phylum Pseudomonadota; class Alphaproteobacteria; order Sphingomonadales; family Sphingomonadaceae; genus Sphingorhabdus_B. The sequence goes on from JAYUOS010000019.1 coordinate 57,328, forward strand.
CGATTTTCGACAAATGGGAGCTCGATTTTGCCGTCATCGGCGAAGTGACCGATACCGGGCATATGGTTCTGACGTTTGAAGGCGAGGTGGTGTGCGATATCCCGCTCGGTCCGCTCGCCGAAGACGCGCCGCTTTATGATCGGCCTGCTGCGACCAAGGAAGAATACAAGGCTTGGGCCAATGTCGCGCCTTTGGGTGACATCCCCGAAAGCACAGACATCGGCGCGGATTTGCTGAAGCTGATGGCGTGCCCAGATCTCGCGTCGCGCGCTTGGATTTGGCAGCAATATGACAGCCAAGTCGGCGGCGATACAGCGCAGCTTTCAGGCGGCGATGCAGCCGTGGTCCGCATCCACGGCACTAACCGCGCGCTGGCAATGAGCACTGACTGCACCCCGCGTTATTGCTATGCCGACCCCTATGAAGGTGGCAAGCAAGCGGTCGCCGAAACCTATCGCAACATCTGTGCCGTGGGCGCAAAGCCGCTGGCGATCACCAACTGCCTCAACTTTGCCAACCCGCAGCGGCCCGAAATCATGGCGCAAATCGTCGGTTGTCTGGAGGGCATGGGCGACGCCTGCCGTGCGCTCGATTACCCGATCGTGTCGGGCAATGTCTCGCTCTACAACGAAAGCAAAGCCACCGGCGGCGGTAGCGCGATCTTGCCAACGCCAGCTATCGGGGGCGTGGGTGTGCTCGAAGATGTGAGCAAGATGGCGACGATTGCGTTTAAGAATGAGGGAGACGTGATCATTCTTGTTGGTGGCTTCCAACACCACCTCGGACAATCAACTTGGTTGCGTGAAATTCATGGGCGAGAAGACGGCAATCCTCCTGTCGTCGATCTTTTTAAAGAGCGCGCAGCCGGTGAGGTCATCCGTGAACTAATTACTGCCCAGAAGATCACCGCTGCACATGATATTTCCGACGGCGGCATTGCAGTTGCCATCGCCGAAATGGCGCTCTCGAGCGGTTTTGGAGCTTTTGTCGCAGCTGGAGCTGGTTCTACAAGTCATTATTTTGGCGAAGAGCAAAGCCGCTATATCGTCACTGCAAATATCCAATATGTCGATGAAATTATAGACATGTTTAAAAAACGTGACGTGGAATGCTGGAAAATTGGTGACGTTACGTCAGACACTGAGATTATCTTATCAACGTCTAACGGACACGACTGGCAGAGGGTCCCCCTAACCGACCTCCGCGCCGCGCATGAAAGCTTCTTCAAAAACTGGATGGAAAGCTGATGCTACATTGACACTGGCATCATTTGATGCCAATTTCGATGCATGCGAACCACGATGAACTTGGACGATGATCTGTTGGCAACTGCAATGGAGTATTCCGGAATCAAGGAACGGGCAACGGTGGTTCGCATGGCTTTGGAACAGTTTGTTGCAATTGAGGCAGAAAGGCGTCTTGCTAGACTGAAGGGAAGCCTGCCTGACTTAAAGGCTCCGCCTCGTCGAAGGGCGCCAAATTTCAGGAACCCAGATTGATCATCGCCGATACGTCGGTTTGGGTAGATCATTTTCGTGGGCTTCCCACTTTACTTGAAACTGAGCCGGTTCTGCTCACGCGGCGGTTGCTGCATCCGTTCGTGCTTGGAGAGTTACTATTAGGCGGTCTGCCGCGTGATGGTAAAGAGTGGGCGCAGCTAAATACGTTGAGCCATGCCCCGGTCGCTGATCCGTCAGAGGTGAACGCGTTCATCGCGTGGGCCAAGCTTACGGGGACGGGCATCGGCTATGTCGATACACATCTACTTGTAGCAGCTAAAATGGTTCCAAACGGCAAGGTTTTGACGCGAGATAATAAATTGCTAGCCCAGGCCGAACGGCTCGGCGTAGCTTACCAGCCATGACCGGCGGCGAGCAATTCTAGATTTAAGAGTTAGAGTTTAAGCCGCAACCGGCGCGAGCAAATCATATGGATCAACGCCCGCCGACCGCATTTCCTCATGCGCGCGGCGGTACCTCACCGGCTCGCTGATCCCCATCCGCTTGCGCGCATCGGCTAAAGGCTCGCGCAACAACGCGACGATGTCTTCGTGCACGATATTCTTGGCCACTTTGCCAATGCGCTGTCCTTCGCGCACCGCAGCCATGATTGCGGCCTTTGGCGCAACGCGGCGCTTCAATTCAAAGCCGCCTGCATAGGCGATAAAGCCAACGCCAAGATTCCGGCTTTGCGCATAGGTGAACGCCAGAACGCACTGTTCGCCCAGTGCATCGCGGCCATAGCCGGTCAATATGTGGTGCAAATCATGCGTGTCGCGCAACCGGTCGCCATAACGATCAATGCCATCGTTAAAGCGCTTTCCGCTGCTTTCAAACCGCGCATATTCGGATTCTAGGCCCGCCGCCGACAAACCTTCGCGTTGCATAAAGTCAACATAGGCGCGGCCTACTGTGCCTGCGGGTAGTTTTGTTAGCGTGCCATGGTCATCGAGAATATCGATCAGCCGCTGGTCAGTCCCAAGCAACTTTTGGCCTTTGTCGCTGAACCAAAATTTCTTTGCGACCCGCCGAAATTGACCACCGCGCAACGCAGCGATGATGTGAAACACCTGTTCGGTATCTTCCTTATCCGCGATCAACTTGCGGAAATGACGCCACGCTTTCAACGGGCGCAATTCACTCGCCGGTCGTTCGGGATGGTGAAAGGGTATCATTGTCGTCGCCATGGGAGAAGCCTTTACCAATGAAAGCGTTGCCGCGTTTCTTATCTACATTGATGTCAATAACCATTTGATGGCGCGCTTTCAATATGTTTTTTGCACCGCTATCGTTGGGGCATGCAAGATCATCTCTCGACCCCGTATACTGAGCTGCCCGACTATGATGATGCAAGCCAAGTTGCCCGCGCAGAACGCTTTTATGCTGCATTGAAAACCCGGCGCACCTGCCGTCATTTCAGTGATCGCGATGTGCCTCGCGCTGTGATTGAACAAGCATTACTTGCGGCGGGGACTGCGCCCAGCGGTGCGAATCATCAGCCTTGGCATTTTGCCGTCATCGGCTCAGCGGATAAAAAGCGGGCGTTACGAGAGGCGGCAGAGGCCGAGGAGGCTGCGTTTTACGAGGGCAAAGCCAGTCAGGAATGGCTGGATGCACTGGCACCGCTCGGCACCGACGCCAGCAAGCCGTATCTGGAAACTGCCCCTTGGTTGATTGTGATCTTTGGTCAGCGGCGGGGCGGGATGAACCCGCGTGACGATAAGCAAAACTACTATGTGAATGAAAGTGTTGGCATCGCCGCGGGCTTCCTGATTGCCGTGCTGCATGATGCGGGGCTCGCCACATTGACGCACACGCCAAACCCGATGAAGTTCCTCAATCAGCTATGCGAACGGCCCTCGAATGAAAAGCCGATGATGGTGCTGGTCGTCGGCCATCCAACGCCTGATGCCACTGTGCCAGTCCACGCCACGATCAAGAAGCCGCTCGCCCAGATTTCTAGCTGGCTTTAACCCCTTCCGAATACACGGAGATTGACCATGACCGTTCTGCCCGAAAAAACACGCCATATCAGTCTGGATGCACTGCGCGGCTTTGCAGTCATGGGTATCCTTGCGATGAACATCATCGGTTTTGCGATGCCCGAATGGGCGTACGTTTCGCCGGGTGCCTATGGCGGAGAAACGCCGGCTGACCGGATCAGCTGGTTCTTCTCTTTCATCCTTGTCGATGGCAAGATGCGCGGGCTGTTCTCTTTATTGTTCGGTGCTAGCATGATGCTGATCATCGAACGCGCCGAGGCAAAACAGCAGAGCGCCGCGCGCACCCATTATGCACGTATGTTCTGGCTCGCGTTGTTCGGGCTCGCGCATTATTTCTTGCTTTGGTTCGGCGACATATTGTTCACTTACGCCATGATCGGCTGCGTGGCTTTCCTGATGCACGAATGGGAGCCAAAAAGGCTGATCAAATGGGCGCTGATCGTCTATGGTCTGGGCTTCATTTTGTGGATCGCGCAATTAGGTAGTTTACAGTTTCTGCAATGGGCCGCTGGCCAACCGGGGGCCGATCCAGATATTATCGGTAATTTCCGAGAGGTTATGGCCGGCGACGACTTTAACGCCAATGTTGCGAGCGAGCTGGCGTTGCACCGTGGATCTTGGGCGAGCATTTTTACAGCAAAGGTTAGGGAATGGTGGTTGCCATTCGGCGCTGTGTTGCAAGCAATTACCGAAACTCTGCCGTTGATGATGCTAGGCGTGGCGATGAAAAAAAATGGCTTTTTGACTGGTGACTGGGCCGATGCCGACTATCGCCGCTGGATCAATCGCTTGTTACCCGCTGGCCTGTTGAGCACTGCTGCGCTGGCAGCCTTCGCCTGGTTCAGCAATTTCAACCTCGTCCATACGCTCGCCATTTTTATGGCGTGGAGCGCAGTCCCTCGGCTGATGTTGACGATCGCATACGCGGCCTTGCTCATTCTGTCGATTAAACGACTATCGGGAAGTGCGTTTCTGGACCGTGTGGCCGCAACGGGTCGTGCCGCTTTCACCAACTATCTTGGCACAACTATTGTGATGACCACAATTTTCTACGGCTATGGCCTCGGCCTTTACGGATATGTCAGCCGTCCTGCTTTGTGGTTGTTCGTGCTGGGCGCATGGGCTGTGATGTTGTTGTGGTCAAAGCCTTGGTTGGAGCGTTTTCAGTATGGTCCGCTCGAATGGCTATGGCGCAGCCTGGCGCGGATGGAGTTGCAGCCTATGCGGCGGAGTTAGCGGCGCGCGACCCCAACACCGCAGTCATCGGCAGCGGCCCGTAGATATGCGGGAACAGCGCGCCGCCTCGGGAAACTTCCCATTTCACCGTCGCCCCAAGCTCCGCCAGATCGACCTCTGCGATTACCAACCCGCTTTGCCCGGCAAAATGCTTGCTGAGCGTTTCGTTCAGCTGATCAGCGGTCGACAGGTGGATATAGCCATCGGCAAGATCGATTGGCGCGCCGTAAAACACTCCGTCCGCCTGAAACTGCGCCCATTGGTCGGCGGCCAGGATTTTGAAGGCGGTGGCGGGGCGGGACTTATCAGTCATGGATTGGTCAATGCGGCAAGAGCGCGCAGTCGGCAAGGGCGGAAAGCTTCCGCTTTGGCTCCGGTTTGATGTGGATCAATGCATCGGGCCAAAAACGTGCTACGATGCCAGCATGAAACTGATAATTACCAAGGCAATTGGCGCCGGAGCGCTCTATTTCGCGCTGATCTTTGCGCTTGGATTTGTGCTTGGCACAGTGCGTGTTTTATGGCTCGCGCCGCTGGCTGGGGAGACGCTGGCGGTGCTGGCGGAGCAGCCGATCATGCTGACCGCGAGCTGGTTTACCGCAGGCTGGTTGGTGCGGCGGCAAGACCTCGCGGCGTTACGGGATCGGGCGATTATGGGCGGAATTGCGCTGCTTTTTCTGTTCTTTGCCGAAATCGCTTTGGGGTTGTCGCTGTTTGACCAAACTCCCGGCCAATCGCTGACCGAGGCGCTGGTGTTGCCCGGGCTGATCGGACTTATCGGGCAAATTATGTTCGGCCTGATGCCGTTATTGGTAAGCGCCAAGCGGTGAGCCGTCACTCGAAACCCATCAATATGCCTTGATATCAGGTGATCCCGATCCCCGGCGCGGGCAGTTTTTTGCGGTCCATGAGCTTGAATTCAAGCGGCGTCGATTTGGTGAATAGCTTCACATCACCAACCTTAAAATCAACGGCAATTTTGCATGATCCGCCGCCGATTTCAGTTAGACGTGCGTCCAATATCGTGACCTCAACCGAATCAAATTCGGCCTTCAACGCGATCGTCATGCCAATCGGCGGGCTCGACATTCCGGCAGCAGATAGTGACAATTCTGGGTTGTAAGTCAGCTCTTGTTTAAAGCTGCCAAGTTTGACGAACTCGGCTTTACCCGGCGCGTGTTTGCTTTGGTCTTTATACGCATTGAATACCGGAGATTTCGCCCAGCCCTCGGCAAAAGCGGCGAGCAGATCTTTAGACTTTAACTGTTCAGAGATTGCGCTGGCAATTTTTGCACCGCCCAATGCAGACAAAGCCTTGGCCCATTTTGCATTGCCTCTATCTCCGGCCCCTTCAATTTGTGCCCGTGCAGCAATAGCGGCCTCGTCAAAACTTTCAGGCGGGATCAATTGTTCGATATCGAGTTCGATGCGGTCATTCATGTGGAAATTTCCTATGCGACGATGGCGAAATTATCAGGAGTGGACGCCGAAAATCCGGGGATCGTGACGTCAAAGCTGATCTCTGGTTTGGTCAGTGACGGATTGCTGACCATCCGCGAATTCCCGTCGGCGATCGTGCAATCCATAATGATTTTTGGCGTCAGCAAAAATTTCGCGGCGCCTCCGGCAGCCGCCAATGCAGCGACAGCAGCGGCGATTATCCAGTAAAGGCGATTGTCAGGCTTTGGCGCTTCCTCGACCGGTGTGATCGTTGCTGCTTTGGCGACGGGCGCTGCGGGTTGAACAACTTCGGCGACTGGCAGGGGTTCGGGCAAAGGCACTTCTGCCGCTATCTCTGGCTCAAACATCGGTTCCGCAATAACAGCCGCCGCCACAGCAGGTGCAGAAATTTTACGCGCCACGGGCTTTCGAACCACAGGCTGTGGCCTAGGCCGTGCGACAATGGTGGTTTTCCGAACGGTCGTCGGAAGTTTTTGGATGACTGGCGCGGACTTTACGAAAATAACTTCCTGCTTTGGTTGCTCAACCGGAGCCGTCGTCACATCGGCTTGCTGCACAACCGGCTTTTTCTTCTTTTTCTTAAAAATGCCGCCAATGGCTTTTGCTGCATCGCCGACATCGACTTGCACGCCCACGCCGCCACCAGTCCCGCCCGTCCCGCTGGTTCTAGGCTGAGGCGCTTGGCACGCTGGATTGGTTGGCGAACATTGCGCGTTGGCGATGCCGCTTTGCATACCGAGCGCCGCGACCAGCAAAGCTGCCGCAAAAGTCTTGCCAAAATGTCCCATGATACCGCCCCAAAAAGCCCCCAATGCCCTTAGTCGCAGTAAACGACCAATCGGTTCATTGGGCAAGGCAATATTATTGATCGCGGGGTTATGCCGGCTTCTTGGCCCCGCCGTTTGACTTTGCTTTGTGCGCAGCGATATCGGCATCGATGTTGTCAATTCGCATCCGCTCTGGCGAATCTTTTGGCAGGCCTTTGAGCCGGGCCGAGGCCCACAGACTGCGCCGTTCGGATTCGAGTGATTTGAGATAGAGATCAGCCATGACGGAGCCATAGCGGGATAGGCGCGCGGGCGATAGGGGGATGGTGGCAAAATAGGGACATGCGGATCAGGTGGGCCGTCGATCGATTTGAACTCAATCGGCGCATCGTCTGCATCCCAATCATCATCGCCTGCGTCCTTCTCATCATCGATACCCTCAAAATCGGCGGAATCTTCAGAAAGTAGAAGCGCAGCCCGCACCCTAGCGCGTGCCTCTATGTCGCTGCGGGGAAGGGCATCGTCGAAGAACAAAGTCCACAATTCTTGCGCGCTTACTCCGTCGTCGATTAGCTGCAGATACCAGTCAAAGCGTGTTGCGACCGCCATCACCTCTGGCAATGTCGTCGCCGGATTGATCCGGTCGAGCAGTGTCAGCGATAATTTGGTATTTTGGCGGGTAAAAGTGGTCACACCCTCAGCGCGCACCCAGCGCGATTCCTCACCCTTGATCGCCGCTGTCATTAACTGGTCGGCAACAATCCGCCGCGCGATGATCAACGCCGCCTCCCACCCCAGATTAAAGCCATAGCCGCGTGCTGTGCGCCGCAGCGCATAGCCACCGCCCAGCGACTTTCCGACGATGCGCGCGGCATCGGCCACCACGCCATGATCGGCGAGATGCGAAAGGAACGCCGACTGCCGCCCCGCGCTCCAGCCATCGGCGCGGGATTCATGACGGAGATAGGCAGCGGCGGGGAGTGCGGCGTCGGTGTCGTCGCGAAGGGGGGAGACGGTTGGGATGTTCATACTATTGTCCTTTATGGAAAAGGACAAATATAACCTATATGGTTATATGTAGGACAGGGGAGAATGCGGGGTGGCTGTAACTGCCCCGTGATCCGTCACCACGTGCCGCCGATATCCTTTATGGCCTTTAGCAACGCCTTTTTGCTTTCCGTTCGGCGCATTCCGTCGTTGCGGGGGAGGTCGGTGATGCCTGTTTCCTGACGGCGGCGTTCGATACGCGCGGCAAATTCTGCGGCAGGAATGGCGCGTTTTGCTTTAGTCTTTAAGGTCTGCGACGCCATAATCGCCTCCGCTTTCATATCGTATGCGTTTATCCATATAGCGGAAATCGGCTTCATTATGAAGAATGAAAAGCCGTCGTGCCTGCTCACGCATATTTGGGGCGGTGCCTGATGCAAACTGGCCCATCCGATCCGCTATGATGTCCTCTACTGAAAGCACAGCCACTTCTCCATCGGGGGCAAATTCCAAAAGCTCGACTCGATCCCGCTCGGCCATCCCGTCGAGCAAATTATCGGATACAACCTCGAAACCCAGCTTCAATTCGGGGTGAATCCAGCCTCGTGTGGCCATGCTGGGGCCTGATGGGCGGATGAAGCCGTGGCGTTGCAGCTCTTCCTCAAACACGTCTTGCACCGGCGTAGAGATATCGAAATCGCCAGTGTTGATCGCGCTTAGCGAGTATATCTCAACCGCCGCGCCGCCTACGAGGACAGGAGCCTGAAAGCCGCGCGCCTTCATCGCCTCGCTGACCCGCGCAAACAGGCGCAGGGCAGCTTCAAATTCGGGGCGATAGGGGTTTTGCATGGCTGCGCAGCCTATGGTTTGCCGATATTCCGGTCAAGCGGGGATGGGGTGACAGAGAACTTGGCGCACCCCGTTGGGGTGCGGGCGGTTAGGCGACGCGGAGCGTCAACCGCAAAGGCACAAAGGGTTTTGATCGCAAACCGTGCTGAAGGCGGCAAACAATCTTCGCGCCTTCTTTCCTTTGCGCCTTTCCCGCCATCGGCGGGCCACTCTGCTACTTTATCTGTCTTGAATGTAAAAGTTAAGTGCACTGTCACCGTAACTCTGTCACCGTAACTCAAACGGATTTGTTAGGGTGAGGGAATTTGGGGGTTGTTGGACCTGTCGCCGTAATAGCCGTAACTCTAAATTTCTATTTCTTCACCAGCTGTTAAAGAAATACTTTGTTTGTTTCCATTAAAATCAAGTTCAAACAGAATTTTATCGCCTTTTATCAACTCAATATCATGTAAGGGTAGTGATGATATTACAAGCCACTCGTCATCTTCATCTTCCGTTCTTTCAAATGAAATCGAGTATGGCTTTTCTTTGACATCTTCATTTTCGATGCCAGAAATTCGTAAGGTAGCATCGAGTTGCGTAACTTCTTTAGATGCGCGAAGCATTGTAACTACATGAATTACTGGAAATTTTACGGGGTATTCTGTAGCATGTAGCTTCGGCGACATTACCCCAATAAACATTGGGGCACCATTTGCCTCCCAACGCATGTCCTCACAAAGAAAAAAGCTGGCGCTAACGTTTTGCATTAATCAGGGCTTCGCATAGAATGTTATAGTCAACTTCTAGAGCCTCAGATAATTTACGAATATTATCTAGGCTTGGACTCTCGGATCCACACTCCCAGTTCGATAAGCGAGGCTGTGATGTGCCGACCGTGTCAGCTAGTTGTTTTTGGTTAAGGCCTTTCGAAAGCCGTAATTTGGTTAAATTGCGTTCTGTTATGCCTTCGGCAAACTCAATCCGAACCGGCTTGAGCTCCTCCTCAGTATCAAGGTCAATGAAGTCTGCGAGAAAGTCGTCCAACGTTCTAAAACCAGAAGGTGCTGTTTGGAACGCCGCAAAACCAATCTTCTGACGAGTAGGCGTGTTCGACGTTCGCTGAGGTCCCCAAGTGACCGGTCGGCGCTGGCTAACCCAGCCGCGAGAAACAGAGCTTCTCATAACTATCCCTTAATCTTTGCACCAAGGCCTTGTCGCTTTGATAATCCTGATCGCGTTTCATTATAGCTAGTACAGCGATTTCCCGCTGCCGGTGGTCGCCGGCAGTGATTATGCGCCAACCTTTAACGTCGACAAGTTTGATACGGTGAATGTTGCGTTTCTCATTTTGCAAAAACCAGAATGGCTCAATGTTTTCAATCAAATCATCGCTATAATATTCGTCTACCAACCATTGGCATGCGATCTGCCCACCGTTAATTTCTTCGAGGAAAACGAGTACGTGTTTATGCGCATAAGAGTCGACGCCTCTAACATAAGTTAAATCGCCAGCTACACGATCATCAACGTATAGTTTGTAGCGACGTTCGATTTCGCTCATATATCGCTACCAGTATAATATGCAACTAGTTTGTCACTCCGCCGCAACCCCAGCCTGTTCAAACATATCCACGCCGTCATTTTCCGCCGCTGGCTCAATGCCGATGATCTTTTTCTTTTTGCGGTCAAAGCTGTCCCACACTTCGCCCCAATTGCCCATCGTCACGCCGCTGCCTTCCGTGCCACAGTCTGATCCCCGCGCCCGGCCAGCAGGCCAGAAATCGAAATATCCTCGTCCAGTTCGTCCCAGTGAAGCCCGTCGCGGCTAAGTTCCACCTTTTCGCGCAGTTCTGGCTTTCCGTGCAGCAGGCGCGGGA
>JAYUOS010000020.1:0-67307 GCA_043760725.1 Sphingomonadales bacterium
AAATAGCTCTGCGGGCAAACGGATCGCAGGATGTCGCGTGCCGCCCACCGCCATCACCTTTTCGACTGGATCGGCGAGTAGTTCTTCCTCGCTGACATCCGCATCCGCCAATTGATGGACAAAGCTACTGTTCGCGCCATTTTCCAGCAAGCGCCGGACCAAATAGGCCAGCAAATCACGATGCCCACCGACGGGCGCGTAAATGCGGCAGTGATAGCCTTGCTCACTTACCAGCTTCTCAAACAGTCCTTCGCCCATGCCGTGCAGACGCTGGAATTCGAAATCGCGGTCATTGCCTGCCCATTCCAATATCGTCGCAACTGTCATCGCGTTATGGCTGGCAAAGGCAGGGCGGATGTTGTTCGCGGCGAGCATATCGCGCGCGCAGGCGAGATAGGACACATCGGTCGCAGCTTTCCGGGTGAACACTGGATAATCCGATAACCCCCGTTCCTGCGCCCATTTGATCTCGCTGTCCCAATAGGCACCTTTGACCAAACGGACCTGCATGATCCGTCCGGTTTCGCGCCCCAAAGCGTCGGCCCATGCAACCACCGGGCGCGCACGTTTTGAATAGGCCTGAACCGCCATCCCTAGGCCGTCCCAGCCTTTCAATTGCGGATCGCGCGCGGCGGCCTCAATAATATCTAGGCTCATTTGCAGCCGCGCCGCTTCTTCGGCGTCGACGGTTAATTGGACACCTGCGGCAGCGGACTGCCGCGCCAGACTGACAAGCATCTCAGTCAATTCAGGCACACAGCTTGCCGCCTTTGCCGTTTCATAACGCGGGTGGAGTGCTGAGAGTTTGACCGATATACTATGCCCGCGCTCGGCCTTCTTCCCAACGGCGGCTATCGCACCGCGATAGGATTCGAAATAGCGCTGCGCATCAGGCGTCGTTCGCGCCGCTTCGCCGAGCATATCGAAACTTGCGGTGAAGCCACGATGATCGCGTCCCTCCATCCGCTTCATCGCTTCGGCGATGGTCCTGCCCATGACGAAGACCTGCCCCATCAATCGCATCGCAGCGCCGACGCCTTGGCGCACAAACGGCTCGCCCGCCCGCGCGACAAGCCCGCGCAAAACGCCGGTGACTTGATCGCCGACCATCGCTTTGCCAAGTACAAGACCCCAGGTAGCGCTGTTGACAAGTAAGCTGGCAGATTGCCCCTTATGCGCTCGCCAATCTGAATCGCCGAGTTTGTCCGCGATTAGCAGATCGGCGGTTTCAGGATCTGGGACACGCAAGAAAGCCTCGGCGAGCGAAAGTAAAGCGGTGCCCTCTTCTGTACCTAGACGATATTCTTGCAAGAACTGGTTTACCCAACCATCGGTCTGTGCATCGCGCAATGCATCGAGCAAATGGCGCGCACCGGCAGCGATCCGCGCCTGTTCGCCAACGCCTAATTGCGCAGCGGTGACAAGCGGTGCCAGTGTTTCTGGTTCGGGGGTGCGATGCAGCGGACGGATCACGGCGCGCGCTTCGTTAAGATTAAATGCCATGTCACCGCATAGCGCCTAAGGCTATGCGGCGACAAGTTTCCATTGGTACTATTTGTCAGCGATAACGACGGCGACAGTTGCTGTCTGCTTTGTCAATCGCGCGTCCGGCAAGTGCGCCAACTGCAGCGCCTATAATGGCACCTTCGGTCTTGTTGCCGCGCCGCGCGACTTCGCGTCCGGCAAGGCCGCCAACGACCGCGCCGATGACTGTTCCGCCGGTGCCCTTATCACAGCGGCTACTGCGGTAATTGCGGTCGTCACGACGGTCACCATAATAACCGCGATTGTCATAGTTATAATAGCCTTCATCCCGATCATAGCCTCGGTCACGGTCGTGACGGGCTGCTGCTGGGACAGCGGCGAAGCCGGTTGCCAAAGTGGCTGTTGCGATAAGGGTTGCGAATGTCTTTTTCATCATGATCTGTGCTCCTGTGGTGTTTAGGTTGGCCCGCACCGATTGCCGAAAGATGCGGGCCGGAAACTCTTTCCCTGTAACATCTGGATAAGCGCTGGCTTTTGAGCCATTGCTGAATGCGGTGTTATTTTTTGTTAATGTTAGAGTTCATTTAGATGAATGGCTATTGGAGTTTGATGTTGAACCGTTGCGTTCGCCTGTCGCTGATTATCATCCTTGCGATCCTTACGATCGGCGGTGTCCGAACGATTTATGAAAACCGCAGTCAGAATATTGCTTTGATCCCGCTACCGCTGGATGAAAGCAATCCGAAGCGAGCTACGGTCGGCAGGCTGACTTTTTTGGCCGCGTGGGAATTGCGCAGCGACAACGGCGATTTCGGCGGGATATCGGCTTTGGTCGCATTAAAGGACGGGCGGTTTCTTGGCGTCAGCGATGCAGGCGCGCTGATCGGCTTTGGCATGGCAGGCGATGCGCGAGCGGACAGGCCGTTTATCGCCGCACTTCCCGGAGCGTTCGGTAAAGGCATCACATACAAGGACCGAGATTCAGAGGGCATCGCCTATGATCCGGTTTCAGGCAAAATCTGGGTAAGTTACGAACACAAACACGCTATTCGTCGTTTTCCGGCATCTATGTCGAGAGTTGACGGAATGGTTCGTCCGAAAATGATGCGAAGCTGGCCGAGAAATAGCGGCGCCGAGGCACTGGTCCGATTGGCCGACGGCCGTTTCCTGGCTTTTGCGGAGGGCGGGCCTGGTGATGGCATCTATCCCGCCATCCAATTTTCCGGTGATCCCGTGGAGCCCGGGACGACACAATTCCCGTTCCGCTATCGACCGACAGATGGCTACCGCATCACCGACGTCACGCAGCTTCCCGATGGGCGGTTGTTGTTGCTCGAACGGCGGATAGGCTTTCCTGAAGGCTTCACCGCAAAGCTGCTGATACTGGATCCGGCGAAAATCATGCGCAACACGACGGTATCTGGTGATGTTATCGCAACGTTGGAACCGCCATTGCTCGTTGATAATATGGAGGGACTAACGATCACACAGGATCACGGTCGCAGTATTGTCTGGCTGGTGTCGGACAATAATTTCAACGCGATCCAGCGGACCTTGCTGATGAAATTTGCGCTTACTTTGCCCAATAAAAAACCGAAGGCGCTGGACGCCCCCGGCTTTGATTCACTCCAAAGCGTACCGTGAAGATTAAGCGGCTACTGCCTGCTTTTTCGACAAAGCCTTCTTTACTTTACGCGCATTGATGCTCAGCTTTTCATCTGATGTTTTCAGCAGCCAGTTATCAAGACCACCAACATGTTCAACCGACCGGATACCCGATGTCGAAACGCGGAACTTAAAGCCTTGATCAAGGCTATCGGACAGCAAAGTCACATTCTGTAAATTGGGTAGAAAAGTGCGCTTTGTCTTGTTGTTTGCGTGGCTCACATTGTGACCAACCATGCGACCTTTGCCGGTCAGTTCGCAGATACGCGCCATGTCAGAAATCCTATACAAATATGATATGCGGGAATCATGTCCCCGGAAAGCGGTAGCCCCTAACCTTTGGCCGATAAAAGGTCAAGTAAGAAGCAAATCCGCCAGCTTGCTGCGGTGATATGTGGCGTCGCCGTGCTGTGACGCATGGAAAATTGCGGTGCGTCGGTGCAGCCCCGCGTTGCAATCGTGCGTGAAGCCAAAGCCGCCGTGAAACTGGATCGCGCGGTCTGCGGCGTATGCATAGGCTTTGTCCGCCGATGCTTTAGCCATGTGGACGGCGATGCTGCCGTTGCCCTGCTGACCGTGACTGTGAGCGGCGCTGTAGAGGTGCGAGCGAGCCTTTTCATAGGCGACATAAGCGTCGACCATCGGATGTTTCAGCGCCTGATATTCACCGATCAGCTTGCCAAACTGTTTGCGCGTTTGCAGATAGCCAAGCGTATAGTCGATCACTGCCTGAGTGCCGCCAACCATTTCGGCGCTTTGCAGCAACAACGCGGCATCGGTTAAGGCGTTAAAGTCAGCGCGAGGAAGCAATGCGGTGTGCGGCACACTGATACCATCCAGCGTCAACGCAAAGCTGCGTTTGGTTTCATCAATAATGGTTTCGCGGCGCAATGACGTTGCGGGAATATCGGACTTTTCCAACAACACCAATCCGGCCTCGCCTTGGCAACGCACAGACACCAGAATTATATCTGCGCTGTCCGCCCAAAGCACAAAATGCTTGGTGCCAGACAGGATCAGTTGATCGTCATCCCGCGTCGCTGTTGCGTCAATATGCGTCAGATCCCAGTCGCCATGCGCTTCTGACAAAGCCAGCGTCGCGATGCCTCCTGATGCCAGCTTTGGCAGCCATTCGCATTTTTGGTCGTCGCCGCCGCCTTTGAGCAAAGCCTGAGCAGTTAGTGTCGCGTGCACAAACGGCGACGCCAGCATGTTCCGCCCCATTTGTTCGACCACTGGCACGACCTCGGCTAGCGAGAGCCCCACACCGCCATATTCCTCTGGCAAAGCAATCGCCATCCAGCCCAGGTCAGCCATTTCGCGCCAGCACGCCGCATCAAATCCGGTTTCGCTGTCCATCAGCGAGCGCACTTTGGCCATCGACGAGCGGTCCCGGGCAAACCCGGTCGCAACATCCAGCAAATCACCCTGCGCCTCGCTGAAACCGATACCGTCCAATTGCATCATCACTCCCCGTTTCTTGGAGCTATCATGCGGTATCGCGCAGCTTGAATCAAGCGATGCGCTTGCCAATCAACGTGCCCTTTGTTCCTCGCCGATCAAAGCTAAAGTGAAAACCCGGCCAGTTTTTCCGCCAACGCCGTGCGACGACACGTTCGCCCGGCCGGGCTGCATCATCGAGCAAAACTTGGCCACCGAGGCTGATCCGATCAAACAGCGATTCGGCAGCGCCGCGGACATGCGGGTGAATTGCCCATGGCGGTCCGTCGATCACCAACAGGTCAATCGACGGCGGCAGAGCGTCAAGCTGATACCAATGCCCTGGCCAACCAAAAGGTGCAGGCCCCAGCGGCGCATGATGGAGCTGTCCGGCAATGTCGTGCTCGTCCATCCATTGCTGCGTCAAGGCGACAAATTCAGCATGTTGATCAAAGCTCCGCAGCCGGCCTCCGCCGTGGAGCATCAGTGCCTTACCAATCACAAAGGTCGACGCTCCGCATCCCAATTCGACCACGTACTTTGGCCGCTGGCTTTCAATCGCATGGCAGATATGCGCAAGAAAAGCCGTATCCGCCTTCCAACTCCCCAGATTGGGGAGCGCGTCATGCGGCAGGCCGAGCCTGTCGAGCAACGCGTATTTATCGGCTCGCCGCCCGCCGGAAAGGCTGCGCAACAGCCATGGCCATTGGATGGCGCCATAAGCGCAGACCGCCAAACGATCGGAGAGGCTTTGCCGGATATTTCCGTCGGACTGAACCCACAGTCCGGTTGCGTCACGCGATGTCATTGTTAGGAATTCCCATTATTGGTAATCCCCTGCTGTGAGATGGTTGCGCAGTTTTTATGACAAAAGCAAGACCGGCTAAGGCTGGATTGTTATCACCGTCCCGTCGTCCACCTGTTTCCACAGCAGCTGGATCTCAGCATTGGACAGCGCGATGCAGCCATCGGTCCAGTCGCTCGCAAGGGTAGGCCCAAACCATTTATTCGGCTGCCCATGGATGAAGATATCCCCGCCGGGTGAGCGGCCCTTGGATTTCGCAAAGGCCCGATCCGCCGCATTGGGATAAGAAACCCGCAGCGACAGATGATAGCTGCTCTTTGGGTTGCGACCGTTGATGGTGTAGCTACCCTCAGGCGTTTTCTCGTCGCCTTCGAACTGCTTATGCCCCGTCGGCGCATCGCCAAAACGGATGCTGGTATAGCGATGGATTTCCTTACCCGCTTTATACAGGATCAATGTCCGGTCGCTTTTATCAACCAGTATGCGTTCGGCCTTGATGATGGGTTTGGCGGCAGCTGCGCCTCGCTCTTCGGCCTGTCCGGGTGCGCAGCCGGTCAAAACAGCCAGACATAAAAACGGCAGAATTCCGCGCAAGTTCACAGTCAAATCGCGATTTTTAGGCACAGTCATAACGCTCTCATTTCACACCCGATATTGCAAGGCTTTTGCGGCGTCGCCATTTTACGAACGTTCGCGCACGGCTCAACAATTCCCGCCCCGGCATGGCCCGAAAAACGGCCTTAAAGATACAAAAGATACCCATGACTACCCCCTTCATTGTATACTTTGTTGCTTTAACGCGCCACACTCGACTGTACCGGCCTCTCGCGCAGCACAGAACGGATGACGCCCATATCCGGCCCTCCAGACACCGTAACCGAACCACCGCGCAGCACGCGCACAGTGGTGACGCCGTTGATCGCTGCATCCATCGCCGCGCTATATTGCTGGCTGCGCCCAAGGCCGATTGCATTATCCCAAGCCGCCGCAAAGCTCTCGGCTCCCTCCCGCTCTAGCAAGCGATAAGCCGACACCCGCCCCATCCCAACCGCCCGCGCCGCCTGCCCGACACTGCCCATCACCGACAGCGCATGAATAAAGCGTCGTTGCATCAGCGGAGACCAACCGTTCCCCCGCACCCGTTCAAGCGGGACAGGCGTGAAGTCGAGGATCGTGCCTTTAAGGTCTGGGTCCATAAAGTTGGATTCGGAGCGATCGGGTTCGGTGTGGTTTGGCGAGTCGGTTGTCATCCGGCCATTAGAACATAATGTGAATATTGTAGGACAGTGGTTTTTTGGGGTGAGGGTTGGAATGTTGGGGGGATAGCTGGCGCCTGCTTTTACGCAAAAGAGCCTAAATTGCTGCCGTTAATGCAAATGCCATAAGTCCATCCTGAAGCGCCTGATCATGCGACATTTGTGACGATGGAATTTCGTTGCCCGTGAACTCGACATGCAGACCCGTACCGGTGGAAACGCGCTTTTGGGATAGCAATTGCGCCAACATTGCGCCGGATCGTTTGGCCGTGCTTGCGCCGTCGATTAGTTTTGCCGCAGCTGGCAGGATGTTTTTCCAAGCGAACCGGACGGCGGCAGGCTGGTCCCTTGCGAGCTCTGTTCCGGGCATTAGCCCCGGATCAAAAGCAATAAAGCGTGGCCCACTCTCCCCGAATTTGCGTGCCATCGCATAGGTGAAGAGAATGTTGCAAAGCTTGGAGGTCGCATATCTATCCCTGCCCAACTGCGCCTTGTCGATGCTGTTGGACACATTGCCCGCCGCGACGTCTTTGGCTGATGGGAAATAGCCGCCAAAAAATTTGTAGGGCTTGGCAAGCTTATGGTCTTTGTCATGCGTTCCGCTCGCCGTGGAAACGATGACCGAATCGGATGCCAAACTTGACTGTATCAGTTCAAACAGGACGATGTGTCCCAGCACGTTGGTCGCAAAAGTTAGTTCAAAGCCGTCTTCGGAGTATTGATCGCCGCTGATGATCTGAACGCCGGCGTTCAATGCCATTCCAGACAGCATGTTCGTCGAGAGGGCGGTTTGGATTTCGGTGATAAACGACTTAACGGACCTTAGTGATGACGTATCGAGTTCCAACACGAGCAATTGCTCTTGTGGCACCTCTCTTCGCAATGCTTCCGCTTGTGCAGGATTGCGGGCACCTACAATGATGAAGTTTGCCTCATCGGTTCTAGCCAATTGCGAGGCAACCTCCAATCCTATCCCCGACGTCGCACCGGTAATCAGGTAAAACCTTTTCTGAGTCATGTTCTGCATCCTACGGAAAATCTTGCCAGCGAAAGCGCTTGGATGCTAGTTAATACGATTATCGTAGTTAGTAAATACGATAATCGTATTTGGAGATGGGTATGGATCAAATCGAGCAGCTTGACACAGCGATCAGCACCCTGCTGCGCGTCCTCACCATTGACGAGCGACGATTGTCCTCCAATCTTGGCTCGGCCCCATTCAATCCAATCGACTTGGAAACACTTTCGTTTTTGCATAGGCATCCCGGATCATTGGCCAAAGATGCTGCAAATTATCTCGGCGTCCGATCCACAACGATGCAGTCGATCGTTGATCGTTTGCATAGGCGCGGACTATTGCAGCGCGATAAAACGGCGTTAAAGGGTCGCGCTGTCGCGCTAAGCCTAACGGACGAGGGAATGAAATTCCGGCAACAGGTGCACGCGCAGAATCTTAAAAACTGTGAACAAATGCTAGCGTCGTTGTCTACCCAAGATCAATCACGCTTTATTGAAAACATCACAAGGATTGCAGCTACACTTTCATAGCATCAACGACGCCCTTAGTTTCATATTCTCCGCCTCGGCAGGCTTCGCCTCAATGGCATCCCACACGCTGGCAAATTGTTGCTGCTTCAGGGTTTAACTCCTTCACCAATTCCTTGTAGCGCTGCGTTGCCAAGTCATTCCGATTTTTGACGGAACCCGCCATTCCCATCTTCGTCGCCCCGTGCTTGACACGGGGCTTGGCTTTTTCTTTTGGCGTTCATTGTCTCACAAGGCCGCGTAAAAAAAAACATAAGCTTGGGTTTCTATCATGGCTAACCGTTGTCATGGTGGCTTGAAAGGTAGCCAAGCCCCGTGTCAAGCACGGGGCGACGGAAATTTTTTGCTGGGGCGACGGCAGGGGACTGTCCCAAGCGCAGCGCCGTGGACTGTCCCAGGCAGTTCGCGCGCTCAACTTTTAGGGACAGTCCACGGCGCGCTTTGCGCTTGGGACAGTCCCCGAACGACACCTGCGCCCCTTCCCCCATCAATCCGCAAACGGGTCCCTCACCAGTATCGTATCCTCACGCTGCGGTGACGTGCTGACCAAGGCGGCGGGGCATTCGATCAGTTCCTCGATCCGCCGGATATAGTTGATCGCCGCTGCGGGCAAATCGGCCCAGCTGCGGGCGCCGACTGTGGTTTCTTGCCAGCCGGGCATTTCTTCATAGATAGGAACAGCGCGCGCTTGGTCGGCGGCGTGCGGCGGCAGGTAATCATAAACCTGATCGCCGATTTTATAGCCGGTGCAGATTTTCAGTGTCTCAAACCCGTCGAGCACATCCAGCTTGGTCAGTGCAATGCCGGTGATGCCGCTGACGGCTGCCGATTGCCGCACCAGCACCGCATCGAACCAGCCGCACCGGCGTTTGCGCCCTGTCACCGTGCCGAATTCATGACCACGCTCGCCAAGGCGTTGGCCGGTTTCGTCGTCCAGCTCAGTCGGGAACGGCCCTGCGCCCACGCGCGTTGTGTACGCCTTCACAATGCCCAGCACGAATCCCACCGATGATGGCCCAAGCCCCGACCCGGATGATGCGGTCCCCGATACAGTGTTTGAGCTGGTGACAAACGGATAGGTGCCATGATCGACATCGAGCAGTACGCCCTGCGCCCCTTCAAACAGCACCTTGTCGCCGCGCTTTTTCGCTTCGTTCAGGGTGAGCCATACAGGCTTTGCAAAGGGCAAAACGAAGGCGGCAATATCCCATAGGTCATCGAGCAAACGCTGCCGGTCAATCGGCGGTTTGCCAAAGCCCGCCCGCAACGCATCATGGTGCGCGCAGATACGGTCGAGTTGCGGCTCGAGATCATCGAGGTGTGCGAGGTCACAGACTCGGATGCTGCGACGGCCGACCTTATCCTCATAAGCAGGACCAATGCCGCGACCCGTCGTTCCGATTTTGCCAGCGCCCGCCGCTTCTTCGCGCAAGGCATCAAGGTCGCGGTGAAACGGCAGGATCAGCGGTGCGTTTTCGGCGACTTGTAGGTTTTGCGGATTGATATCGACGCCTTGCCCGCTCAGTTTCGCCACTTCATCGCGGAAATGCCACGGATCAAAAACTACACCATTGCCGATCACCGACAATGTGCCGCGCACGATTCCCGACGGCAACAGGCTCAATTTATACACTTGATCGCCGACCACCAAAGTGTGTCCGGCATTGTGCCCGCCCTGAAAACGGACAACGACATCAGCCTTTATTGCCAGCCAATCGACAATCTTGCCTTTGCCCTCGTCACCCCATTGCGCGCCGATTACGGTTACATTTCCCATGTAAGTTTTCCCTAAGGATCAGGGCGAGATTTTGCCCGCTGCCCTGTTGGCCTTTTTCTGCGCAGAAGATATTTCTGCGAAGGGATTCGCCGTAAGCCGCGTTATGGTTTTGGATGATGAAGGTCCATCGAAAAAGCGCGTGCCGCCGAAATTTCGGTGCAAGGGTGCCGCGTTAAAACGCGATTGTATTAACGCTAAACCGGTTCTGCTCGTCCGTTACTCAAGACATGCGAGCAAATTTGCGCGGCGGCGCTGTCATCATCGGTTAATTGCGCAACCGCGATCCAGCCTTCGGCACGAAGCGACGCGGCCTTATGCGCCAGTGTCCCAAGCGGCAAAAACAACCGGCGGCGTTCGCCGCGCGCAAGGCCTGCATCGATCAGCGGATCGATATAGGCTGAGAAACCGACCGCTGGTTCGTTTCCGATCCGGTAGCTGCCGCCGCGCCCAATTTCGCCAGACGCTTGGCCAGAGAATATCGAAAAGCCAAACCAGCTTTGATATTCAAAACCGTGGCGTTCGGTCGGGTCGAGCGTTAAGCGAACGTCAGCGGGCAGCGACGCCGCAATGGCCTCAATCGCAGCCAGCCGGTCCTTTAGCTTCCCGTCGGTATCGAACGCGCGCATGCGTTCCAACGCATCGGGCAACGGCCCGGCAGCTGCAATCAACGGCGCGAAGTCGGCTGGCACAGCGCCCGCATCCTTAGCATCCAAGGCGGCCTTCAATGCCGCCAAGTCACCCTTTGGTTTCAACACATCAATCAAGTCAGGCATCGTCAGATCAACTGTGATGTCTTTGACGCCAGCTGCCTTTAATCCTTCAATCGCCACCATCAGCACTTCGGATGCCGCCGCGACACTATCAAGGCCGATCAGCTCTGCCCCAACCTGCATCATTTCGCGTTCAGGCCGCAATTGGGTAGCGCGGAGCTTAACAACGGGGCCGCCATAAGAAAGTCGCACAGGCCGTGGATGATGGCCCATGCGCGTCGACGCAATCCGCCCGACCTGCCCGGTAATATCGCTGCGCACTGCCATTGTTTCGCCCGAGACGGGATCGACAAAGCGCAGCAGATCACGCGCCGAAGTGCCAAGACTACCCGTCAAGCTCGGTTCATATTCAGCCAGCGGCGCCTGCACGCGTTCATAGCCAAAACTGGCAGCGGTATCGAGGATCGCGCGCACCAGCCGTGCCGAAGCATCGGCCTCTGGCGGCAGGCGGTCACGGAAACCAGTGGGGAGCAAGCTGTTGGTCATGACGCGCGACTTAGCACATCAAAACCGCAACGCCATCGCGCGCTTTACGCCCGGCAGGTTGTGGATCGCCTCCAACACGGCTGCAGGAACCACGGTATCGACCGACAACAACACCACAGCAACACCGCCAGCTTCCTGACGTCCCAAATGGAATGTGCCGATGTTGATGCCAGCCTCTCCCAAAGTCGAACCTAGCCGACCAATAAAGCCCGGCGCATCTTGGTTGACGATATAGAGCATGTTGCCTTCAAGATCAGCCTCCACTTTGACGCCGAACAGTTCGACCAAGCGCGGCGTGCCGTGGCTGAACAAGGTGCCCGCAACCGACCGTTCACCCACATCGGTCTTCACCGAAACGCGCAGCAACGTCTGATAATCGCCTTCGCGTTCGTGCCGCACTTCGCGCACTTCCAATCCGCGTTCTTTGGCAAGGTAAGGCGCGTTGACCATGTTCACAGCGTCCGAAAAACGGCGCATGAAGCCTGACAATACAGCGGCTGTAATCGGCTTGATGTTAAGCTCCGCCGCAGCCCCCTCAACCTCGATGCTGATCTGAACCAGATCGCCATGTGCCAGCTGGCCGATCAGCGAGCCAAGCTGTTCCGCCAGCGCCATATAGGGGCGGAGTTTCGGCGCTTCCTCGGCAGACAGCGACGGCATATTCAGCGCATTGGTGACGCCGCCATTGACCAGATAATCGGCCATCTGCTCGGCTACCTGCAGCGCAACATTGACCTGCGCTTCGTTGGTCGATGCGCCCAGATGCGGGGTGCAGATGAAGTTCGGCGTGCCAAACAGTGGCGAATCTTTGGCGGGTTCTGTCTGGAACACGTCCAATGCCGCACCGCCAACTTGGCCACTATCGAGCGCGTCTTTCAGTGCCGCCTCATCAACCAATCCGCCGCGCGCACAGTTGATAATCCGCACACCCTTTTTGCATTTGGCAATATTCGCGGCAGACAGGATATTGCGGGTCTGATCGGTCAGCGGTGTGTGCAGCGTTATGAAGTCGGCCTTGCCCAGCAGCATATTTAGGTCCGCCTTTTCAACACCCAT
The DNA here is from genome assembly GCA_043760725.1 of Sphingomonadales bacterium. Classification (GTDB taxonomy): domain Bacteria; phylum Pseudomonadota; class Alphaproteobacteria; order Sphingomonadales; family Sphingomonadaceae; genus Sphingorhabdus_B. Next base: position 12,286 of record JAYUOS010000020.1, read on the forward strand.
TTCGATGGCGCGCTCTGGCGTCAGGAAGGGGTCGAACGCAACGACCTTCATCTTTAGCCCCAACGCGCGGCTGGCAACGATGCTGCCGATATTGCCTGCACCGATCAGGCCCAATGTCTTCCCGGTTAGTTCAATCCCCATGAAACCGTTTTTCGGCCAAGTGCCCGCCTGTGTCTGAGCGTTTGCTTCGGGAATTTGCCGGGCGAGGGCGAACATCAACGCGATGGCGTGCTCGGCGGTGGTGATCGAGTTGCCGAACGGTGTGTTCATCACAACAATGCCTTTGGCCGAAGCGGCGGGTATCTCCACATTATCGACACCAATCCCGGCACGGCCGATCACCTTTAGGTTTGTCGCTGCATCCATCATGTCCTTGGTGACTTTGGTCGAACTGCGGATCGCAAGACCATCATATTGGCCAATAATAGCTTTCAGCTCGTCGGGTGTTTGCCCAGTGATTTCATCGACTTCGCAGCCGCGCTCGCGAAAGATGACTGCGGCGTTGGGGTCCATTTTGTCAGAAATTAATACGCGGGGTTTTGTCATTTTGAAATTTCGCTTTCCTAACTTCCTCTCCCGCAACGGGAAAGGAGGATGTCAATTCTTAAGCGTTGCGTAAGCCCAATCGAGCCACGGCCCGAGCGCTTCGATGTCGGCGGTATCGACGGTTGCGCCGCACCATATCCGAAGTCCCGGCGGCGCATCGCGATATCCGGCAATGTCATAAGCGGCATGTTCCGCCTCCAGCAGGCCAGCAAACTTCTTAATGAAATCCGCATCGGCCCCCTCTACCGTCAAACAGACCGAAGTCGTCGAGCGCGTCGCTGCGTCCTGCGCCAAATGGCCAAGCCAGTTGCATGATTGAACGATGGCATCAAGCGCCGCGGCGTTCGCATTGCTGCGCGCGATCAGCCCTTGCAAACCGCCTTCTGCCTTCGCCCATTCCAGCGCAAAGATGACGTCTTCAACCGCCAACATCGACGGTGTATTGATTGTCTCGCCTTTAAAGACACCTTCGGCGAGAGCGCCTTTCGACATCAAGCGGAAAATTTTCGGCAACGGCCAAGCAGGCGTATAACTCTCCAACCGCTCAACCGCGCGCGGACCAAGGATGATAACGCCATGCGCGCCCTCTCCGCCCAGCACTTTTTGCCAGCTAAAGGTGGTGACGTCCAATTTATCCCACGGCATATCATAAGCAAACACCGCGCTAGTCGCGTCGTTAAAGGTAAGCCCTTCGCGGGTGTCGCTGATCCAATTACCATTCGGCACACGGACGCCTGATGTTGTACCGTTCCATGTAAATAGCACATCATGGCTCTGGTCGATGGAACCAAGGTCGAGCAATTGGCCATAATCGGCGCGCAAGACGGTTGGATCAATCTTGAGCTGGTTAACCGCATCGGTCACCCAGCCTTCGCCAAAGCTCTCCCATGCACAAGCTGTCACTGGACGCGCCCCAAGCATCGTCCACATCGCCATTTCATACGCGCCGGTATCAGAGCCTGGGACAATACCAATGCGGTGCGTATCGGGCACTTGCAGCACTTCGCGCATCAGATCGATGGCCAGCTGCAAACGCGACTTGCCGATCTTTGCACGGTGCGAACGGCCAAGGCATTCGGTTTGAAGTTTGGATGCTTCCCAGCCCGGCGGCTTTGCGCAGGGGCCAGAGGAAAAATACGGACGCGCGGGTTTGCGCGTTGGCAACGGGGTACTCATCATGTCATTCTCTCCTTACAGAGAGCTCGCGCGGCGTTGGGACCGCGTGGCCCGTCGCCGCATTTAAAGACGACCCGGGGAATGTCAATGCGGCATCTGGGCCAGTTTGCGGAAACGCAATTTCGTGCCGTTTACCTTCTGTTAACCATAATACTCAAAAAGGGTGTCTATGGAACGCACGGCACTCATCCTGCTCCTTGCCTTACTGGTCACCGCGTGTAGCGGGGGCAAGGGGCGAGATGTGGTGCAGCGTACCAATGACGCCTTTAAAAGCGAACCGGCCCGCATATGCCTGAAATCGTTAAAGGCAAATGACGTCCAATACACACCTCTCCCCAATCAAAGCTTTGGCGGCGGATGCCAGACCATCGACACCGTAAAGCTGATGCGATTTTCAACTGAGGCCAGCAATCTGGGGGCGATGACTTGCCCGCTGGCCGCAAGCTTTACCGCTTGGGCCAAACACGCGGTGCGCCCCGCTGCGCGCCAATATCTCGGCTCTGACATTGTCCAGATCGAAACCATGGGCACGTATAATTGCCGCAAGGTCAATGGCGCGCGCTCCGGTAAATTGTCGGAACATGCCTATGGCAATGCCGTCGATGTCGCCGCCTTTATGTTGAAAGACGGTCGGCGCATTTCGGTATTGAGCGGCTGGAACGGCACGAAGGACGAACGCGCGTTTCTCCGCCGACTGCATGAATCGGCTTGCAAGCGTTTTGGCACGGTGCTTGGCCCGGATTACAATTCAGCGCATGCGAATCATTTCCATCTCGACATGGGTAAAAGCATGAAAGATGGATCAGCCTATTGCCGATAGGCATGGCAATTCGCGCTGGATGCGCTAATTGGAACCAATGACAAAAAAAGATTTAAAAGACCGGCACTTTTACAAAGCCAAACAAGAAGCCAGTTTCGCTAAGAACCTCGCTCCGATAACACCGCAAACCCAAAGCAAGTCGTACAAGCTAGCGTTTCAGGACAATGAATTCCTGTTGCGCGAAGAGCTGCGCCCGGTGCGGTTCCAGCTGGAATTGCTGAAGCCAGAAATGCTGTTGGACGAAGCGGGCATCGCATCGATGCTGGTGATTTACGGTTCGGCGCGGATACCCGAACCCGATGCCGCAAACGCGTTAATCGCCACCGCGACGGACGAACGCAGCAAAATCATTGCCGAGCGTTTGCAGGAAAAATCGCGGTATTACGATGAATCCCGCAAGCTTGCGCAAATCGCCAGCAAGTGCGGTGTTTTGGATGCAGCCGGCAACCGCCACTTTGTTGTTTGTTCAGGCGGTGGCCCCTCGATCATGGAAGCCGCCAATCGCGGTGCGCATGATGTTGGCGCCGAGAGCGTCGGCCTGAACATCGTTCTGCCGCATGAGCAGGCGCCCAATGTTTACGTGACGCCTGAGCTGAGTTTCCAGTTCCACTATTTCGCGTTGCGCAAAATGCACTTCCTGCTGCGCGCGCGCGCAGTCGCCGTTTTCCCCGGCGGCTTTGGAACGTTTGACGAATTCTTCGAGCTGCTGACATTGGTGCAAACCGGCAAGGTCGAACGGATGCCGATCTTGTTGTTTGGCAAATCATTCTGGGAACGCGTGATCAACTTTGAGGAACTGATGCTCGAAGGGGTGATCAGCCCCAAAGATTTGGACCTGTTCCAGTTTGTCGAAACAGCCGAGGAAGCATGGGCAGAGATTGCGGCGTTTTACGAGCTGGAGGAATGTGGGTGAGGTTCAAGCCTCCAAGTGGTCTGATCTGAACGCTAACACTTCGTCGCCACGTGCTTGACACGGGGCCCCGCTTTTTGGCAGCACTCGGCGAGAAATAAAGCGGGACCCCGTGTCAAGCACGGGGTGACGGGTATTTGTGAAGTGACGTTATTACAGCGAGTTAACGCAGAATCGAAAGCGACTATTTCTGGGCTTTCAAATACTCAATCAACGCTTTTCGCTCATCCGCGATGGTAAGCCCTGCGAACGACATTTTAGTGCCAACAACATTTTTGCGCGGGTTTTCGAGATAGGCGTCAAGCGCTCCTGCATCCCAAACGCCACCTTTGGCTTTCATCGAGGCGGAATAGTTAAAGCCTTCGATCGAGGCGACCGATCGACCGACAAGGCCATGCAGATTGGGGCCAACACCGTTGCGACCGCCTTTATTGATGGTGTGGCAAGCGACGCATTTGGCGTAGCTTTCTTTGCCTGAATAGGCACCTACCGCAGCAACAGTTTGCAACGCGGCGTCTTCTGCTTGGCTGTCATCCGCACCCGCGCCACAGGCTGATAAGGCCATGGGAAGCAACAATGCTACGACAATGCGGCGCATCACTTTTTCGCTGGCGCTTCAACAGGAGCAGCAGTCTTTGCAGCATCTGCGGGCGCAGCAGCGTCGCCCGCCTTCGCTTCGCCTTCAGCAGGCGCGGCACCAGCGGCAGGTGGCGGCGGCAATGGCAGATTTGATCCTTGCGAGTTCAAATACAGTAGCAACGATGCGCGCTCTTCCGGATTGCCAAGGCCCGCAAACGACATCTTCGTACCCGCGGCATATTTCTTCGGGCTAGTCAGCCACTTGTTCATGTTTTCCCAGTCCCACATGCCAGGCGCTTTCAGCAGTGCTTCGGAGTACGCAAAGCCGGCAATATGGCCATGCTTTTTGCCCAAAACAGCGTTCAAATTGGGGCCGATGCCATTAGCACCGCCAGCTTCAATCGAGTGGCAGCCTTTGCATTTGGCAAAGGTCGCTTCGCCCTTTGCAACATCGGCAGACGCGAGCAACGTCGCCAGCGGAACTTCCGCGACTGCACCGGCTTCGCCGCTTTCGACGCCTTGGATCGCATAGCCTTGCTTGCCTTCACCGGGCACTTCGGAATGGAACATTTTGCCAAAAACAATCGAGGAACCCAGCGCAACGATACCCGCTGCTAAGACCCAGCCCGCGATGGTGTTGCTATTGTCTGCCATAATCGAATGCCCTGTTTAGGATGAGGAACTGCACAATGCAGCTTCTGTGATTCCTCGCTCCTCTAATTCGGCTTCCCATGCCGTGCAAGTGCCGAAATCCGGCTTGCCGCATGCAAATTGCTGCACTATCGATCCGCAGGCTATGGACAGCTTCCCAAAATCCGCTCTTGCCCTTGTCGAAACGATGAAGGCCACCGCATCGCAACAACCCGAACGGGCAGTTGCCTTTCAAGGAGCGCCTGGTGCCAATTCGCACCTTGCCGCGCTGCAAGTTGACCCAGATTGCCTTCCGGTTCCCTGCTTTTCCTTCGAGGACGCGATTGACGCGGTGAAGGATGGCCTTGCCGCGCGCGCGGTTATCCCGATCGAAAACTCGCTGCATGGCCGCGTTGCCGATATCCATTTTCTGCTGCCCGAAAGCGGCCTTTCGATTATCGCTGAACATTTCATGCCGATCCGCCACTGTTTAATGGCAAAGCCAGGTTACGCCAAGCTGACCAGCGCAATGAGCCATCCGCAGGCGCTTGGTCAATGCCGCCATTATTTGCGCGACCATGGGATCATACCCGTTGCCTATGCCGATACGGCGGCTGCGGCGGCCTATGTGGCGGACCATGATGATTTGGGTGCAGCCGCTGTCGCGCCGCCAATTGCCGCCGAACTTTATGGCCTGGACGTGGTGCAAGATGGCATTGAAGATGACAACCGCAACACGACGCGCTTTGTGGCGTTATCGCGCGAGCCGGTGATCCCCGATGCCGATGGCAGCATCGTGATGACCACGTTCATCTTTGAGGTCAAAAACATCCCCGCCGCGCTTTACAAAGCGATGGGCGGATTTGCCACCAACGGCGTCAATATGACCAAGCTGGAAAGCTATCAAAACGGCGCAAGCTTTGCCGCGACCGAATTCTTCGCCGATATCGAAGGTGCACCCGGCGATGCAGCGGTTGACCGTGCGCTCGAAGAGCTGCGCTTTCATTGCAACACAGTGCGATTACTGGGAACGTATAAGCAAGCCCGCGCGCGGGGTTAGGCATCCTGCAACGTGCCCACCGGCTGCGTTTCCGGAAACATCACCGACGGCTTAGTCGGCATGTCGTGGACGTCCGGATAAGCCGGCGCAGCGCCCGCCAACGGCACACGCGATTTGGCGCGGCGTTGCACGTTCCAGACCAAACCCATTTTCTCCATCGCAAAAATCGTCCAACCATTGGGGTCGAGTTCCCACCAGCCGATATGGTTCGATGCGGCGCGCGGTTGCGCGTGGTGGTTGTTATGCCAGCCGTCGCCCAGCGTCAGGATCGCGATCAGCCAGTTGTTCGTCGAGGTGCTGTCGTCATTGAAACGACGATAGCCAAACAGATGCGCGGCGCTATCCGTGCCCATCACGCCGTTCATAAAGATGAAATTGCGCAGGCCTGTGCCGAGCAAGATACAGCCGATAATGTCTTGTGCGCTGCCAAAGGATAGCGCCCAGGCCACCGGCAGCACCACATAGGAAAATGCAATCCAGTGCCAACGGGTGCGGTGGCAAAATTCGACCACTTCATCGCCGACAAGACCTTTGCCGAACACGTCCATGTCGGTGTGCGCATTGTCCCACAACCAGCCAAGATGCGAGATCGCAAAACCTTTCAGCTTTGACATCGGGCGGCCATGGCCATCGACAATCGGACTGTGCACATCACCCGGGCGGTCACCAAAGGCATGGTGGCGGCGGTGGTCAGCGGTCCAGTACTTAACCGATGTCATCGCCGACATCTGCCCCATAATGCCGAGCACATAACGCATTGGCTTTGACGTCTCGAACGAGCGATGCGTGAAATAGCGGTGGAAGCCGACTGAGAAGCCAAAGTTGCTCATCAGGTATCCGACTATGAACAACGACCAGATCGTCCAGTTGGTCGGTTGCGTCAGCAGATACCACACACCACCAATCGAAGTGCCGACGTGCAGCACGAACAATCCGGTCATGTCGTAATGTTTGCGCCGTGCGCCGGTACCGCCGATAAGGACACCGCGCTGCGGATGCGGCTTGCCCTCGCGTTCCCACGCGCGGTCTAAAGGATAAAGTCCGGTAAGTTTGTCTGCCATGGAAACCCCGTTGCGATAAACGCGATAAAACCTTGAGCAGCGTCTCGACACCCCTGCGAATGCTGTCATCGCCCGTATGCGAGCTGGCGCATCATGGTGTCAAACAAATTAACCAACCGGTTTTACGGGATTTATGCCTAAGGTCAGCGCAGGGCCAGCGCTTGACGAACCTTTTCCAACCACTCTTTCCGTTCCGTAAAGCCGATCAACGCGCCGTTTATGCGTTTTGTCACGTCTTCAAACTTGCGTTCATCGCACAAAGGATTGAGGTTTTTCCATTTCCAAAAGGCGCACGCCACTCGCAGAGCATCAGCCGCAGCAATCGCCCGCTCGGGACTAGCGACCAGATCAATTCCCGCATTCATGCCGGTGTTCCGATAGCCATCCTTGCCGGTAATCTGGATATAGCCGCGTCCACGATAGCGATAGCCATCACCCGATTCCGGTGGACCATTGCCCATCCGGTTAGAATATACTTTGTTCGCCAGCTTTTCGGGATTGTTTGCAAATGGCTCCGCCGAGGTGATCGTCGGAAATCGTGTTGGCCAGATTTCGGTCAACCGCTTTGCCGTATAAGCAAGGTTTTCAACCGACCGCGTTAGCCCGCCGGTTTCATGAGCGATTTGCGCGAGAAAATACTCAATACGGATAGGCTTTTCGGACAGGTGAAATTCCTTGAACAAAGCCGGAGACTTTGCCGCGAACGCCTTTATCGTCGCATCTTTGGCATTCGGGAAAAGCCGCCACAATTGGCTTTCAGATACCAAAACCGTTCTCCCTATTTAATGGGCAGCGCCCCAGCTTGCGCCAACCCCAATTTCAACGCCCAACGGCACAGACAGTTTCACCAATGGCTCGGCCGCACCCGCCATTACCGCCTCGATCACTTTGCTCGCCGCAGCAACATCGCCCTCTGGCAATTCGAACACCAGTTCGTCATGAACCTGCAACAGCATTTTGACTTTTGGGAGCCCCGCCTCGACCAAGGCAGGTCCCATACGAACCATCGCGCGTTTGATGATATCGGCGCTGGTGCCTTGGATTGGCGCGTTGATCGCCGCGCGCTCGCTGCCTTGCCGTTCTGCAGCATTGGTCGATTTAATTCGCGGAAACCAGCATTTGCGCCCGAACAGTGTTTCGGTGAAACCGGCTTCGCGCACGCTTTCGGTCGTTTCCTGAATATAGGCGCTTATGCCGGGGAAGCGTTTGAAATAGGCATCTATCAGCTGCTGTGCTTCCTCTGCCGTCGACTCCAACCGCTTCGATAATCCCCAACGCGAAATACCGTAAAGGATTGAGAAGTTGATCGTCTTAGCACGGCCCCGCGTATCGCGGTTGACCTCGCCAAACAGCTCGCGCGCGGTGCGGGCATGGATGTCCTCGCCCTCTTCAAAGGCTTCACGTAACGGTCCAACATCGGCGATATGCGCGGCCAGCCGCAGCTCGATCTGGCTATAGTCCGCCGACAAGATGACATTGCCCGGTTCCGCCACAAAAGCATCGCGGATTTGTCGGCCCATTTCGGTGCGGATCGGGATGTTTTGCAAGTTTGGATCGGTCGACGACAGCCGCCCAGTCTGCGCGCCTACAAGGCTATAGCTGGTATGCACTCGTCCAGTTTTTGGGTTAATCTGTTCCTGCAAGCTATCGGTATAGGTGGATTTCAGCTTCGCCAGCTGCCGCCATTCAAGCACTTTGCCCGCAATCTCGACGCCCTGCCCGGCCAAATCCTCCAGCACTGTGACGTCGGTCGAATACTGTCCCGACTTACCCTTTTTGCCGCCCTTATGGCCCATTTTGCCGAACAGGATTTCGCCCAATTGTGCAGGACTGCTGATTAGGAACGTCTGCCCGGCAAGCGCATGGATTTCCTTTTCCAGCACCGCGCCCGCTTCGGCAAATTCGCCAGACAACCGCGCCAGCACCGCTCTGTCGACTTTGATCCCGGCGCATTCCATTTGCGACAACACCGGAACGAGCGGACGATCCACCAACTCATATACCCGCGTCACTTTTTCGGGAGCCAGCCGTAACTTCAGATGATGCCACAGCCGCAAAGTGACATCGGCATCCTCGGCGGCATATTTGGTCGCCTCGGCCAGCGGCACCTCAGCAAAGCTGATCTGGCTTTTGCCTGTGCCCGTCAGCGATTTATAACTGATCGGTTTGTGCCCTAGATGCAGCTCAGACAGTTCATCCATTCCGTGCCCCTGCCGTCCGGCATCAAGCGCAAAGCTCATCAGCATAGTGTCGTCGAGAGGGTGGATAGTCAGCCCGTGCTGGCGCAACACCGACATATCGAATTTCAGGTTCTGCCCGATTTTCAGGACGCTTTCGTCCTCCAATAGCGGTTTCAACCGCGCGACTGCATCGGCCAGCGCAATCTGGTCAGGCTTTTCGGCAAACATGTCTGTCCCGCCATGACCCAAAGGCACATAGCAAGCCTCACCCGGAGTCATCGCCAGCGAGAACCCGACCAGCCGCGCGGTCACCGCCTGCAGGCTGTCGGTCTCGGTATCAAACCCGCAAACGCCAACTTCGCGTGCCCGAGCGATCCAGTGATCCAACCGGTCGAGTGTCGTCACGCATTCATATGTGGCGGCTTCAATTGGCGGCATTGGCGCAGGTTTTGCGGCGCCACCCGCAACGGGAGTGCTGACAACACCGTCTCCTCTGACTTCGGCCTTTGGCTGCCCTGCAATCGCTTTATTCGCCGCCGCCGTCTCGCTGCCTTTGCCAATACGGTTCAGCAAAGTGCGAAAGCCATGCTCTTCTAAAAACGGTCGCAATGGTCCTTCGGGGATAGGCTGCAGCACCATGTCGTCCAATGCAATCGGCAGCGGGCAGTCTTCTTTCAACGTGACCAGCACTTTTGAAAGCCGCGCCATATCGGCATGCTCGATCAAATTGTCGCGCATCTTTGAAGGTTTCATCTCGGCAGCCGCCGCCAACACATTGGTTAGATTGCCGAATTCCACGATTAACTTTGTCGCAGTTTTTGGGCCGATCCCCGGAACTCCCGGCACGTTATCCGACGCATCCCCCATCAGCGCAAGCACATCGCCGACCAGTTCAGGGCCAACACCAAATTTCTCGATCACTTCTTCGGCGCGGATGCGTTTATCCTTCATGGTGTCGAACATATCTACGCCCGGACCGACAAGCTGCATCAGGTCTTTGTCCGAAGAAATGATCGTAACGTGCCATCCTTGCGCCTGCGCCGCGCGCGTATAGGCGGCAATCATATCGTCTGCTTCGACGCCTTCTTCCTCCACCATTGGCAAAGAAAAAGCGCGGGTAGCATCGCGGATCAGCGGGAATTGCGGGACCAAATCTTCAGGCGCCGGCGGGCGGTTCGCTTTATATTTATCGTAAATGTCATTGCGGAAACTGGTCCCCGATTTATCCAGCACCACTGCCAAATGCGTGGGGCCATCGGCGGCATGCAAATCATTGGCGAGCTTCCACAACATGCTCGAATAGCCCGCAACTGCGCCCACCGGCACACCCGCCGGATTGGTCAGCGGCGGCAGGCTGTAATACGCACGAAAGATATAGGCCGAGCCATCGACGAGGTAGAGATGCTTTTGATCAGACATGGCAACGCGGATAGCATCGCCCCCCGCGCGTGTCTTGCGCAAATCACTTTTGGATCAGCGCAACTTTCATCTCCGCCGGCGCACCGCCGATAAGCTTGACCATCCGAGGCCGTCCCTCCGACATCCACTGCCATTTATAGAGGCGGACCGCTGTAACATGACCGATGGTAACCGCCCCCATGCGTTTATGAGAAAGGATCGACGGCAGATTATAATCGGCAATGCGGCTCATCGACCAAGACAGCCGCTGTCCATGCAGCCACTCCGCAGTGCCTGCCCATAATGCAGCAAATCCTCTGCCTAGCCGGTGTTCGGGGCGCACCCAAAGGCCGGTGTCCCAGCTTGCATCGGCGGGGACGGAAAAACGGACATGGACCTCGTCTTCAACAAAGGGCCCGCAGCCCACCCAATTGACGCCAACCAATTCATTTTTTGAATTGAACGCGCCAAGGCAGATAAGCCCTTGGGCAAAGCGTGCGGCCTGAACCTCGGCGGATACGTCGATCTGCTGCTGCGCCAATGCCGCGGCGTTCAATACCTTAACATTAAACCCGCGCGGCATTTTCGGCATGCCTTCAACAGGGACGGCGACCAATGAATAGCGATTATAGCCCAACATTCCCGCACGTGCAGCAAAGCGCGCCGCAGCATAAGATAGAACGCCTGCCAGGCCGAGCATCTGGATTGTTGAAACTGATGGCAAGTCGGCCTCCGCTAAACAAGCATTGGGCTGTAGCTGCAATTTTCCAAACATTCTCTGAACAACATTGCTCCAAACCCTCTCCGATTTCGAAATTCGGCTTGTCGCTGTTCGTGTATTATGACAGCAACACGCGCAGATGAACAGTTTTCAGCAAATCGATCTGATGGCGCGCGGGGCGGCCATCGCCTTGTTCCTTTTGTGGAGCTGGATACTGCTGCGTGACCACCGCGACATCCTGGCTGCGCGTCTGGCCGTTGCGATGAATGCCGGGATTATTGGTTACGTTCTGGCGACATTGTCTTGGAGTTTTGACCCCAGTCCGATCCGCGTCGCGTGTTCGATTTTTGCAGGCTCGACCCCCGGCCTGTTTTGGCTGTTTGCGCGAACATGGTTTAATGACCGGCAGCATCTCGAACGCTGGGCGGTATGCGCTGTTGCGCTTTCGGTGCTGAACATCGTTGTGATGCAATTGACCTATGGGCGCTTAGTCGGGGTTACCTTTGTATCCGGGATCATATTCCGCGTCGGTATGTTCGCCTTTGCTGGTGCGGGATTGTGGGAAGCATATCGCGGGCGCGCGGGCGATCTCGTCGAAATCCGGCGGCGCATGCGTCCACGGATTGCCGCAGCCGTTGGGATATCCGTCATCCTGATCGCGATTGTCGAGATCGCGGTCTACAATCTTCACGCACCGATTTGGATGGCCCGCAGTGTCGGCGGTGGTATCGCGCTCCTTACGTTGCTGTTCTGCACCGCAATGTTTGGGATGCGCGAAAGCGACTTGTTCGGCGCTCCGCCTAAGGCTGTGTCAGCTGCAGTCCCACAATTGGACGAGCGCATGACCGAACGGCTGTTCATGCATATGAATGCTGAACTGCCCCACCGCGACGAAGAGATGACCATCGCCAAACTTGCAGCGCAACTGGGGGTGCAAGAATATCGCCTGCGCCGCCACATCAACGGTGTGCTAGGCCACCGCAACTTTGCAGCATTCCTCAATGGCTATCGCCTCGCCGAAGTAAAATCCGCATTGGCTGACGCAACGCAAAAGGAAGTGCCGATCATCACCATTGCGCTTGATGCAGGCTTTGGTTCGCTCGGCCCTTTCAACCGCGCTTTCCGCGAGGCAGAGGGAATGACGCCGAGCGAATATCGGGTGCAGCCTATGGCTGATTTCAAAAACGGCTAGCCGCTTTCCGAAAAGTGGCGGTATCACAATGCACAATCAGGCAGTCGGTCTCCACCAACCGCAAAGGGCCAAACTATGACGACCGGAATTCCTCCCCTTGATATCCTGCTCAACCACGGGCGTGAAATCTTCACCTTCGATTTCGGTCGCTATTTTATGGCAGCGTCGATCACTTTTGCGATCGTCTGGGTGCTGCGCCGGACAGCGCTCAAAACCCGCAAGATACAGGCGCGTGAAGCCACCGCGACTGATATGCGGCGCGAGTTTATGCAGTCGCTCCAGTCGGTGTTCGTCTATGTCATCGGCATCTGCTTTCTGATCTGGGGACGCGAAGCCGGGTTGTTTTACGATGTCTTTGGACACGGCTTTGGACTTGGCATTGACCTTGTCATTCTGGCCGGGATCATCATTGCGCACGACGCCTATTTCTATTGGGCACACCGGACAATGCACCATCCGAAACTGTTCAAGACATTCCACCGCGCGCATCACCGGTCGATCACGCCAACGCCATGGGCAGCCTATAGCTTTGCCATGCCAGAGGCAGCAGTGATGTTTATGTTTGTGCCGATCTGGCAATTTTTTGTGCCGACTCCAGGCTGGGTGATGTTTGTTTGGCTGAATTTCCAAATCATCCGCAACGCGATGGGCCATTCAGGTTTTGAATTTTTCCCGCGCTGGTGGCTGCGGGCGCCGCTGACCCGCTGGATCAACACAACAGTGCACCATGACCTGCACCACAATGGTGGCTTCAACACCAATTATGGGCTGTATTTCACGTTCTGGGATAAATGGATGGGAACCGAACATCCGAAATATCATGCCAAGTTTTATGAGGTTGTGACACGCGGGCGCCAGGTGGAAGTTACAGAACCGAACGCGCTTCCCGCTTGACGAAAGCGGCGCTGCATCGCAAACCTTATTTGATGAATCGTCAACAAACAAAGCTGCCGCTGTATCTGCTGCTAGCCTATGGCTGCATCGCGCTTCCGCTTTCCACTATCGGCCTGCCACTGTCGATCTATCTTGCGCCTTTTTACGCCGGCGAATTGGGCTTGCCGCTGGCCTTGCTCGGCACCGCAATGGTGCTGGCGCGGCTCGTCGATGTCATCGTCGATCCGCTGATCGGGGTGATTTCCGACCGCTGGCGGCCATCAGCCGGGCGCCGGAAAATATGGCTTCCCATCGGCGTATCGCTGCTGGTGCTAGGGGCGTGGATGCTGTTCCAACCCGCCAAAGGTGTCGGCATCGGTTATTTCTTCCTGTGGACCACCATCATGTACGTCGGCTTCACCGCGACTAAATTGCCCTATGAAGCATGGGGCGCCGAACTGTCTGCTGACTACAAAGAACGCACGCGTGTCGCAACGATTCGCCAAGGTTATAGCTTGGTCGGACTGGTCGTTGCCACGCTGGTTCCGGCTTTTGTATTGATGCGGCAAGGTGCGACCACTGCGGATGTGCTTATCGGGATGAGCTGGATTGTTATCGGAATATTGCCGCTCGCCGCCATGCTTACCTTTTTCGTTGTCCCCGACCGCAGCCCTGCCGAGCCACACAGCGGCGAAAGCCTGTGGCAACAATGGCGGCCCTTGTGGCGCAACGGGCCGTTCCGGATCATCGTATTGGCCCTTTTTATTGCCTATATTGGCGAGACAGCGCGCGTGACGATAACGCTGTTTTTTGCGCGCGATGCAATAGGCGTGACCAATATCGGCGCGGTCTATGTTTATTATTTCGTCGCCGGGCTGATCGCGGTGCCGGCATGGGGCTGGCTTGGAAACCGTCTCGGAAAGCACCGCGCGCTGATCATTGCCTTCAGCCTCTTGTTCGCCATCAACGGTTCGATGTATTTCCTAGAATTTGGGCAGACCACGCTCTTTACCGCGCTGTTTGTAGCCAAAGGCCTGTGCTTCGGCGCGTTGGAGCTGCTGCCTGCGGCAATGATTGCCGACACCGTTGATATCGATGTCGCAAGGACCCGGCGGCAGCGGCAGGGACTATTTTTTGCCGTGGTTGGCATTGTCGTAAAGCTGGGGCAAGCTCTGGGCCAAGGACTCTCCCTCAACCTTTTGGGACTGATCGGCTTCGCCGCAGCTGGCGGAAACAGCGCGGCGGCAGTCGACGGTTTGCGGCTGATCTATGTGATTTTGCCCAATGTGTTGCTACTGTTCTCGCTGTGGCTACTGACACGCTATGCGCTGACAGCGGCGCGGCACGGGCGTTTGCGCTCGGCAATCGAACGGCGGGATATCGCTATTAACGCAGCCCGCCCAGCGACGCCATAATCATGGCCACAACAAGCGGCTCCAAAGTCGCCGGATCAGCGCCGGTCTCCGCCAGATAATCGCCCGCCGCGCCCGTCAGCCCCATCAGCAATTGCGACGCCAGCAGCGCCGTTTTTGGGTCAACACCACGTTCACCCGCTATCTGTTCGGCAAAAAAAGCGGCAGTTACCGGCCGGTTGGCAACCTCTAATTCCTTTAGCGCAGAGGCGATGGCGGGCTCCATCATCAGCCGCTGAAGCAGCGAACCGCGCGCCGCGACATGATCGAGATACGCACGCGTGGTCGCGCGAACCACTGCCTCCAGCCCGCTAACCGCTTGCGCAGCGGCGCGCGCCTCTTTTTGGAATGCACGATATTCGCGGAGTAAAAGGCCCGACAACAAAGCGGTTTGGTTGCCAAAGTAGCTGTAAACCAGTGCCTTTGAAATGCCCGCTTCGCGAGCGATCCGCTCCATGCTGATCGCCGTCAATCCATCCGACCGGACAATTCTTGCAGCAGCATCAAGGATCAGGTTGCGGCGGACATCGGGGTCCAGCCGCCTACGCGCATTTCCGCCGTTTTCTGCTTTCCGATCCATGGCTTAGCTTGGCCGATATCGCAGGGTGGCGCAACCGTTGACGACGATGCTGCTGCGCGCTATTATATGAATAGTCAGTAACGAATGGATTATGCGCAATGGTACAGAAAATAGACCGCGATTTTGGCGAACTTTATCTTCGCTGCACCGACAATTTTTACGAATACGGCGTGCATCTGCTCTTCAACGAATGGTGGGTGGATGCTCCTGCCGACGCCATTGAAAAATATGTGGCGGCTATTGAAGATCATCCAGAACAAGGCCCCTTAGCCCGGAAACGCTGGCTTGCGGAACCGTTTAGCCTAGATATGCTAAAAGGCTGTGCACCCCGCACATTGGGCGCTGAATGGTTAGCATTCATGGTGGAAAACAATCTTGTTGAAAAACTGGCCGCTGGCTATCGCGAACTACACGAGGAAATAGAGGCAACGGGCAAGTTGGATAATATGCCTGATGTGATGAAGTATAAGGTGCTCCGAGGATACCAAACGCACGATATCCATCATGTGCTAACCGGCTATGCAGCAACGCCATTGGATGAACTTGCGCTTCAGGCATTCCAGCTGGCGCAGATGGATTATCCCTATTCCGCTATGACCTTGGCAACGATCATAGGGCATGCAGCGCTGGTCGACCCGTTACTCATCAAACCTGCGATGGACGCCATTACCGACGGCTGGGCTTATGGTCGGCGAACCAAAAGTATCCAGTTTGTGGCTTTTGAAGAAATGCTTCATCGGCCATTGGAGGCCTTGCAAAACGAATACGGCTTGCACCGAACTGGAGCTCGCACTTTTCAAATGGACGTCACGCCCGAACTTTTGAAAACCGCCGCCTGATTAAGGTTTAGGGTCTATTTGGCGTCGGCGGGTTCATCGCCCCACAGCCGTTCTGCCTCGATATAGCCAGTGCGACCAGAGACATCGAGGCGGCACCAGCCTTTTTGGCATTCCTCAATACGGCCTACAACGCCGGGTTCAACACGCCACGCAATGCGAGCGGTTGCCTCTGGATTATCGCGCAACGCCGCAACGCCGCTACCCGTGACCAAAGCGCTGCGGTTTGGGCTTAACAAGCCGACATGCATCCAGCCCTGATCGCCATCAGGATCCTCAACTTTGCGCCACACTTCGTGGACAGCAACGACCTTCACCGGCAGTAGCTGGCGCTTATAGACCCATTTTACCGGAAACTCCGTGCTCGGTCCGGTGCGCATGCGCGCTTCGTCGGCCTTGATCGACGCCCAATAGGGAGTTTTCTTAGTCGATTGCGCCTGAGCGAAGCTGCCTATTAGTGCGAGCGCTGCAAACCCGGCAATTTTTACGTGTGTTGTCATGTCGATATCCGGCCCCTGGCTTTCATTTCTATAGTGTAAGCGACACCGACAGTTCAAGGGCGATGACTTGACCTTTTACATGTCGCGCGACAAGGACAGATCATGACTGATTTTCAGCGTATCGAGCGCCCTCGCCTCTCCGTTACCCGCAAATTGCTGCCGGCGATTGAGACGCGTATGGCTGAACTTTTTGAATGCCGGTTTAACGATGACGATCATGAAATGACGCGCGACGAATTGGTCGCTGCAATGGAAAGTTGCGACGTTTTGGTGCCGACAGTCACTGACCGGATTGACGCCGAGCTGATAGCTGCTGCCCCCGCGTCACTGAAAATGATTGCCAGCTTTGGAGCCGGGGTGAACCATATCGATTTGGCCGCCGCCAAAGCCAAGAGTATTCTTGTCACCAATACGCCCGGTGTATTCACCGACGATACCGCCGATTTAACAATGGCATTGATCCTCAACGTTCCACGCCGCCTCGGTGAGGGCCACAGGCTGATGCGTAGCGGCGAGTGGAAAGGTTGGTCGCCTGCAGGTATGCTCGGCCACCGTGTTGGTGGAAAGACGCTGGGTATCGTTGGCTTTGGCCGGATCGGGGAAGCTGTCGCCATCCGCGCCCGCGCCTTTGGCATGAAAATTATTTACAACAAGCGCCAGCGTTTACCTGCCAGCGTTGAGGACGAGCTCGGCATCACCTTTGAATCCGATCTGGACCGGCTGGTGGCGAAAAGCGACATTATATCTTTGCATTGCCCGCTGACCGCCGAGACCGACCGGCTCATGAACCGCGCGCGTATCGGAATGATGAAGCCCGATGCGTATCTGATCAACAGCTCTCGCGGCGAACTGGTCGATGAGGATGCGCTGATTGAGGCGTTGACGCGGGGCAAGATCGCAGGCGCAGGGCTTGATGTTTATACGCACGAACCGGCAATTGACGCGCGGTTCTTGTCGATACCCAACGTGGTGCTGTTACCGCATCTAGGGAGCGCAACCTTTGAAGGCCGTGAAGCATCAGGCGAGAAGGTGATCGCCAACATCCGTATCTTCGCCGACGGCCATCGGCCACCTGATCAGGTGCTGGAAGGTTGGGCTTGAACGCCCGCGTAATTTCCTGTCGAAAACATCGGCATGCACGCAATTAGCGATTGAGCGCTCTGCCCCCATCGCTTAGAGCATTGCCAATAAGTAAGTCGCGGGGGGAAGAATTTATGCGTCATCTGGCAAAGGCCGTATTGGGTTTGGGAGCGTTGGCTATGGCTGCGCCAGCCTTTGCACAAGACGTTGTTGCGCAAGCCGCCCCTGATAGCGGCGATACTGCCTGGGTGCTTACCGCATCGGCACTTGTCCTGATGATGACGCTTCCCGGCCTCGCGCTATTTTATGGCGGGCTGGTGCGTGCCAAAAATTTCCTGTCGGTGCTGATCCAGTGTGGCGCAATTGCAGCCGTAACTTCGATCTTGTGGATCACCGTTGGCTACAGCCTTGCATTTTCGACATCAGATAATCCTTATATCGGCAATACGCAGAATTTTTTGTTCACCAACATGTTCCTGATGCGCGAAGGGCAATCAATCGGCGAATTGGTCTTTGGCCTTTTCCAAATGACTTTCGCGGTCATCACTCCTGCACTGATTGTCGGCGCATGGGTTGAACGTGCGCGCTTTGGTTGGGTGGTAGCGTTCAGTGCGCTTTGGTCGCTGCTGGTTTATGTCCCCGTCACGCGCTGGGTCTGGGGCAATGGCTTTTTGTTCGAACAAGGCGTGATCGATTTTGCCGGGGGAATTGTCGTCCACACCACAGCAGGCGTGTCGGCGCTGGTCGTCGCCTTGATGATGGGCAAGCGCATTGGCTTTCCCAAGACGCTTATGCTGCCGCACAGCCCCGCGCTGACCGTTGCGGGCGCAGGTTTGCTGTGGGTTGGCTGGTTCGGCTTTAACGGCGGCTCCGCGCTTGCTGCAAATGACGAAGGTGCAGCGACAGCGATCATCGTGACTCATCTAGCGGCCTCGGTAGCCGCTTGTGTGTGGATGCTGTTAGAACGGATCAAAGTTGGAAAAGCAACGGCGGTAGGCTTTGCCACCGGCGCGGTTGCCGGCCTTGCGACCATAACCCCAGCGTCGGGATCGGTCGGCCCAATCGGCGCCATCATCCTTGGCCTACTCGCTGGTGTCGTCTGCTTTTACGCGGTCGGCCTGGTGAAGAAAACACTGCAGATAGATGACTCGCTCGATGTCTTTGCAGTCCACGGCGTCGGCGGTATTATGGGGTCGATCTTGCTGGCAGTCCTGATGTCGGATAGCCCCTATATTGGCGGCAATGGTTATGCCGAAGGCATGGATATGGGTAGCCAGCTGTGGGTGCAGGTCAAAGCCGTCGGCATTGTCGGCGTCTATTCAGCGGTCGTCACATTGATCATCGGCTATATGGTATCTATGGTTCTGCCGATGCGGGTCAATGAAGATCAAGAACGCGACGGGTTGGATATCGCCAGTCATGGAGAGCGGGCATGGGATCTGGACTAGGCTGACTTCAATCGATGATCAGAGTCATTGTGCGGAATAGGGCGCGGTCTAGCGGCTCATCAAAGCGGCAGCCGAGTTCCCCGCCGTTGACCCAAATTGTTGTCGCCGCGACGGGACTTTCGCCGCCAAAGCGCAACCACAATCGGTCGCCAATCTTGTAACGGGCATCGACGGCAAGCCGGCAGCCATATATCGACAAGTCTGCAAGTTCCGCCTCGACCGGATGCCGCCCATGGCCGCGCACTGTGGCACGCCGGATGATCACCGAATGGCGCGAAACATTACGCTGATCCAGTCGCGCTGGCGCCACTTTTCGATAGGCTGATGCAGCGAAACCCATGATCCCAACTCCCGATTAGTAGACGCTATCGAAAGAGGGTCAAAAAACGGTTAATTGTAAATTCAATCGCCCGTTAAAATTCGGTCCACTAACTGCTTCACTGTTGGCACAAAGCCGTTCGAATAAAACGGATCGCGGCCAAATTCATACGCTTTATGCCCCGCAAACATCAGATGTTCGTCAATCGGCGCACCATGGGCGATGTTCTGCAACGCTTTTTGGATGCAGAAACTGCGCGGGTCAGCCAAGCGTCCAGTGGAGTTATTGTCATGATCTTTCCACGACGAAAATCCGCAATGCGACAAGCACCCCATGCAGTCGGTCTGATCCTTGCGGATCACATCGCGTTCGGCGGGCTCGACATAGATCAACGTGCTGTCCGGCGTTTTCAGCGCAGAGCTAAACCCGCGCGCATCCCATTCGCGGGCGCGTTGCAGATCATGCGGCGTGACCCACATATTCTTTGCCTTCACACCCACATCCAGCTGCGAGGTATGATCGCCTGCCTGTTCGGTCGAATAGGGTATCTGCCGGTCAGACCGCGCCTGTAGCTGGCGCAAGAACGGATTGATCACTGCGCTGGAATAAAAACCGGTGGGCGAAAATTTGTGCAGCAAAACGCCGCCCTCGGGGATCTTGGTCAACGCGTCTTTCCATCCCTGTGGGATCGGGCTTTCCTGCGTCAGCAAAGGCCGCGTGCCGAACTGGAATGCAATCTGCCCCAGTTCCGGATTGTCGATCCAGTTTTCCCACTCGCGCAGATACCAGACGCCGCCCGCCATAATGATCGGTAGTTCGTCAGGGATTCCCAGCTCGCGCATCACATCGCGCACCGCTTTTACGCGCGGATACGGATCTTCAGGCTTAGTCGGGTCTTCGGCATTGGAAAGACCGTTATGCCCACCCGCAAGCCAAGGGTCTTCATAGACCACCGCGCCCAGCCATTCGGGCACCTTGTGATAGGCGCGTTTCCACAATGCGCGAAAGGCACGCGCCGAACTGATGATCGGCAAATAATAAACGCCATATTGCGCCGCGATTTCCGACAGCTTGTACGGCATGCCCGCGCCGCACGTGACGCCTTTGACCATGCCTTTGGTCTGTTCAAGGATGCCGTGAAGGATCGGCTGGGCGCCGCCCATTTCCCATAGGACATTGATGTTAATCGCGCCTTTGTCGCCTGCGATATCATGCGCGCGTTCGATCTGTGCGATACCGCCGCGAATGCCGTATGCAACCAGTTCCAAATGCCGTTCAGCGCGGGTCTTGCCGGTGAAAACCTGCGGGATCATCTCGCCATTTTCGTCATAGCTATCGGCGTTGACGGCAGAGATTGTGCCGATGCCACCAGCCGCCGCCCAAGCGCCAGAGCTTGCGTGGTTGGTTGCGGCAACACCTTTGCCGCCTTCGATCAATGGCCAAACTTCGCGACCGGCATAGGTAATGGGAGTAAGACCCTTAAACACGCATTGCTCTCCAGTTGGGATGGATGCACAGCTGGTGCGCTCCAGATAAAATTGCGCTAGCCAAACATCCTAGACTTGTCTCGCAAAATCCGCGCGATTCATCGCATTGCCGTATAGCTGGCGGTAGCGAGTGAACATTTCGGCCTCGTCATATTCGGCAATCGCGAGTGCTCGATTGGCCGTTCCGATTGTTTGGCGCAAGGACACGTCGCCTGCCAGCTTAGTCAGCGCAGCGGCAAATCCATCCGCATCGTCCTTGGCGATAATATAGGACCGATTGGCCTCAGCTACAATGTTGTGGACATCGCCAACATCGGTACAGACAGCAGGCAACCCCGCCGCCATCGCCTCAACCAAAGAGATCGGATATTGCTCACTATCCGACGACAGGGCGAAAATATCGAACAGCCTGACGAACTGCGACGGGTCTTTCAAAAAGCCCGGCATGATGACGCGGTCAGCGACGCCCAGCCGTGTGGCCTCGGCCATAATCGCGCCTCGCTCCGGCCCCTCACCCGCAATCGCAAGTTTCACATTTGGTCCAGCCGCCGCAACAGCACGAACAAGGCGCGGTAGGTTTTTGACGGCGCGCAGGCCAGCGATCGTGCCGACCACCACTTCGCCCTCACGCTTCACTAAACCCGGAAAAGCGTCCGTAGCGGGCGGTTGCAAATACCGCTTTACGTCGATGCCGTTGGAAATCCGATGGACCTTGGCCGTGGGACGAAACCAGTCGATCAGCGCAATCTCCTCCAACGTGACCGACGGCACGACCAAAGCATAGGAACCTGTCAGGGCAACGCTGCGAAAGGCGTTCCGCTTCCAATTCAGCTTCTTGGTTTCATCCTCGTTAAAGCCATCCTCATGATGGATCAAAGGCGGCAGTTTCATAAAGGGCGACAGCAACCGGTGCGCCATCACCCCGTCCATCGACCCCCAATTATAGCTGAGCACCAGATCAAATTGCTGCATATAGCGGGCTAGTTCCCGATATCGGCCCGGCGCAGGCTTGCCATGAAGCGCGGGCGCAGCATCGCCGGGAAACGCAACATCGACTGCCGTATCAATCGCATCACGCGCACCCAAAGCATCCGGCACAGCCGACAAAACCACATGCGATGCCCCACCGCCAAAATGGTTCATCAACTTACACGCCCGCGCCTCTTTACCTCCAAGGTCAAACGCGCTGTGCAGGTGAAGGATGCGGACGGGTTTCATAGCTTTCGTGCTTTAACCATCGCATCTGAAGAAGTCGTCAATTTCCCGATTTTCCCCGTTAGGGTGACAAAGTTCACGCAAAAACGGGGGGCCTGTGTCACCCTTGTCACCTTAAGCAAGGCTGCCACTGCGATGATCTTCGCTGCGAAGCGCGCTGCGCAGGATGGCCATATCCGGCCCGCCGTTGACTGATACCGTTCCGCCGCGCATCACCTGAATGGTGGTAACGCCATTGACCGCCCGCTCCATCGCATGGTCAAACTGCCGTTGCCGCCCAAAATCAATCGCCCGATCCCAGCAGGCTGCAAAGCTCTCCGCCCCTGGCCGTTCGCGCAAAGCATAAGCCGACTTCCGGCTCATACCCACCGCCTTGGCCGCCTGCGCCGCCGACCCCATCACCGATAGCGCCTGAATAAACCGGAATTGCTGCACCGGCGTCCAGCCATCACTGCGCCGTCGGAGCGCGGGAACAGCGGTAAAGGCGAGCAGATCGTCTTGCTGCAGCAGCGAGTCGGAAGCGAGGGGGGGAATTGATTCGGTCATGCGCCTATTAGAACATAATAAGAACCTGTAGGACAGAGGATTTTGGGGGAGCGGACATTTCGCGTTCCGAGAAAGATGTACTGGAACCGTCGTTGCCGGGAAGGGCGCGTTGAACGTCAGGTTTCTGGGTTTTTACACCAAAAGCCGCCTGTCAGGACACGACAACATTGCGGACGTTCGATCTTACGTGATTTGGCATGAATAATCCGCTATTCGGTGACACATGTCTGCATTCACCACTGTGAGCACATCACGTTTGGGCGTCGAACCAAACTGCAAAGCGTGCGGCGCTGGAGCCACCGTATCCTTCAACTGGGCTTTCGCACACGAGCAGGGCAACCCCGAAGATGTTGAGCGTATCGCACCCCTCATTCAATGGAGATCACTTCGTCGCGGAACGCTATACCGGTGCAATCTATGCGACGAGGTGTGGCATTTGGATGGTGCTGAGCAAACCATAACACACGTCCATTCGCTGAGATTGCCTCTCGTTCTCGAATGGGATCAGCATCCGATAGCACTCACAAAAGAAGTGGAAGTTCAACTGGAGAGGATCGGCCCTACTCCACCAGATGTGTATGGAAACTGTAGCGATAAACGTGTGACGCCGTGCAAGGTAATCACGGCAGAGGGCGAAGAGGTTGATCCCGCTATGGTCTGCGTTCAGTTAGATGCTCCAGTTCAGGACTACATGCAAACTCGTTTGGGAAGTGAAATCGCCCGTGTGTCAAATAGCTCATTCGCACTCCCTCTCGAAGTTCGCTTGGCGACCAGCCGCGCACATGAGATGAGAATGGGCTTCTCGCCGAGCCTCATTGAAATGCCTGACGGGAAAAGGTTAGTGCTCAATGGAATGGCAAGTTTCATGGACGAACCGGGGTATGATGCTGCTACGGCTCGCGTTACCGAAGGTAACTTTTTCACCGAAAGACCGTCTCCTTCGCTTCCACAAGCCCCAGTTATTACCTACTTTATCGTTGATGGTGAGCCGGGATGGGTTAGGCTGCAGACGAAGCAACATCCGCTGGGTTGGATGAAACGGCTCTTTAGGCGTTGACGGTCCGCTTCCCACAACATTCCAGCCGCACAGGCTGGTGGTGGACGGCCCTGAAACCGGTCATAGATGCGTTTCGCACACTTGCCGACCGAACTACCGCTTTTGACGATATAGTTCGGAGTAGTGAACGGCGGCGAAGTTAGCGATAGCCGCCACTTAACGCACCACAGCCAAAAACCCCTTAATCGCTTCCAGCGACTCAGGCTCATCCAGCGACGGCGCGTGACCGACGCGGGGGATGGTCACTAACGTGGCTCCCCCGTGCTTTTTCACCATCCGTGTCGCCGTCGCCTTTTCCAATATGTCCGACGTCGCGCCGCGTAGAACCAGCAACGGCACGCCCGTCATGCTTTCAAAGAACGGCCAAAGGTCAACGCCAGCCTCTCCGCCGGGCAGCTTGAACGGCTCCGCTATCTTCATGTCATAATCGAACACGATGCGGCCATTGTTTGATAGCTTACAGTTGCGCTTTGCCAGCCGCAGCCAGTCGGTCAGTTTGAAATCGGGATAGACCGCCCCATGCGCCTCCGCCATTGACCGCGCGGCGTGCATCCAGGTTTCAAAATTGCGCGTTTGGCCGACATAGCCGCGAATGCGTTCTGCGCCTTTTGTGCCGATTTCGGGGCCGATATCGTTCAGGATCGCGCCCTTCATCTTGTCTTTCCACACTGTCGCCAGCAACATCGAAACGATACCGCCAAGCGAGGTGCCGAGCGTGATAAATGACTTCAGCTCCAACTCGCGCAGCAAGGCATCGACGTCTTGCATATAGGTCAGCGGCATATAGCTCATCGGGTCTTTGGCATAGCCGCTGTCGCCGCGACCGCGAAAGTCGATGGCGATCATCCGCCG
This sequence comes from Sphingomonadales bacterium, assembly GCA_043760725.1. Classification (GTDB taxonomy): domain Bacteria; phylum Pseudomonadota; class Alphaproteobacteria; order Sphingomonadales; family Sphingomonadaceae; genus Sphingorhabdus_B. The sequence goes on from JAYUOS010000020.1 coordinate 36,764, forward strand.
CTTGCCACCCGGCATTTTGGCAAGCAATTCAGCGACAGGCTCAAAGTCGCGCGCGTTGCGCGTCAGGCCGGGCATGCAGATCAACGGCGTGCGCGAGGTTGGGCCTCGTCCAAAAGCAGGATAGTCGCGGTAGTGCAACTTTAGGCCGTCGGCAGACTCCCAATATCTGTCTTCAAAATCGGCCATGCTTGCCTTTCTGTTTTGCGCGCTTCACAGCGTGGGGCATGAATCTGCAACCTGCTCCGTCCCCCTACCGTGCCGACCCACAAATCGCTAGCCTTGGCGAAAAGATTGGCGATCCGGTGCGCGCTGCTAAGTTTCCAAAGGCGATCCTTCGTTATCGCAATGACATTTGGGGACAGGCGGTGGGTTTGGAGAACCTGACCGATGCAGAATGGATTGCGAATTTCGCGCGGTTTGAACCGCTCCCCGATAACCTGCCGCAACCGCTGGCGCTGCGTTATCACGGGCATCAGTTTAGGCATTATAACCCCAATATCGGCGACGGCCGCGGGTTCCTGTTTGCGCAGATGCGCGATCATTTGGGGCGGTTGCTGGACCTTGGCACCAAAGGTTCGGGGACTACGCCCTATAGCCGAGATGGCGACGGGCGTTTGACGTTGAAGGGCGCAGTGCGCGAGATATTGGCGACCGAGATGCTGGAGGCATTGGGCGTTGAAACCTCAAAAACATTTTCGGTGATTGAGACCGGCGAAGATTTGATGCGCGGGGATGAGCCGTCGCCGACGCGGTCAGCTGTGCTGGTGCGGCTCAGCCATAGCCACATCCGCATCGGCGCGTTTCAGCGGATTGCCTATGAAGACGATGCCGTCATGATGCAGCGGCTGGTCGCATACTGCCTCGATACGCTTTATGGCGTGCCGCATGGCGAAATTCCGGCGGCGACTTTGCTTAATCTGGCGGTCGAACGGATCGCGTCGCAGGCGGCAAGCTATATGGTTGCAGGCTTTGTCCACGGCGTGTTGAACACCGACAATATCAACATCACTGGCGAAAGCTTTGATTACGGGCCGTGGCGGTTCACCGAATTTTGGGACCCGGCCTTCACCGCCGCCTATTTCGACCATGAAGGGCTTTACGCTTTTGGGCGCCAAGCAGAGGCGATGCATTGGGATTTGGCGCAATTAGCGATTTCATTGCGGCTGATCTGCGAAGCGCCGCCTTTGGTCGCGGCGCTGGAGCGGTTTCCGGCTTTGTATCAGGCGGCGATCGTGGAGCGGTTTTTGTGGCGGTTGGGGGTTACTTCGCGCGGCGATGAGGAAGACCGAAACCTTGTCGAGGCAGGCGAGAAAGCTATGATCCGGGGCAAGATACCGATAGCGGAATTCTTCACACGGTTTCAGGGTGGCGCAAATGCGCATCCGATTGGCGACGACGCCAACATTGATGCGTTTCAACAGTTGCTAACGCCCTATCTGCCGGCGCGGCCAATGACGGTTCCGATCTGCGATATGCTGATCGAGGAAGTCGAAGCCATCTGGGCAGCGATTGCAGAGTGTGACGATTGGTCACCGCTACAAAAGAAAATTAATAGCATCCGGCTTTTTGGCGCAGCGTTGAGGAACCAAAGCGGTCTATAATTTACTTGCTGAAAACATTCCAAGGTTCGCATAGGGTAAAGTGAAATTTACCGCGAATGGGGTGCGACAGCGTTTGAGCGAACTGATTTCCTTTGAGCCAGCAACGGGCGCGGAATTATGGCGCGGCCCAACGGGGGATGTTGACCGCGAAGTCGCCGCCGCGCGTGAGGCTTGGCCGCGCTGGGCCGCAGCACCGCTTGCTGATCGCGTCTCGGCCTTGCGCAGTTTCGGCAGCCGCGTTCGCGCCGACATGGAAAATCTCGCTGACCTGATCGCGCGCGAAACCGGCAAGCCAATGTGGGAAGCGCGCACCGAGGTGGAATCGGTCGCGAACAAAGTTGATATCTCGATCAAAGCCTATGCCGATCGTACATCGCAGCGTCTGTTTGATGGCAAGCCCGGTTCGCGCAACGCGGTGCGGCACAAACCGCATGGCGTGCTGGCGGTGCTCGGCCCTTATAATTTCCCCGCGCATCTGCCCAATGGCCACATCGTGCCCGCTTTGCTTGCGGGGAATGCTGTGGTGTTTAAGCCATCGGAAAAAACGCCAGCTGTTGGCCAGCGGCTGGTTGAGCTCTATCACAAAGCTGGCGTTCCAGAAGGTGTCGTTCGCGTTGCTCAGGGCGGGGTCGAAGTCGGCAAAGCATTGTCGATGCATCCCGATATCGATGGCCTATTGTTCACGGGTTCTGCACAAACCGGCATTGCGCTTAACCGGCAATTTGCCAAAAGGCCCGACAAGATCCTGGCGCTCGAAATGGGCGGGAACAACCCGATCATTGTCTGGAACACGCGCGATTTGCACAGTGCGGCGGTGCTTGTGGTGCAATCGGCGTTCCTGTCCGCAGGTCAACGCTGCACAGCGGCGCGGCGTTTGATTATCCGCGACGATATGTATGACAGTTTCATCCCTGAATTGAAAAAGCTAACCGACCGGCTGGTGATCGACGAACCGTTCAGCGATCCGCCGCCGTTTATGGGGCCAGTGATCGACGATGATGCAGCCGACGGCCTAACCGAAAGTTTCCTGGCATTGATGAGCCATGGCGGCAGGCCCATTCGGCACATGACGCGGCCGATACCGGCGCGCCCGTTCCTGTCACCCGGTATCATCGACCTGACCGAAATGCCAGATCGGCCAGACATCGAACTGTTTGGCCCTCTACTTCAAGTGGTGCGCGTCCCCGACTTTGCGGCGGCAATCCACGAAGCGAACAACACACGCTTTGGCCTCTCGGCGGCGTTGATCGGCGGTAGCCCAGAGCAGTACAACGAGTTCTGGGCAAACAGTCGCGCAGGGGTAGTCAACTGGAACGCCACGACCAACGGCGCATCGTCCTCCGCGCCCTTTGGCGGGATTGGTCTTTCGGGCAATCACCGGCCCAGCGCCTATTACGCCGCCGATTATTGCGCCTATCCGGTTGTATCGTCGGAAATCGAGGTGCCGCGCGCGACAATCGGCATCGGCCTGAAAGACGAAGAGTAGACGAACCTCGAAAAATGATAGCGGTGCGCGGCCATTCGGCATAACCGATGGTGTATGAAATCAGCCGACATCTTTGAATTTTACAGGCGATTGGCCGAGGCCAATCCAGCGCCCGAGACCGAGCTGGCATATGGCAACGATTATCAGCTGCTGGTCGCAGTGGTGCTATCGGCACAATCGACTGATGTTGGAGTTAACAAGGCAACGAAGCTGTTGTTTGCGGCGGTAGAAAATCCTGCGCAAATGGTCGAGCTGGGCTTAGCCGAACTAAAGTCTCACATCAAAACTATCGGATTATTCAACGGCAAAGCCAAAAACGTAATTGCCTTGTCCGAAATTTTGGTGCGCGATCATGATGGCGACGTTCCAGCGGACCGCGATATCCTTGAAAGCCTGCCCGGTGTGGGGCGCAAAACTGCCAATGTTGTGATGAACACCGCCTTTGGTGCCGAAACCTTTGCGGTCGATACCCACATCTTTCGCGTCGGCAATCGCACTGGATTGGCTCCCGGCAAAACGGTGCTAGCGGTCGAAAAAGCACTCGATAAAAAGACGCCGCAGCCGTTCCGCCTCGGCGCGCATCATTGGTTGATCCTGCATGGCCGCTATGTCTGCAAAGCGCGTAAGCCAGAATGCTGGCGGTGCGGCGTCGCTGATCTGTGCCGGTTTAAACCGAAGACGGCTACGCCGAGCTAGTCAGCCAAGGTTCAGCATTGTAACATTAGCCTGAAGGCTATCGAAACGGGAGTTACGCGCATGAGAAAATTGCTTCTAGGGTTAGCCACGCTCGCTGTCGCAACCACCGCTGGCGCATTTGGCCCTGCCGAGCGTCGTGCGAAACAGCTTGCCGAGTATTCACCAGTCGGCGAAGCGGTCAGCTGCATCGATACAAATCGCATCGATTCGACCAACGTCGTTGCCAACAATGTCATCGATTTCAAGATGCGCGGCGGCAAAGTCTTCCGCAATACGCTGCCATATAGCTGTTCAGGCTTAGCGATGGAGGATCGTTTTTCCTATCGCACTTCGATCAGCCGCCTCTGCAACGTCGACACTATTCGCGTGCTTCACAGTTATGGCGGCGGGTTGGAGGAAGGCGTTGGCTGCGGCCTTGGCAAGTTTCAGCCCGTTGAAAAAACCGCAAAGGTTGACGAAATCAGCTATATCGAGGGCGAATGGGCGCCGTTCGAAGTTGTAGAGCCTAGCAACGCTACCGGATAACCCCGAACAGGTCGTGTTCGTCGGCATCCTCGATTTGCACCTCGACAATATCGCCCATTTTCAACGTTACGGCCACATCGCGCAGGAACACGTTGCCATCAATTTCGGGCGCATCGGCCTGTGACCGTCCGGTTGCGCCGATGCTGCCGTCTTCATCGGCTTCACCCACATCGTCGATAATGACTGGCAAAATGCGTCCGACTTTGGCGGCAAGTTTCGCCGCGCTGATCGCCGCTGTCTTTTCCATGATCCGCTGATAGCGCTCTTCCTTGACCGCTTCGGGCACGGGATTGGGCAGAGCATTGGCCGCAGCCCCCTCCACAGGTTCAAAACGGAATGCACCGACGCGGTCCAGCTGCGCCTCATCCAGCCAATCGAGCAGATATTCAAAATCCGCCTCGGTCTCGCCGGGGAAGCCAACGACAAAGCTAGATCGGATCGTGATGTCCGGGCAAATATCGCGCCATTTATGCACACGTTCGAGCACCTTGGCTTCGTTTGCTGGCCGCTTCATCGCTTTCAGCACATTGGGCGCTGCGTGCTGAAACGGGATATCGAGATAGGGGGTTAACAGCCCTTCGGCCATCAACGGGATCACCTGATCGACATGCGGATAGGGATAGACGTAATGCAGCCGCACCCATGGCGGCGTACTATCGGCAGTTCGCAGCCCACCCAATTCGCGCGCAAGATCGGTCATATGCGCGCGGACTTCGCGGTCCTTCCACATACGTGGTTCGTGCCGCGTATCGACGCCGTATGCCGATGTGTCTTGCGAAATGACCAGCAGTTCCTTGGTCCCCGCCGCAACCAGTTTTTCCGCCTCACGCAACACAGCATCGATCCGCCTGCTGACCAGATCGCCGCGAATACTGGGGATGATGCAAAAGGCGCATCGATGGTTGCAGCCTTCGGAAATCTTCAGATAGGAATAATGCCGCGGCGTCAGTTTCAGCGCACCCTCAGGCACCAGATTGATAAACGCGTTGACCGGGATCGGCGCTGCTTCGTGCACCGCGCCGACCACCGCCTCATACTGATGCGCGCCGCTGATCGCCAAAACTTTGGGGTAGCGCGCACGGATCATTTCGGCTTCGTTGCCAAGGCAACCGGTGACAATCACCCGGCCATTTTCGGCGAGCGCCTCACCAATCGCCTCAAGACTCTCTTCCTTGGCGCTGTCGAGGAAACCGCAGGTATTGACCAGCACCACATCGGCGCCGGCATAATCAGGTGACATCGCATAGCCATCGGCGCGCAGCTTGGTCAGAATACGTTCGCTATCGACAAGTGCCTTTGGGCAGCCAAGCGATACCATGCCGATTTTAGGCGATGCTTCGATTTTTGTTAAGGTTGTCATGTTGGCCGCGCGCATAGCTGGTTTGCGCTCGCTTGTCACGGCAGCGTTTGCAGCGCATTAAACGCGAAACAACGGAAGGCAGTTCATGGCAAATGCAAATCTTTTGGCGATCCTCATCGCAGCAATATGCGGGTTTCTGGTCGGCGGCGTTTGGTATGGCCCGCTGTTTGGCAAAGCATGGTATCGTGAAGTGGGTTTGACCGAGGAACAAACGAAGTCTGCGAGCGTCGTGAAAAACTATGCAACAGCGTTTCTGTTCAGCGTGTTGTCCGCCGTTTTCCTCGGCCATTTGCTCGCGCATTTCGATACCGATTTCACCCGTACGATGATGATTTCGGTTGGGATTGCGCTGGGTTTCATCGTCCCTGCTATCGGCACGACGTATGTGTTCGGGCGCAAATCGGGGAAGTTGTTTGCAATTGATGCAGGCTATTGGATCAGCTTTTACGCCGCGATGGGTTTAGTTTTTGGACTGCTTGGCGCATAACGCATCTCTTCCTAAGCTTCTCCCCTAACAAGGAGGGGCTTAGGAATTACCCTAGCGCGCAGGCAACTTCGTCAGCGGGTCGACTGGCAACCGGTCCTTGCGAATTTCAAAATGTAATTGCGGCGTGCTGACATATCCGGTGTCGCCGACGCTGCCGAGCAAATGGCCGCGCTTTACTTTAGTGCCCCGCGTGACGGCGAGTTTGCCCAGATGTCCATAGGCGGTCATCCAGCCGTCGCCATGGTCGATCATCACCAGCCCCCCAAAAACCGCGATTTCGTTGCCCGAATAAACAACTACACCGTCGCCAGCTGCGGCAACGTTTGTTCCAAGGGCCGCTGCGATATTCAACCCGTCATTCACTTGCCCGCCGCCTTTGGAGCCGAAGCGCGAAACGACGTTTCCGGCCAAAGGCCAACCAAATGTTCCGGCAAAACCGGAAGGTTTCGCTATCGGCGTGGACAGCGTTGAGGGCGGACGGCCCGGCTCACTTTTTGCCGGTTGGCTTCCAGTGGCGATGGTATCAATGTCGAGGACGAAGGCGTCGGCGATGGTCTGCACATCAACGGCAGCAGCCGTATCCGGAAGCCGCAAAAACTGCCCGGATCGCAACACAAACGGCTCAGTCAGCGCGTTCAGCGTCACCAGATCGGACCATGCCACACCATAAGCACGGGCAATCGCAATGCCGGTTTCACCCGCCGCAACGCGGTGAAATTGCCCCGCCGGAATCCGCAGTTTTTGCCCTGCTTGCAGTGCAAAGGGAGCGGTTAGGCTGTTGGCGTTTGCAATCGCCTCGGCACCGGTGCCTGTTTGGTTGCCAATGCGGTAAAGTGTGTCGCCAGAGCGCACGATGTAGATCGATGCCGCGACCGATTGCGCATTGCGGGTTACAGTCGCAGGGTTCCAGTCTGGTGTGGGTTCGAGGATTTGCGCCTCTGGCACAAGGATGATCGGGTTGCCGGTAGCAGTCTTCTCTTCCGGAATATCGCCGCTCGATTGGACGCTATAATCTTCACCACCACGCGGGATGCAGGCCGAGAGCAAGCAAAGAGCCAATAGCGCGCTGAAACGCATTCCCCCTGCTCCCCCCATATTCTTCCCCCTATTCCTTAAACGCAGCTGCCAACGTGCCCAGCGATTCGCAGTGCGTCAAATCAAGTTGCAAAGGCGTCACCACGACATAGCCATCATCAACGACTTCCACATCTGTGTCATGGCCCGGAGTGTGTTCAACGCCATGCAGGCCGAACCAGTAATAATCATAGCCGCGCGGGTCGGTGCCTTTGACAATCGAACCGCGGCTGTAATCGTGGAAGCCTTGTCGTGCGACCTGAATGCCTTTGACCGCGTCGGGGGCCAGCGCGGGGAAGTTGACATTGACCAAGGTGCGCAGGGCGAAGTCCATTTCCAGCAATGGCTTCAACACCTTTGGCCCCCAGACCTCTGCCGCTGAAAACGGCACAGCGTCACCCATGCCCTCTTTGCCATAAACTTGGCTAAGCGCGATTGAGCGGATACCCGCGAGCGCGCCTTCCATAGCCGCCGACACGGTGCCCGAATAAGTTATGTCATCGCCAAGGTTGGCTCCGCGATTAACGCCGGACAGGATCACATCGGGCTTCGCATCTTTCATCAACACACCAAGCGCAATCATCACCGAATCGGTGGGTGTGCCAGCAACCGAATAATGCCGATGCCCATGTTCGCGGATGCGGACGGGTTTTGACAACGTCAGCGAATGGCCAGCGCCGGAATTTTCTTCAGCGGGCGCGACTATCCAGACATCGTCGCTAAACTGGCGCGCAATTTTCTCTAGGACTTTAAGCCCCGGTGCGTTGACGCCGTCGTCGTTGGTGAGGAGAATACGCATTACGACACTGGCTCCAACCGCTCTAATCCGCCCATATAGGGCAACAAAACCTCCGGCACAGTCACCGAGCCATCGGCTTGCTGATAATTTTCCAGCACCGCGACAAGAGTCCGCCCGACCGCTAGCCCAGAGCCGTTCAGCGTATGGACAAAGACATTGCCCCTATTTTTCGGATTTGGGCCCTCCGCTGGCCGATACCGCGTGTTCATCCGCCGTGCCTGAAAATCCCCGCAATTGGAGCAGCTGGAAATCTCACGATACAGCCCCTGCCCCGGCAGCCAGACTTCAAGATCATAGGTTTTGCGCGCGCCAAAGCCCATGTCGCCGGTGCACAGCAACAGCTTGCGATAGGGCAAGTCCAACGCCTTTAGGATTGATTCTGCCGCCGACGTCATCCGCTCATGCTCCGCCGCGCTGTCCTCTGGGCGCGTTACAGAAACCAGCTCGACTTTTTCAAACTGATGCTGGCGGATCAAGCCTTTGGTGTCTTTGCCCGCAGCCCCTGCCTCTGACCGAAAGCAAAGCGTCAGCGCAGTCATGCGAATGGGCAGCGCGGCTTCATCCAAAATGTGTCCAGCGACACTGCTGGTCAGCGACACTTCGGCGGTGGGAATTAGCCAGCGGCCATCGGTAGTCCGAAACGAATCCTCGGCAAATTTCGGCAGCTTGTCCGTCCCATACATCGCGCCGTCATTCACCAAAACTGGCGTGTTGCATTCGGCATAACCGTTCACGCTGGCCTGATGATCGAGCATAAACTGCCCCAGCGCCCTGTTTAGCCGCGCCATCGGTCCGCGCATAAAGGTGAAGCGCGCGCCAGAAATTTTTACGCCAGTTTCAAAATCGAGACCCAAAGGCGGGCCAATATCGGCATGATCCTTTGGCGCAAAATCGAATGTGCGTTGCGTGCCCCAGCGCGCGATTTCGACATTTTCGGTTTCATCTGCGCCCTGCGGCACATCATCGAGCGGTAGGTTGGGGATTGCCGCGAGCAGCGCGTCCAACTCCGCACCTAGTGCGCGTTCTTGCTCTTCCTGCGCAGGAAGGCTGTCTTTGAGCTTCGCAACTTCAGCCTTTAGCGCATCTGCGGTTGCAGCGTCGCCCTTGCCCATAGCCGCACCAATAGCTTTGGACGCTTCGTTGCGACGCGCCAGCGCATCCTGCACTTGCGTCAGAACCGCACGACGACGTTCGTCCAGTTCCACGATCTGCGCAGCAACCGGCGACGCGCCGCGACGCTTTAATGCGGCGTCAAAACTTGTCGGATTTTCGCGGATGGATTTCAGGTCATGCATAAGCTTGGCCTATGCCGAGCCAGCGCGCGGCGCGCAAGTCTGCAAAAGAAAAGGGCGACCCTGAAGGCCGCCCCTTTTTGTGCTTAAAGATAGCAAGGCTTATGCAGCTAAGGCTTTCTTGTTATTCTTCGCATTACGGCGGCGCGCGAACATTGCTGCTGCGGCTGCACCAAACAGCAAGACCATCGGCGGCGCAGGAACGTCAGTGCCGCTGGAGGTGCCGGGATCACCGGAGCTCGTGCCCGGATCGCCAGAGCTCGTTGGTACGCCCGAGGAGGTTACATTCCCCGTTGAAGTTACGTTACCAGTGGAGCTGACATTGCCCGTCGAACTAACGTTACCCGTTGAGCTAACATTACCTGTAGAGCTGACGTTACCTGTCGAAGATGGGCCGGTCACGTTACCTGTCGAGCTGACGTTACCCGTCGAACTGGGGCCGGTAATGTTTCCGGTCGAGCTTGGTCCAGTAACGTTCCCCGTTGAGCTTGGTCCAGTAACATTGCCACTGCTGGAGACATTGCCCGAGCTGGTGCTGACGTTACCTGATGAGGTTGTGGTTGAGCTGGTCACGCTGCCGGGCGATGTAGAAACGCCGCCTGTCGAGGTGCTTACGCCGCCCGTCGAAGTGCTGACATTGCCTATGTCGATCACGATTCCGCTGGAGCCACCCGAGCTTGTCGAAACGCCGCCGCTGGAGGTTACCACCGTACCGCTGCTGGTTGAGACATTCCCGCTCGACGAAACATTGCCACTCGACGAAATGATCGTTCCGCCGCTGGTCGATGAAACATTGCCGCTCGATGAAATGATCACAGAGCCGCTGCTTCCGCCGCCACCGCCTCCGCCACCGCCGCCGCCGAAGAAGCCGCCGCCGAAACCACCGCCTCCACCGCCACCGATGAAGCCTCCCCCGACTGCAACGGGGATCCCGCCACCGCCAAAATCAATCGCTCCCATGGGCTGCGGAGCCGCATAAGGCATAGGCGGCATAGGCGCGCCTTGGCTTGCCATAGTCACAACGCTTGGTGCGCAAGTGGTCGTCGTTGTCGTGCGCGTCACTTTGCGGACACGTTTGATTTTGCGGACCGGAGCGCGATAGGCGACTTTCCGGGCACGGACCTTTTTATGGACCTTTTTCTTGCCGTAATGTTTTGAAGCAACCTTTGCCGGGGGCGTGTCCGCGATCTGCGCACCACCCACACCGATTAAGGCACCGCCACATGTGCATGCGCACAATTTCGCCAAAGCCAAACGTACCGACATAATTTCAGACCTTCTTCAAATCCCTGAGGCAGTGCGCCTTAAACCCCTGCGGTTAAGATATTCTGCCCTTCGATGTTTTCAAAAGCACAGAAGCAACCAACCACCGCAACGCTATTAACCCTATTCGGCGGCCAATAACAAAAAAAATTGCGCTAGTCGCGGTGCTTGTTGGCCAAACGTCCCGATGTGGAACTGTTTACAAGCCAGAGTGTTAACCGCATCCGAACACCTCAACCCGAAAAGTCGGTATATCGGGCAGCTATCCACAAGACTATTGGCCTTGCGCTAATTGGCGCTTGTCTGCCCAAAAGCCCGCGTCTATAGCGCCGCTCGAGAGCCAGATTGGCAGTGTCTACACAGCCCGTCGCAGCACAACGAGGTGGAGACAATTCTATGGCATCGGGTGCCAAGGCCGACAAAAAATCTCCTGAAAACAGTGATTTTAGCGGGGAACTCGATCCGGACTATGTCCCGACCGACGCCGAACCGTTTATGAACGAACGGCAGCAGCAGTTCTTTGAAAAGCAGTTGAACAACTGGAAGAGCGAACTCCACGAAGAATCGCGGGGCACGCTGAACCAGCTGCAAGACGCCCCGATCCGCGAGCCTGATCTGAATGATCGCGCATCCAGCGAGACCGACTGGGGTATCGAACTGCGCACCCGCGACCGTCAGCGCAAATTGATCTCAAAAATTGACGCTGCGTTGCGCCGAATCAAAGAAGGCGAATATGGCTATTGCCAAGTTACCGGCGAACCCATCTCGCTCGCCCGTCTGCGCGCCCGTCCGATTGCAACAATGACGCTGGAGGCGCAAGAGCGCCATGAGCGACAGGAACGTATTTCTAGGGACGATTGAGGTGTTTGCTCACTAAATACCGGATCAACCCCCAATTATACAGTTCCGGCCCTTGGCCTTTGCTTCATACAGCGCCAAATCCGCGAGATGCAGTAAGCTCTCTGGCGAACTCGCCTGTGCGAAACCGGCCAATCCAGCGGAAAAAGTAACGCGGCCAATCTCCTCTTTGGTCTCGCGCTTTACCAAATGGCGGTCGCCCAAATCGATTTTCGCAGCTTCGATCAGATCATAGGCATACTCGACCGTAATTCCTTCAAATAGGATGACAAATTCGTCGCCACCAAAGCGGCAGACAACGGCATGCGCACCGCAATGGTCGCGCAATATCTCACCAACCAGTTTCAACACCCGGTCACCGGTGATGTGTCCAAAACGGTCATTGGTGGTTTTGAAATGATCGATGTCGCATATCGCCAGCGAAACGATTGCCTGACCGCTCTCCGCCCGTGCGCAGGCTGCGCCCAATGCGCGTTCAAAGGCACGGCGGTTCGACAGGCCGGTTAGCATATCAGTATCCGCCTTCATCCGCGCATCGGCGAGCGACGATTTCAGATTGCGCACCGCGTCGTTTCGATCCTTTAGCGCGCGTTCGGCATCACGCGCCTTTTCGACCATAGATTTGGTCAAAACAATCAAACGCTCTAATATCGCTTCGTTGTTCCCACCCGATTGAAACTGGCGACTATTGTCCTGCAACGCTTTGCCATAGCCGCTAGTGTCCTGTGCATAGGCACCAATCGCTTGCTCCACCGTCGTCAATTGCAATTGCACGGCATCGGCAATTTCGCGCAAGTCGTCACCCGAAATCTGGCCATTCTCACTGCCTGCACTCCATCTGTTGGAATAGGGGCTGTGCACCAGCTGCTCGATCACCGGATCAAGCGCTTGGTCCTCCAGCACTTGATGGCGATAGACCAGCTCATAATTTCCAGGATTAGGGTCAATTCCGTGCCGCCCCAGAAAATCGGCGGTTAGATAGAGTGGGGCCAGATGCTCAAACAGTTCGGGTTCACCGCGCGTCCGCGCCCGCACGAATTTGCGATAGCGCCTCGCCAGCATTTCGAATGATACATCCATCGCGGCACGCCTTTGAGCTTTAGTGTTTGGTTAAGCATAAGACGGCAGGCCGAAAACAATTTTTAGCGCAAGCCCCACAGGGTTGGTCCGGACACTCGACACTCTGCCCATAATGTGAATGTCTGTGCGCTGAAAAGGGCATGGGAAATGATCGAGCTGGACGTCGTAGCGATGAACACTAAGTATAAGATTTAGCACCAGCTTTTGCGCCCACCTTCATACCACCGCGCCAATCCTTGATCGACCAAATCTTTTCCGATGCTGACACCGCCCCGCTTGACCAGTCGCAATTTTCGCCCATAGATATCGACATCGCGGTCGATGGACTGTAGCGAAAACGGTCCGGCATTTACCAATGCATGCAACCGCCGCGTTGCTGCATCGCCCAGACGAGCCTCCTCGGCGCAACGTGAGGGGTGCGTTTCAGGTGTATCGATGTCGGCAATGCGGATCTTTGCACCCTGATAATACAGGGTATCGCCATCGACGACACAATTGCTGCCGCCGCCGTTATGGCAAAATCCAAATGAAGCACTCTGTGTATCCGAGGCGAACGCGGTCACAGGGATAATAGCAGCGCTGCTCACGGCCGCACCTTGTCCGGTCCACGACCAAACTCCGCAAAACATTGCCAACGCTGCAAATAGTACCACAGGTATGAATTCGTGGTTAGCTTGACTTGGCTGCGCCCGATACCGATTGCGAAACCGTGAAGCACTCGTCTTACTGACCGCCAGTTTTCTGCCCTGAATGATATGAAACCGAGTGCTCATCTTCATAGGATGGCAGGACTATGCTCAACAATTCGTAAAGCCGAGTAACGGTTCGTCCGTTTCTGAAGCCATACCGCAGCTTAATGGTCGGTTTTGGATAATCGAGATGGTGCGCCCTACAGGAATCGAACCTGTGGCCTCAAGATTAGAAGTCTCGCGCTCTATCCAGCTGAGCTAAGGGCGCGCACCGTGGGCGCTCATAACGGCTTTGCACGCCGGAGCAAAGCGCGATATGCAGAACAGCATGAGCAATATTCCAATCAGCATGCAAAGCGCGGACAGCGCAGCCAATCGGCAGTTCCGATATTATGATTTTGTGATGGCGGCTTTTGTCGCGGTGCTGTTGCTATCCAATGTCATTGGCGCAGCCAAGCCTGCGGCGATAGAGATTGCGGGCAAGCCGATTGAATTTGGCGCAGGCATCCTGTTTTTCCCAATTGGCTATGTCATCGGTGACGTGCTGACTGAGGTTTACGGCTATGCCCGCGCGCGCCGGGTAATTTGGGCAGGATTTGCCGGGCTGTTATTCATGGCCTTTATGAGCTGGGTGGTCGTAAGTTTGCCGCCTGCTGCTGGCTGGCAGGGACAAGCCGCATATGAAAGCGTGTTCGGGCAGGTTCCTCGCATCGTGTTTGCCTCCATCGTCGCTTTTTGGGCGGGAGAGTTCGTCAATAGCTATGTCATGGCTAGGATGAAAATCTGGACACGGGGTAAGCATTTGTGGTCGCGCACCATTGGATCGACCATCGTCGGCCAAGGTGTCGACAGCGTAATCTTTTATCCGCTCGCCTTTCTGGGCAATTGGGAAACTGACGCGGTGATCTGGATCATGTTTTTCAACTGGGGACTGAAAGTCGCTTGGGAGGTTGTTTTGACGCCGGTGACTTACCGCGTCGTGGGCTTTTTAAAATCGCGCGAGGGCGTTGACCTCTATGATGACAACACCAACTTCTCGCCATTCCGGGCCAAGATATGAACGTAACTTTGGCGACTGCGCCGCAAGATTTGCAAATCCTTAAACTCCAGCTGCTTGATGCCACTGGGCTCGGGCGTGATGCGCTGCATGTTTATGCCGGAATGGTGATGTTCATCAGCGTCCGACTGTTATGGCGCTGGCGTGGCGGCTGGATGCTGGCATGGCTGGCGGCGCTTGCGGTCGCTGTCGGCGTTGAATGGTTGGACATCAAGGCGGAGGGAGGGGTCGGAACGCTAAAACCGGATCCCGAACATTGGCACGATGTTTGGAATACTATGGTCTGGCCAACAGTTTTGTTGTTGGTTGGCCGCTGGCTACACCCTCGACCAAAGCCTGCCCCAGACCCGTCAGGCGATCTCGCGGATAAGGCCAGCGACGATACCAGCAAACAAACGCCGCCCGTCTGATCCGCCCTGCATCGCCTCGATCATCCGTTCAGGATGCGGCATCATACCCAGCACATTGCCTGCATCGTTCAATATCCCTGCGATGTTGCGCGCCGAACCATTGACGGGCGCGGCATAACGAAACGCCACACGGCCCTCGCCCTCTAACCGGTCGAGCGTCGCTTCATCGGCGAAATAATTGCCTTCATGATGCGCGACGGGAATAGTGATTTCCTCGCCCACTTCATACTGGCTGGTGAATATCGATTGGCCGTTTTCCACCGTCAGCCGGACGTTGCGGCACACGAAACGGATACCAGCATTGCGCATCAGCGCGCCGGGTAACAAGCCCGCCTCTGTCAGTATCTGAAACCCGTTGCATACACCCAGCACCGGAACGCCTCGACCAGACGCAGCGACGACCGCCTGCATCACAGGCGACCGCGCCGCCATCGCGCCGGACCGCAGATAGTCGCCGTAGGAAAAGCCGCCAGGTATGGCGATGAAGTCAACGCCATCGGGTAATTCGCTGTCGCGGTGCCACACCAGCGACGTATCCGCTCCGGTCACGTCGCGAATGGCGACGGCCATGTCACGGTCGCAGTTGGAGCCGGGAAACTGAATGACAACAGCGCGCATTAGTTCTGCTCGATCTCGAAATTCTCGATCACCATATTGGCGAGCAATTTGCGGCTCATTGCTTCCAGATCGGCGTTGCTTACGCTGTCGTCATGCTCAATCTCGATCAGGCGACCGGCGCGGACATCACTGACCCCGGCAAAACCAAGGCCCTCAAGCGCGTGGTGGATCGCTTTACCCTGCGGGTCGAGCACACCGTTTTTCAGTGTGACAAAGATACGGGATTTCATTGGCGCAATGTCCTTTAACGCGAGGTCAAACGGAGTTTGTCGTCCCTATAGCCCGGTTGTTCGAGGAAACAAGAGCTGCGGCGGTTTGAGAAATTAACTCTGTTTGCGAACCGGATCTTGATCATCCCCGCCTTAGCCTGACTTCGTGTAGCGTGAATGTCGCCGGAGCACATAGATAGGAGCCGGTATGGTCGGATTAGCAGCAGCAATGTTCGTTGGCCTATTTGCCTTTGGCGCACAGTTTTTCGGCTGGAGCGAATCTGCGCATCAACAGCTTCAGTTGGGGCTGTTCCTTTCGTTCGTATTGGGCATCATCTGCGGTTATAAAACGCGCGGATGAGCGAGCTATTTCTTGGGTAATGCCCGAAATGTGTAACTCGCTTTACCATCAAGCAGCTGCTTTGCTGCTTTCCAAACTTCTTCCGGCGTTATCGAACGAAATTGTTGTTCGCTATTGCGGAATCGCTCCAGCAACTTTGGATTAGTCTGAGCCTCCGCAGTTCGCCTAGACCAAGTGCCATTTTGCTTTTTCCAATCGGCATAGGCCTCCAGTGTCGGTTTGCGAGCACGTTCAAAAAGATCTGTACTGACAGGAGCAGCCAGCAGTTCGGCAATAACAGCGTCAACTGCGCCCTCGATTGCGGCCAGGTCTTTAGGATCGCCATCTGTTGCCACGCCGAATGTTCCGCGCCCCGGATAGGTTGATGACATATCCGAATAGGCCGACGCGCCATAGGTCGCGCCCAATTTTTCGCGCAGTTCATCAAGCAAGCGGATTTGCACAATATTTGCGAAAATCTGCATAGCATCCTGCAGTCGGCCGTCGCTATCATCGGTGGTCGTCCACGTGCGTTGCCACGACAGCTGGTTTGCCTCACCGCGGTGCGAAACATCATGATTACCCGTCGAGCCGGACCAAGCCGTTTTGCGCGCTTGACTGTAATCCTTTGGTTCGGCCTTGCGCTGTGGAAGCGTACCGAATGTTTTTGCGACAATTGCAATCGCAGCGTCTTCGTCAATTGCGCCGGTTAGGCCTATTTCAAGACGGTTCGTTGCCAACACATCGCCGAGAACCTTGTCGAGCTCAGCAAAATCCGCAGCTTCGAGACCTTTTTGATCGGGCACAATAAAACGCGGATCGTCACCGTTCATAGTTTTCCCAATGGCAACGCTCAATGCCGATTGCGGAGTCGCATCAAGACGTGAATACCATTCGGGGAGTCCTCGGCGAAACAATCGCACAGCCTCGCTGCGCTTGCCCGGATCGGTTAAATAAGCCGTCATCAATTGCATTTGCCGCTCCAAATCCTTGGAGACAACCGATCCACTACCACCGAAATGATCGGTCGAGGCATAGAACATTGGTTGCGCCGTCGATCCAGCCAGCGCCGCGCGCAAATCATCAACATCATATTTGCCCAGCCCCCCGCCTGCATAAGCGCCATTCATAAGGGAAGTCAGATATTGCTGCTCCTTTGGAAAATGTAGAATGCCGCCGTCGATCCGGACTGACCAACGGATGCGGTCCGCCTCGAAATCGGTTTTCTTTAAGTTAAGGAGCACGCCGTTGGACAAACGAATTGTACGAATGCCGAGGTCCTTAATCGTCGTGTCCGACGCGACAGAGGCAGCAGGCCCAAAATCGCTATAGGCCCAATCTTGCGCAGTGCGAGTGATCGGAGCCTCGACGGCGACGGCCCGGCTATCTGCATAGGCCTTTGCCAACGCCTGCTTCTCAACGCCCTCGCCTTTGCGCGTCGAAAGAAATATCATCGGATCGTTAAGCTGGCCGAACCATATCGCAAATTCGCTGTTGACCGCATTTACCGTCAAAAATGGCCGGATCTGCAACCAGATCATCTGCTGTTGGTCAGCATCGCTGATGATATCATCATCAAGGCGTGTCAGCGTCCCGGCAAAATAGCCACTGGGATTGGTCGCCTCGGATTTGCGCGCATTGACGAATGCCGCATCGAGCCGCTTGATCTGTTCGGAAATCTCTTGGTCGTTGAAACCATATTCAACGGCCTGGCGCACCGACTGTTCAACGATGGGCATCAATGCCGCCCAGCTGCCGTCTTTGCCGACCACAGACATGCCGACACGCGCATGTTGATCGCAAAAGCCCGCCGAAAATGTTAGCGACCCACCGAGATAGGGGATATCCTCTTTGCGCGATTTGCGTGCAAGCCGGTCTTGCACAATCGCAGCCGCAACGTTGATTTTAAATGCCAGCAGATTGGTTTCAAAGCTATCGGGACGCAGCTTGTCCGGCAGGATCCGTTCGATCGTCAGCGATTCGTTGATTTCAGGATGAACGAACAGCCCGGTTTCGCCGCGACGCGCGGTATCGAAACTGCATCGGTCGATCGCACCCAACGCCGAACTGCTGCCTTTCCAGCTTCCAAATTTTCGCGCGATTTCACGTTCGATAGCAACCGGATCGACCGGCCCAACGACAACAATGCGCGCACGGTCAGGCGTATAAAATCTTCGGTACAGCGCCTTTAGCCGTTCCGCAGGTGCGTTCTCAAGCACCTCTTTTTTGCCAATGGGATAGCGTGTCGAATAAAAGCTACCGGGATAGAACAGCCCCTGTAACGCTCGGCTTTGCTGAAACTGATAATTCTCCCCCTGCCGCATTTCAGCGATCACAACACCGCGTTCACGGTCCACCGCCGCTGGATCAAAGGTGATCTCGCTCGCGGTTTCGCGCATCAAAAATAACGCGCGTTCGATCAATGCCCGATCGGACTTTGGCAAATCCAATCGGTAATCGGTCATCGTGTAACCGGTCGAGGCATTGGTATCGGCACCAAAGGCCAGCCCCAGCCGCTCCAGCATTTTCACCATTTCGCCTTCGGGCACATTGGTAGTGCCGTTAAACGCCATATGCTCAATGAAATGCGCGAGCCCCTGCTCATCCTCCGCCTCGGCAGCTGAACCGAAATCAAAGGCCATGCGCACCAGCACCTGATTTTGCGGTCGGTTGTTCGGGCGGATCGCGTAACGCAGCCCGTTAGGCAGGCGCCCATAGATGATGCTCTCATCCGCAGGCAGATCGGACTTATCGCTATTCCACGGCGCAGTGCGTTCTACGCCAGATAGCGGCGCGGCATGTGGTTTGGCCGATAACGGCGTCGACGTAGAGATCACGAGGGCCAATAACGGCAACGCGAAAATTCTCAGCTTGATTGCTTTCCCCATCAGCCACTTATGCCCGATATCGGATTGCTTTCAAGCAACGCTCGTCGAAATTATTTGCCCTTACGTAAGCGATGGCTGACTAGATCGAGCACCGCACCTTCGCCTTCTTCGGGTAGCAGGCCAAGGCGGCGCGCGACTTCCTGATAGGCCTCGGCCTCTCCGCCTAAATCGCGGCGGAAACGGTCTTTGTCCAATTTCTCGCCAGTTTCGATATCCCACAACCGGCAGCCATCGGGGCTAATTTCGTCTGCGAGGATCACGCGGCTAAAATCACCGTCAAACAAGCGACCAAATTCCAGTTTGAAATCAATCAGGCGGATGCCGATGGCGGCGAACATGCCACACATGAAATCATTGATGCGGATCGCCATCGAAGAAATATCCTGCATTTCCTCCTGCGTGGCCCAACCGAAACACGCGATATGCTCTTCGCCAACCAAGGGATCACCAAGCGCGTCGTCTTTGTAGCAGTATTCCAGCAATGTGTGCGGCAACGGCGTGCCTTCTTCGATGCCCAGCCGTTTCGACAACGTCCCTGCCGCGACATTGCGGACGATCACTTCGATCGGGATGATTTCGACCTGCCGGATTAATTGTTCGCGCATGTTCAGTCGGCGGATAAAATGAGTCGGGATGCCGATATGCGCCAAACGCGTAAACACATGTTCGGAGACGCGGTTATTGACGACGCCTTTGCCCGCAATCGTACCCTTTTTCTGCGCATTAAACGCGGTCGCATCGTCCTTAAAATACTGGATCAGCGTGCCTGGCTCGGGACCTTCGTATAGGATTTTAGCCTTGCCTTCATAAACTTTGCGGCGGCGGGTCATGGGCTGGTCCAGTCTCAATCGGCAAAAACAAATAACCCCGGCGACGCTGTGCCGAGGTTATCTGAGACATAGTGCAAAGTTTTGGCCCGCGCAATTGGCGATGGAAACCAAATCGGAAGGAATGGCCCTCCGCCTTACATTCTAAAGACCATCAAGACCTTTGCTGACCAAGATATTGACCGCAACACGACGGTTTTGAGCTTTGCCTTCGGGGGTGCTGTTGTCCGCCAATGGGTCGGATTTGGCCATGCCCGTGGGGGTCAGCATGCGATATGGTTTCCAACCACAAGCTTGCTGCATATAATTGACCACGCTGCTGGCGCGCTTTTCGCTTAAAGTTTGGTTCAATTCATCCGGTCCGGTGGAATCGGTGTAACCGACCACCAGGAGAAGCGAGTTTTTCATCCCTCCCGCCGCATTGGCCGTAGCGCACAATTCGGCTTTACCTTGTTCGGACAACATCGCTTTGCCGGTATCAAAGTTCACATTTGTTGTGCCTTTGATATTATACTCGTCGATATCACCCATACGGCCGCGTAACGCTTCGGTTGCCGCCGTTTGCTCCGAAAAGCCTTGAGCTGTGCCGGTGCGGATCATATTTGCGGTTTTCAGATCGGTATTGCGCAAATTGATCTGGCTCGCCATCAATGCATTGCCAGATTGCATGGTCTTGACGGTTACGGGCAGACCGTTGAGCAGAGATTCTCCACCCAGCTTGGCACTGCTGAAAAGCCCTTTGCTTGCTTTGATTTTGGTGGTTTCATCAAAGGCGATAATCGTCTTGCTGCCATCTGCTGCGGTGACTTGAAGCCTGTCGCCGCTGCGCGCGGAAATTATGCCTTTTATCTCGGGACCTTTGACAGGTGCCGCGACAGGCATGGCGGCATCCGCCTCTTCATTCTCTGGTTGGCCGTTGACGACAATGTTGCTGTCATCTTGCATGCCCTGCTGGGCATTCACGCTAACCGGCGCAATTATCGCAAGTGTAATAAGCAGGGCATAGTTTTTGTGTGCTTTAGAAAGGACACTCATCACTTTTCTCCTCAGATCATTTTCTATTTGCCCCCTTTTCTCGCTAGTTGTTCGTCTGGTCACTGCCATGGCTTGATGATGCGCTTCCCTGAAAGCGCACGGCACAGATGTCGCGGCAAATTTGCCGGACGTGACGATGTGGAGAATGTCAGCCTTACCTTTCTGCCACATGAACATAACAGGCCGCACCGGCTGTTCTGCCGATAACCTGAAGAGATCATGCGGCGAAACGACACGGCTTCGATCAGCTTTCTGGCAGGTAGGCGAATAAAGTGTATTGGACATACCGCCCGAAAAGAGGTTGCAGGCAATCGGTCGTTGCGCAAAAGGGATCATCTTGCCCATCGATACCGATCTGTTGCTCCGCGCCTATGCCACTGGAATTTTCCCGATGGCTGATGCGCGCGACGACGCCAATGCCTATTGGGTCGAACCGAAACGGCGCGCGATCTTGCCGCTGTCGGGCTTTCGCGTCGCGCAATCGCTGACAAAAACGATCCGGCAAGACCGTTTCCGTGTCTCGACCGATACGGCATTTGCACAAGTGATCGATACCTGTGCAGCAGCAGCGCCGGCCCGAGATGAAACTTGGATCAATGCAGACATTGAAGCCGCTTTCGTTGAACTGCATGCCAAGGGCTTAGCCCATAGCGTGGAATGTTGGCGCGATGGCGAATTGGTGGGCGGACTATACGGGCTCGCCATGGGCCGCGCCTTTTTTGGCGAAAGCATGTTCTCGCGCGCGACCGATGCATCGAAAGTGGCGCTGGCATGGCTGGTGGCGCGGATGAAAATCGGCGGGTTTGAATTGCTAGACTGCCAGTTCATGACTGAACATCTCGCGTCGTTAGGCGCTATCGAAATCAGCCAGTCACAGTATCTTAAGCGGCTCAATCAAGCCTTAGCCTGCGCAGTTCATGTTTCAACCGTGGCTTCACCGTCGGCCTCTGGGGCTTCTTCTGGCTCTGCTTCCAGCACAGGCACAGGTGTGACATCGGCCTTGGGCTTTGCGGGAGACTGGGGCGCATTGGATGGCTTTTTATCGTCGTCTTTCGGCGCAGCAAGTTCACCGGGCGTGGGCTCTTCACCTGGGAAGCTCATTTTGCAGGCTTTGACCCAGACATCGTAAACCGGATGCTGCAAGATATTGGCCGCAGGATTTTCCTTAAACAACCAGCCCGAAAATACCCAACGCCAGCGCTCGCTGTTATTGGTTCCCGGCGGACGTTCACGCACCGCTACGCGGACAAATGCGCCTTGATCAACATAGGTTTCCCAAGGTGCCGTTCGTTCGCACGCCCGGACCAACAAAACCACTTTGCCAAAACGGACCGATTCGCCCGGCTTTATTTCAAAATCACGGGTTTGGCCGTTGCGCTTGTTCAACAGGCTGATGACGGCAACGCGCTCGGCCATTGGCGTGCCAAGTTGTTCACCGACCGCAGATGGAATGTTCGCTGCCGCTGCCGCCGCTTTTTCTTTGGCGGATTTGGCAGTTTTGCCGGCCGTTTGTCCGCCCTGCTGATTACAAGCAGACAATGCCAATGCGGCCACCGCCATACAGATCAACCCGGCGCGTTTCATAAAGTGTCGGGGCTCCATGCCTGATAATCACCGGTTACCTTAGCGCGCACACCGCCGCTTTCAATCGCGCCTGCAGGGCGATAGGCAGCATCGGAACCCGTCGGATTACCGGGGCTGTCAAGTTCCCACACGCGTGCGGGCGGTAAGTAGCTATCGGGATGACCGTCGAACGTGCCGTGCAACCACCCATGCCAATCGGGCGACACACGAGCCGCGTCATTCGATCCGCTATACATCACCCAACGACGCTGAGCGACACCTGCTTTTTGTGTGCGCGACTGGAAATACCTGTTACCCAGATTGTCTTCGCCGACCAGCTCGCCTTTACGGCTGCTGTATAGCATCGTGCCGATGGTCGCGCCGTCCCACCACGTAAAGATTTTGCCGAGGATTCCCATCTATCGAGCGATTAGGGCCAAGTTCCGCAGCGCGCAATGAAAAAGGCGGCGGACAAGCGGCTATTTCCATTCAACCTTGTCACCCACCGTAATTCCCATTTCAGCCGTCAATCCGCCGCGCAATTCGAGAACTGCGGTTACAGGCGCTGTCGATTCCACAGGGACCAACGAATAGGGAACGGTGTTTTCCTCGATGTTCTCAATGATGCCATCCGGTCGAATAAAAATGATATCAAGCGGGATCACGGTATTTTTCATCCAGAAACTCGCCATGCGAACTTCGACAAACGGAAACAGCATGCCCCGATTATCGGCTAGCGCTGTGCGGAACATCAGCCCCTTTGACTGTTGCTGCGACGTTTCCGCTACTTCGACGGTGAACGCGTGCGTCTTATTTTTGGACCGGATGCACAGTTCGACCTGATTGAGATCCGCTACGCTAATCGCTTGCTTTGCTCCAGCAGTGCAACCGCTCCCTCCGCCGGATGCAGATGCGCAAGACGACAATGCACCAAGCGCGATGATTGCGAAAAGGCGAGAGGTGCACATCATCATTTTCGTTCCTTCTTACAGTTGATCGTGGCGCTGCCCGCTTTGCGGACGTTACATGTCCCGCTACCTTCGATCGTAATGCTGCCAGCCCCGGTGTTGTTGATTTCTGCATTGTTGCTGACGTTCAGCAGCGTCGATGCCGGACCGTTTTGCACCAGTTTAAGGTTTTGCGTCACAAAGCCCGCAGAGATAAAGTTGGCGCTGCCGTCGATGGCAAGCTCAGTATTCACAACGTCACCTTTGGCGATATTCAAACGACCATTGCCTGCCATCATACTGATCAGCTTAAATGCTTTCAGGCTGGCAACATCAATACTGCCAGAACCACGCAGTTCAATCCGCGTGGTATCGGCATTCAGTGTATTGGCGTTGATTTTGCCCGACCCGATAAGGGCGACATGTTTAATGTCGCGCCCGGTCACAGCTATCGTTACCGCTCCGGTGTCTCGCTGCCCGCTTTGCAAACCAACGCTTCTGATCCGCAGCACATTGCCTTGCCCTTCGACCCGCAACGCGCCCAATTTATCACGCGGCCCTTGCGCCTTGGCACTGGGCGCTTTTCCGGTTTCCAGATTAACGATGATATCGCCCTCGACAATCAATTCGTCATAATTGCCAATCGAAAAACGTTGATCCGCCGCCGACGCCGATGCCGCCGCCAACAGCGCAACTGTTACCAAAATCTGCCGGAAAGCCATGCGCCAAATCCTTCATGTTCCCGCAACAGCGGAGGAGATGGCAGTTATGGCTGCTGTCGTCGCAACCGTCAAATGGCAAGCTTGGTTAGCCGCAGATAACCTTGCCCGAGCCAACGACCGATTTACTGCATGTAGCACCCCCGGTGACATAAACGTCGCCGCTGCCTGCAATATCTGCATCGACAGTTTTGGTCGCATTTACGCGCACATCGCCAGAGCCAGCTATAGATGCTTCAACGTCTTGGCTGACGATAGCAGCGGCATCGATGTTGCCAGATCCGGCAATCGACCATTCGGCTTTAACGGCTGTGCCGCCGGCTTTGATATCACCGGACCCTGCAACATTGCCTTCAACAGCGGGGGCAGTGATCGCGGTAACATTGATATTTCCAGAACCGGCAAGATCGATCTGTACCTTGTCGCCGGACAGTTTATCGCCCTTGAAATCGCCCGATCCCGAGAGAGATACGCTGGAAATCTTGGGTGCGGTGATTGTGATCGTCACGCCCTTTGCACTCTCGCCAGACCATTTTCCTGTCTTGCGGCCAATCAGGATGGCCGGTCCGTCGATTTTGTAATGCAGCGTTTTAATCGCCTCGGCATCGCCTTCAGCTTTGATCGAGAATGTGTCGCCGGTTACCAGCACAACGGTGTCGGGGCCCATCGCGTCAACCGCAGTGAAAGCCTCCGTCGACTGAACGGTCGTGGTGATCGCCTTGCCACCTTCAAAACCGCTTTTTTGTATGTCCTCGGCGGCGTCAAAGACCGAATAGCCGCAGGCTGAAAGTGGTGCTGCGACTGCTAAGATCGCTGAGAAAAAAGCTGGATGACGCATGAAAATCTCCTATCTGTATTGCATGTATAATACACCAAATGTCGGCAGCGACAAGCACAAAAAAGGGCGCCACGCAGGCGCCCTTTCGTATAGGATTTTGACCGAATTCTATTCAGCTTTTTCGTAATATTGCGGAGCCTCGGCTTTCAAGATGTCGAGGATCTTGCCAAGCGCAGCTTTCTCGTCAGTCTTTTCCATCGCAGCCAATTCGCGCGCAAGGCGGCTTGATGCTGCTTCGAATATCTGCCGTTCCGAATAGCTTTGTTCCGGCTGATCTTCGGGGCGGAACAGGTCGCGGGTCACTTCAGCGATCGACACCAAGTCACCCGAATTGATCTTCGCTTCATATTCCTGCGCACGGCGAGACCACATTGTGCGCTTCACCTTGGGCTTGCCGGTCAGCGTGTACATCGCTTCTTTTAGTGTCTTGTCTGACGAAAGCTTACGCATGCCGACGCCCTCAGCCTTGTTGAAAGGCACGCGAAGCGTCATTTTCTCTTTTTCAAAGCGCAACACATACAGTTCCAACTGCATGCCCGCGATTTCCGAATTTTGCAGCTCAATGACGCGGCCGACCCCATGCTTTGGGTAAACAACATAATCGCCGACTTCAAACAGCACCGCAGTGGAGTTCATAAAATTGACCCTTTCTGATTATTATTATGGGTGCACTGGTGTGTCATATGCTGACTATCACATCCGAAATGTCCGGCCAGTGCGCCTATTCCCGTGTTGAATCTTTCTACGCTCTAGTGGCGCTACGGCGGGCGTTTTGCCCTTGATGGATGATATATAACAGATTCGTCACAAAATTACAATGTTGCATTGCACCACAATTAAACGGGGTGTTTCCAGCGCTAGGCCGATCCGATTTTGCGGACAATTGTGCTTTCATCTGACTTGCTGGCAAGTGCTGCTTCCGACTCGTCGATCCAGCATAAATCCATG
The DNA here is from genome assembly GCA_043760725.1 of Sphingomonadales bacterium. Classification (GTDB taxonomy): domain Bacteria; phylum Pseudomonadota; class Alphaproteobacteria; order Sphingomonadales; family Sphingomonadaceae; genus Sphingorhabdus_B. The sequence goes on from JAYUOS010000020.1 coordinate 62,373, forward strand.
TGAGTCAGGATGCGGTCATCATGACCGCGCAGCGTCACCGGTAAGATCGGTTTGCGATCACGTTCATCGGCCAGCACCGGGTTCGATGGCACACCGGTTTCCCACCGTTCGCCCCATTGCCGCATCGCAATCATCGCAGGCAAGAAATCCAGCCCCTTTGCCGTTAGCCGGTATTCAACCTTACGCCGGTCATCGGGGCAAGGCGTGCGGTGCAAGATACCAGACTCGGTCAACCGCGTCAGCCGGTTAGCCAAGATGTTCCGGGCGATACCGATCTCTGTCAGAAACTCTTCGAAATGGCGCACGCCATTGAATGCCCCGCGGATGATCATGAATGACCAGCGTTCGCCCATCACTTCCAGCGCACCCGGAAGGCCGCATTGAGCGATTTCCGCCAAAGGTTCGCGTAATTTCCCCATCTCAGTAATCTTCCTATCGCTCCTACCAAAAAAAACCAGATGTAATTAAGTTTTTAGTTGCAACTTAAAACCTAATATAATAGGTAGTGATTCGCAACTGAAAAATTCGGTTGCCGGAACGGCTCACCTAAGACGTCCAAAAGGACAAGGTAGGCCGCCGCCTGACGACACTCTTAAAGGAATTAGAAATGACCCTCTCCCAGTCTTTCTCGAAAAAGTTGGCTTTCTCACGCTTTGGCGCATTCGCTGGCGCGCTTGCCGTAACCGCAGGCGTCATGGCAATCCCCGCAACCCCGGTTCAGGCCGCTGGCACGCGCTACTACACTGTCGAATTGGCTCAGCCCACCGAAGCCAAGCAGGCCATTATCCGCGGCGTTATGTTCAAATGCGAAGGCACCAGCTGCCGCGCGCCATCGGCAGGGTCTGCACCGCGCAATGTTTGCATCAGCGTCGCCAAAGAATTCGGCCAAGTCGTTAGCTTTAAAGCCGGCGACCGCGTTCTTGGCGCCGACGATCTTTCGACCTGCAATGCAAAGACCAAAGTCAATATCGCCAAAGATTGATCTCACTCTGATCGATTTTCGGCTCTCCTCTCTATTCCACCTACGCCAAGGCTTCGGCGGACAAGCCCACCATAACTAAAGCTACAGCGGACAAGCCTCTCGTCCCTGTAGCCGAAGCGGGCCTGCCCGCCGAAGCTGCAAGCGAAGGCGGGAGCCGAAACCCTTAGACGCCGGAAGGACATTGCGTCCTTCCGGCGTTTTTTGTGCGCGGCGCAATTGGAAAGTCACACTAAAGTCTCACCTGAAACGCTATTAGAATACCGCTTTCGTCCTTTATCATGGCGGTATGCCGGGTCGAGATGGTGACACATATCGTTGAACTCGTCTTTGCACAGCTTCCCCTTGCCGCTCTGTTGCTCCTCCTCGGTCCACCCATCATGGCGCGGGCGGCGACGAACAGGAACCCAGCGGTATTCGTTGGGGTCATAGGGTTCCGGTTCGGGCAGCGCGATGGCTTGGTCGTCGGCGTCGGGATCAGCCGAAATCCCGGGGATTAAAGGGCCAACCGGAGGAGCCGACACAGGGTCGGCGGCAATGTCGGGGCGACAGGGTGCGGGGTGTTTATGTTCCATCGGGCAATATAGAACATATTTGGTACATTGTAGGACAGTGGTTTTTTGGGGTGGGGGTGAAAAAGTGAATTCTGACAACCGAAGCGAAAAGATTGACCGAACAACGCAGTATCTGTTCTTACTTAAATATGTTGTTGAAAATTACAGATCACATAGTAGACAAAGACCGTGGGGGAAAAGCGCAATACCGTTCGCGCACTAATAATGCGCCTTATGCCGGACGGCTCTTTTAAAGGAGCTGATATTGAAGATTCGTGGGCGATTGTTCCGCAGAGTCCGATTGATACCTTCGCAGTAGCTGCAACATTGGTTGAACGTAGTGGTGCTTATAGGTGCGTTATTTCACCTTCGCCTGATGAAAACCTGCCGTTTGAAGACCCGTTCGGTCTCTCCGAACTTGATTCTTTGGAATGGCGAAACATCGGGCGCGCATGGGCTGCAAATTTTCATCCTGCGCGGCAAACGCCTGATGTTAGTAGCTTTGCGGACGAAGCTCTTGAACAATATCCAGTGTACTCAGAGGAACAGCAAGAACATTACCGTAAAGTTTACGGAGTCGATTATTTGGACTTTGCTCAGCTTGCGAAAATCGAACTTACACCGTTACAGTTTTTATGGCATTCCGTGTCGGTCGCTCACGGCGGGGATGAAGTGGTGGGTAGTGTCTCAGCCGCCATATATCCCAGCTGGTGGCATGCTGCGGTCAAGCTGATGGTGGTGGCCGATATGGCCTGTTCGGGCGTAGGATTTTGGCCCAGAGAAATTCACGGTTTTAGATCGAAAGCATCGTTCGTTCAGCAAAGCATTCTTGCTCGGGCAGCGGCTGAAGCCACCAGCCCGACTAACCCCGCCGATGGAATGCTAACTACACTGACTACTGAGTTGGTCGATGCAAGTTTTTGTGCTGTTATGCCCAAAACTCGGACGTCTGCTCTTGGCTGCACCCTTCGTTCGATGACACATAACCTAGCACTTTTGCCTTCTCCCGGCATGGTCGAGACAAGATGGAGAATACCAAGCGAGCCGCCGCCGCGGCCGACTTTAATAGGTGAGGATGACAAGAACAGCAAAGGACTGAATATTCTACTTGTGCCGTTTCCTTACCGATTTGGCGCAGGCTGTTTTGTGCCTCAGTCCAAATCAGAATCAACAAATGGGGATGACAAATGGTCCTATTTCAACGTTGAACAGCGATGGCTGGATCGAGACGGAAGTTTGCCCTACGATCACCCGACTTCCAAAGCTGAGCTTTTCAAATTCGTCGAAGACCTTTTAAAAAAGGCGAAGTCCGATTTGCATGAGATCCACGCAGTGGTATTTCCTGAAATGGCGTTAAACAACTCGTCATTTAACTATCTGTCAAAAGAGCTTTTCAAAGCCGACAAGGATCTCGAGTTCATTATAGCCGGCGTTGGGGAGGAAGAACGTGGTGGCGAAATCCGTGCGGGTAATTTCGTTGCAATACGTGCAAGGCCCCATGGAAAGAAAGAAGATGACTGGAAGGGAAATCATTCTCGCGAAAAGCATCACCGGTGGAAGCTTAATGACCGCCAAATTGAAAAATATGGTTTAAGTCGAAACCTGACGCCAAGAAAAAACTGGTGGGAAGGCATTCCGCTTGGACGGCGGATCATCGATTTTTTTGTCCCCAGGGCTGGCACTGCCATGACGGTTCTGATATGCGAAGATCTAGCAAGGGCAGACCCGGTTCAGACTGTAGTCAGGGCGATCGGGCCAAATCTTGTGTTGGCAATTCTAATGGACGGCCCGCAGCGAAAGTCTCGGTGGCCGGGCCATTATGCAGGTGTATTGGCTGATGATCCTGGATGTTCGGTGTTAACTTTTAGTTCGCTTGCGTTAATCGCTCGAGGCATGACTTCGGACAACGACCAGAGCCGAAGCATAGCTTTTTTCAAAAACTCACTCGGGGAAGAGCGGGAACTGTTTTTGCCGCAGGCATCTCATGCGCTCGCCTTGCGTCTGTCTGCGAGCGCGAAAACGGAACATTCGCTTGATGGTCGTAGCGATGGCGGTGCTGCGTTTATCTGGCAATTGCGCGAAGTGACACCGGTTCGCGGGATCGTTGATGAATCCACACACTGGATTGTAGAGGGCTCAACCTAACCGCATTTCTTGTATTTTAAGCATTCAACCATATCTTGGTAAAAAGGACACGAAAATGGCACTAGCAGAACGCAGCAAGGATGATATCGTCAGGCTCCAAGCAAATACTGCTAACTACCAAAAAGCGGTTGAGGCTTGGAACAAAGTCCCAGTTTTGGAGCAGGCGGCGCTAAATAAAATGCTCAAAGCTGCAGCCATCAAAGATATAACAAGAAATTCAAAAGGTAAAAAATCAGGGTGACTTAGAATTTTCTAAGGCCTCAAACCGCGCGCCGCTGTTAAAGTCACATCGCGCTATGCGTCAGATTGAGGCAGAGTTTTTATAACCCATCCTAATACACTCACCCGGCAAATTTCGCGTTCCCGACCATTTTCCTGTTGCATCGCAGCGTAAATACCACATGCTGACGAAGCCATGATGCGTCAGTATGAACTTGTTGAGCGGGTGAGAGCCTATCACCCCGAAGTCGATGAAGATCGGCTGAATAAGGCGTATGTTTACACCGTCCAAATGCACGGCGCGCAAAAGCGGGCTTCGGGTGATCCGTATTTCAGCCATCCTGTCGAGGTGGCTGGGTTGATGACTGACCTGAAGATGGATGAAGACACCATCATCACGGCTTTGCTGCACGACACAGTCGAGGACACGCTGACCACAATCGAAGACGTCGAGGCCAAGTTCGGGCCAGAGGTTGCACGGCTTGTCGATGGCGTGACAAAGCTGTCAAAGATTGAGGCGCAGACTGAGGATGAGCGCGCGGCGGAGAATCTGCGCAAATTCTTGCTCGCGATTTCCGATGATATCCGCGTGTTGCTGGTTAAGCTTGCCGACCGGCTGCACAATATGCGCACGCTGCATTACATCAAAAGCCCCGAAAAACGTCGCCGCATCGCCAAAGAAACGATGGATATCTATGCACCGCTCGCGGAACGCATCGGCATGTACGAATATATGCACGAGATGCAGCTGCTGGCGTTTCAACAGCTGGAACCAGAAGCGTTTGACACCATTACCGGGCGATTGGCGCAAATTCGCGAAGAGGGCGATGTCAAAATCGAGGAGATCAGCCAGTCGATTGCGACCGCGATGGAGCGCACCGGAATAACAGCAAAAGTGTATGGCCGCGAAAAGCATCCCTATTCGATCTGGAAAAAGATGCAGGAACGTCATGTCGCGTTTGAACAGATGACCGATATAAACGCGTTCCGGGTGATCGTTGATGACATCGATGCCTGTTACCGCGCGCTTGGCGCTTT
>JAYUOS010000021.1:0-63984 GCA_043760725.1 Sphingomonadales bacterium
AACCCCGTGTCAAGCACGGGGTGACGGGGTGGGGTTTGTGAGGTTGAAGGGGGGGGGGGGGGGTGAAATTACTGAGGTTGGCCTTTGTATCATATGGCGCGCCAATTTGACTCACACGAAGCCACAAATAGGTTTCTTCTCTCCCCTTCTTCGCGCCTTTGCGTCTTCGCGTCTTCGCGTGAAACTCCTTTGCTCTCCCTCGACGGGAACAACACCCCCCAAAAAACCACTGTCCTACAAACCCTCAAATCGCGCATATACTGGTCGATGAACCACGCACTTTATTTCGCCTACCACCTTCACGCATCGGCGGATCGCTTCGCCTCCATTCAACGACAAAGACAGGCACTTCAACGCGTATATGGCGTTCTGCGTAATCAACTTGTCGCGCACTTAGCCACGCGGCAGCTCCTCCAAGATATGCCCCGGCATCGCCACGTCCCATGCCGCCCGCGCATCGTGGATCATCAGCTTCAACCGCTCCGCCTGCTTGCGCCACGCAGCGTCGGCCTCCGCACTCCACGCCTCGCCCGCCAATTCGCCCAACACATCCACCGTCAAATCGATCCAGCTTTCATATTCCGCCCATGGCAACCGGCCATAGCTGCGGTGGGTGAAGGCGAGTTCGTTGACCAGCGGCCCGACCCATTGTTCCTCCCCCTTGGCCAGCCCCAACATCATTTCCAGCGTTTCGTCGGTCATCCGGCGCGAGGAAGCATCGGCGTTGATGAACGTCGCGCGCCGGTCTGGCCAAGCGGCGAACCAGCGGGCGAACAGCGGGTGGCGCAGGTCGATGCCGCTGTCAGCGACCGCGATCAGGCTGGCTTCCATCAGATCGGCGTCGGTTTGGATATGTCTCTCCATTTTTTGTTTCGCGCAAAGACGCAAAGACGCGAAGACTTAGATTTTGCACTGAAGCCGTCTTTCGTCTCCTTTTGCGTCTTAGCGGCTTTGCGCGCAAATTCTTTCCGAGTCGCATTCTCAACTGATTTACTTATGTTAACGCTGCGATGCAGCGAAGGCATATTCAAATGTAAATTATTCGAGAGCCACGTCCGCACCGCAACGCCGCCCACATCCGCCAGATGTTGCGCTGCATGATTTACATAAGGTTTGAACATAACGGAGCGCCGCCGATCCGCTCCACCAAAACCGCATTGCGGACGCATAATGATATGACATCACATTGCTCTCGGCCTTCAACAGGGGTCGTTTTTGAGGAGAGCGAAAATGCTTAAACTATCATGGATCATTGCCCTGCCCTTGCTTGCCGCCGTTGCGGGATGCAGTGCCGAGAACAAGGGCGCGCAAGAAGCCGCCACCGAAGCGGGGGCTGAGGCTGCCGATGCCTCTGACGCAAAAGTCAGCGCAAACGAGGCTGCTCCCGAAGCCAGCAACGGCGCGGTCTTCACCAAGCCAGCCGCCGTATCGCCCAGCGTCGCGCCCGGCGTTGCGTTCCAATACCGTTATGACTTCCGCGTTCCAGGCGAAAGCATAGAGGCGGTGCAGGATGAACACGCCGCAGCGTGCGAAACGCTTGGCCTATCGCGCTGCCAGATCACCGGGCTGAATTTCCAGCAAGGCGAGGAAGGCTTTCCCGAGGGGCGGATGGAGTTTCTGCTCGACCCCAGCATCGCCCGCAAATTTGGCCGCGACGCGATTGCCAGCGTTGAAAAAGCGGAAGGGATAGTCGCCAACAGCAATGTCTCTGGCGAAAATGTCGGTTCCGAAATCACATCGTCGCAAGTGCGCAGCGCGGGGATTGAGGCTGAGGTGAAGCGCATCGAGGCGCGGCTGGCGGGCAAAGGCCTCGCCAATGACGAACGGGTAGAACTGCGCCGCCGTGCCGAGGAATTGCGCGGCATGTTGGGCGGTGAAAAAGAAACGCGGCGCAGCGGTGAACGGCGTCTTGCCACCACACCCGTCGTCTTTGAATATAGCGGCAATATGGGCCTCGGCGGCGCCGGTGCGTTTGGCGATGCATGGTCGGCATCGAGCAGCAGCATGGCAACGATGCTCGCGCTGCTAATGATGTTGGCGGGTGTGGTCTTGCCGTGGTTGCTGCCGGTGGGGCTGTTTGTCCTGTTGGTGAAAAGCCCGATTGGCGTTGGCCTGCGGCGGTGGTGGAACAGGAACAGCCCGTTGGTTGATGTGCCAGTAAAGGATTGAGGGATTGAGCGCGTGGGGGCCAGAAAACTTGAAGCTGGTCTCCTCGTCGCACGGGCGCTAAAGTCCTACTTGATGACTAACAGTGTAGCACAAAAGGCGTGGGCCGCATTGCAGCGCGGCGATGCCAAAGAAGCGCTGGCGGAACTGGAAGACCTGATCGCGTCGGATGATTTGGCGACGCCCTGGATGATCGTGGCTCGCGCACGTGCGATGGCTGGGGATGCAACCGGCGAAGTAGAAGCGCTTGATCGCCAATTGAAGCGAGAGCCACGCAACATTCCTGCAATGCTTCGCAAGGGCGACTTAAAGCGTGATGCACGCGATGATCGGGCTGCCACGGCCTTTTATCAAGCAGCACTCCAAGCCGCCGTGCAACAGCCAAAACTTCCGGATGCCCTGTTGCAATTGCTCGACCAAGCGCAAATCTATGTGACTACAGCGCAAGCGAAATTTGCCAGCCATCTGGAACAAGCGCTTGGCCAGAATGCCTTGGCCGAGACAGGCCGGGTTGGAGCGGCCATCGACCTGCTATTGGGGCGCAAGCAACTTTATTTACAAGAGCCCAACAGCTTTTACTTTCCCGGCCTGCCGCAGCGGCAGTTTTATGAACGTGACGAGTTTGCTTGGCTATCAGCAGTCGAGGCAGCTGTCCCGGATATGCAGGAAGAATTAGCGATCGCGCTGGCTGAAAACGACAGTTTCGATCCCTATGTCGTTGCAACCAATGAGCGACCAAGTCCAAGCAATCGCTTGCTTAATAATCCGGATTGGGGCGCTCGATATTTTTGGCAAAATGGCGAAGCTGTTAGTCGCCAAGCAACGGCATGTCCGGCGACAATGGCGGCGCTTGCACTCGTCCCGATGCCGGTCATCGCCAAACGCTCCCCCATTGCGCTTTGGTCGATGCTGAAACCTGGCACACAGATACAGCCTCATCACGGCCTGCTTAACACCAGGTTGATTTGCCATGTTCCGCTCATCACACCCATCGATTGCGCACTGCGCGTTGGCAATGAAGTACGCGAATGGGTAGCAGGTAAGACCCTCATCTTCGACGATAGCATCGAGCACGAGGCTTGGAACCACAGCAATGCCACTCGCGTAGTTTTGCTTTTCGAAATCTGGCGGCCAGAAATCACAGCCAACGAACGCTAAGCCCTGACCACAATATTTGAAACGATCAATAGCTATCAGGGCGTCCCAGTGGACGCTGGATAACCAGAATCAGAAGACCGCCTTGGCCTCCGCTTCCTTCATCATCGCTTGGCGCACCATCGGGATTGGAGGGCCGCCATAGGACAGGAACTCGTCGTGGAATGCTTTCCACTTCTTACGCGGGTCGCCCCCCTCAGAATTTTTTGCGCTCCAATCATCACGCAACTTGCGGATCATCAGCTTGCCCATTGTATAGTTGAGGTAACCCGGATCATAGGTTCCGCGCGCCGCCTGTTGCTTGCTGTTACCCGCATCCTGATAGCATTCCGATTTGAACAATTGCTCCGATTGCGCGACGGTCATTCCGCGCGCGTGCAAGCCAATTGCGGAAAGATAGCGGCAGTTGCGGAGCAACGCGTTTGACAGCTGGCCGACCTTCATTTCGGCAGCTTCGGCGGGCGACGCGGTGGTCTCGCCAAGGCCTGCATCCATCATCATTTCCTCGCTATAATGCGCCCAACCCTCGGCAAAGGCATAGCCGACGAACAGCTTGCCAAAGATTGACTTGGAGCGGTTAGCGTGAAGAAAATTCAGGAAATGTCCCGGCCAAACCTCGTGCACCGAAGTGCCGAGCAGATCATATTTGCCCGGAACGAAACCGTCTTGCGTCGCTTTGTCCCAAGTCGGATCGGGCGGCGAGATATAATAGACTGACGGCAGGCCCTTTTCATACGGCCCGGGGATGTCGATATAGGCGCTGTTTTGCCGGTTATAGGGCGGCGATTCCTCAACCTTGGCTTCTTCGGTGCCGGGTATCGAGACGATATCCTTATCGATCAGGAATTTTTTAAGCGGCGGCAGCTGGCGGCGCGCTTCGGCAACGGGGCCGTCCACAGCCTTGTTAGCACCCATCTTGTTCATGCAATCCTGCATATTTGCACCCGGCGCATAGATGCCGCAAGCCTTTGCCAACGCATCCTGATTGGCTTTCAGGTCGGCGCGACCGATGGCTTCAAGCTCATCAAGCGATGCATTCACGCCCTCGGTTTTCAACACCATCTTGGCGAATTTATCGGCGCCCAGCGCATAGCCATCAAGCGTTCCGGGTTGCGATCCGACAAAAGACGACAAGTCCTTCATCGCGGCGGACGCTTTGGCTGCGGCTTCATCGAACTGCTTTTGTAGCTCGGCATCCTTCACCTCGGCAAACGCTTTTTTGGCATCACCGGTGTAATAGTCGGCAAAGCCCCCAAAGCCCGCTGTGCCCAATTTCACAAAGGTCGCGGGCAAAGGCAGTTTCAAATTCGCTTTGATCTGAGCCGCTGCTTTTGGCACATTATTGGCATAGGCGATGAACGCTTTCATCCGCGTGGTCGCATCGGCATAGGGCCGAGCGATATAAACGTTTGGATCAAGCGCGCCGACATAGGCGCTGGGATTTTTCTGTAAATTGTTTGTGTCTTCAAGGAAGAACAGCTCCCCCTCCATAACATGAACAAGATAGTCGCGTTCAAATTTTTGCGCGTCGGACATCTTGGACGCATCGACCGCCTTTGCGTCGACAATGGCCTTTTTGCGGTAATCAATTCCTGCTCTGATGCCAGCCGGCGACCAATCAGGTAATTGGCCGTCAAATTCATGTTTGCCCTGACTGACAGCGAAGGTTGGATTGACTTTGAAATAGCCACTCAAGAATTTTTCGACAAAGCCGCCCCATTCGCTGCCGTCATTTGCGACAACTGCTGCGACGTCGCCATCGGCTTTCTTGCAGCCGCCGGTCAATGCCGATGCGGCTAACGAAACGGCCAAAGCCGCGTGTTTCAATCTCATGCTCTTTCTCCCAAAGAATCCTTAATTATTGGGTAAGCTGCACCTGTTTTGCGCGCAGTTCTAGCGCCAATTCGACCAGCGTCGCAGATCAGAGGTGAAGCGCAGCTTTGCTGGCATCAACAACAGCGGCATTGCCATGCCAAAGCGAAGCCGATAGGCCAAATCTCGATTATGGCCTCCGCACCGCATCCCTTTACCATCCCGGATTTCCGCCGTTACTGGCTCGCGCGCTTTTTGGCGGTTATTGCGACGATGTCGATGGTCGTGGTGATCGCATGGCAAGTCTATGACATTGCCCGCACCGATTACGGCATGTCGCCCAAACAGGCGGCGTTTCAACTGGGGTTGTTGGGGCTGTTCCAGTTTGTCCCGCTCGCATTGCTGACGCCAGTCGCTGGCTGGGCAGCGGACCGGTTCGAAAGGCGCCGGGTGGCGATTTGCGCCAATCTGGTGGATGCAGGGGCGGCGCTGACATTGGGCCTGTTGACCTATTACGACGCGCTGAACTTGCCGCTGTTGTTTCTGTTGGCCGCAATGCATGGCACCGCGCGAGTGTTCGTCGGCCCGTCGATGGGGGCGATCGCGCCCAACATTGTCCCGCCAGAATCGCTACCGCGTGCTATCGCGCTCAGTTCGATAGCGTGGCAGAGCGCATCAGTGGTTGGTCCAGCGGTCGGGGGCCTTATGTATGCGCAAAATGCGGCAAGCTCGTATTGGATGACGGTAGCGTTATTGATAGCGTCCAGCCTAACAATTGCAATGGTCCGCCCTGTATACCCTCCGCCGATGGATAAGAAAAAGCACCCGTTGCGGTTGATGATCGAGGGCATGAAATATACCTTTTCCGAGCGGTTCCTGCTGGGGGCGATCACGCTCGATCTTTTTGCAGTTTTGCTGGCAGGGGCGACTGCGCTGTTGCCTGTTTATGCGCGCGATATCCTGCATGTCGGCGTCGACGGACTGGGTCAGCTTCGTGCTGCGCCTGCATTGGGCGCCGCCATTGTCGCGATCTATTTGGCGTTCAGACCGTTGAAACATAATGTCGGCGTAAAGATGCTGTGGGCTGTGGTCGTGTTCGGAATAGCGACTATCGGTTTTGGCTTCTCGCACATCATCGGAGAAACCGTTTTCGGCGATTCCAAAATTAAAAGCCTCGACATGGCCGCTTCAATGGCAATCGCTTTATCGATGCTGGCAATCCTAGGCGCAGCCGACATGCTTTCAGTATACGTCCGGAGCTCCTTAGTTCAACTGAACACACCCGATGCGATGCGCGGCCGGGTCAGTTCGGTGTCTGGCCTCGCCATTTCCACGTCTAACGAATTGGGCGAGTTGCAATCGGGCTTTGCCGCGGCATTGCTTGGCCCTGTCGGCGCAGTTGTATTTGGCGGTGCGGGTGCGATCATGATAACGGGGATCTGGGCAAGACTGTTTCCAGAGCTTAAAAACGCTAAAACCTTCGAACCACAATTTCGCCAAGACCCATCTGTTCTGCCAGCAAAGGAAGCCACATCATGAAGGCCAACTCCATCCTAGAAACCATCGGTAATACCGCGCATATCCGCATGCAACGGATGTTTGGGAATGCCGAAGTCTGGATAAAGTCCGAACGGTCAAACCCAGGTGGATCGATCAAGGATCGCATTGGCCTTGCCATGATCGAAGACGCCGAAAAGGACGGCAACCTGAAACCGGGCGGCACAATCATCGAACCAACCAGTGGCAACACCGGGGTCGGTCTCGCCATGGTCGCAGCCGTCAAAGGCTATAAGCTCGTTCTGGTTATGCCCGAAAGCATGTCGATTGAGCGCCGCCGCCTAATGCTGGCTTATGGTGCAAGCTTTGACCTGACGCCGCGCGAAAAGGGCATGAAGGGTGCGATCGAGCGCGCGATTGAACTTGTCGAAAAAACCCCCAATTCATGGATGCCGCAACAATTTGAAAATCCGGCTAACGTAGCGGTGCACGTCCAAACCACCGGCCCTGAAATATTGGCGGATTTCAAAGACACGCCAATTGCTGTGCTGATCACCGGCGTTGGCACAGGCGGGCATATCACGGGCTGCGCAGAGTTTTTGAAAAACGCTTGGCCCAATTTGAAGGTCTATGCCGTCGAACCCACGCTTTCTCCAGTTATCAGCGGCGGTCAGCCCGGCCCGCATCCAATTCAAGGCATTGGCGCAGGCTTCATCCCGGCCAATCTGCACACACAGGTAATCGACGGCGTGATTCAGGTTGATGCCGATAACGCTAAGGAAATGGCCCGCCGTGCCGCTCGCGAAGAAGGCATGCTCGTCGGCATATCCTCTGGTGCGACCTTGGCGGCGATCGCGCAAAAGCTGAAAGACCTTCCCGCTGGCAGCCGCGTTCTGGGCTTCAACTATGATACCGGCGAACGCTATTTATCGGTTCCAGATTTCCTGCCGACCGAATAGACCGACATCCTATGGAGCAATTCATCGACAAGGCAGCTGGCCCAATCATCGTTTTTTGATGCCGTTTGCGTGTTGTGTTCGCCCAATGCACAATTTGTGCTGCGCCAAAACTCGCGTCAGCTATTTCGGCTGGCTGCAGGGGCTGCTTTGACGCTTTGGCAGCGAAAGTTCGTCGATGTGCGTTACTATTTCAGGCCACAATGATGAGCATATTGTTTTGTGCAGCGGGACCTTGCTTGGACAGGATGAAGATGGCCTGGAAATCGAGTTACTGGCGGAACACGTTGCCGCGACCTAGCTTATCAAAAAAATACCGCCGGGGCAGACCAGATATGCCCCGGCGGCTCTTGTGCCCCCGGCCCCATCGGGAGCTTACCGTTTTTGTGGCTGTCCCGAATCTTCAGCTGGGGGTGGCGGCGCTTTTTCTTCGTCAGGCTTGCCGTCACCGTTGTTATCAAGCAAATCCGGCTTGCCATCATCATTGACATCCCAGGCATCGGGAACGCCGTTGGCGTCACGATCCCAAGCGTCGGCTTTGCCATCTTTGTTGGTGTCGATCGTCGGAGGCGGTGGAGACTTTGCTGCGGTCGGTTCCGCTGCCTTATTCATTACGGTCTTGGTTGGGGAAGCTGGCTCCGCCGCATGCACCGCACCTGCGGCAAAAGGGACGACGAATAATAGGGCCAAGCTTTTAGCGACCCGGTTTTTGGGCTTTGACATTGGATACTCCTAGTCAGTTACGCCCCTGTCGTTGAATAACATCGCCGATTCAAAGCCTGAATCCAGACGATTGCGGCGATAAGAGCCCGGAAAGGGGCTAACCGCTCGTCGCACTCGCATGGCCGCGTTTGGACAACTTCTCAACGCAGACGTCGATTATTAAGCCGCGCGGCCATGCGTCGCCGTCCTTCGCGCCAGCGCTTACGAAGGCCGCGCTCGGCAAATGACTCCAGAAACCCGTTGGCATGTTCAGGATCGAGCAATTCGTTTTCAGCGATCAGCTTTTCAAACGCCCCTGGTTTTTGCAGATCAAGCAGCTCCAGCGTTTTGCCATCGCCTCGAAATGCCTCGATTGTGTCGATCAAGGAATTTTTGGATTGGAACACGGCTGCCACCTGCCCTGCTTCCACGCCCAAATGTTCGGCCAGTAATTGCGTTCTTATCGCGGCAATCGCGTCAACTCCATGTTCGTTTCCGGGAACGCCGGTATCTAAAACAACGTCGCATTCGCTGTCCAACCCCAATGATCGGTTATTCAAATTGGCCGAACCGATCCTCAATATCCGGTCATCTACGATCATCAGCTTTGCGTGGACGTATATGTCACCACCACCAGTGGTGACCGGCACATAGATGCGGAACCGATTGTTGGTATCAACTTTACCAATAGCGCGCGCAAGCTGCACCCGCGCGGCATCCATCGCCTTTTGCTCTAACCAACCATCGGCGGTGCGCGGCATAATGACAGCAATTTCGGGCGGATTCTTCTCACCCATGCGAGCCGCTATCGCTGCCGCAATTTTGCCGGATGTGAGATATTGGTTTTCGACGTAAATGAATTTTTCGGCGGCGGCGATCATATCAAGAAAAAGGCACTCGATCTCGCGGACTTCTTCTACCTCACCATATGGCGCGCGTGTCCGGGCGATGGCGAGTTGCACATTCTCAAATGTAACCACGACGTCTTGCGGCCAATCGACGGTCATATCTTTCACTGGCGGCAGGTTTTTGCCGCCCGCCACTTGCCAGCGGTCTCTCGCCAATTCGCCCAGCGCGCCCGCGACGGGTCCATCCATCACCATCGTAATGTCGTGCCATGGCGCATACGGTTTGCCGTTCGGCGACAAACGGTTGGGATCATCATCGAGATGTTCAGAAGTATCCCAACGGCCGCTCGCTAAGTCAATTCCTCCGCAAACAGCGATTGCATCATCAACCACAACGATCTTTTGATGGTGGCTACACCCCGCCGGATGTGCGCCGTCGAATTTGAAATCAATCGCACGTGATGATTCCCAGCGGATCAACGTCCACAGGCTTTTGGGAATGAGAAACTGTTTAAGCGCGCCGAAACGCCATTTCAAAATCGCGATCCGCCGATTGGGATTACGTTTCGCAAGCCGCAGGAAAAATCGCGAAAGCCGAACGCGCTCTGCCCGATCACCCGGTTCTAGGCTAATCCGGCTGTCAAAATCCCAGCCGACAAAGATCAACAGATTTCGCGCACTTTCACATAGTTCACGCACGAAATGGAAATAGTCAGCCGCGTCCACAACCACTGCTACACGATTGGCATGTTCCAACCGCCAGCAATTACGTCCAACCTCAACGACAGGATGCTGTTGGGCGGACTGCACATTGTTCATATCACGCAGTTGCAAACATCTCTGGGGTCAACGCCATGATCGCCTCGCTGCCCGCCTCGATCTTCCGGCGCAAAGCTCCGCAATCGGGCAGATAACGCTCAGCAAAATAGCGTGCGGTGACCAGTTTGGTTTCGTAAAACGCTTTGTCGCTTGCTCCAGCATCCAGCGCCATTTGCGCAGCAACGCCCATGCGCAGCCATTGCAGTCCGAGCGCGACTATGCCCATAATGTGCATATAATGATGCGCGCCTGCGCCGACATTGTTGGGGTTCGCCATGCCGTTTTGCATGAACCACATCGTCGCAGCTTTCAGCTCGCCTGTGGCTTTCCCGAGTCGATCCGCGAAATCGGCCATCACGCTATCCTGTGCCGCTGCGCATTCATCGTCGATCAGTTTAAAGAATAACTGCACCGCACGCCCGCCATTTTGCGCCAACTTGCGGCCAACAAGGTCCATGGCCTGCACGCCATTTGCGCCTTCATAGATCATCGTGATCCTGGCATCGCGGACATATTGTTCCATGCCCCATTCGCCGACATAGCCATGCCCGCCATAAACTTGCTGCGCGTTGGTCGCGACGTCATAGCCCTTGTCAGTGCCATAGCCTTTGATAACCGGCGTCAGCAGAGAAAGGATATCGTCTGCGGCGACACGCATTTCCTCGGTCGGCGCGCTGTGGATCATATCGGCAAGCAATGCACCGCGCAGGCACAATGCGCGCATGCCCTCGGTAAAAGCCTTTGCGTCCATCAGCATCCGGCGGACATCGGGGTGGACGAACAAGGTATCGGCTTTTTCGTTGATATCTTGGGGGCCAGTGAGAGCACGACCCTGCCTGCGGTCGTGCGCGTATTGCACCGCGTTTTGATATGCGACTTCAGCAACGCCAAGCCCCTGTTGGCCAACGCCCAACCGCGCAATATTCATCATAATGAACATCGCGGCCAAACCTTTGTTCTCGTCCCCAACCAGATAGCCGGTCGCTTCGTCATAGTTCATCACGCAGGTGGAATTGCCGTGAATGCCCATTTTATGTTCGAGCGAACCGCAAGTGGCACCGTTGCGCGCACCCAGCGAACCATTTTCGTTCACAAGGAATTTTGGCACGATAAACAGCGAAATCCCCTTTACACTGTCAGGCGCGCCGGGTGTTTTGGCGAGCACCAAATGGATGATGTTTTCGGCCAGATCATGCTCACCTGAGGAGATGAAAATCTTCGTACCTGAAATCGCGTAGCTGCCATCACCATTTGGCACAGCTTTGGTACGGATCAGCCCCAGATCGGTCCCGCAATGCGGCTCGGTCAGGTTCATGGTGCCGGTCCATTTGCCGCTGATCATATTCGGCGCATAAATCGCTTTAAGTTCTTCGCTACCCTTCACTAGAATCGCAGAGACAGCGCCATGGGTCAGCCCCGGATACATAGCAAAGGCCATGTTCGAACTCGCCATATATTCCTCAAACGCCATCGACATAACATGCGGCATGCCTTGACCGCCAAACTCGGTGGGCCCGGTCAACGTGCCCCAGCCGGCGTCGCAGTACGCCTGATACGCTTGCTTAAACCCATCGGGCGTCGTCACCGATCCATCGGCGTGACGCGTGCAGCCCTGTTTGTCGCCAACCATGTTCAGCGGAAACAGTTCGTTTTCAACAAACTTTGCTCCTTCGGTCAAAATTGCCGCAACCATATCAGCGCTAGCATTTTCGAACCCGGGTAGATTAGCGTATTTTTCAAGCCCCAAAACTTCGTTGAGAATGAACAGCGTATCACGCACAGGGGCCTTATAATGGGGCATTCGCTTTTCCTCTTAGATTTACGGTCGATATCAAGCTGCTTTGGCTTCTGACGCCTCAACTTTTTCGACCATCGAAACAAATTCTGTCAGCTCGGTGATTGAACTGTCAAGGTCTTGCCGCTGTTTTTTCAGCAATCCAATCCGGGTCCTACACTTTTCAATTGTTACGCGGCGCTGGATATTTCGGCCGTCGTTCAGATCGTAAAGATCGATCATCTCGCGGATTTCAGATAGGCTGAAGCCTACGCGTTTAGCGCGCAAGATCCACGCAAGCCGGGCACGGTCGCGCATCGAATATATCCGCGAAAGTCCTTGTCGTTCTGGAGCGATCAGGCCCTGGTCTTCATAAAAACGGAGCGCACGCGCCGTCACATCGAATTCTGCGGACAGATCGGAGATGCTATACGTCTCCCGACCCAGCGCATCTGGTGTGTCGATGGTCGCATCCGCACGCTTGGTTTCGCGAAGTTCTGAATCCATAACCGCAGCCCTCCCTCTCAGGCAAAGCTGTTGCTACTTTACGTTAGCGTAAACGTCAATCGCCAATTCCGCTACGGCACGGAACGGTGGCAATAAAGCGAGGAGTTAAGCAGACGGCTTTTCCGGAACGGCGACATCGGTTGCGGGGTCCATTACCTCTGGCTTAATTTCAGGCTCCGGCGTTGGCGTCGGCGACGATAAATCGGCCAAGACGATTACGGGCTGGTCCATCCTGGTGATGCCAAAAAGCGCTTTGGCAAATGGCAAAGGCAGCCGCACACAGCCATGTGATGCAGCATATCCCGGGATGTTCCCGGCATGCAGCGCAATCCCGTCCCAGGTAAGGCGTTGCATATAGGGCATCGGCGCATTGCTATAGATATTCGATTTATGATCGATATTCTTTTGCAAAATCTTAAAAGCACCTGTGGGCGTGGCATGTCCTTTTTTGCCAGAAGACATTGTCGAAAATGCTACTAATGTATCGCCGTCAAAAACATAGATACGCTGAATGTCGATCACTGCAACGATGCGCAGATCGGTCGCTCCGTTTGCGCGTTTCTCCCAGACATATTGGCCCGGTTTCAGCCCGTCGGAAAATGCCTTCTTTTTTGGTGCAGGCACAGCTGGCTTAACAGGAGCAGGCTTTGGCAGGGCAGTTGGCGGGGCGAGCGGCGTGTCCACGACCGGGGGTTTCACCACAGCCGGGGTATTTTCGTCTTGCGCAGGCTGCGAAGCAGTCTGCGCAAACACCAGACTTGGCGCGGCGGCCAATAAGGAAAAACCGGCCAAAAAACGGGTCGTGCGGTCCATATCAAAACTCCCTGCTAGTCATTTCATCGTTGAAGCGTTCTCTGTATACGATGAAGCGTTTGATCGATCAATCCCGATCTGCCTCAACTCGTCGCATTACACAGCCTGCGCGCCAATGCTTGGACAAATTACGCCCAGTTGCGGGGAATTTGCGTTGGAACGCATAGACGCGCCTTCTTTGTTAATCCGCACTGTCATACATAAGACAGATGGAATTATTGGGGCGTCGCCATTTTTTAAGTACCGCTTTGACTGCCACGGTCGCACTGACTGCGGGGCCACTGCCATTGGCACGCGCCATTGCCGCCCCCGTTTTGCCGACAGGGCTTCCAACTGATGTAATGCATCGCGGCGTAGAGGCTTTCCGTGCGCACAGCGCGCTGGTCACAGAACGACGCGTTATGGCAATCGCCGATTTCTCTCTCGCATCCGCAACCCCGCGTTTCCACCTTTTGAACATGGAAGACGGCGCAAACCAAGCTTTGCTTGTTGCGCATGGCAAAGGGTCGGACCCCGATCACAGCGGCTGGGTGCAGAATTTCTCAAACCTGCCGGGGTCGCTGGCGACATCGTCTGGCGCGTACCTAGTGGGCGAAAGCTATATCGGCAAATACGGCCTGTCGCGCCGGTTGGTTGGATTGGAACCTGATAACGACCAAGCCGAGGCACGCGCTATTGTGATTCACCCGGCATGGTATGTGAGTGAAGCGATTGCGCTTGAACAAGGAAAGCTTGGCCGTAGCCAAGGCTGCTTTGCTTTTTCGCAAAACGATATTGCCCAAGTGTTATGGCAATTGCCGACAGGGTCATTGATCTACGCTGGCAAAGCCTAGCGCACCGTCACTCTTTTATAAACACCCCGCAGATAACCCGTTTGCCGCTGTTACCACTAGGGTCCGTCGCATAATCGTCGGCCTTTTCGTGGATGACTAGCGCCACTCCGTCTGCGTCGAACACGCCTGCAAGTTGTGTGCCGACTAACTCCACTTCTATGGTGCCGATGCCGTCAGCTTTGACGACCAGATTGCGAATATCGCCTGCATGAGTCCCCATCGGATTATCAAAACCATGCTGTTTCTGTGCTGGGTTCCAATGTGGACCGGAAGATGTGAAATCCGGCCCCTCGCATTTGCCGACTGCGTGGAGATGAATTCCGTAAGTTCCGGGTGCAACCTTAATTGCGGCAACGCTAAGCCACACACCATCGCTGCGGTCGGAAATAGTCGCCACGCCAGCGTCGCTGCCATCGCTGCGTTTCAAATCGGCCAGTACAACATCCGATACCGCAACCGTTTTTGCCGTTTGCACAGGGGCACATGCGGCCAAGACCGATAGACAAAGCCAGATAAGGAACATCCGCATTGCGACCACTCCGATTATGACTGTAGTATCCGCCTTTGCTGCAGACAAAGCAAGAGGGGCGAATACCCTAAACGACTGCCCAATGTGCTTTCGGCACACCTTGCGCAAATAACAATGCCGTCAAATCATTGTGCCTGACGGAAAAATTCGCAGCCTTAACAAGCGCTGGCCGCGGATGATAACCAACGGCCAGCCCCTGCCCTATCACCGCCGCTGCTATCATCGGAATGTCATTAGCGCCGTCTCCGACCACGAGCGTTTGCTGCGTTGAAAGGCCATGCGCCCTAACGGCTTCTTCCAAAAAACTTCGCTTTGCTGCTGCATCGACGATTGGGCCAGAAAGAAACCCGGTCAGCTTGCCGCCTGCAATTTCCAGCACATTGCCGTGCATCTCAACCAGCCCGATTTGCGCCGCCACAGGGCCGGTGAAGCTAGTAAATCCGCCCGACACCAGCACCGTATGTGCGCCCCAGCTTGCCATCGTACGGACGAGTTCAACGGCACCCGGCATCGGACGCACGCGGTCGCGCAAGCACTCAGCGATCGCACTTTCATTCAGGCCAGCTAGTAACGCAACGCGGGCCTGAAGCGCCTCGGAAAAATCCAGTTCTCCCGCCATTGCGCGTTCAGTAATGGCTGCAATTTCCGGCTTGATCCCGGCGTAATCGGCCAGTTCGTCGATGCACTCGACAGTAATCATCGTTGAATCCATGTCGGACACGAGCAGCATTTTGCGGCGATGCTCACCAGATTGCACGGCGATATCGAACTGTGCCTCCATCGGTTGCAACGCCGCGCGCGCCACATCAATGTCGCCGGAAAAGCCGATATCAGCTACCCGTCCCAACTCCATCCAGATGATTTCCGCCGGATCGAGGCCTGCACTGCTCAAACGGTCACAGGCTTCGGAAATTGCTCCGCTTTCCAGCTGTTCTGCTGCTATCAGCGTCGCGATGCTCATATCGAATCCTAATCAGGCAAAACCGGTCGCGCTTATTGCCGGTCCGACCGCAAGCGGCAAGACCGCATTGGCGCTTGCCTTGGCGGCGCGGCATGATGTGACGATCATTAATGCCGATAGCGCGCAGGTCTATGCCAATCTGCCGATTTTGAGCGCGCAGCCGAGCGCGACCGAAATGGCGAGCGCGCCGCACCGGTTGTTTGGCTATCTCGACGGGCGTGAGGCTTGTTCGGCGGCGCGATGGGCAAAGGATGCGTTTAGGGAAATCGAACTGGCTTGGGGGCAAAACCGTGTTCCTTTATTGGTTGGCGGGACGGGGCTGTATGTGCGGACGTTGCTCGATGGCATCTCGCCGATACCCGAGATTGATCCCGAAATTCGCGGGGCTGTCAGGTCTTTGGAAACTGCAGATGCGCGGCGGGCGCTTGAGGAGGAAGATCCGGCGAGCGCCGCTGCACTGCCGCCCGGCGACGATAATCGTATAAAGCGCGCGCTAGAGGTCATTCGGTCGACCGGCAAAAGCATCATTGCGTGGCGCGAAATTCGTGAAGGCGGGATCGGCGATAGCATCGATCTGCGCCCGCTGATCCTGCTTCCGCCCCGCGACTGGCTGTACGAACGATGCAACCGGCGGTTTGAAAGCATGATCGCAGCGGGGGCATTGGACGAGGTCGCGGCGCTTCGCGCGGCCAATCTGCCTGCCGATGCCCCTGTGCTGCGCGCCATTGGCGTTCCCGAACTATCAGCTTTGCAAGATGGTTTGCTTAGCCGCGACGAGGCGATCAAGCGTGGACAGATCGCGACCCGCCAATATGCTAAGCGTCAATACACATGGTTTCGCAACCAGTCTCCTGCCGATTGGCCTATCTGGGCCGAGGTGTATAATGACTCTAATTATGATAAAATTGAAAGATTATTACAATTTTAAGTGTTGACATGCCATTTTATAATCCGTAACGAGCGCGCTCTTGCCAACCGTGTTGCACCGCAGCAAGGAACAACAAAAGCGCGATATGCGCGACGATAGAGAAAATAGACAGGATCCAAAGTGCCCGAAAAATCCGGCGCAGACATCTTAATCGAAGCCTTGATCGCGCAGGGCGTGGATACCGTTTTCGGTTATCCCGGCGGTGCCGTTTTGCCGATTTACGACGCGCTGTTCCAACACCCAAAGATCCGCCACGTTCTTGTGCGGCATGAAGCAGGTGCTGCGCATGCTGCTGAGGGCTATGCACGCTCAACCGGCAAACCCGGCGTGGTTCTGGTCACATCCGGCCCGGGCGCTACCAATGCGGTCACCGGCATCGCCGACGCCTTTATGGATTCGATCCCGTTGGTCGTCATCACCGGCCAAGTTGCGACCAATCTGATTGGGTCCGACGCGTTTCAAGAGGCCGACACGATCGGCATCACCCGCCACTGCACAAAGCACAATTATCTGGTCAAGGACCCGTCCGAATTGGGCGCAGTCATTGCCGAAGCATTCCACATCGCAACTAAGGGTCGCCCCGGTCCGGTGGTGATCGACATTCCAAAGAATGTGCAGGTTGCGACCGCCGATTATGATCGCCATTCCGGCAATGCGACCAAACGCTATACGCCTGCAGACGAAGCCGACTTTGCGTTGATTACCCAAGCGATCGAATTACTCGCCAAAGCCAAATCGCCAATCCTGTACACAGGCGGCGGCATTATCAATTCTGGCCCAGACGCCAGTGCGGCATTGCGCGAACTGGCCGCGATCACAGGCGCGCCTGTCACCTCGACCTTGATGGGCCTTGGTGCTTTCCCCGCATCCGACCCCGCTTGGCTGGGTATGCTCGGTATGCACGGCACCTATGAAGCCAATCTGGCGATGAACCAGTGCGATGTCATGCTGTGCCTTGGCGCACGTTTTGATGACCGTATTACAGGTCGCCTCGATGCGTTTTCACCCAACAGTATCAAAGTCCATGTCGATATCGACCGAAGCTCGATTAACAAGACGGTGCGCGTTGACCTGCCTATTGTCGCCGATGTTGGCAAAGCCATTCGGCAGATGATAATCGTGTGGAACAGCCGGAAATTGCAACCGCAAAATCTGGACGAATGGTGGGCGCGGATCAGAGGTTGGCGTTCGGTTGACTCGTTAAGCTATCCTGCAAGCAAAGCCGAGATCATGCCGCAATATGCCATTGAGCGGTTGTATCAGCTGACCAAACACCGCAGCCCGATCATCACGACCGAAGTCGGCCAACACCAGATGTGGGCGGCCCAGCATTTCCATTTTGAAGGTCCAAACAAGTGGCTGACCAGTGGCGGGCTTGGCACAATGGGTTACGGCTTACCCGCAGCAATCGGCGCGCAAATGGGTGATCCGGACGCTTTGGTCATCGATATTGCAGGTGAAGCCTCGATCCAGATGAACATTCAGGAAATGGGCACCGCGTCGCAATATCGCCTGCCGGTCAAGGTCTTCATCATCAACAATGAATGGATGGGCATGGTGCGCCAATGGCAGCAACTGACCTACGAAAGCCGTTACTCCAACAGCTATTCCGATAG
Organism: Sphingomonadales bacterium; assembly: GCA_043760725.1. Classification (GTDB taxonomy): domain Bacteria; phylum Pseudomonadota; class Alphaproteobacteria; order Sphingomonadales; family Sphingomonadaceae; genus Sphingorhabdus_B. The sequence continues at coordinate 17,917 of JAYUOS010000021.1, forward strand.
CTTACCCGACTTTGTCGCGCTGGCCGAAGCCTATGGCTGGAAAGGCATACGCTGCTCCGATCCCGCCAAGCTTGATGGCGCGATTGCAGAAATGATTGCCTATGACGGGCCGGTAATGTTTGATTGCCGCGTATCAAAAGAAGCCAATTGCTTCCCAATGATCCCGTCGGGTGCGGCGCATACTGAAATGATCCTGAACTCTGACGAAGTGTCCGGGACAATGGACGACGCGGCAAAGGCTTTGGTGTAATCTGATGCATATCCAAAAGGAAATCGCCGAACGGCATGTGCTGACGCTAACCGTGGATAACGAAGCGGGCACGCTGGCTCGCATAGCGGGCATGTTTACCGCGCGCGGCTATAATATCGACAGCCTGACTGTGGCCGACATTACCGAAGACCACAGCGTTAGCCGCATCACCATCGTCACCAAAGGGCCGCCCGAGGTGATCGACCAAATCATCGCGCAATGTGAGCGTCTGATTCCCGTGCACAAAGTCACTGACCTGACCGATGCCGGACCTCATGTCGAACGCGAACTGGCGCTGGTGAAAGTGGCGGGGGCCGGAGACAAACGCGTTGAAGCAATGCGGCTTGCAGACATTTACCGCGCACGCGTGATAGACGCCACCGTCTCCAGCTTCATCTTTGAAATTACCGGCGGGCCCGACAAGATAGATACCTTCATTGCGCTCATGCGCGAACTGGGGTTGGTCGAGGTTGGCCGCACGGGGATCGTCGGGTTAATGCGCGGCAGTGAAAACAGTTAATTCAAAACAGGAAAGCGAATTCCCATGAAAGTTTATTACGACGCCGATTGTGACCTTGGCCTGATCAAAGACAAAAAGGTCGCGATTGTTGGCTATGGCAGCCAAGGCCACGCGCATGCGCAGAATTTGCGCGACAGCGGCGTAAAGGATGTCGCCATTGCATTGCGTGCCGGCTCCGCAACAGCCGCCAAGGCCGAAGGCGCTGGCTTTACGGTGATGTCGAATGCCGATGCAGCCGCCTGGGCCGATATCGTCATGATCCTTGCGCCTGACGAGCATCAAGCCGCGATCTATGCCGATGACTATCACGCCAATATGAAGCCGGGCGCAGCGCTTGCCTTCGCCCATGGCCTGAACGTCCATTTCGGCTTGATTGAGCCGCGCGCTGACCTGGATGTCATCATGATCGCACCCAAAGGCCCCGGCCACACTGTGCGCAGCGAATATCAAAAAGGCGGCGGCGTGCCTTGCCTTATCGCTGTTCATCAGGACAAAAGCGGCAACGCGCATGATGTGGGTCTGGCCTATGCCAGCGCCGTTGGCGGCGGTCGTTCGGGCATCATCGAAACAAACTTCCGCGAAGAGTGCGAAACAGATCTATTCGGCGAACAGGCCGTGCTTTGCGGCGGCGTCACCCATTTGATTCAGGCCGGTTTCGAAACCTTGGTCGAGGCAGGCTATGCGCCTGAAATGGCCTATTTCGAATGCTTGCACGAAACCAAGCTGATCGTCGATCTGCTCTATGAAGGCGGCATTGCCAACATGCGCTATTCGGTCTCGAACACCGCAGAGTATGGCGACATCAAAACCGGACCACGCATTATCACGGCGGAAACCAAGGCAGAAATGAAGCGCGTGCTTGCTGACATTCAATCCGGCCGCTTTGTGAAGGATTTCGTCCTTGATAACCGCGCTGGTCAGCCCGAGCTAAAGGCTAGCCGCAAAGCCGCCGCTGCGCATCAGATCGAACAGGTTGGAGCCGAGCTGCGTGCGATGATGCCGTGGATTGCCAAAAACAAGCTGGTGGATAAGGCCAAGAACTAATCCATCGGGCGCATGCTGCTTGACATATTGGGGGATAGGAGCAGCTTGCTTCTGTCCCCTATTATCGTGGAGTTTTCCAATGCGCCGATTTTTACTCGTTCTCCCGCTGTTTGCTGCTGCTCCATTGTTGGCGGAAGAGTCTGCGGCCCCCAGTTTGCCCGGGATAGCTGATACAGCCCGTGTTTCGGGAGGAAGCTACGCAGTGGACCCTCACCACACACAGGTCAATTGGCAGATCAACCATTTTGGTTTCAACGACTATTTTGGCCTGTTTGGCGACATAACCGGCACGCTGGATATTGATCCCGCCAATCTGGCTGCGGCAAAGGTTGATGTGACTATCCCGATTGCCTCCATCGCTACCTCAAGCGCAGGCCTTACCACGCATCTGCAAACGCCCGATTTCTTTGACGTCGCCAAATTTGCTACGGCACGCTTCGTTTCGACCAGCGTTACCGCCGATGGGCCGCGCGCGATGATAAAGGGCGACCTCACTATGCTTGGCGTCACCAAACCGGTCGAATTGGAAACCCGTTTTGAAGGCGCAGGTGCCAACCCGATGAACAAGAAAGCGACTGTCGGCTTTCATGCAAGCACCACAATCAAGCGCAGCGAATGGGGCATGACCAAATATGTCCCGATGGTCGGCGACGAGGTGAAGCTGCGGATTTCAGTCGCGTTTGAGAAAACGGGCTAAGAGTATCCCCACGGGGACAGTCCCCTGACTGAATGCAGCATCACCAACCTTTGCAATAATTCGCATCAAGCGAGGCCTTTGCGGCGCGATATTCTGCCTCCAGCTGATCGACAAACTCACCAACGCTGAGCACTTCTTTGACAGCACCAATGCCCTGTCCCGAACCCCAAATGTCTTTCCAGGCCTTGGCGTCAGTATTGCCGCCCGAGCCGAAATTCATCGTCGAAATATCGCCCTTCGCCAAATTGTCAGGGTCCATTCCGGCTGCGCGGATTGATGGCGCAAGATAGTTGCCATGAACGCCGGTAAACAAGTCGGAATAGACGATGTCCGATGCTTGCCCGTCAACGATGCCTTGCTTGTAACCGGGCACAGCGTTAGCCTCTTTGGTGGCAATAAAGGCGCTGCCCATATAGCCGAGATCGGCTCCCATGGCTTGCGCGCTTAGGATCGATGCGCCGTGGCCGATGGAACCTGACAATGCTACCGGCCCATCGAACCATTCCCGAATTTCGCGGATCAAAGCAAACGGAGATATGACGCCAGCATGTCCGCCTGCGCCCGCCGCAACCGGAATAAGGCCGTCTGCACCTTTTTCGATAGCCTTACGGGCGAAGCGGTCATTGATGACATCATGCAGCGTGATCCCGCCCCAGCTGTGCACCGCTTGGTTCAATTCTTCGCGCGCGCCCAACGAAGTGATGGTAATCGGCACCTGCCATTTGCCGCACATCGCGATGTCTTCTTCCAACCGGTTGTTTGATTTGTGCACAATCTGGTTGACCGCATAAGGTGCTGCCGGACGATCTGGATTGTCGCGATTATGCGCGGCAAGTTCTTCGGTAATCTGATGCAGCCATTCGTCGAGCTGGCTGATCGGTCGCGCGTTCAAAGACGGGAAGCTGCCAACAACCCCGGCCTTGCACTGCGCGATCACCAGTTCTGGCCCCGAGACGAGGAACAACGGCGAGCCGATGAGCGGCAGGCGGAGATTATCAAAAATCGGAGGAAGAGCCATAAATCAACGAATCCTGTTTAATTGAGTAATTAATAGTGGTTCTGCCGTTCCTCTGAGGTGCTGTCAAACATCAGAAAACGCGGTAGCCAAGCCGTAGCGTCAGCCGCTGCTAAGCCCCGTTCGCCGCGCTCAAAATCGCCCGAACGCTCGCCGTTGCAACGTCTTGGCTGATGCCCACCCCGTAGAGCACTGGCCCGTCGCCGACCCTGCACTCGACATAGGCCGCTGCCCGCGCGTCGGTGCCGTGGCCGATGGCGTGTTCACTGTAGTCGATGATGTCGAGCGGTCCGCCGAGTGCTTCCTGCAACGCGTTGGCAAGGCTGGAGATCAGGCCATTGCCCCGCCCGCTGACTGATTGCTCGACCCCGTCGATGCGGATTTTGCCCGCGAAAATGCGCTCATCTAGGTGCTTGAGGCTCTGGCTTTCCTGAAAATCTATTAGCCGGAAGCGGCCCTCGCCTTTCAGGTGATAACGCATCTCAAACGCTTCCCAAATGTCGGCGCTCATCAATTCGCGGCCCGTGCTGTCGGATAGGTCTTGCACCGTGGAAGAGAAGTTTACTTGCATCCGCTTGGGAAGTTTCAGGCCGCAATCCTGTTCCAATACCCAAGCGACGCCGCCCTTGCCGCTTTGCGAATTGACGCGGATGACTGCTTCGTAGCTTCGCCCCAGATCGGCTGGGTCGATGGGCAGATAGGGCACTTCCCAGATTTCGTCATTGCGCATGGCTTGATGCGCAAAGCCCTTTTTAATCGCATCCTGATGCGACCCCGAAAAGGCGGTGAACACCAGCTCGCCCGCATAGGGATGGCGCGGATGGACCGGCAGTTGGTTGCAATACTCGACGGTCTGAATGACTTCGTCGATATCGGAAAAATCGAGGCCCGGGTTCAGCCCGTGCGTGTACATGTTGAGCGCAACGGTCACGAGATCGACATTGCCTGTGCGCTCGCCATTGCCGAACAGGCAGCCTTCGACGCGATCAGCGCCGGCCAATAGGCCAAGTTCGGTGGCAGCGATCCCTGTGCCGCGATCATTGTGCGTGTGTAGGCTGATCACCACCGCCTCACGGTTGGGGATGTTGCGGCCGAAATACTCGATCTGGTCGGCATAGATGTTCGGCATCGAGGCCTCAACTGTAGCTGGCAGGTTAAAGATGATCGGCCTATCCGCAGTCGGCTGCAAAACCTCCATCACCGCAGCGCATACCTCGACACTGAAATCCAGCTCAGCGGTTGAAAACGTCTCGGGCGAGTATTCGAAATGCCAATCGGTTTGCGGATATTTCGCGGCTTGTTCCGCCAAAATTTGCGCGCCTTCAATGGCGATGGCTTTGACGCCAGGCTTATCGAGCTGAAATACGATGTTGCGCCACGCGGGCGATACGGCGTTGTACAGATGGACGATAGCGCGCGGCGCACCCGCCATGGACTCAAAGGTTTTTTCGATCAAATCGCGACGCGCTTGGGTTAGGCTTTGGATGATGACGTCGTCGGGAATACGCCCGCTATCGACCAATGAACGGATGAAATCGAAATCGGTGGCGCCGGATGAAGGAAAGCCAACTTCGATTTCCTTAAGGCCAACTCTAAGCAGCAGGTCAAAAAAGCGGTTCTTTTTCTCCGCTCCCATGGGGTCGATCAGCGCTTGATTACCGTCGCGCAGATCGGTGGAAAGCCAGCGCGGAGCTTTTTCTATGGTCCGGTTGGGCCACTGCCTGTCGGGCAAATTGACCTGAGGAAAGGATCGGTATTTTCGAGAAGGGTCATTCAACATCATGATCGCTCGCTGCTATTTTGGAACAGGCCGTAAAGCCTTTTGATATTCGAGGTCGGTGGCAATACCCTTAGGCGGGTGCCCGGCCCGCAGCCAAGCAGCATCGCGCGCCTAAGGGCGCGTAAGTCGAATAAGTAGCGACGATGCAAAACGCTCTTTCATTATAGGGCGGTATATTCACACATTGTTTCGCGCGTAAAGAGATAAAAAATCTATAGCGCCGCTATTTAGCTGCGTACCCGCGTAAACACATAGTGAGGTCGCGTCGCGACCCCGCCAACTGACGATCACTTGTTGCCGCTGCTCTGCAACGCTATAATCAGCGGAGTGGTCAGCAACGGAACGATCTGCAACGCATCCTTGAATAAGCGGCGCGCCTTGGAATCTCCGACAATGACGACATCATTCGCGAACACTTCTGGATCTTCATAATTGCCGCGCCGGATCGCCTGCAAATTGTACAATGCCGCTAAGTCCTGGCCCTTTACCGTGCGAAAAATGACCACATCGTCCAGCTTAGCGAATTCTGAGGTCCCTTTTGCCGTTGCAACAGCGCGCATCAACGTCATTCGGCCAACTACCGGATACAGACCGGGCTCACGGACCTGGCCATCAACTGTAATCACTTGGCTAACGGTGTCGGAAAGGTTGACTGTCACTTGCGGATCGCGGACGTAACGACTGCGCAAGCGCGCCTCTAATTCTTCCTCAATTTCACCCGGCGTGCGACCGGCAGCTTCGATTACGCCAGCTAGCGGGAATGAGATACGGCCACTAGCGTCGGTTTGAACTTCTTTCTGGCTCAATTCATCAATACCAAAAACATCGATCTTTAGCTTATCAAACGGGCCAATGAGATAGGGACGTGTTTCCGCCAGCAAATCGCTACGGTCTGGCGGTGGCAACGCCGTTTCGGACATTACTTGGATTCCTTCAGCGCCGCCAAGCGCGCCAGGCCCCGCACAGCCAGAGAGCGAAGCGATTGCAACCAAAATCACAGCCAGCTTTTTCATGTCATAATTCCCAAATGAAGCTGCACGCCTGCTAGACGAAGCGGCGCGCCTGTTCCAGCCGCTTTTTTGTCAAATCGTAACCCGATGTGCACGTTTCCGCCTTAACCGCTGCTGTCAAACGATAAATCGAGTAATATCTGAGCGCTCGACTTGCTGCACGTACACTTTCGGACTAAAGCGGCGCGAAGAAATCTGCTGGGTTATGGGGACGCAAGAATGAAAATAGCGATGATTGGCGCGGGCTATGTTGGATTGGTTTCTGGCGCTTGCTTCGCCGATTTCGGCCATGATGTCGTTTGCATCGATAAGGATGCAAGCAAGATCGAGCGCCTGAACGCCAATATCATGCCTATTTACGAACCCGGCCTTGCTGCGCTTGTTAAGACCAATGTCGATGCAGGCCGACTGCGGTTTTCAACCGATCTGGCCCCGGCGGTCGATGGTTGCGAAGCCGTATTCATCGCAGTTGGCACACCTTCGCGGCGCGGCGACGGACATGCTGATCTTAGCTATGTTTACGCGGCAGCAGAAGAACTCGCCCACGCCGTTGCCCCCGGAACAGTGGTCATCACCAAATCGACTGTGCCTGTCGGAACTGGTGACGAAGTGCAGCGGATAATTGCGGCGGCCAATCCCGATTTGCATTTCGAAGTGGTGTCCAACCCCGAATTCTTGCGTGAAGGGGCGGCAATTGGCGACTTCAAGCGCCCGGACCGTATTGTTGTCGGCACCGATGTCGAATGGGCTCAAAACGCGATGCGGGCCGTGTATCGCCCGTTATTCCTTAACGAATCCCCGATCCTATTCACTAGCCGCCGATCATCCGAGCTGATTAAATATGCGGCCAACGCGTTTCTTGCAACGAAGATTACCTTCATCAACGAAATGGCCGATCTGTGCGAAAAACTTGGCGCGAATGTTCAGGATGTCTCGCGCGGCATCGGTCTTGATAACCGCATTGGCGGCAAGTTCCTGCATGCTGGCCCCGGGTATGGCGGCAGCTGTTTTCCAAAGGATACGCTGGCATTGCTCAAAACCGCGCAGGATTACGACACGCCAGTGCGTATTGTCGAAGCTGTGGTGCAGGCCAACGACCTTCGCAAGCGAGCCATGGGGCGAAAGATTGTCAATGCCCTAGGCGGGGATGCGCGAGGAAAGAAAGTTGCGATCCTGGGCCTGACATTCAAACCCAATACCGATGATATGCGCGACGCGCCGTCGATCGCTATCGTCCAAACACTCATCGATGCAGGCGCAGTAGTTTTTGCGCATGATCCAGAAGGCATGGACGAAGCAGCGAAGCTTTTGCCGGATGTTATGATGACCAGCAGCGCCTATGAAGCCGCCGACGGCGCAGACGCCGTGGCGATCATAACCGAATGGGATGCCTATCGCGCCCTTGATCTGGCAAAGCTGAAAGCCGCCATGAAAGGCGACGTCATGGTTGACCTGCGCAATGTCTATCGCCCCGAAGAAGGTGCCAAAGCGGGCTTTGATTATTATAGCGTGGGACGCTGAGTGCGCTAACCCTCGCGCTTTGCCAGCCTGATCACCGGAATATCGGGCAGATGGCTGTTGCCTGCGAACAAGCAGGCCGCCATTTCATAGCCTAAACGGCGATAGCTCTCCCATTGCGCTGCATCGAAAAATTGATCGATCGTTGCCTGATGCCGAAACGGAGCATTTTGGGCGGCATAGGACGCAATATCGGCCGAGATAACATCAAAAATTTGTGGCTTTACCCAGATTATCTGAGCGGTAACGTCATCTTCAACCGATGGCCTGCCTGCCTTTTTTGTCGCAAATCGGCCTCGCCTTTAAAAGCAACGCAAAGGCTTTGCCCCCGGTGCCGGACGCCTTTGACCTCCAATCAGCGCCGTCCATGTTAAAGAAATGGTGCGAAGCCTTTTGTCCGACATATTCAACGGTATCATCCTCATTGACGACCGAGATTTCGAAACCAAGATCGATACGCGCGGTGCGGATGAAGATTTCCAGATCGGTGAAAAGGAACTGGGCATCCTGCCCATTGTCGGACACCAATATGAATTTGCACCTGCGCCGCAACAGTTCCAGCGCGCCGCTATTTTCTGAATGGCCGCCGTCAGACAAATAATAGTGCCGATAATCAAGAGAAAACCGCGAGGTCATCTCGTTGAACAATTAGATAAATGTTTCAAAGGGGCGCAGCCATATTGCAGGCGACTTTGACGCAGCCGCTTCATCATTAGTGGTCAGCCGTTTGCTCCCGTGACCCCACCAATAGCCAAGCCGCACATTAGCGAATGTCAGACCCAAAGCCGCAGTCAGGCTGGTCTGGCGGCCTATCGCCGAAGAGGCAGCCGCACCCGAAATAGCCGCCGCCCGATGCTGTCGAGACATAATCGAACGCGGAAAAGCGGTTTCTGCCAACCAGCGATGGGGTAATGCCAAGCGAGATCGTTGCGCTGCGGATACCACGACCTGAAAACGCTAGGCCGATTCGCTCGGGTTTGTCAGCCGCGCTAAATGGACCGTTGATATTATCAATTTCGACATACGTAGCCAGCCGTTTCCGTCGGCGGGCGACCCAATCCTGCGCGGCATTCTGGTCACCATTTGCCATATCTGCTCCTTAAGACAGACTATATGCCGCGACCCTTTTCACACTATTTAATAGCACAGCGCGGCGTCAGCAACCCGAGTGCCGTTCGTGTAGCTTTCGCTATAAAGTTACGTCAGTTAACCTGACGATTATATCCTTTCCAATAAGGCGCGCGCAGATCTTTGCGCAGGATTTTGCCCGACGCATTGCGCGGCAGCGCTGCAATAACATCAACCGAACGCGGCACTTTGAAACCGGCGATCCGCTCGCGCGCCCATGCAATGACATGATCAGGATCGACCGTCGCGCCAGGCTTGGGAACACAAACAGCCTTCACCGCCTCACCCCATTTGGCGTCGGGGATTCCGATGACAGCTACTTCCAATACATCGGGATGGCCATATATCGCGCTTTCAACCTCGGCTGGATAGACATTTTCACCGCCAGAAATAATCATGTCCTTGACCCGGTCGTGAATGAACAAATAGCCGTCAGCATCCAGATAGCCTGCATCACCGGTTTTCACCCAACCACCTGCGGTCATGGTGCTTTCCGTGGCATCGGGCAGGTTCCAATATCCGATCATATTGTTCGACGACCGAGTCCAAACCTCGCCCACTTCGCCGAGCCGCGCATCGTCTCCTGCCGGATCGACAACCCTTAGCTCGACGCCGGGCAACGGCTTGCCGGCACTGCGCATTCGTTCGTTGCCCGCCGGATCGTGATCCTCGGGCGGCAACATGCAAATGGTGCCAGTGGTTTCGGTCATTCCATATGCTTGCATGAATTCGCATTTGAACATTTGGATACATTGCCGCAGCAATTCCAGCGGGATAGGTGCCGCTCCGTAGAGAATATATTTTAGGCTGCTAAAATCTACCGACACGCAACGCGGGTGCTGCAACAGGATGTGGAGTGCCGCTGGCACGATAAACAATCGCGTGACGCCGCCCTGTTCGACCGCGTCAAAAAAGCCGTCTGGCGTGAACTCTGAAAGTATCAGTCCCGGCAATCCCGATCCGATCGCCATGATCCCAAGGCCCGTTCCGCCAATATGGGCGCAGGGCATAGCGATCAGGACAACCTCATTATCATCCCATTTAGTGTAGGCCAACTCTGCCTCATCCGACTTTTTGCGCAAACCAAACAAGTTGTGATTGGAAAGCACAGCCCCTTTCGGTTTGCCGGTGGTCCCCGAGGTGTAAAGTTGGAGCACCGCGTCGTTTGGGCCCGCTGGTTCAAACGCCCCCCGCTTGGTCGCCGCGATCCCGATCCGCGCCTCCACAGCCGGGATTATCTTTTCAACGTGGCCCAATTGGCTGGCAAGGATGTTACCAACATCGTCAAACCCCGGCCCGGTAAACAGCAACCGCGCCTGTGTATCATTAACGATAAACGCCCATTCCGCAGGGGCCAGCCGCCAACCAACCGGCACCATAACGACGCCCATCCGCGCCGCGCCGTAAAACAAAGTGAAATACAAATCGCTGTTTTTCCCGATCCACGCCACGCGATCGCCCTTTTTCAGGCCCGCATTCTGCAAATAGCCCACAACTTGCGCGGTCGCTTTTTCAAGCTCCCCATAGGTATAATGCCGATCATCTTCACGCAGCGCGGGCCGGTCTGGTCGGTCCTCTGCCCAATATTTGATAAAATCATCGAATGTCATCAGGTCGGCGATGGCGCGCATAAAATGGTCTCTCCTAGGGCCTCTGACGTTGTTCGCAGACGGTGCCGTACCCTTTGTCGACTCAAAGATTGCGCCTGTCAATTCGGGCGGCCATAGCCGTAAGGCGGCACATCATTCATGTGCTCGATTTTGGGAGCTCCTTAGTCATGTTCAAGCCCGTCTCTGCAATATTGGTTTCATTGCTTGTCTCTACCGCCGTTCCAGCAATTGCCGCAGAGGAGAACGACCGCGAGATCATTGTCATCGGACAATCGTTGAAAGACACGCAAAAGGCGTGGCAGGATTGCATAGCCCGCGGCTGCCCGCCAGATGAGGAAATTCGGGCGGCGCTTGCGCATGCGGAAAATCAGTTCATCACCGGCGATTACCGCGATGCAAGATCGACGCTGAATAAAACCGTTGGTCGCAATCGCAAGCATGGCGAGAAATATCCTATCGAAGTATCTGACCTGTTCCGCGCCTCCAGCCGCATTGCCGAACATTTGGGCGAAGGCGATCTGTTCAGGCTTTCGGTGCTCGACATGCGCGATACCTTGCGCGATGCTTTGCCCGAAAGCGACGCCCGCGTCATGGTGGCTCAGATTGAGGTCGGCGACAGCCGGTCTAAACTCGGCTATCCCAAAGAAGCGATCCGCATTTACGAAAATGTCGCTGAAAAGGCGATGACCGCAGGCCATGCAAGGGTTGCGACGTTTGCCAATCTGCGCAAACTGATGCTGGAGTATATTCTGGCGTCGGACACCGATGACACTGGAGATATGAAGAAGGCCATCGCAGGAATGCGCCAGATTGCCGACAAGCCATTGGCTGGGGCCGAGGATTTCGGGATGGTCGCTGAAGTAACCCTCGCCCGGATCGACCGTGAGGGCGGCAAAAACGAATCCACGGCCGCCATTGTGAAGCGCTATGCCGAAAAAGGCGGGGTGAGCCGCCCAATCCTATTGTCCTCTTCCCCAATCAAGATGCCCGATCAGGGCGGGTTGGAGCAAAAGGGCGGCAATGTGCTCGCCATGTCGCAGGGCAATATGGAAGACCGGTGGATTGATGTCGGCTTTTGGGTGAATGCCAACGGCTTGCCCAGCGACATCGAAGTGCTGCGTTCTTCAGGCAACACACGCTGGGCAAAGCTCGTTTCCGATTCGATAGGGTCGCGCATCTACGCACCGCTAAAGGCACAAGAAGGCGAGACTGCTCCCGGTTTTTACATGGTCGAACGTTACACGATGACCGCACGCTATATGGATGAAGTCACCGGAACACGCATTCGCCAGCGGTCACCTGAAGCGCGGATCGAACGGATCGACATTACCCCAGAAAATTATGACCAGCCCTTTGTAGCACCGGCCAAAGAGGCTGCAAAAACGACGAGCTAAGGATTGTCCCTCATCGGACAGTCCTTGCCCGGGCTTAGCCTTCTGCTTCGCGTTCAAAGGCGGCGTCGCCCCCGATACGTGAGGCAAGCTTGCCTAGCCAGATCAGCACGACCACAGCAACCAAAGTCGCAACGATAGCATAGGTGAATAGCCCCACAAGATTATCGCCCAAGTGCAATTCGGCAAGTAAAGCCTTAATCGCCTCGTTCCATGCCAGCGCGGCGACTAGCCCAAGCGAAGCCGATGCAAGTGAGATCATTGTTTGGACCATAGCACGTGGATTCATTGTTTTACTCCCTTTGATGAATTGTCGTCTAAGGACTGTCCTTATCGGAATTACTCTGCCGCGATCAACAGCTCCGGCTCTTTCCACACCAATTGCGGTTTGCGTGCTGCCAAAGTTTCATCGAGGCGGCGGCGCGGAGCAAAATGCGGAGCGGTTTTCAGCGCGGGGTCCCCTAGTTTCGCTCGGTTGGCAACTGACCGCAATGCGCCAATGAACTGGTCCAATGCCGCTTTGCTCTCGGTTTCGGTTGGCTCGACCAGCATCGCACCATGGACAACAAGCGGGAAATAGACAGTCATCGGGTGAAAGCCTTCATCGATCAGGCCCTTGGCGATGTCCAGCGTTGAGAAACCTTCGGCAAGGCCATTATCGGTAAACAGAGCCTCGTGCATACAGGGGCCGGAGGCGGCAAAGGGTGCCTCCAACGTGTCCTCCAGCGAACGCAGAATATAGTTGGCGTTCAGCACGGCATCTTCGGCAACTTGCTTGAGGCCATCGGCACCGTGGCTCATGATATAAGACAACGCGCGGGTGAACATTCCCATTTGTCCGTGGAACGCTGTCATGCGGCCAAAAGTGTCGGGATGCTCCAACATCGCGGTTTCTTCCTCGACCAGCTTAAAGCTGCCATCGGGATAGCGTGCCGCATACGGAATCGGCCCGAATGGCGCGAGCGCCGCTGACAAAACAACCGGCCCTGAGCCCGGACCACCGCCGCCGTGCGGGGTAGAAAAGGTTTTGTGCAGATTGATGTGCATCGCATCGACGCCGAGGTCGCCTGGGCGGACCTTTCCGACAATCGCGTTAAAGTTCGCGCCGTCGCAATAGACATAGCCGCCAGCTGCATGCACCGCATCAGAAATAGTCTTAAGATCGCGCTCAAAAAGCCCGCAAGTATTAGGATTTGTGATCATCACCGCCGCAACATCAGGTCCCAGCCGCGCCATAAGGGCGGCGACATCCACTCTGCCCTCTGGTGTTGCAGGGATATCCTCCACACAGAAACCAGCAAAAGCCGCAGTCGCGGGATTGGTGCCGTGTGCGCTTTCGGGAACCAAAACGACTTTGCGGTCCTCTCCACGCGCTTCCAGTGCCGACTTAATACACAGCATCCCGCACAATTCGCCATGCGCGCCTGCCTTTGGCGACATCGCCACGCCTTGCATACCGGTAAGCTCTATCAACCAGAATGCCAGTTCGTTGATAACCTGCAACGCGCCTTGGACGGTTTCTTGGGGTTGCAAGGGGTGGACATCAGCAAAGCCCTTCATTCGCGCGATTTTTTCGTTGAGCCGCGGATTGTGCTTCATCGTACACGAACCGAGCGGGAAAAAGCCCAGATCGATGCCGTAGTTTTGGCGGCTGAGGCGAGTGTAATGGCGTACCGTTTGAGGCTCAGAAAGTCCCGGTAGACCGATGCCGCGATTGCGCTCAAGGCCGCCAAGACGCGGTTGCACCGTAGGTGCAGCGTCCAGATCAACACCTGTGGTCTGTTCGTCACCAATTTCAAATATCAACGCTTCTTCAAGGATTAAGGCGCGATTCCCGGTGAATGTCGATGGCGTTATGACGTCATTTTCGACCATTTCGGGGCGCCATCCGCTTGCGTTTACTGTGCTCATGATAAGACCTCCTGCAGCAATGTCGCGAATGTTTCGATATCCTCGTTCCTCACTACTTCGGTGACCGCCACCAGCAAGCCGTTTTCCAGCGTCGATACGCCGGGATACAGCCGCCCAAGCGACACCCCGCCGAGAACCTCTTTTGCAGCGAGTTTGTGCACAGCATCCCTAGCGTTACCCGGAAGTTTCAAGGTGAATTCGTTAAAAAAGCTGTCGTTGATCAACGACACGCCGGAGATCTGAACCAGCCGCTCCGCCGCCTGCACTGCCTTGGCATGGTTCAACGCCGCCAGATCGCGCAGGCCGCGTTCGCCAAGCAAGCTCATATGCACGCTGAAAGCCAGCGCACAAAGACCTGAATTTGTACAAATATTGCTCGTTGCTTTCTCGCGACGGATATGTTGCTCGCGGGTGGACAGCGTTAAAACGAAACCGCGTTTTCCTTCCGCATCCACAGTCTCGCCGCACAAACGTCCAGGCATCTGGCGAACGAATTTTTCTTTGCAGGCAAACAGCCCAACATAAGGCCCGCCAAATTGCAGGCCAACGCCGATCGATTGCCCCTCGCCGACAACAATATCAGCACCCATTTCACCGGGCGATTTGATCGCCCCCAAAGCCACAGGCTCTGTTACCACAGCGATCAACAGTGCGCCCGCAGCATGGCAACGTTCGGCAAGCGCGTTCATGTCGCCAATGCGGCCCAATATGTCGGGATATTGCGCAACGACGCAGCTGGTTTCGGCATCAATACTGTCCACCAGCTCTGCAAACCCAGTGTCAGCATCCAGAGTGGGTAGCGCGGTATCCAGCACATCGCCGGTAAAACGCGCCATAGTCTTGGCGACATTGACGTAATGCGGATGCAGCCCCGGTGACACCACCGCCTTTTTACGCTTGGTAATTCGCCCCGCCATACCGATTGCCTCCCAGCATGCGGTCGAGCCGTCATACATAGATGCGTTGGCGACATCGCAACCAAACAGGCGTGCCACTTGCGTTTGAAACTCAAACAGCATCTGCAACGTGCCCTGCGCAATCTCGGGCTGATACGGCGTGTAAGCGGTCAAAAACTCGCCGCGCTGGATCAGGTGATCGACACTTGCAGGTACGTGATGCTTGTAGGCTCCTGCCCCCAGAAAGAACGGGTGGTCGCTCGCCGCGAGATTCTTCTGTGCCAACGAAGCAAAATGCCGCTCAACCGCCATCTCGCTAGCATGCATCGGCAGGCCAGCAATCGGGCCGCCCAGCCGTGCCTCTGCTGGCACATCGACGAACAAATCATCGACCGAATTTGCGCCAACCGTGGCAAGCATCGCCTGCCGGTCGGATGGAGTTAGGGGTAGGTAACGCATCTATTTCGCTTTCCTGTAGTTAGCAGCCAGACCAATTGCGGCAGGCTGAATATCTGGCACTCGATCAGTGCAACCACCGAGAAATCCGCGGCAACGATCACTTAATCGACCGAAGAGCTGAACTTTTTGGAATTGCATTGGAGCGGCAACCTCATCGAAATTTAATGCACTGCCAATGCTAAGACTGTCGTCCATAGCGTTGTCCCAAGCCGACGTTTCAGGGCTACCATTTGCTACAACTTTCGCTTCAGACAGCGTGTCGAAGATATGACAATTATATCCCTTGCACTCTCCCAACCATCCTTCGACAAAAACATCCTCACCGTGCCAATCGTAAATTTTGGCGCGCGCCTCTGAGGGAAGAACGGGCTTCGCCATCGAAGGAGCCCGCCCACAGGAAATAACCGCAAACGACACCGCCATTAAAAGGATGGCTGGATATCTCACAACCCGTCCACAAATGCCTTGTAAGCGGCTGCGTCCATCAGACCGTCGAGTTCGGACATATCATCCAGTTCGATTTTGAAGAACCAGCCAGCACCTTCGGGGTCGCTATTTACCAGCGCCGGGTCATCGGCCAGCGCATCATTGCCTTCGCTGACGATGCCGGAAACCGGCGCGTAGACGTCTGACGCGGCCTTGACCGATTCAACAACCGCTGCGTCGCCGCCTTTGGACAATGTCGCGCCAACCGCGGGCACTTCGGCGAACACAATGTCGCCCAACTGGCTCTGTGCATAATCGGTGATGCCAACGGTCGCGGTGTTGCCTTCGACGTCGATCCATTCATGTTCGTCTGTGAAAAAACGGCTCATGTGCTCACTCCTCTGCGATGATAATAATGGGGGATGAAGGGCATTTTGGTGACGGTCAAAGGCACGTACTTACCTCGCACCTCAGCCTGCAAAGCCGTTCCGCGGGCGATATGCGCGGCAGCGACATAACCCATCGCGATGGGTGCGCCGACTGTGGGGGCAAAGCCTCCTGACGTTACAACGCCAACCTGAGTATCACCTGCAAACACAGGCGCACCCTCGCGCACGGGGACTTTGCCTTCGACCGCAAAGCCCACAAGCTTGCGCGCAGGACCATCCGACAGCGCCTTCAGTATGCGCTCGCTCCCGTGAAACCCGCCTTCGGCGCGGCGACGTTTGGAAATCGCGAAGGACGCATTGCCCTCAACAGGATTGGTACTTGGGTCCATGTCATGCCCGTACAATGGCAGTCCGGCCTCCAGACGCAGCGAATCGCGCGCACCTAAACCAATCGGCTTCACCTCGGGCTGTGCGCACAACGCATCGGCAAGTTCAGTCACATGTTCCGCCGCAACCGAGATTTCGACGCCATCCTCGCCAGTATAGCCCGAACGGCTGATCCAAAGCGGAATTTCGCCCCATAGGAAAATGTCTGCCTCCATAAAGAACAGTTGATCGACGCCGGGGATAATGCGTGTCAGTGCCTCAACCGCTTTTGGACCTTGCAACGCCAACAACGCGCGATCGTCCAAATGGTTAGTGTCGATGTTTGCGGGCAGATGATCGCGCAAAAAGGCGATATCCTGATGCTTCACTGCGCCATTGACCACAACATACAACCCGGTCGGCGTCGCAGTGACCATCAAGTCGTCAAGCACGCCGCCATCCTGCGCCAACAACAGCGAATAGCGCATCCGTCCTTCTTTCAAAGCAGAGATATCGCCGGGAACAATCGCCTCCAGCGCCTCTGCCACATTATCGCCAGACAGGATCAATTGCCCCATATGCGACACATCAAACAGCCCAGCGTTTTCACGGGTCCACAGATGTTCGGCCATGATGCCTTCATATTGGATCGGCATGGCATAGCCCGCAAACGCGACCATGCGCGCCGATTTGGCGCGGTGCCAATCGCCCAGTGGCAATTCGAGAATTTCGGTATCATCGCTCATCAAATTCTCCGCACACAGGTTCAGTCAGCGGTTACGCTGCCTGCCCCCTCTGTCACGGATACCTGAGAGCTTTACCCCTTCGGCGGTCCGCCATAGCCGAAGCGTAGGCGGACTCTTTCCAGAGTGTCGCAAAAGCCAAAGCGGTCCTTTTGCCTGAGAGATTCCGGGGCGGTTGCTCCTTCGGCGGCATTAGCAAATCTAATGCGCTCTCCCACTTCGTCAGCGACTAGTTCGCATTGGCGCGCGCCAAAGATAGAGTCAACCAGAGAGCGCGCTGATTGAGTCATTTTCGTGGATAAAGCACCCATAGCCACCGCCCAGCGCCAGCGTGACGATAGCACGCGCGACGCGGTCCGATGGCGTTGAACGATATTTTGTCAAACGACCCAGCATCAACACGTCGGAAAACGGGCTGATTAATGATGCGAATGATTCGCCTAGGCGGCTTTCTGTGCGCTTACCGCCTGTCAGCAATCCGGGCCGTAATATGTCCAACCGGTCGAAATCAAGCGCACGCAGAGCCTCTTCAACGTCGCCTTTGGTTTGCAGATAAACGTTTGCACTTTGGGCAGAAGCACCCACCGACGACACGCAGATAAACTGCTGGGCACCGACCGCGCGCGCTGCGTTTGCAATGTCCAGCACCAGATCATGATCAACCACACGAAAGGCAGCTTTTGACCCAGCGACCTTCATCGTTGTGCCCAATGTGCAAATCACGACCTGTGGTTTGAGATCTTGGACAATAGAAGACCACGTATCGGTCGCTGCAACATGCTGTCTTGTCCCTGTGAACGGTGTTGCCGAAATCGTGCGGAGAAGCATATGGGTGTCAACAACCGCCAAGCCAGATAGCTCCGCCACAACCTGCTTACCGATCAGGCCAGTTCCTCCGGCAATAACTATCCGGCTTTTCATGCTTTGCTCCCAAAGATGGCGCTGTGGCTGGTCATCGCAAAACGATCCGTCATGCCGGCGAGGAAATCAGCGATATGCCGACTGCGCCACGGTTCGCCCGATGGTAAGTTCGCGCGCCAATCGTCGGGCAGCAAAGCAATGTCTGACGAATACGCCGCGAACAGATCCGAAACGATCACCTGCGCCTTTTCCGCAGCCGCGACTTGAGTCGGATGATGATAAAGATTTGTGTACATAAAGGCCTTCAACTGCCTTTCGCGCGCGGCCAATTCGGTCGAAAATCCACCTATAGTGCGATCAGCCGTATGAACATCTGCGACGGTTTCGATACCCAAATCAGCGATTTGCGCGCGGGTCGTTTCAATGACATCGTTTACCATCACACCAATTTGCTCACGCACCAGTTCGCGAAGCAATGTCTCGTGCTTCGCTCCCGGATAGCGGTCGGCAATGCCCTGCCAACGAATGTCGATAAAGGGCAGTCCGCGCAGTTGATCAAGCGTCAGGAGCCCAGCTCTGATCCCATCATCAATGTCATGGTTATCATAAGCGATATCGTCCGCAACGGCAGCAATCTGCGCCTCTAGTGAAGCAAATTGCCGCAACTCAAGCGGGAATGCTGCGTCAACCTCGGCAAGGGCCCAATGCGGATCGCTGACGGGGCCATTATGTTTGGCAAGGCCCTCCATCAGTTCCCAACTCAGGTTCAATCCCGGCCACAATGGATAAGGAGATTCCAGCTGCGACAGCGTCCGCAATGTCTGTGCATTATGATCAAAGCCCCCATATGGCGCCATGGCCGCCGCCAGCGCATCTTCACCGGCATGTCCAAAAGGCGGGTGACCGATATCATGGGCAAGACATAATGCCTCGGTCAAATCCTCATCCAGACCCAAAGCACGGGCAATTGTCCGGCCAATTTGTGCGACTTCAAGGCTATGCGTCAACCGGACACGGCAATGATCGCCATCGGGAGAAATGAAAACCTGCGTTTTATGGCGAAGCCGGCGAAAGGCGATCGAATGGATTATGCGGTCGCGGTCGCGTTGGAAAATATTGCGAGGCCCGCGACTTTCGCCGGTTGGTTCGGCATGTTGCCGTCCACGGCTGGTTTCAGGGTTGCAAGCAAAGGAGGCGCGCACGGTCATACCGTTTGCCCTTGCACTGGCAGCGCCATTTTCGCCAGCGCCTATTTGCTTTTCAGCTTTTCGAGCTCAGCGTTCTTGTCGCTTTGCCAAACAAAACCATTGCCCCCTGCCTTGCGAAAATCGGCTTCCCATTTCTTTGCTGACTTCAAATCAGAGAAAGGACCGACCAACAAGCGGCGGGTTTTGCCCCATGGAGACGTCCAGCCATTTTGGGCGGAGAATAGTGCCGCGTTTTTCTTTGCCATGCGGCGATAGTCATAACCTAGCCCGGCAGCATCGCCGCCAGTAGCGATTTGAACAAAAATGCGCGGCCCGGATGCAGGCTGCTTAACCGTCTTTGTTGCTACGTCTGTCTTAGTGCTGGCTGCGTCCGTTTTGGGCGCAGACGTCTTGATCTTTTTCAAATCAACCGGAGCCACAGACGGACGTTTTTCGTCCTCGGGCACTTCAATAGATTCGACCAACGCGCCAAGATCAAAGCTTTTTTCGGGAGCGTTGGCGACAGGCGTTGGCACGTCTAAAACGGGCTGTTGTATCAGCTGAGTAGCCGCTGCAGAACCTCCAGCAGGCAGTGTCTCCACGATTGCTTTATTTGGGTCGACGCTTTCAAACCCCGGGCCGATGGGACCTTTTTCAGCTATCTTGGTATCAAAAATTACCGGCGCCTCGATCGTCGCCGATGGCGGATCAGCGGCAGGGATAACAATCGGATCCACAGGTTTGTCAGCCACAATTGCAATAGGATCGTTCTTTGCGACGGGCAGTTCGGCGACTTTAGTCAACACAGCGGGGCCGGTGGCAGGAAGTTCCGCCGCTTCAATTTTCGGCTGTGCAAGCGCCGGCAGCGCGATTCTAACGGGTGGTCGTGCCGCTTCGGGAGGCGGCAACTGTGTGCCTATTACCGTCGTCACCTTCGCCCGCGCTGCGGAATCAACGGCTTGCTGCGCAGATGTCGTGGCAAATTCTGCGTTGGGCGCCTTTGGCTTTTTACCTTTTGCAGCGATCGTTGCGGGTTTATCGATTTTTACCGCTGCGACTTTGGTGCCGAGTGGTTGGCCCGATGGAATCAACCGCGAATCCCCCCCGTTGGACTGAGGCTTTGCGCCAGTCGCGGTCGCAAGTGTCCGCACAGCGTCACTGTCTTCACCAATATCGGAGCCAATGGGGAAATGCCCGAAATGCATGGCAGCGGCCTGTTGCGCCGTTGTCAGCCGTGTCATACTGCGGAAATAACCATCCATCCGCCTTGCTTCACGTTCGGGCAGAAAACCGGATGCGATTTTGCCCGCTTCCTTGGCATCGCCGCGCGCAGCGAGCATCAAAGCGCGCGCGCGCCAAGCCTCGGGGTTCTCCTTTTGCAACATCGGGATTAGCTTGCGATCAGCTTCATCTTTGCGACCTGCAAGCGACAACGAGATGGCATGGCGCAACGTCACTTCATCGCTGACACCATAGGATTCGGCCAAAACATAGTCGCGCTCAGCCCGTTCAAAATTCCCCAAAAGGTCAAACGCCAGTCCGCGATCCATAGCAAAGCTGCGCTCGCTTGCGCCCAATCGCACCGCTTCATCAAACAAGCTGAGCGCTTCAAACGGATTTTCCCGCCGGACCTGCGCTATTCCGAGTCCCGATTTTATCCGAGCATCGCCAGGCTGAATGGCATTTGCCTTTGTGAAGAAGTTGAACGCGGCGTCATAGTCACCCAATTTGATGGCGGCATAGCCTGCATCGGTTAAGGCGAAACTGTCGGTAGGACGTTGTGCAATCCGCCGCACGGCATCGCGCAACTCCGCCGCCCCTGCGGGCTCTTGTTTAATTACAGGCGGCTTTGGCACACCCGTATCCAACGCATCCAACGGCGCTTCGTCGGTGTCCTGCATCGCAAATGCACTGGCAGGGTCAGCCAAAAATACGGCCAAGCCCATATGTAACAATGTTACCTTCATGCAGTCCCTAATGGTATCGCGCAGGTCAATATGCAAAACAAAGCACTGTTGCTGTCGGCCAAACGTTTCTAGCGCCCGACCAACAGCGTTTATTTTACGATACCCGCCTCAAACAGGCTCAGTTGTTGCTTTGTCGATCCAAAAAACGGGGGATGTTGAGGCCGGGTGACGCATTGTCATCCTCTTCCTCTTCATCGCCGCGCGAAAGACCGCGTGATAGACTGGTCATCCGTTCAAACAATGTGCCGCCAGAGGTAGAAACACGCGGCGCTGGCGATGAAGGCTCGCTCGGCATATCCGATGTATCTTCATAAGAACGCGGAATAAGCCCGGAGCCTTCCGGTGCTCCTGCTAGAGCAGCACCAGTCCCTGTCGCGTCTTCATCAACATGCGCTTCGCCCAGTTCGAGCAAGTCATCATCGTCTGCATTGCCCCCATCGGCTTCAGCTTCGCCTAAAACTAACGCATCATCTTCCTCGACAGCGTGATTTTCTTCGGCTGACACATATCCTGTTGGTTCTTCAACCTCGATGGATGCTTCAACAACAGGTTCGGCATCGACCATCTGCTCGGGCGTAAACACCGGCGACGGTCGCGAAACTTGGTCGAAAGTGAACGAACGCGCAGGCTGGGCTGATGATGATGTATCCTGATCAATTCCCGTCGCAACCACAGACACGCGGATTTTACCGTTCAGATTATCGTTAAACGCCGAACCCCAGATGATGTTCGCATCGGGATCGACCAGTTCGCGGATATGGTTAGCGGCTTCGTCGACTTCCATCAGGCGCATGTCTTCGCCGCCAGTAATCGAGATGATAACGCCCTTGGCGCCCTTCATCGACACGCCGTCGAGCAATGGGTTGGCAATCGCGCGTTCAGCGGCCTCAAGCGCACGCCCGTCGCCCTCAGCTTCGCCTGTGCCCATCATTGCCTTGCCCATTTCGTGCATCACAGAACGCACATCGGCAAAATCGAGGTTGATAAGGCCCGGCATAACCATCAGGTCAGTGATCCCGCGGACGCCCTGTTGCAGCACTTCGTCAGCAAGCAAAAAAGCTTCTTTAAAAGTCGTGTTCGGATTGGCGACCAAGAACAGGTTCTGGTTGGGAATAACGATCAGCGTGTCGACATGCTCTTGCAGTTCAGCAATCCCTGCGTCGCAAGACCGCATGCGACGCTGGCCTTCGAACAGAAACGGTTTTGTAACAACACCGACAGTCAGGATATTCATTTCGCGGGCGGCACGCGCAATCACCGGGGCCGCACCAGTGCCGGTACCTCCGCCCATGCCAGCTGCGATGAAGCACATATGTGCTCCGCTCAGCGCCTGCTTGACCAATTCCAGCGTTTCTTCGGCAGCGGCGCGACCGACTTCGGGCCGCGAACCCGCGCCAAGGCCTTGCGTGATATCCGGGCCCAATTGAATGCGGAATTCTGCGGGTGACGAATTCAACGCTTGCGCGTCAGTATTGGCCACGATGAAGTCAACGCCTTCAACACGGGCATTGATCATGTTAGCAATCGCATTTCCGCCTGCGCCGCCAACTCCAATTACCGCAATTTTTGGCTTCAGTTCATCAACAACCGGAGGTCCAATATTGATGCTCATGTCTTATGTGCTCCCTCGCCAACAAACGGCTTGTTCGAATACTGACATACCTTTTGCATATTTTTATCCACAAAACGACCAAAAGTTACCCACAGGCTAGTCATGTGACCTGCGTTTACATCGGATCAATAATTTTCTCGAATGATCTGCAGAATTCGCGCAATTACGCCAGGTTTAGCACCTGCATGACCAGGATCATCGACGCCCAAACCCAGTTTGAGATCGATCGGGTTTGACTGTGCATAAATAATCAATCCAGCCAGCGTCGAAAAGGCAGGGCCGCTGTGTGCCTCTGGCAAACCGACCAGCCCGCCGGGTCGGCCAACGCGCACCGTCCGGCCCAAAGCTGCCTGCATTTGATCTGCAAGACCTTTCAACTCTGCTCCCCCGCCCGTCAAAACAACGTGGTGCTTGCCAGGAGCGGAGAACCCCAGACCCGTTAGCGCCTTGCCAATATCGGCAACTATGGGATCGACGCGTTGACATATGACCGAGTTCAATTGCGCGCGGGTGATTTTCGGACGCTCTTGGCCGCTATTGTCCTCTGGATCGTTGACATCCAACACATCCTGATGATCACGTGGGTTGGACTGAGCCGAACCGTCGCGGCATTTCAACCGTTCCGCCTCTGCTCTGCGCAAGCCAAAGGTTGCGGCGATATCATCAGTGATATCTGCGGCACCCTGATTCAGCGTGTGCAGGCCGACAAGCATCCCGCCGACGAATACCGAAACATTGGTAACCGCAGCGCCCATTTCGACCAGCGCCACGCCCAGTTCGCGCTCCTCAGCGGTCAAGCAAGCAAGTCCTGCTGCCAATGGCGCCGCAACGACCGCTTCCACACCAAGATGCGCTGCGCGCGCCGTCATATCCAGATTGCGAACCGGCGCTGGTTCAGCCAAAACGACATGAATATCAACACCCAACCGGTCGGCATAAAGCCCCAGCGGACTTGCCACGCCTCCGACCCCATCAATCGAATACAGCGTTGGACTGATATGCAGCGGCGTTTTACCGCGCGGATCGATATTGGCACGCCCGGCCATCAACAGATCATCAATATCGACCTGCTCGATCCGGTCCCCGCCCAAATCAATCTCTGCCGGGGCCAATTGGCTATCGAGCCCACCTGCTGACATCCCCAGCCATACACGCTCGATATTGGTTCCTGCGATCCGCTCTGCCTGCTCGACTGCTTGCCGGGCCGACAGTTCCGCAAGCTGGATATCAGCGACGCAGCCCCGCGTCACGCCTTTGCTTTCACGCTGGCCGCTGCCGAGCACCGTCAGCGTGCCATCATCGCCGACACCGGCGATGAGAGCAGACACCTTCGATGAACCGATATCGAGTGCCGAGATAATTTTCTCGAACTTGGCAACCATCAAGCAGCCCCTTGCGCTTTTGTGGTTTTTTTCGGGGCAGCTTCCGATTTCAATTCTATAGGCTTCGCCTTGGGCGCTTCGCGCATATACATGCGGTCGGGGTCACGCAGATCGAAATGAATAATGTTGCGTTCAAGCAACCGGTGAATGCCGTCCATTCGTGTGAAGTTAACCAGTGCCTGCGCCGCCAGCTCGTCGCCTTCTGGCAGAGCAAGCGTCTCACCAGTGCGAAATCTTAAATCCCAACGGCGGTCGCCGACCCAGGTAGCACCTGCGATTTGGCTTTTCAGCGATTGCGCTTTGTCCAACAGATCGCGCAAGGCGACCAGCTGCTTGTCGGCATTGGCCCCGGTCACCAATGGCATTGAGCCAATCTGGCTCTCCGTTATGCTGTCGAGCACTTCACCTTCATCGTCCAGCAGTTTATAAAGACCTTCATGCTGCCACACTGCCACCGGTTTGCGCTCAGTGATTTCGACATATAATTTGGTAGGCAATTGCCGCGAAATACGGACGTCCTTGATCCAGCCATATTCGCTCAAATCCTTACGGATCGCATCGATATCGACCAGCAAAATCGGCCCTTTTGCGCGTTCCAAAATGATATCATAGACTTTCATCTGATCGACGCGGCGCGTACCGACAATTTCGATATCTTCAACCTTAAAACCGGCCTTTGCGGTCAATTCTCCATATTGCCGATAGGCGGATTGCGGCACACCAAACAAGTTTGCGACCAGCAACGCGGCAATCAGCAACACTCCCAATATCACCCAAGTCAAAAAGCGCTGCACTTCGATTTGCGTAAACGGCAGCGCCTGCAGCAGCCGGTCAAACCAGCTGGTCTGACGCACGGTTTTGCGCGTCGGTTTCTTGCGCGTGCGCGGTGCAGCTTTTCCCCTGCGAACAACTGCCCCGCTCATGCCACTTTTCCCATCATAACAGCGCTTCCTTTACCAGCATATCGACCAATGCTGCGTAGCTGATCCCCATGTGTTTCGCTTGTTCTGGCACAAGGCTCAACGGCGTCATTCCCGGCTGGGTGTTGGTTTCGAGCACGAATACACCGTCACGGCCAAGCTCATCATCCCAACGGAAATCGGTGCGCGATGCGCTTTTGCAACCAAGCAATGCATGCGCCCGCTGCGCCAGTTCCATCATATAATCCTCAATATCCTTGGGGATATCCGCGGGGCAGATATGTTCGGTCAGGCCGTCGGTATATTTGGCGTCGAAATCATAAAAACCACTTTTGGGTTTTAGTTCTGTGACGCACAAGGATTTGCCACCCAGCACCGCAACTGTCAGTTCGCGGCCTTTGATAAACGGTTCAGCAAGTAGGCTGTCAAATTCCTGCCACGGGCCAGTCGCATCGCGCGAGATTGGGTCGCCGTAGTTGCTGTCGGCTTTAACGATAGCAACGCCAACCGAGCTACCTTCGTTGACCGGCTTCAATACATAAGGACGCGGTAACGGGTCACCCGCATACAGACTTTCGCTGTCAATGATTGTTCCCTTTGGCATCGGAATACCGCCTGGGACCAGACACTGCTTAGTCAGCTCCTTGTCGATAGCGATCACAGAGGTAACCATGCCACTATGCGTGTATTTGATCCCCATCAGGTCAAGCATACCCTGCACACTACCGTCTTCACCGGGGACGCCGTGGAGCGCGTTAAAGACAACATCGGGACGCAGACCTCCAAGAACTTGGGCGACGTTGCGGTCCATATCGACGCGGCTGACTTTATAACCCTGCCCCTCAAGCGCATCGGCGACGCCGTTGCCGCTCATCAACGACACAGGGCGTTCGTTAGACCAGCCACCCATAAGGACTGCAACGTGGATTGGGTTGCTCACTTTGTCACTCCCACGCGTTGGATTTCCCAGTGTAAATCAATACTAGACTTTGCTTTCACGCGAGCGCGGACTTCTTCGCCCAGTGCTTCAATGTCAGCGCTCGTTGCATCGCCAGTGTTGATCATGAAGTTAGTGTGTTTTTCCGAAACCTGCGCGCCGCCGATCTGAAGTCCGCGACAGCCTGCTTCATCAACGAGTTGCCACGCTTTATATCCGTCGGGGTTCTTGAACGTTGATCCGCCAGTTTTGGAACGTAACGGCTGCGAAACTTCACGTGACGCAGAAATGCGGTCCATTTCGGTCTGGATCGCTTCCGGCTCGCCGGATCGTCCCTTGAACCGAGCGCCGATCACAATGGCCCCGTCGGGTAGCTCGCTATGGCGATAGCTGTAATGCAGATCAGCAACCGAAAGCGTCATCAAATCACCATTACGCAGCACAATATCGCAATCGACCAAAATGTCTTTCACTTCGCCGCCATAGGCCCCCCCGTTCATGCGGACAAAGCCGCCGACTGTGCCGGGGATAGAGCGCAGGAACTCCAGTCCAGCAATCGCCGCATCGCGCGCGGTGGACGACACCAAAATGCCAGACGCGCCGCCGCCGCAATCGAGGATCGTGTCCTCAACGGCAACGACTTTGGCAAAGGGTTTGCCGAGACGGACGACCACGCCCGGGAAGCCGCCGTCACGCACGATCAGGTTGGAGCCAAGGCCGAGCGCCATGACCGGCGTTGCAGGGTCAAGGTCACGCAAAAATTCTTGCAGGCCAGCAATGTCTTTTGGCTCGAACAACCAGTCCGCTGCGCCGCCCGATTTGAACCACACCAAAGGAGCCAATGGCGCGTTTGCCGTCAGCTTTCCTGAAACTTTGGGCAGTTCGGTAACGTTCATCCCTTTACCGCCGCAATCGCATCGGCAAGGCCTGCAGCCCATTTGGTGATATCGCCAGCACCAAGACATACAACTAAGTCGCCATCGCGTGTGGTAGCTGCCAATTCCTTTGCTAGCGCCTCTGCGCTTTCGATCTGTGCAGCGCTATGATGCCCGCGCCGCTTAATTTTGCCGACCAGATCCGCGCTGTTGACGCCTTCAATCGGGCTTTCACCCGCTGCATAAACAGGCGATATATAGACGACATCGGCATCGTTAAAGGCTGTGGCGAAATCGTCCATCAAGTTTTCCAGCCGAGTATAGCGATGCGGCTGACAGACAGCGATCACGCGGCCCGTAGCTCCCTCACGTGCAGCGGACAAAACCGCACGAATTTCGACCGGATGATGGGCATAATCGTCGATAATCGTGACACCACCCACTGTGCCAACATTGGAAAAGCGTCGTTTGACACCGCCGAATTTGGCGAAGCCTGCTTGTACTTGCACGTCACTCATACCGCGCTCTATGCCTACTGCAATCGCCGCCAGCGCATTCTGCACATTATGGCGACCAGACATCGGCAAGAACACATCGGCAATCTCGCGCTTGCTGCCATCACGCGCGCGGATCACAACGTCAAACGTATTGCCGCCCAATTCGTGCCGCACATTGTCAGCACGGATATCAGCTTGTGCGGAGAAGCCATAAGTCAGTATCCGCCGGTCGCGGATGCGCGGGATAATTGCTTGCACTTCGGGATGATCGAGGCACAAAATCGCGACGCCGTAGAATGGCACGTTTTCGATGAACTCGATGTAAGCTGCTTTGGCTTTGTCAAAATCGCCGTAATAATCAAGATGTTCAGGGTCGATGTTAGTGACGACCGCGATTGTGCCATCCAGACGCAGGAAGCTGCCGTCGCTTTCATCAGCCTCAACTACCATCCAGTCGCTATCACCCAGACGTGCGTTCGAACCGTAATTGTTGATGATGCCGCCATTGATAACGGTTGGATCAAGCCCGCCCGCATCGAGCATCGCCGCGATCAGTGATGTCGTCGTGGTCTTGCCATGCGTTCCCGCAACCGCAACGGTATATTTCAGCCGCATCAGTTCAGCGAGCATCTCAGCACGGCGAACCAGCGGTATGCGCCGTTCCAGCGCCGCTTCAACCTCAGGATTACCTCGCTTTACTGCCGTTGAAGTTACGATAACGGCGGCATTACCTAGGTTTTCTGCCGCATGGCCTATCATCACTTCGATCCCACGTTTGCGCAGGCCGTCGATCACATAGCCCTCAGCAATGTCAGACCCTTGCACAGCATAGCCTAGATTGTGCATCACCTCGGCAATGCCAGACATGCCAATCCCGCCGATGCCAACGAAGTGGATCGTTCCAATGTCGGTACCGACGCCTTTCATGCACTCATATCCTTTGCCATAGCGGGTTGTGCGCCGCCGAAACCTGTGTGTTTTTGTGTCTGCGGCTTGATAGTGTGCATCAAAGGGGCGCGACCGAAAGACTCCACCAAATCGGCCAGATCGCGAACGGCTGTTGGCCGTCCACAACTGCGCGCAGCCTTTGCGGCATTTTCCAATGCCCCCGGTAACAGCGCCATTTTCTGGATTTGCTTTGCCAGTTCCTTAGAAGTGAATTGATGTTGCGGGATTGACCGTGCGCCGCCCGCCTCAACCATTTCTTTGACATTAAATGCTTGATGATTGTCCATCGCCGTTGGCAAAGGCACCAATATCGCAGGGCGGCCGGCGCAGGTCAGCTCGGCGATCGTCGATGCCCCTGCCCGGCCAATCACCAAATGCGCCCAACCAAGCCGCTCGGGGAAATCCTCCATGTAAGTCGCCAGATCAGCGGGAATGTGATGGCCAGCATAAACTTTGCGGACAGTATCCATATCCTCTGCGCGGCATTGCTGTGTTACTTGCAAGCGGCGGCGCAGGTTGAGCGGCAGCTGCGCCAAACCTTCTGGCACCACTTCTGACAAGATCGACGCGCCTTGACTGCCGCCAGTTACCAACACACGGAACACACCGTTTTCGTCAAGTGGCGGATAGGTTTCATCGCGCAGAGCAATGACGTCTTCACGCACAGGGTTGCCAACTAAAGTGATCTTTGCGACGTGACGCTTCGCTACTCGCAACACATCTGGATAAGCAGTCGCAATCGCGCCAACCTGTGGCGCGACAAAGCGGTTTACGCGGCCCAAAACCGCGTTTTGTTCGTGAATAACCGTGGGGATCTTATCTGCAAACGCCGCGAGCAATGCAGGTAACGCCGGATAGCCACCAAATCCGACGACGCAGCTGGGTTCAAAATGACGGTTCAGTTCGCGCGCCATGCCGCGTCCTCGCGCGATCGCCTGCACAGCGGCCAACCAGCCCTTTGGCCCGCCGCCAGGACGACCAGCAGGCAACACATGGCGAGCGAGCTTTTCCGGACAACCCGGAATCTTCATGCCGCGATCATCGGTGATCAATGCAACATGGTGTCCGCGCAGCATTAATTCGCTGGCCAATGCAAAAGCCGGCATCACATGCCCACCAGTGCCGCCTGCGGCCAAGATGTAGTTTCGGGAAATCGTCATAGCCCGCCCTTTACGATATACGACGTCTGGTCAAGATACGGGTTACGCCGCGTCAAAGCCAGAAGCAGCCCGCAACAGATGGCGAGCGCGATCAGCGAAGATCCGCCATAGCTTATAAACGGCAAAGTCATCCCCTTTGACGGGAATATCCCCAGATTGACCGCCATGTTGATCATCGCCTGCCCGCAAAATTGTGCAACCAGCGCGGTGCAAGCAAGAACGGTAAACTGGTCCTGTTCATCCAGCATACGGATCACCACGCGGGCCAGAATAGCAAAAAAAACCATCGCGATGATCATACAGGCGATCAGGCCGAATTCCTCGCCGATGACGGAAAAGATATAATCGGTATGCGCCTCTGGCAGGCTGTATTTCTTTGTGCCTAACCCCGGACCTACGCCGGTTAGGCCGCCAGCGGTCAAAGTTGCCATCGCCAGCTTATCATGCGTGATCCCTTCAGTCCCAAAAACCCAAGCGTCAATCCGCTGCGTAGCCACGGAGTAGAAATTATAGGCGATCAATAAACCTGCAACCGCTGCGATCGCCGAGCCCCACAGCCGCGATGCCGGAACGCCCGACACCATCATCAATGCAAACCATATACCGCTGAACAAAAGCGTTTGCCCCAAATCGGGTTGGAGCATCAATAAAACACAGATCAGTCCGGTGACGCCCATCGTGATAATCCGCACAGGCAAAGTCGGATCTTTCAACCGCCAAGACAAAACCCACGCCATTGCAATGCCATAAAAGGGTTTCAGAAATTCAGAAGGTTGCAGCGATGCAGCACCATAGCCGATCCAACGCTGAGCTCCGTTCACTTCCTTGCCCAACACTGGAACCAGCATCAGCAGAACGATAAATACCCCGAAAGCCGCAATTCCCAGACGTCGTGCTTGTTCACGCGGATACATGGAGACGACAAACATTAGTGGCAATGCCAGCGCCAGCCAACCAAGTTGCCGGTAAAAAAAGTACAGCGGATTGAGGTCGGTGGTCGCCGACGATAATCGCCGCGCTGTTGCCGGCGATGCTGCCGCGACCGCTAGCAAACCGATGGCGATCAACACCATGAACAACGACAACAATACGCGGTCTAGTTCCCAGAACCAGACACTTAAGGGGGACCGGTCGCTGCGACCAAGGCGCGTGGATAATGGCCGTTTGGGCTGTTGTGACATTTGCGGAGGAGCGGATGGCAGTGTCATAGCTAACCGGCCAATGCCATAACCGCACGGCGGAAAGTGTCACCACGGTCTTCAAAATCTTGGAATTGGTCCTGCGATGCGCAGGCCGGGGATAGCAATACCGTCTCTCCGTGGCGCACCACCGCAGCAGCCGCGCCTACAGCTTCGACCAACGTCTTTCGTTCGACAACCGCCATGTAGGGCCTCAGCAGTTCGGCCAGCATCGGTCCGTCGCGGCCATAAGTGTATGCTGCACGGACATTGCTGTAATGCGGCATGCAAGCGTCGAGATCATTCGTCTTTGCCAGCCCGCCCAATATCCAGTGAATTGCTGGATAAGCCGCCAAGGCTGGAGCAGTCGAGGTCGCGTTTGTCGCTTTGCTGTCATTTACATACAACACGCCGCCGACTTCACGAATGCGCTCCATTCGATGGGCAAGGCCGGGATAGCTACTCAACCCCTTTTCAATCTGCGAGCCAGACAGGCCCAAGGCGTCACATGTCGCAATAACCGTCGCGGTATTCTGTGCATTATGCGGACCTTGCAACGATGGCCAACGAGATTGATCCGTTATGTCGTTTGCCGACACACGTTTAAGCCGATGGTGAACCCGACTAGCGATCATCCGGCAGGGATCATCATCGACAGCAATCACCGAAACTTTATCCGCATGCTGCATATGGAACAGTCGTTCCTTTGACGCAGCGTAGTCCAAAAAGCTGTCATAGCGGTCCAGATGATCGGGCGTGACATTGGTTAAAATGGCCACGTCACAATTAAGCGTATACGTCAGGTCGATCTGAAAACTTGACAGTTCCAAAACATAGACGCCGCCCGGCGGAAGCGGCTCTTGCGACAAGATCGGCAAACCAATGTTACCACCCATCAGCGTGGGGATTCCAGCCGATTGCAAAACATGGTGCAGCAGCGCGGTCGTCGTCGACTTACCGTTCGTGCCGGTAACCCCAACAACTTTATGCGCAGGAAGGCTGGCGCGCGCCATCGCAAACAGTTCAATATCGCCAATCACAGGCACACCAGCATCGCGGCATTTTTGGACAATCGCGTGGCTGTTCAACGGAATCCCGGGAGACACCACCACGCCGTCAAAGCCCGCTAAATCGATCTCCATCGGATCAGCCAGCGCGACGCCCTCGCCTGCAAGCACGCGAGCCTCGTCTCGGCTATCCCACGCAGTAACGTCCGCGCCGCTGGCAACCAATGTCCGCAAAGTGGCAATGCCCGACCTTGCCAGGCCGAGCACTGCGTAGTGTTTTCCACGAAAGGCGTCTGATGTGATCATCGCAGTTTCAGCGTCGCCAATCCTGCCAATGCCAACACAAATGCGATGATCCAAAAGCGGATTACCACAGTCGATTCAGGCCAGCCCAATTGTTCGAAATGGTGATGGATAGGGGCCATGCGAAACACGCGCTTGCCGGTTCGTTTGAACCAGAACACTTGGATAATTACCGACAAGGCCTCAACGACAAACAGCCCGCCAATAATCGCCAATACAAACTCATGATGCGCGACAACCGCGATTGCGCCGAGAGTTCCGCCAAGGGCAAGACTGCCAGTGTCGCCCATAAACACCTGCGCGGGCGGCGCATTGTACCAGAGAAACGCAAGCCCAGCGCCAACGATGGCTCCGCACAAAATGACCAGGTCGCCAACGCCTAGAATGAACGGCAACCCCAGATATGCGGCATATTTGGCGTTCCCGACCAAATAAACGATTACCATGAATGCCAAGGACGCGATGATAACTGGCATCGTCGCCAACCCGTCTAGACCGTCCGTCAAATTGACCGAATTGCCAAAGGCAACAATGACGAACGCGCCAAAGAGAATGTACCAATAGCCAAGGTCAGCGACCGGTCCGTTCACAAAAGGCAGATAGAGCTTTCCGCCAGTTTGCGAGACGATCAGCGTGACCGCCACGCCAGCAATCAAGAATTCAAACAACAACCGCACTTTGCCAGATACGCCTTTGTGGCTGCGCTTGGTGACTTTGTCATAGTCATCCATAAAGCCAACAAGGCCAAAGCCCAACATCACCGTTAGGCAGGCCCATAGGTAGATGTTGCTCAAATCCATCCACAGCAACATCGAAATCGAAATCGCAGTGAGCATCATAAGTCCGCCCATGGTCGGGGTACCAACCTTGGCCAAATGAGTTTGCGGGCCATCGTCACGGATCGGCTGACCTTTGCCTTGCCGCACGCGCAACATGCTGATGAATTTGGGGCCGATGACCAAGCCGATGACTAAAGCCGTTCCGACAGATGCCCCCGCCCTGAACGTCAGGTAGCGGAACAGGTTCAATATCCCTGCATAGTCAAAATAGTCTGCCAACCAGAACAGCATCCGTTTCCCTTACCCCTTCGCATTGCCGACAAAGGCGTCGACAACAGCGGACAGACCCATTGAATTGGACCCTTTGATAAGGATCGCATCGGCGGGCCGGATTACATCTTGTGCCGCAGAGATTGCCTCTTTCACACTGGCGCAATGCTTGAATTTATCGGCCCATGCAATGTCTCGCGCCAACGCCTCGGCGAGCGGAGCCATCTCTTCACCGACTAAAAGTGCATAACTGGTCCCGGCGGCATCCAGATGCAACTTTAAACCGGCATGGTATTCTTCCGATTTTGGACCTAGTTCTTTCATCGTCGCCAGCACAACCACAATCCGTTCCGCGCTGACCCGGCCCAGAGCCGTGATCGTTGCGGCCATTGATGCAGGGTTGGCGTTATAGCTTTCATCGATCAGCAATGCCGCACCGCCATTTACAGATATGCTATGACGCGCACCCCGCCCTTTAAGTCCGCCCAACTCGGCGAGCGCCAAACCCGCCGCTGCCAAATCCGCACCGACTGCCTCAACCGCCGCCAACACTGCAAGTGAGTTCGCAATCCAGTGATCGCCTGCCTGTGACAATGAATAGCACAGCATCCCGCTCGGTAACTGCGCTGTAATCAGCGAGCCGCCGTCGCTTGCTCCGACATGATCGACGCAACGCACATCGGCGTCGGCGGAAAATCCAAAGGACAGGATATGATCAGCGTGTTTCTCAGCTTTCTCCCTAAGCCGCACATAATGCGGACTATCAGCCGGAATGATCGCCGTGCCGCCAGCCACCAGTCCTTCGAATATCTCGCCTTTGGCATCGGCAATACCGCTTTCATCCTTGAAAAATTCGATGTGCGCAGGGGCAATGGTCGTGATTATGGCAACATGTGGACGGACGAATTGCGTCAGTGCGCTAAGTTCGCCTGCGTGGTTCATCCCCATTTCAAACACGCCATATTGGGTATCTGATGGCATGCGCGACAGGCTCAATGGCACGCCGACATGGTTGTTATAACTTTTGACCGAACGGTGTGCTCTGCCGAACGACGCGCGGTTAAGGGCGGCAAACAGCGCCTCTTTAGTCCCGGTCTTGCCCGCCGACCCGGTGACACCGATGATTTTCGCATCAACCCGATCTCTCGCCGCGACACCAAGTTGCTGAAGGGCCCGCATCGTATCGGGCACACAAATATGCGGGCCACCTGCCGGTTCGCTGACAATCGCTCCAGCTGCTCCGTTGGCGAAAGCGGTTTCGATAAAACGGTGGCCGTCGCTTTGTTCGCCTTTGAGCGCAAAGAACAGGTCACGTGGGCCGATTTCACGCGAGTCAAACGCCACTCCATCGCATGAGAAGTCATCTGTCGCTTCAGTTCCCAACACACGCGAGAGTTCGTCCGATGTCCATAATGCAGTCATCCAATGCACTCGCGCGCAACCTCGACATCATCGAACGGCAAAATGCGGTCGCCGACGATCTGTCCTTGTTCATGACCTTTGCCAGCAATCAGGACAATATCTCCTGCAGCTGCCATTTGGATGGCCTTTGCAATGGCTTCGCGACGGTCACCGATATCCAGCGCGTCTGGCGCGCCTTGGCGTATGGCACCACGGATTGCTGTAGGATCTTCCCCGCGCGGATTATCATCGGTAATGATACAAATGTCGGCGTGATCTTTTGCAACAACTCCCATCAACGGGCGTTTACCAACGTCGCGGTCGCCGCCTGCACCGAACACAACGATCAACCGGCCATTGGTGTGTGGCCGCAATGCTTTGATCGCGGCATCCAGCCCATCTGGAGTATGCGCATAATCGACATATATCGGCGCACCAGATCGGGCTATCGCTGCACGCTCAAGCCGTCCGCGCACCGTTTGCAAGCGCGACAGGTTGGCTATTACATCCTCAGCCTTTTCACCGCTGCCAATTACCACGCCGCAAGCGGTCAGCGCATTTGAAGCTTGATAAGCTCCAATTAGTGGTAAATTGATTTTATAAATTTCGCCCTGAACTTCGATCTCTAGGTCCTGCCCCAATTGCGTTGGCTTGCGCGAGATAAGGCGGATGCCCCTGCCGTTCTCACCCACGGTAATCAGGTTCAAATCGCGCTTCTTTGCCCGGGCAATCGCTTTTTCAGACCAAGAATCGTCGGCCCAGATCACAGCGGTTGCCGCGTCCGATGCAATTTCGTCAAACAACCGCATTTTGGCTTCGAAATAACTATCCATGCCACCATGATAGTCCAGATGATCACGGCTGAGATTGGTAAAGGCGACAACGCCCACGGACACGCCAGCCACGCGGTATTGATCAAGTCCGTGACTTGATGCCTCAAAGATCGCATGGCTTACGCCTTCACGCGATAGCCCGGACATGTTTGACAGGAACGTCACGATATCGGGCGTCGTGAGGCCGGTTCGCACTTGCTCGTCTGCGGTTGTGATACCCAATGTGCCGATGGACGCCGCATTGTACCCCGCCATCCTCCACAGCTGGCGGCTCAATTCCGCAGTCGATGTCTTGCCATTAGTGCCTGTCACAGCGGCGATACTTTTGGGGAAAGGCGCGAAAAATTTGGCCGCGATCTGTGCAAATGTCTTTCGCGGATTATCTGAAACGATATGAAGCGCCCCCAGGACGGTGGCATCTGGCAATGCCACTACGGCCAAAGCTCCTGCTGCAATGGCGTCGGCGATAAAATCTTCACCGTTGAACTTTGCGCCCCGAAAAGCGCCAAAAATAGTGCCGTCTGCAACTTTCCGATGATCTATTGCAAAGCCTGTAACACGCAAGTCGGCATACGCTTCCGCAGCGTCGCTAATCAACGCTGAAAGCAGCATCAGTTGCCCCCTTTGGGTGACCAGAGCAAAGGCATCAGTTCAGATACATCAACATCGCGGTGTGTATCGGGATATATCCCGAGCTGCGGCCCGATGCGCATCACCGTTTTGTTGACCACAGGCGCCGCTGTCCAACCAGCCGTGCGCTGAAAGCCCGATTCGACGGTTCCTTTGGGTTCATCCAACATAGCAATGATGATATAGCGAGGATTATCCATTGGGAAAGCCGCTGCGAAGGTCGAGACGACAAGATTCCGTGCATAACCTCCCCGACCTGGCTTTTCTGCTGAGCCCGTTTTGCCGCCCACACGATAGCCGTTGGCATCGGCTTTTTTACCGGTGCCATCGACGACAATCATGCGCAGTAATTGACGCATACGCGCACTAGTCGCTGCTGCGAACACGCGCTTACCAGATATCTTTTTTCCTTCGGGAACTTTGAACAATGTAGCCGGGCGGAATATGCCGCCGTTCACCATCGCGGCATAGCCAGTGGCGAGATGCAAAGGGGTCACCGCCATGCCATGACCAAAACCTATCGTCATATTGGTAACGCGGCCCCAGCTTTTCGGCCAAAGTGGTTTGGAACGTTCGGCCAATTCAATGCGCGGGCGCCTGTCAAATTCCAGAGTCCGAAGCATCGCCTCCATCTTTGTGCGGCCCAGATTATCGGCAATACGCGCCGTCACAATGTTTGAGCTATGGACCAGCGCCTCGGGTGTGTTCAGCCAACGACCAGCCGGGTGGGTATCTCGAATTTTGAAGCCGTCAATTTCAATCGGAGCTGTTGCATCATAACGGATCGCAAGATTTCGGACTGTCCCGGCATCCAGCGCCGCGGCAACCGTCAACGGCTTAAACGTTGAACCCAATTCGAACACTCGGTTTGTGACGGCATTAACCTGATGATCTATTGGTGTTTTTCCTGCCGCGACGTCAATCGCCTGTGTGCGTTCATCGGCAAAATTGGGATAGTTTGGATTGAACGAGGGCAACGACGCCATCGCAAGGACTTCACCCGTCCGCACATCAAGGATTACACCGGCGGCACCTTTAGCTTCGGTGCTTTTCATGCCACGCGCCAATTCCTGTTCCAAAGCCGCCTGTACGCGCACATCAATCGATAACTCGACGGGTTCGCCGCGAAGCTTGGGATCGCGTAGTTTGGAATCCATAACCCGTTCCATGCCCAAAGCGCCCGTGCCGCCGGGCGACACATAGCCAAGGACATGCGCCGCCAGATCATGCTGCGGGTAAAGCCGTTCATCCTCGCGGGGGAATTCAATGGCGATTTCGCCGAGATCATGCACCTGACGAACCTGTTCGGGCAAAGCACGTTTGCGCAG
The DNA here is from genome assembly GCA_043760725.1 of Sphingomonadales bacterium. GTDB lineage: Bacteria > Pseudomonadota > Alphaproteobacteria > Sphingomonadales > Sphingomonadaceae > Sphingorhabdus_B. Next base: position 55,145 of record JAYUOS010000021.1, read on the forward strand.
ATAGCCCGGTTCCTTTGCAGTCAGCTTGGCGTAAAATTCTTGCTGTGGAGTGTCAGGAAAAATAGCTGCTAAATCCTGCGCCAGCTTGTGCCGATCACTCAATAAATCCGCTGGCTTAACCCAGATCGCATACGCACGAATTGTGCGCGCCAAAGGCACGCCATTACGATCCGTAATATCGCCGCGCACCGGCACATAACTGCTAGTCGTCGCGCCGTATGCCCGGCTGCCTTCAAACAATGCCAGCGTGGCAAGGCGCACCATAATCAGCGTTAAGAACAGACCAAAAACGCCTGCGAGGACAAGCAGTCGCCAAAACGATAACGCCGTAGCCGATCTTGCTGCATTGGCGCTTTGGCGGTTTGTCGGGCGGGCTACAAATGTGGTCATCTCCGCTTACGCTCCTGCGCTGCCTTTTTTTCAATCTCTTTCAGCAGATTGTCTGAAAGCAATTGGTCGTCCATTTTGGACAGTCGCTCGCTACGACCTGGGGACTTTCCGACAACTGCCTTTTCGGGAAAATCGCGCTTTTCAACATTGACGGCCGCAATACGGACAGGTTTCTCGCCGTCATTATCTGCCAGCTTTGAGGCAAAAGCACCGGGCTGCCCAATTTCGCCTGCGGGGGTGATGCCATCAATATCAGATACAGCAACCATCACCGGCTTTACGTCCGGCCCCATGCCATCCAAGTTAGCCAGTGCGCGTTCGCCAGCCAAAAATTGGTCGGCAGTCGGCGGCCCATAGCCATAAAGCAGATCATTCCATTCAGCCAATTGCTGCATATTTGCACGCGTCCGCAACTCAGCCTGCAAAAAGCTGATCTCGCGTTTAGTTTCCATGATTTTGCGGTCAGTGCTGACCAATTCGCTGTGCAACGCGCCAACGTTCAGCGACATCGGATATAACAACACAATTATGACCGACAGCAACGCCACCCAGCCAAAATTCTTTAGCTTTTTCATCGCGAGTGTCATGCTGCATTCTCCAATGACCAAGCCGGGGCGTCTGAACGGACTGCGCTCCGCAGCGTCGATGATCGCGAACGGGGGTTTCGTGCGATTTCGGCATCCGACGGACGGATGGCTTTCGATACTTCCAGAAAACTGGGCGCACGCGCGGCGGAAACAATCGGCATGTGCCGTGATCCGCTGCTCAACGCGCCGCTGCGTTCGCGCAGGAACTGCTTAACAATGCGGTCTTCCAGGCTGTGGAAGCTGACCACCGCCAGCCGTCCACCAGGTTTCAGCAAGCGCTCGGCAGCCGCTAATCCCTGATTGAGCTCATCAAGTTCGCGATTGATATGGATGCGCAAAGCCTGAAACGTCCGTGTCGCCGGGTCCTTTGGTGCGCCTTGACGATAGCCGAGAGATTTGCGGACGATGGCGGCCAGTGCGCCTGTGCTCTCGATAGGGCGCGCTGCGACGATGAAGCGTGCGATCCGCCGTGAGCGATGCTCTTCGCCGTATAAATAAATCACATTGGCAATTTCGGCTTCATCAGCATTGTTGACAAAATCGGCCGCAGTTTCGCCGTCCTTGCTCATGCGCATATCGAGCGGGCCATCGTTCTGGAACGAAAAGCCGCGCATAGCCTGATCCAACTGCATCGAGGAAACTCCGATGTCGAGGACGACCGCATCCACTTGTGTAACACCGATTTCGGCCAGCTGCCGGTCCATTTGAGAAAAGCAGGCAGAGTGAAGATGCAAAGCACCCCCACTCTGCGCTGCAAGGTCGGCACCTGCTGCAAGCGCGTCAGGGTCGCGATCAAATGCATGAACGCGCGCACCCAAAGCCAGAAAAGCCCGACTATATCCGCCTGCACCAAAGGTGCCATCCACAACATCTGAACCTGGGGTGATGGCCAGAGCGTGAATCACTTCATCCAGTAAAACTGGAATATGCGGCGCAGCATTTGTCATTTGCTGCGCTTCTTATGTTCGTCCAGCCAGTAATCGAGCTCTTCGCGGACATGCGCAAAGGCGGGCGGGGCAGATGCTTTAAAAACCTCGGGATCCCAAAGCATGAAATGGGTGGTGGCGCCAAAGAAGAAGCCGCGCTCGACAAGCTTGCCAAAATGTTTCAGCATCGGCTGAATCACAAAACGGCCCGACGGCTCGAACGCCGTTTCAAAAATCGACGAGGCTCCCGCGCCTGCGACTTCACGATCAAAATCGGCACCGCGATCGACAGCGGCGCCCCACTGCGTTTCAATATCCGCGCGCCGCTTCATCCTTTCGGCACGGCCAAAGCCGATCAAGCATGGCAGGCTGGGGTGGCGTTGCAGGCAGACGATATTCTCACCGCTCGATTCAGCGACAGGATCACGAAGTTCAGCAGGAATCGTGACGCGCGCTTTGCCGTCGATCGTCGATAGTCCGGAACCGGCATAGACAACGAGAGCAGACACGAACCTTCACCCCTTCCTTGCGGGCGTGGTTCACCAATCACAAAAGCATGCGCCTCTGCGTCTCAGGCTCTGAAAAAGCCAAAAACAGGAATCCACCCCGGATATGAGCTGGGTATATCAGGGAAATCATGGATGAATAGAGGGATTTTATGGGAACAAGAACAGAACTTCACTCATCAATTTGTTTTTGCTTGATTTATTTTTTACCTCGCATGCAATCCAGCACATCGCATCGTCGGCAAATTCCGCAGAAAACTGCCGAAATTCATGGTCTTCTCCATGCATTCCCTCAATTTCCCTCAATTTCCCAAAGATGATCCGGAAATGTTGCTTTATCGCGAGAAACATCGATGACATTCTGCAACCAAGCCATTGTCCCGGGTGTCATCACCCCATCGGTCCATTGCGCATCTTGCAGCGTATCGACATCGGCGACGAGTAAAGCGCGCCCTTTACCGACGGCGCAATACGCCATGAACTCGTCGGGACGAATCTCGCAACGTGCGGTGGCTTTTGCATTTTTGGGCAAAATCAAGATTCCGGGAGATTTAAGCGACAGAGCAAAATCGCCTGCGGTTGTTGCCACGACCTTTGGCTGTTCAGCGACCGGCAGCGCCAGTTCAACGCCCCAATGCCGAAAGAGCGGGTTGAGTAATGAGGTGAACAACGGCCTGCGCTGATCGCCCAGTGGCCGGTCGCTCGGCCAATCTAGCGCAGGGTCGGCAAAGATAATCGCTGTGCCACCCTTTCGCACCCAATCGTCCAGTTGCACCAGTTCGCTTGGCGCAAGCGCGCGCGGCTGAATCAGCAGCAACGGCGCCTTGCCGGGGCGACCCAGCTTTTGAAAATCGTCGATCAGGACCGGCCGGCTTTTCTTCGCCAACGCGATGAACAATGGCGATGGTTGCGCCTGACCATTGGCAACCTGCCTTATTGTGGCTTCACCCCATTGCAGTGGAATGCTCGACATGACGAGTAGCGTCGGGCGGCGGATTTTACCCTGTGCGCTTTTTACAACACCAAAACAGAGCAAGCCGAGAATGATTGCCGCTAGAATTGCTATCCCACCAACAATGCGCCGGTCAACTGAGCCGAATTGGAACTTGCACATATTGCTAGTAAGTTCAGTTTTGCGGCGCGCCAGGCGCAGGTTGTAAGGTCGTTTGCTTTTCGGGCTGATCTGGAACGACTGGTGTCACACCAAGTTCGACCAATGGCTCCTCATTCGCATCTTTTCCATTTGGCGCACCGCTGGCCTTGGCGGCGGCTTGGGCCGCTGCGGTTCGCGCCGGATCGTCTGCGCCGTCAAGGATCATGCTTGCAACGCTAACGAACAGCAGGACAACGACCAGGCCAACCAAACCGACCTGTAGCCGTTGGATTGCGGAATCATTGGATCTCGCCATAAATGCTCCTTTGCGCCTGATTAGGCTGCTGCGATGGGCGTGTCCAGTTGCCAAGGCATTGGCGGCAAGCCCTTCGACGCCATCCATTCGGGATTGTATAATGTCGACAAATACCGAAACCCGGTGTCGCACAAGATCGTGGCGATCCGTTTGCCCGGCCCCAATTGCTTGGCCAGCATTACAGCGCCTGCAACATTAATGCCGGACGATAGCCCTAAACACAGCCCTTCCTCGCCCAGCAAGCGCCGGACCCAGATCAGTCCTTCTTCGTCGGAAATGCGGAACTGGGTATCAATCGGCGCACCGTCCAGATTGGCGGTCACTCGCCCTTGCCCGATACCCTCGGCCACAGAATTGCCCTCTGCGTACAATTCGCCGCAAGCGTAGAAATTATACAAGGCCGCGCCATGCGGGTCAGACAGCGCAATGGTCACCGCATCATCCTTGGCTTTCAGCCCAAGGCCAACGCCTGCAATCGTGCCGCCCGTTCCCGCAGCACAGGTGAAGCCATCGACGCGTCCATCCATCTGCGTCCAGATTTCCTCCGCCGTAGTTTCGATATGCGCGCGGCGGTTGGCTATGTTATCAAACTGGTTAGCCCACACTGCATTCTCGGTTTCCTCTGCAATGCGCCGCGAGGTATGCACGAAATGGCCGGGATTGGCATAGGGAGCTGCTGGCACCAAAACGAGTTCCGCGCCCAATGCGCGAAGCGTATCCTTTTTTTCCTGGCTCTGGGTTTCGGGCATAACGATGATCGTCTTGTAACCCAAAGCATTGCAGACGAGCGCAAGCCCTATGCCGGTGTTGCCTGCGGTGCCCTCCACAATTGTCCCACCGGGCTTCAACGTCCCTTGCGCCTCTGCATCGCGGACAATGTAAAGCGCGGCGCGGTCCTTTACAGACGCGCCCGGGTTAGCAAATTCGCATTTGCCGTATATCTCACAACCCGTTTCGGCGCTTGGTCCTTTAAGCAAGACAAGTGGTGTGTTGCCGATAAGGCCTAATGTCGAGTTTGTTATTGTCATGGGTGATTAGCTAGTGCGCCGACGGCGAAGGCGCAAGCCAGCATGGTTTTGATAGGCCCAAGGGATGCTTTGAGTCCCCGAGGTACGTTCGCCTCCACTCAAATGCCATTCGTCGATTTTTGGCAATCGGCTATTGTTATACTATCACATTGGAGATAGGTGACTTTCACGTTATCGCCCAATCTAAGGTATCTCCATGCAAACGCACGTGTTCCGCTCGAAACTCCTGCTCGCCAGTTCCCTCTGGGCCTGCTTAGCCTCCGGCACAGCGTTTGCCCAATCCGCAGCGCCAAAGGATGATGCGCAACATGGCGATCATGATATCGCCGATGCCGAAATCGTAGTGACCGGTTTGTTGGTTCGTGACAAGCTAGACGTTTTATCCGGCACGTCGGTGCTTACCGCGGAGGAATTGACCCGCGAATTGAAGCCGACGATTGGAGAAACGCTTTCGCATCAGGCAGGCGTGTCGGCAACATCGTTCGGTCCCAATGCTTCGCGGCCCGTCTTGCGCGGTTTTCAAGGTGAACGTGTCCGCGTTTTGTCCGACGGCATTGGCAGTTTCGATGTGTCCAACACCAGCGTTGACCACGCCGTCGTCATCAACCCGTTGACTGCCGACCGTATTGAAGTGTTGCGCGGCCCAGCCTCTTTGCTTTACGGATCGTCTGCAATTGGCGGCGTCGTCAACGTTATCGACAGCCGCATCCCGCGATCGATCCCCGAGGAAGGCATCCACGTCGATGGCATCGGGACATATGGCAGCGCGGCGAATGAACGTTCTGGCGGGGCACGGATTGATGCGCCGTTAAGCGACAAGATCGTGCTGCATTTCGACGGCACCTATACCAAAACAGGCGACCTGCGCACCGGCGGCTATATCCTGACCCCAGCGTTGCGCGCAGCCGCATTGGCAAGCGGCGATCCCGATACAGAGGCCTTGGCCGATCTAAGGGGTAAATTGCCCAACAGCGCCGGGCGAACTTGGGAGGTTGCAGGCGGCGCAGCGTTGATTACGTCGAACGGCAATATGGGCGTCTCTATCAGCCATTATGACAGCCTATATGGCGTCCCAGTTCGCTATTCGGTCGACCCGGCGGTCGAAGCCGAAGAAGTACGGCTGGACGTCAAACAAACCCGCGTCGATTTTCGCAGTGAAATTAAGCCTGTAAGCGGCTTTATTACCGCGATCAAATTTCGCGGCGGCTATGCTGACTATAAACACAACGAAATCGATGACACTGGCGCAATCGGCACCACCTTCCTCAACGACGGCTGGGAAGGCCGACTTGAACTGGCGCAACAAAAGCTGGGCGGTTGGGAAGGCGCTGTGGGCGCACAGTTTTTCCTCCGCAACCTCAATATCATTGGCGACGAGAAGTTTTTGCCTAAAAGCCAAACATCACAGTTCGGGCTGTTCACTGTCCAAAGCTACGACTTTGGGTCGGTCCGCGCCGAGGCTGGCGGACGTGTGGAGAAATCAACCTTGTCGGCTAATGCAGATGCGGACTTGGGCAATCCTGATTACCGTCGCAACTTTACGACCCTGTCGGGTTCACTGGGTGCCAATTTGGAATTCGCGCAAGGCTGGCGCGTGGGGATCAATACCTCCTACACACAGCGTGCGCCGTCGGCCGAAGAATTGTTCGCCAACGGTCCCCATGCTGGGACACAGGCCTTCGAAATCGGCAATCCGGCATTTGCGAAAGAAAAATCCACCGGCGTCGAGCTGTCTTTGCGGGGCGGCGGCGACGGGTACAGCCTATCGGCATCAATCTATCACAGCTGGTTCAAGGATTTCATTTTCGAAGCTGCAACCGGCGCGATCCAGGATGATTTGCCGGTTTTCCAATTCGGCCAAGCCAACGCGCGTTATTATGGTGCCGAAATCGAAGCATCGCTGAAACTTGCGCAATTGGGCGACTATGCCGTCAACATTGATGGCGTTGGCGACTTCACCCGCGCGCGGATTAACAGCGTCGGCCCAGCGCCGCGCATCCCTGCATTGCGTTTGCTCGGCGGACTGGAGGCGCAATCGGATACGCTAACCGCCCGCGCCGAGGTTGAGTGGGTGGACGGACAAAACCGGATAGCCGCGTTTGAAACGGCGACGAAAGGCTACACGATGACCAACGCCAGCTTTTCATTCAAACCATTTGGCGCGGATAATAACAGCAGCTTGACGGTGTCAGCCAACAACATCTTTGATGTCAACGCCCGGCGTCATGCAAGCTTCTTAAAAGATTTCGCACCGCTTGCAGGCCGTGATTTCCGGATTACTGCGCGGTTTGGCTTTTAAGGAACTTTCCGGCTCATCTGGGGTTCAGTAACCGGCAACTACGGTTACCATCCACCATCCGAGGAAAAGACCATGCGCAAAGTTCTTGCCGCAACCCTAATCGCCGCATCGTTGATGCTGTCCGCTTGTAATACCGTAAAGGGCCTTGGCCGCGACATTGAATCGGTCGGTGAAGCTGGCGATAAAGCGATTTAGATCACTTCGGTCTCTGTGGCGATTTCGTCAGTCTCGGCTTTTTTGTCGCGCCGCCGTTGTGTGAACCAGATGGCAAAAATGGCGAATTCGTAAAGCAGACACAGCGGAATCGCGAGCATCAATTGGGAAATCACGTCGGGCGGGGTCAGCACTGCGGCAATGGCAAACGCGCCGACGATGGCATAGCGCCGCCCGGCCCGAAGCTGATCGCGGGTGACGATCCCTGCGCGCTCCAACAACATCAAAAGCACAGGTAGCTGGAACGCGACGCCGAAACCGAAAATGAATGTCGTGGCAAAGCTTAGATAGTTACCAACACCGGGTAATGCTTCTTGCGTGATGCCGCCAACATTCCCCTGAAATCCCAGCAGAAATTTTAGTGCCACAGGCATCGCGCCGAAATACGCCAGCGACGCACCCAATGCGAACAACACCGGCGTCATCAAAAGGAATGGCAAGAACGCCATCTTTTCGTTTTTATAAAGGCCAGGGGCGACAAAGCGGTACATTTGCGTCGCAAAGACGGGAAAGCTGACCATCAACGCTGCAAAAAGCCCAACTTTGACCTGCACAAAAAAGGCCTCGAAAACGTCGGTGTAGATCAGCTTTTCTTGCCCAACGTTTTTGAGCGGTTGCACCAACCAGCCATAAATAGGCGAAGCAAAGTAAAAACAGACGCCGAACGAGATTGCCAGCGCCGCCACACACCACAACAGGCGGTTTCGAAACTCAATCAAATGATCGAGCAACGGCATCTTGCTGTCGTCAACGTCACTCATACCGGCTTATCCGCTTTGGGCTTGCGGAGCTTTGGTGTTTTGGGCGGCGATTTTGCCGCCTTTGCCGGTGCCGACAGCTCAGCCATCATTGGCGGCGGTTCGGAGTCATATTTTTCAGCCGGATGATCGCGCATGATTCGTTCATTTTCCGACGCCCATTTCTTTTCCAAATCGGCCAGTTCAGACTCGCGGACCATTTCGTCAAAACCGCTGCGGAACTGCGCCGCCACGCGCCGCGCTTTTCCGATCCAATTGCCAACATAGCGTAAAACTCGCGGCAAATCTTTCGGCCCGATCACCAACAAGGCGACGAGTGCAACAAGGAGGAGTTCGCTGGAAGCGATATCAAACATTAATCAAACCCTGAATGGGATTATTTCTGTTTTTCGCTGGTTGTTTCAGCATCAATGACGGTGGGGGCTGGACCTTCAATCCGCGACGGCGGTGATTTTGCATCATCCTCGCTCATGCCCTTTTTGAATTCCTTTATGCCTTTTGCAACGTCGCCCATCATGCCGGAAAAACGTCCTTTGCCGAATAGCAACAGGACAACAATTCCCAGAACCAGCATATGCCAAATACTAAAACTGCCCATTTCAATCTCCTAAGCAAAGCGTGAGTGCCCCGCTGCGTTTTATAACCCTAATCTAGGCGTTCAGATCGGATATTTCCAGTTCGCTCTCATTATTCTGTGCGCCATCGTCATGCGCCTCGTTCATGC
>JAYUOS010000022.1:0-18326 GCA_043760725.1 Sphingomonadales bacterium
CTCCGCATTTGCGGCGGGCAACGATGCTGGTTCTGGCGCACGCGGTGCTGGCGTAGCTGTGAGAGTAGCTTCGTTGGCTGACCAAGGATAGGCACTGGCCAAGGCAAACAAGCCAACAGCCGCAGCGCCAATCGCAACCAGTCGCGGCTCAAGCCACCGCCCCGCCTTTACGCCTGGAATCATCCGGTCAAGTTCAGCGTCTGAATCGAAGAAGTGGTGCTTAAGCGCGCCCGCGACATGGAGGGCCACCAGTGCAAAAGCACCCCAGACCAACACCTGATGACCAAGCTCACTTGCCTCATGCACGCTGCGCCGAAAAGCGTCCGGAACCGGAATATGTGGCCATCCGATAACGCCGAAAAGGCGCGTCGGCACCGCGATTTTGCTTGTTGAAACGATCAGCCAGCCGCTCAAGGGAAGTGCCAGCAACAGCGCATAAAAGGCGCGGTGCGTTAAGCGCGCGAGTGTCCGTTCCCAAGGCTTCAGCGTTTCAGACAGAGGTGGCGGAGGATTTGCGATCCGCCAGCCAATCCGCACCAACGTCAGCAGAAATATCGCAATGCCCACCGACTTGTGCAGCTGGAAGATCGAAAAGCGCGTGGCGTCGCGCGGCCCTTCCATCGCGCTGCCAATCACAACTTGAAACAATAAGGCAGCCGCAATCACCCAGTGGAGCAAAATTGCAACGGTGGAATAGCGCGTCTTTGGATATGACATCAGCATTGCCCTTTTGAAGCACGAAAAAGGGCGGCCATCGCTGACCGCCCCGTGTTTCTAGCACTGATCGGGAAAAGCTTAAAGCTTCCCAGTCAATTCGGGCACAATCTTGAACAGATCACCGACCAGACCGATATCGGCGACTTGGAAGATCGGGGCATCTTCATCCTTGTTGATGGCGATGATCGTCTTGCTATCCTTCATGCCCGCCAGATGCTGAATCGCGCCTGAAATGCCGACGGCGATATAGACTTCGGGGGCAACGATCTTGCCGGTTTGGCCGACTTGATAATCGTTGGGGACATAGCCTGCATCGACCGCTGCACGCGATGCGCCGACGGCGGCACCGAGTTTATCGGCGAGCGGGAAGATCGTGGCTTCAAATGTTGCCCCGTCTTTCAACGCACGACCGCCGGAGACGATGATCTTTGCCGCTGTCAGTTCAGGGCGTTCCAACTTGGCGATTTCGCTGCCGACAAAGCTGGAGATGCCTGCATCGCCGTTACCCGATACAGCCTCAACCGAGGCCGAACCGCCAGTGGCTTCAGCTTTGGCAAAGGCAGTGCCGCGGACGGTGATGACCTTCTTGGCGTCCGATGATTGCACAGTGGCGATTGCGTTGCCCGCATAGATTGGCCGTGTGAAGGTATCGGCGCTTTCGACGCTAAGGATGTCGGAGATTTGCATGACGTCCATCAACGCCGCAACGCGCGGGGCGATGTTTTTGCCGTGCGCCGTCGCCGGGAATAACGCAGCGTCATAGCCTGCCATCAACCCCGATACTAAGGGCGCGACATTTTCGGCCAGCTGATTGGCGAGGGTCGCGTCATTGGCAACCAAAACCTTGGCGACGCCAGCGACTTTCGATGCGGCTTGAGCGGCGGCATCGCAGGCATTGCCCGCGACGAGCACATGGACTTCGCCGAGTTGTGCGGCGGCAGTGACAACAGCCAAGGTTGCGTCCTTTAACGACGCATTGTCATGTTCGGCATAAACGAGAACGGCCATTATGCGACTCCCATCTCTTTAAGTTTGGCGACCAAGCTATCAACGTCGGGAACTTTGATCCCCGCGCTGCGCACTGGTGGCTCGGCGACTTTCAAAGTCTTCAAACGCGGCGACACGTCCACGCCATAATCGGCGGGTGTTTTCATCGCCATCGGCTTTGACTTGGCCTTCATGATGTTTGGAAGCGACGCATAACGCGGCTCGTTCAAACGAAGGTCAGTGGTGATGATCGCAGGGGTTTTCAGCGTGATCGTTTCCGAACCGCCGTCAACTTCGCGAGTCACGTTGACGCTGTCGCCCGACACTTCGACCGCGCTGGCAAAGGTGCCTTGCGGACGGCCTGTCAACGCAGCGAGCATTTGCCCGGTTTGGTTCGAATCATCGTCAATCGCTTGCTTGCCAAGGATGACAAGGCCTGGGGCCTCTTCTTCCATGATCTTGGCGAGCAGCTTGGCAACGCCCAAAGGCTCAACGTCTTCGGCAACCACAAGGATTGCGCGGTCTGCACCCATGGCGAGCGCGGTGCGCAATGTTTCCTGCGCCTTTTCAGGGCCAACGGAAACCGCGATCACTTCCGTCGCGACGCCTTTTTCACGCAAACGCAGTGCTTCTTCGACTGCGATTTCGTCAAACGGGTTCATCGACATTTTAACATTGTTCAGATCAACGCCGCTGCCATCGGGCTTCACCCGAGGCTTTACGTTATAATCGATCACCCGTTTTACGGGGACGAGGATTTTCATGGGACTGTTCCTTCTCCAATCGAATCACCGAACCGGCAGTATAGCCGGAGGCTAAAATACTTTGCGCCCTATGCTTAACGTTTACGTGAACGTCAAGTGGGTGTTGCTAGCAAGTGCTACCGGGCAATCGCCTTGTCAAAAACGCTTAGTTGGTAAGTTCAATACGACGCTCGATGCGATCTAAACGTTCCCGCACTGCATCCAGCTGCACCTGAAGATGCGCCGAAACCTCGGCATCTTGCGCTTGATCGCGCCGCAAACTGATAACCGCAGAATGCGTTTCGTTTTGGCGCGTAGTCAACTCGCCGATCTTGTTTTCGATCCGCTCAAGCGTCGCCTGAAAACGCTTCAGGTGCTCCAGCATCAGATTTTCGACATTCTCGGCCATGTAGTAACCTTACGCCGCGTTCCGCACCTCGGCAACAATCTTCTGCGCGGCATCGCCAAGGTCGTTGGCCGCCACAATCGGCAAGCCGCTGTTGGCCAAAATGTCTTTGCCCTGCTGCACATTGGTGCCTTCAAGCCGCACTACCAAAGGAACCGACAGGTTCACTTCCTTGGCCGCTGCAACAATACCTTCGGCGATGATGTCGCATTTCATGATGCCGCCAAAAATGTTGACCAAAATGCCTTTGACCGCAGGATCTTTCAGGATGATCTTGAACGCCGCCGTGACCTTTTCCTTATTCGCACCGCCGCCGACATCAAGGAAGTTGGCGGGGAATTCGCCATTCAGTTTTATGATATCCATCGTCGCCATGGCGAGGCCTGCGCCATTGACCATGCAGCCGATATTGCCGTCGAGTTTGATGTAAGCGAGGTCATATTCGCTGGCTTCAACTTCTGCCGGGTCTTCTTCGGTCAAGTCGCGGAGGCCGATGAGATCCTTGTGACGGAATAAAGCGTTGCCATCAAAGCTGACCTTGGCATCAAGCACCAAAAGCTCGTCGCCCTCGGCACCTTTGCACACAGCAAGCGGGTTTATCTCGATCTGTTCAGCATCGGTGCCGACAAATGCGTCATACAATCCGCCGAGCACTTTCGCGCACTGCTTCGCCAGATCGCCGGACAGGCCCAACGCCTTTGAAACGCTGCGGCCATGATGCGGCATCAGGCCGGTGGCTGGATCGATGGTGATCGTGTGGATTTTTTCGGGCGTGTCGTGCGCGACATCCTCGATATTCATCCCGCCTTCGGTCGAGGCAACGACCGCAATCCGGCTTGATCCGCGATCAACCAGCAACGCGAGGTAGAATTCCTGTTTAATGTCTGCGCCATCGGTGATGTAGAGGCGGTTGACTTGCTTGCCCTCTGGTCCGGTCTGGATCGTCACCAGAGTGTTGCCGAGCATTTCACGGGCATGCGCCTCAACCTCATCAAGGTTGAACGCCAAACGCACGCCGCCCTTGGCATCAGGGCCGAGCTCCTTGAACTTGCCCTTGCCGCGACCGCCTGCATGAATCTGCGATTTCACTACGTAAAGCGGGCCAGGCAATTGCTTCGCTGCGGCTACGGCTTCTTCGACCGATAAAGCCGCAATGCCCTTTGGCACAGCAACGCCAAATTTCGCGAGCAGTTCTTTTGCCTGATATTCGTGGATATTCATGGGAGGATGCGTCCTTAGTATGCCAGATTTGCTGAGGGCTTAAGCACAGACAAGGCGCGAATGGAAGGGTGCGAGCGTCAAGTTTTTCTATTGCCCACACAGGCCAAGCGCAGCCAGTTCGGCACGCAGCGTTGGCGCGTCGGTAAAGTGATGTGAAACAAAGCCATTCTCGCGCGCGGCAACGACATTGGGCAGATTATCGTCGACGAATATCGCTTCGCCCGGCGCAAGGTTAAAGCGGCAGAGCGCGAGTTGGTAAATCGCCGCGTCAGGCTTCACCATTTTCTCGACGCCGGACACGATGATATCGCGGAAATGGTCGAAGATCGGCTGGGTCGGGCGAAAGCCTTCCCAAAATTCTGCGCCAAAATTGGTGATCGCATATAACGGCACGCCGCGCGCAGCCAGTTCTTCAACGATCTCGAACGACCCCGCCACCGGCCCCGGAATAGTCTCGTTAAAACGCGTGGCATAGGCGTCGATGTGCTCGGCATAGGCCGGATATTGCGCCTTTAACTCTGGCAGCATTTCCGTAAGCGGGCGCCCTGCGTCAGTTTGAAAATGCCATTCGGGGGTAACGACATTGATCAAGAACCAATCAAGTTCCACCACATCATCGATCAGCTTTGCAAACAAATGCCGCAAATCCCATTGCACCAGCACCCGGCCAACATCGAAAACAACGGTGCTTACTTTGGTCATCGCGCCGATTCCAAACAGCAAAAAACCGCCCGCGAATGGATCGGGGCGGTCAATGCTACGATCAACGCTTTTGGCGTAATCAACACAGGGTGACGAATCACCCGTGCGGACTCAACCTTGGCGCGCTTTGAAACGGCCGTTGGTTTTGTTGATCACATAGGTACGACCACGACGGCGAATCACGCGGTTGTCGCGGTGACGGCCCTTAAGCGACTTCAGAGAATTGACGACTTTCATCGGATTGTTCCGTAAATTTGGGGCCTAAAGGCCGGATTTGAAGGCGCGCCACTATGGGAGGCGTCGAATAAAGTCAAGCGCCATTGCGGCTTTTGCAGGGCAGGTTTAGAGTTAGGGCATGAAAAAACTCCAGCTGATTTCCGCGCTTGCTTTGTCCTTAACGCTCGCCGCCTGCGTCGTCCCCACCGGCCCTGTGGAAGTGACGCGGTTCAACCGTTTGGCCGATGGCTATGTTTACGGGAATGGCAGTTACATTGCGACCCCTGCCAAGGCGAACGACGCCCTGTCGCTTTCGCCCTATCTCGCCGCTGTGGCGCGGGAGATGCAGCGGGCGGGCTATAGCGAGAAACTTGATAACAGCGATGTGATCGCCGAAGTTACGGTCAATGCGCGCAAAACCGAAGGCGCACAGCGTTCGCCAGTCTCGGTTGGCGTGGGCGGATCTACGGGCAGCTATGGTTCAGGTGTGGGCGTCGGATTGGGCTTTGATCTTGGCGCTTTGGGCAACAAAGACCGCGTGGAGACAACACTCAGCGTCCGGCTGCTCCGCCGTGCCGACAATCTGGTGATCTGGGAAGGCCGCGCCGTGCAAAGCGCGGGGGCCGCGTCGCCTGCAGCACAGCCGGGCATTGCTGCATCGAAGCTGGCAGCAGCTTTGTTTGCCGATTTCCCCGGCAAATCGGGGGAGACGGTGACGGTGCCATAAATCAGTCAGCAACAACGCTCGACTAACCGCCTCGCCCACGTTAATTCGCTGGCATGGCAATTTCAGATATCAACGCCGCCTTCGATAGCGGCAACATCATCGTTCACTCCATCAACGGCGCAGCGGCAACGCTTTCGATTCGCAAAGACCGCGACTCGGAATTTGCGCAATGGTTCCATTTCCGCGTCGCAGCGGAACCGGGCGTGGAGATTACCCTCAAACTCACCGGCATGGAAAGCAGCGCTTATCCCGGTGGCTGGCCCGGCTATCGCGCCTGTGTTTCCGAAGACCGCGATTATTGGGACCGCGCCAACACGGAGTATGACAAAGACGCAGACGGCGGCACGCTGACCATCCGCTACACCAGCGTCAGCGGCCTTGCTTGGTTCGCCTATTTCGCGCCGTATAGCATGGAGCGGCACCATGACCTGATCTCTGATACAGCAGGACTTGAGGGCGTCGAATATCGCTGTCTGGGCCATAGCCTTGAGGGGCAACCGATTGATTGTCTGGAAATGGGCAGCGGCGATACGCAGGTGTGGCTTTATGCGCGTCAGCATCCCGGTGAGAGTATGGCGGAACATTGGGCCGAGGGTGCATTGGATATGCTGACCGACCCTGCCGACCCGCATGCGCGCAAATTGCTGGAAAAATGCCGCATCCATATCGTGCCAAACTGCAACCCAGACGGCAGCCGCCGCGGCCATTTGCGCACCAATTACGCAGGCGTAAACCTAAACCGCGAATGGGCAGACCCTACGCCGGAACGCAGCCCCGAGGTGCTAGCGATCCGCAATGCGATGGACGCAACCGGCGTGCACTGGGCGATGGACGTCCATGGCGACGAAGCCATTCCGGCTGCATTCATGGCAGGGTTCGAAGGCATCCCGTCGTGGACCGAAGGCCAAGGCGAACGCTATCGCGGGTTCATTGGCCGCCTAGCGGAACGCACCCCCGATTTCCAAACCAAGCTGGGCTATCCGATAACGGGCAAAGGCAAAGCGAACCTGACAATGTCCACCAACCAACTAGCAGAGCGTTTTGGGCCTTCTTATGGCTGTGTTTCGATGACGTTGGAAATGCCGTATAAGGACACCACCGACAACAACGACCCCGACCAAGGCTGGTCGCCCGAGCGGTGCAAGCTGCTGGCGCGAGAGTGTTTAGCGACGTTGGCGGAGATGGTTTGAGCATAATCGCGATGATTCTTCCGATTACGTAGATAACAACTTGGATAGCAATTTTATTACTGCAAACAAAATTGCAGATGTCGCCGAATAGATGCACTAGCATTGTTTTATCCTTACAGCGAAATGCTGTTGGACCGTAGTGTGCGTTTGCCGCCGAACCGGATAGAATAACGGTCGCCACCGGACTGAACCGAGAGAAAGGCACTCTAAGTATGAATTCGTCACTATCGATAAGTGAAGCGAAAGCTCGCGCTAACGACGTTTTAGACGAGGCGCGCGCCATTCAATATACGACCCCGAGTTTGGATGGCCCTTTCGATGGCGAAGATTTGGAAGACACCAAACTTGTGTCGCAGCTAATGACACTTGCGCGTCAGCGAACGCTTCGGCTTCAGGATGTGACTGACGCCTTACAAGTCATTAGATCGGCAGAAAGAGACGCATTGATGAAGGCTGTCAAACGGATAAGCCAGTGCCACGCACCATCATCATCTTTGAAACTGTATAGTGTGACAAACAAGGCGGGTAACGATATAAAAATCCTAGCTGCGAGTGCTGATTGTGCTCGATTTTTTGCTTACAATTCTGGCCATGTTCGGGAAGAAGCAAATGCCAAGGTTTTCCTTTATAACGAGAAACACATAGCAGAGCTCAAAATTTCGGGGTCTGCAACCGGACGGGCGATCCGTGAGGGAGTACCGGGAGTCCTCAAATCAGTGGGATCTGGCATTGTGATTGAACAGGCTGGGAAAGTGTATGTTCCGTTGACAGTTATCGGCTCCGTGTAAAACCAGAGTTGCGTGCAACTAAGGCCAGCTTGACACCGTTGATCGCCACGCAAACGTCGTGGTAATCTCCTTCCTCAAAGGCAGCTTTCAGATAGGTGACAATCGCCTCTTCACTGTCGAGATAATCGGCGCTGTCATAGGGCTTGGTTTGCACGCAGTGTTCCATAGTTCTCCCCACTTACCCCATGCCCTCGTCATTCCCGCGAAGGCGGGAATCCAACTCCGGATCGTCAGGTTAATCCTAGGCTGTCGAGTAAACCGAAAAGTCAGGTGATGGATTCCCGCTTTCGCGGGAATGACGAGGGAATGGGGAAAAATTGGGTTCTACGGAAACACTGCGAAAAAGTGCCAGAATTGTAACTGCACAAGCTTGACAATGCTCCCAAATCTGGCGACCTTCTGCGTCATGGAAATCGCAGTCTTCACAGTAATCTCCAAGGACTTTTCCGCCGCAATGGACCGCGTCGTTGACGACCACATGCCTATCGCGATCACAAAAAGGGGCGGCAAACCTGTCGTAATACTCAGTCTAGAGGATTGGAATTATTTCCAGTCGAAAATTGGCGGCGAATTGACACACATCGGCGATTAACCCGTCCATGCACACCACCCCCGACGACCAAACCGAACCCCATCACCCCAAAAACCGCTAGCCTTCGCCAAAACTTTGGGCATATTTGGTTGCGAAGCAGGAGCAGCCGATGAACAGCATGGAAACCGATTATCTTATCATTGGCGCAGGGGCCGTTGGCCTTGCCTTTGCCGATACGCTGATTGCGGAAACCGATGCGCATATCACCATTGTTGATCGCCACGGCAAGCCTGGCGGACATTGGAACGATGCCTATAGCTTTGTCGCTTTGCATCAGCCATCGGCGTTTTATGGCGTTAACTCGGTGCCGCTGGGCAGCAACCGCAAAGACAGTATCGGCGTCAACAAGGGGCTGTATGAACTTGCCAGCGGGCCAGAGGTTAGCGGCTATTTTGACAGTGTGGTGCGGCAACAATTGCTGCCCACCGGCCGGGTCCGCTATTTCCCGATGAGCGACTATCGCGGCGCCGGCCGGTTTGTGTCGTTATTGTCGGGCGAGGAAACCAGCGTCACGGTACGGCGCAAAGTTGTTGATGGCACTTATTACGGCACCAGCGTCCCGTCGACGTCCACACCGTCTTATCGTATCGATGAAGGTGTTGCCGTTGTTCCGCCCAATGCTTTGCCGCAACTGTGGATGGGCAAAGGCCCGATGCCGCAGCGTTATGTTATTGTTGGCGCAGGTAAAACCGCGATGGATGCCGCGGTCTGGTTGCTGAATTCCGGCGCGCGACCCGACATGATCCATTGGGTGATGCCGCGCGACAGCTGGCTGCTCAACCGATTGCGCACACAACCTGGCCTTGAATTTTTTGACGAGGTGATCGGCGGGCAAGCAGCGCAAATGGAGGCCTTTGCCCAAAGCCAGTCCATCGATGAAATATTCGAACGGCTGGAGGCGGCTGGCGTCATGTTGCGTATTCACCCAGACCACAAACCCAGCATGTTCCATTACGCCACGATATCAGAGGGCGAAGTCGCCGAGCTACGCAAAATAGACAATGTCATCCGCATGGGGCGGGTGCAGGCGATTGAGGCAGGCCGGTTGCTATTGGACGGGGGCGAAGTGGCGATGCCTGCCAACACGTTATACATAGACTGCACAGCCTCTGCTGTCGAACGCCGCCCATCGGTGCCAATTTTTCAGGATAAGGAGATTATCCTGCAATTGGTGCGCGTGCCCCAACCGGCATTCAGCGCGGCGCTGATCGCCTATGTCGAGGCGCATTATGACGATGATGCAAAGAAGAACCAATTATGCGCCACTGTGCCTTTCCCCCACACATTGGAGGAATATCCGCGCACCAATGCAGCCAATATGATGAACCAGTTCCAATGGATGCAGGACCCGCAGCTAAACGCATGGATCCGCGACTGCCGGCTGGACGGTTTTGGTAAGGTGATCGCGGCGATCGACCCGGCGGACAGCGCAAAGATGGAACTGCTTGGCCGACTGCGCGCCAATGCGATGGCAGCAGTCGGCAATATGCAGCGGCTGGCGGCGGCGCAATAAGGCAAGTAGCCCACATGCACATCATCGAAGACGATCTGACTGGCAACGAAATCCGCGCGCTGCTCGAAACTCACTTCGCTGGCATGCTTGCGAGTTCGCCCGTGGGCTCTTGTCATTTCCTGGACTTTGAAGGGTTGCAAGGGCCGGAAGTGACATTCTGGTCGGTGTGGACTAGCGACACGCCGAACGCAGCGTTGATGGGATGTGGGGCGGTGAAGGAACTTGATGCGATTCATGGCCCAAAGCACGGTGAGGTCAAGTCGATGCGCACGCATGCCGATCACCTGCGCAAAGGCGCGGCGGCGGCGATGTTGGAGCATATTATCGCGACCGCCAAGGCGCGCGGGTATCGGCGGTTGAGCCTAGAGACGGGATCGACGCCGGATTTTGATGCGGCGCATGGACTTTATTTGCGATCCGGCTTTGCTTATTGTCCACCCTTTGGCGATTATGTCGAAGACCCGTTTAGCCGGTATATGACTTTGGAGCTGTAGCTGCTGCGTCGTGCGGTTTTGATAGGCTGGGCCAATTTGTTTCGCGCAAAGCCGCTAAGAAGAATAAGGGCGCTGCCCTTTATCAAACTGTCCAACAGCCATCTGCGAAAGCGAGATTTACTGGCTTCGCCAACCCCTTTTTTCTCTTAGCGGCTTTGCGCGAAATAATCTGGCACCGCATTTTGCCGCCCCAAACAACGCCAATTGTGCAGCACGCCCCTGCCCGCTAAGGCGCGATGATATCTGCAACAAGGATTCCCCATGCCCAAACTCATCCTCATCCGACACGGCCAATCGCAGTGGAATTTGGAAAACCGCTTTACCGGCTGGTGGGATGTCGATGTGACTGAAAAGGGCGCGGCAGAGGCTTGGGCGGCGGGCGAATTGATGCGTGACAAGGGCATTGCCCCCGATGTCGCCTTTACCAGCGTGCAAACCCGCGCGATCAAAACGCTCAATCTGGCATTGGAGGCGATGGGCAGGTTGTGGTTGCCAGTGACCAAAGACTGGCGACTGAATGAACGGCATTATGGCGCGCTAACCGGCCTTGATAAAGCCGAAACAGCGGCCAAGCACGGCGAGGAACAGGTCCATATCTGGCGCCGCAGCTTTGACATTCCGCCCCCACCGCTGGAAGCCGATTCGCCCTTCGATCTGTCGGGTGATCCTCGTTATGCTGGAATTGCGATCCCCAGCGCCGAGAGTCTGAAAGATACTATCGTCCGCGTGCTGCCTTATTATGAAAGCGCGATTGCCCCTGAATTAAAGGCAGGAAAATCGGTGATTATTTCCGCCCATGGCAACAGCCTCCGCGCTTTGGTGAAGCATCTGTCGGGCATTTCCGACGCGGATATTGCTAGCCTTGAAATCCCCACCGGCCAGCCGATTGTGTATGAACTGGACGATGCGCTGAACGCGACGGATCGGTATTATTTGTCGGAGCGGTAATGGACGGCTTTAAGCCGGATATTTCGACCGTTTATGCGCATACATCGCCTGATCGGCAGCATCCAAAACCTCGTTTGCCTTTGATCCGCTTTCGATGAGAATGCTGCCCACTGATACTCCAATAGATAAAGTCGGGCCAGCCGTTTTGATCGGCAACGCCGCAAGTAACGCCCGCATCGATGTGGTTTTTTCCGCAAGCTGTTCATCCGAAATGCTGTCGAGCAGCACCGTGAATTCATCACCGCCAATGCGCGACACAATGTCGGATTTGCGGATCGCGCCGAGCAGAGATTTGGCCACACCGCGCAACACATCATCACCGATTGCGTGACCCTGAATATCGTTGACCGCTTTCAACCGATCAACATCGCAAAACAGCAATCCATAAGTGCCGCCATAACGATGAGCGCGCCAGCACCAACGATCAAGTTCCTCGATAAAGTGCCGCCGATTATATAAAGGCGTCAGCGTATCAGCCGAGACCAGCCGTTCTAGCTCGGTAATGCGCATCTGCAACCGGGCATTTTCAGCTTCCAGCAGCGAAGGTGATTCAGCGCCCATATGGGGCGTCCTTTTGGCGATGATTTGCGGCATACAGGCTCCGGAATTTTTGTTTGCGACCCGGTTGCCTTTTTGTTTGAAGCCTTCAATCCGATTTTACGTCAAAACGCAACTGTTTACACATTGAGCTGACGCGAAAGATCGGCGATTGCACCCTCCGTTTTGGCTCGCTAGAGACCAAGCTCGTCTCCGTCAGCGTGAGGGCCAGAAGTTGAGCGAAGCAGCACCCCTTGTGGGAATCATCATGGGCAGCCGGTCTGACTGGGAAACGATGCGCGAAGCATCCGCCATATTGGCCACATTGGAGGTGCCGCATGAATGCAAAGTGGTGTCGGCGCACCGCACACCCGACCGGCTGTATGACTATGCAAAATCTGCTGTCGGACGCGGCCTGCACTGCATTATCGCTGGCGCCGGCGGGGCGGCACATTTGCCCGGTATGGTCGCGGCGATGACACGGCTGCCAGTGCTGGGCGTTCCGGTGCAATCAAAGGCGCTGGACGGAATGGATAGCCTGTTATCGATCGTGCAGATGCCAGCGGGTATTCCCGTTGGAACATTGGCGATAGGTAAGGCAGGGGCCGCAAACGCAGCATTATTGGCCGCTGCGATGCTCGCCAACAATGACCCAGCGCTGGCCGAGCGGCTCGACGCATGGCGGGCCAAACAAACCGATAATGTTGGCGAGACACCCGAATGAAGCCGCTCCCCCCAGGGTCAACCATTGGCATATTGGGCGGCGGACAATTGGGCCGGATGATGGCGATTGCGGCGGCACAGCTTGGCTATCGCTGCCACATTTATGCACCGGAAGAGGATTCGGTTGCAGCCGAGGTTGCGGCTGAATTCACCTGCAAACCCTATTTCGACACCAATTCGCTGCGCGCCTTTGCTGAAAAGTGCGACGTGGTGACTTATGAGTTCGAAAACGTGCCGGTCGCGCCCCTCCGCACCATTGTCGATATCGTCCCCATCCGCCCCGGCATAAACGCGCTGGAAATCGCCCAAGATCGCGTCGAGGAAAAACTCTTCGCTGCAAAGCTTGGCGGCGTCACTGCGCCGTTCGAGATTGCGGGAGAACGCCAAGAGGCAGCGGCAGCGCTTGAGAAAGTCGGCTATCCTGCGATCCTGAAAACCATCCGCATGGGCTATGACGGCAAAGGACAGGCGCGGATCAATGGGGCCGACGAACTGTCACAGGCTTGGCATGATATGGGCCGTCAGCCAGCAATTGCCGAAAAGATGATCACGTTCGATGCGGAATTTTCGGTTATCCTTGTGCGCAACACAGCAGGCGATGTCCGCTATTGGGATTGTTCGCGCAACCGTCATGAAAGCGGCATTTTGGCGCGGTGCAGCCTGCCTGCAGGGCCATTGATCGAAAGCCAACGCGGCGCGGCGCGCGAATTGGCCACAGCGATTGCAGAAAAGCTCGAATATGTCGGCGTGCTGACCTGCGAATTTTTCGCCACACCCGATGGCCCGATCTTTAACGAAATGGCGCCTCGGGTTCACAATAGCGGCCATTGGACAATAGAGGGAGCGGCTACCAGCCAGTTCGAAAACCACATCCGCGCTATCTGCGAAGTGCCGCTGGGCGACACAAAAACCGTATGCGACCGTGTGGAGATGACCAATTTGATTGGTGACGATGTTGCCCGCTGGCAGGAATTGTTCGGCGATGATGATGCCAATGTCCATCTCTATGGCAAAGGTGCACAGGTGCCGGGGCGCAAAATGGGCCATGTCACCCGGCTCTATCGCTGACTTGTCACACCCGCACGCTTAAGGCACAGCGAACGTAATGGATCATCCCGAAATAATTCTCGTACTCGCCCGCGCCACCAACGGTATAATCGGTATCGATGGCAAACTGCCTTGGCGCATCCCTGCCGATCTGCGCCATTTCAAACAGATTACCAAAGGCCGGCCGATGATTATGGGTCGAAAGACCTTTGATAGCCTGCCCGGCTTGCTCGACGGGCGGCGGCATATTGTGCTGTCCCGTGATCCCAATTGGGCCGAGGACGGCGCAGAGATTGCGCGCTCACCCGAGGCCGCGTTAAAAATGGCCAATGGCCCGCATGTTTGCATTATCGGAGGGGCGGAGATTTACCGCCTGTTCCTTCCGCGCGCCGACCGGATCGAGCTGACCGAAGTTGCGGCCTCGCCCGATGGCGACACAATGCTGGAGGTATTTGACGCAAAGGTGTGGAAAGAGGTTTCGCGCGCGTCGCACCCCGCAGAGGGCAATACGCCGGCGTTTGATTTTGTGACGTTAGTGCGCAAGGAGGCGTGAGTATGCGGAAATGGCTGTTGGGTGTTGGCGCGCTGTTACTTGTCGCCGCGATTGGGTTTTTCGGATTTCTGCCCGGCTATGTCGAGTCATCGATGAACCAGATTGATGGCAAGGCTTTGCCAAAGGTCAGCGCCGAGGCGGTTGCGCTGCACAAGACGCTGACGATTGTCGATCTGCATTCGGACACTTTGATGTGGAAACGGGATGTGCTTGATAAGGCGGATCGCGGCCATATGGATTTGCCAAGGTTGCAAGCAGGTAATGTCGCGTTGCAGGTTTTCTCATCGGTATCGAAAACACCCAAGGGTCAGAATTACGACGCCAATGGCGCGGACAGCGACAACATCACCTTGCTGGCGTTCGCACAGATGCAACCGATGCGGACTTGGGGTTCGCTGGTTGAGCGTTCGTTATGGCATGCGACCAAGTTGGACCGTGCAATTGCCGAACGGCGCGAGCTAACGAATAAAGACCGTAACTTGGTTCCACTGTGGCTGATCGACAACCCCGAGTCGGTGCAAGCACTAGCGGAGCGGCGCGTTCTGCCGCCAGACCATCCCGCCCCGATTGGAGCCATGCTCTCCATCGAAGGCCTGCAAAACCTCGAAGGCAAAGCCGAAAATCTCGACCGTCTTTACGCAGCCGGTTTCCGTATGGCGGGGCTGACGCATTTCTTTGACAATGAATTGGCCGGATCGATGCACGGCATCAAAAAAGGCGGCCTGACCCCATTCGGCCGTGACATCGTAGGCCGAATGGAAGACAAAGGCATGATCGTCGACATCGCGCATTGCAGCGCGACGTGTGTGACCGAAGTGCTTGCGATGGCGAAACGCCCAGTCGTCTCCAGCCATGGCGGCGTGCAGGCGACATGTAAGGTAAACCGCAACCTATCCGACGAACACATCCGCGGCGTGGCCAAAACCGGCGGGATCATCGGCATCGGCTATTGGGATGCGGCTGTGTGCGACACCTCGCCCAAAGCGATAGCCGCCGCGATGAAGCATGTCCGCGATCTGGTCGGCATTCAGCATGTGGCGCTTGGGTCAGACTATGACGGGGCCACCACTGTGCGGTTTGATACGTCACAATTGGTGCAGGTAACGCAAGCGTTGATGGACGCAGGCTTCACCGCGGACGAAATCCGCGCCGCAATGGGCGGCAATGCGATCCGCGTGTTGCGTGACGGGTTAAAGCCCGCCGCATGACGATACCCCGTCTCTCGGCCCGTGATATTATGCCCGACGCCCTTCGCGGAGGCGTAGCCGCGCTTGGAAATTTTGATGGATTTCATTTTGGCCATCAAGCGGTGACGGGTGAGGCAATTGCCCAAGCCAAGGCCGCCGGAAAGCCCGCGATCATTGCCACATTCGATCCGCATCCGGTTCGCTATTTCGCGCCCGATGCAGCGCCGTTTCGGCTGACTACGCTCGACCAACGCCAACGCCTGTTTGAAGCCGCCGGGGCCGATGCGATGCTGGTGTTTGAATTTGACGCCGGATTAGCAAGCACGACGGCCGAGGATTTCATCGAAAAGTTGCTCGTCGAACGCCTTGGCCTATCGGGCGTCGTCACCGGCGAGGACTTCACCTTTGGCAAAGGCCGGGGAGGCAATATCGGCGTGTTGAAAGAATTTGGCGCAACGTGCGGGCTTTCCAGCACCGCTGTTGGCCCCGTGTGCGACGCAGGCGGCATCATCTCCTCCAGCCGCATCCGTGAGGCCTTGCAAGCGGGCGACTGCAAGACCGCCAACCGGCTCCTAACCCGCCCCTTTGCCATCGAAGGCATCGTCCAGCACGGCGACAAAAACGGGCGATTGCTGGGTTACCCCACCGCCAATATCGACATCGGCAATTACCTGCGCCCGCTTTACGGCGTCTATGCAGTCACCGGAACGCTGGCCGACGGACGGGTTCTAAAAGGCGCAGCCAATATCGGCATCCGCCCCCAATTTATCCCGCCCAAAGAACTATTGGAGCCGCATTTCTTTGACTTTGCAGAAGAAATATATGATCAAGCCCTAGAAGTTGCGTTTCATGATTTTCTGCGCGGAGAGGCGAAGTTCGATAGCCTTGATGCCTTGACAGATCAGATCGAGGCAGATTGTGATGCGGCAAAGGGAATTTTAGGGATAACGACGGCGAACTAAAACCGTTAGCCCTGAGCCTGTCGAAGGGTGTCCCAAGGTTTCAAGCACCGTGTAAGGCTGAGAGACGTGCTTCGACAGGCTCAGCACTAACGGTTTTTTGAAATTGGGTTTGAACTTCTAAATAGGGGGTAAAGTTGCGGACGTGGATCATATTGGCGGCGGCATTGCTGTTTTTCGGCTTTTCAGCGTTTCACGCCAGCTGGGTTGCATCAGCGCCAGAGGGGATACCCAAATTGGTCGCGGCCAAAGGCGCTGAACCGACGCGCGACACCCAGGGCTGCGCCAGCGGAGCAAGCGCCAGCGAAGTAGGCTCGCTCGCCATGGCTGTCGGCAATGAGGCCAATGCTTTGAATATGACGACGCAGGTCGTTGCCGGACAGCTGGTTGTCGGGCGGCAATTTGAAAGCAGCTGCGCCGCTGACAAAGGCCGCCCGAACAGCCAAATCGGCGAAGCGGTCTATGCGCTGTCCAAGCCGGAATTGCTGTGGCGCGTCAAAGGCGCAGAACAAGCGGGCATGCTGCTCGCCGCACTGCCCGCCCCGGGTAAAGACGACAAGCAAGCCCTGATCGGCGATGATGCAGCGGTTGCAGCCTTCAAAAAAGCGCGTCCCGACGCTTGGGCTTTCTCAATCCCCGCCGCGCAAGCCTGTGCCAGCGATTACAAATTATCGGGCCTGTGGGGCAGCATTCCTGCAAGCTGCAAACAGGGCACAATGCTGCTGACGATGGATCAGGTTGGTTACACGCTTTGGGGCTGGCCGAACCGGTTTCTGGCGCGCACCGATGCGGCGGGGCTTAAGGTGGTGATTGCGCAGAGTGTTGACGGCGACACAATCACCGGCCTGACCGACGTCAACAGCTATGGCGACATCGCCAACAGCTTTAACGGCTATATCTGGATTGATGATATCGAGGAACTGGGCCCAGCGTTGAAGCGGTGATTTTTTCGCGCAAAGACGCAAAGGCGCAAAGATGTTCGTTCCCGCCAAAGGCGGCATCTTACGTGACAAAGTCATTTGGGATGGCGCTTCGCGCGTGGTTAAGCACTCTTCATTGCGCCTTAGCGTCTTTGCGCGAACAACTTTCTAGCCCAAGGGTGCCGGATTACGGGCTTTATCCGCAGCACAATATCCTCTAGGCCCCCGCGCAACATGACCGAAAAAATCAGCCAAGAAGCCAAAGACTTCAAAGACACCGTCTTCCTGCCGAAGACCGATTTCCCCATGAAGGCTGGCTTGCCGCAAAAGGAGCCGGGCATTCTGGCGCGCTGGAGCGAGCAGGACCTATATGCCAAGATGCGCGAAGCCCGTGCGGGGCGTGAAAAGTTCATCCTCCATGATGGCCCGCCTTATGCCAATGGCGACATGCACATCGGCCATGCGCTGAACCATATCCTGAAAGACACGGTCGTCCGGACACAGACATTGCTCGGCAAAGACGCGCCTTATGTGCCCGGCTGGGATTGCCACGGGCTTCCCATCGAATGGAAAGTCGAGGAAGAATACCGGAAGAAAAAGCTGAACAAGGACGAAGTTCCGGTTGAGGAATTCCGCGCCGAGTGCCGTGCTTACGCGCAAAAATGGGTCGATGTGCAGCGGGAGCAACTCAAGCGGCTGGGCATCAACGCCGATTGGGATCACCCCTATCTAACGATGGATTTCGACGCCGAGGCGACGATTGTTACCGAGCTGATGAAGTTTGCGGAATCTGGACAATTGTATCGCGGGGCGAAACCGGTGATGTGGTCGCCGGTGGAGAAGACGGCGCTGGCCGAGGCCGAGATTGAGTATGAGGATATTGTCTCGACGCAGATTGATGTGGCGTTCGAGATTGTGGAGTCGCCGATTGCGGAATTGGTTGGTGCCCATGCGGTGATCTGGACAACAACGCCGTGGACGATCCCGGTTAATCAGGCGATCGCTTATGGGCCGGACGTTGAATATGTGCTTTGGGCTGACGCCGTTGGGCAGGCCGAATGGCTCGGCAGCGGGCAATCAATGCCAAAGGCTTCCGTTCGATACTTGCTTATCGCCGAGCCTTTATTGCTTGAATTTTTAGATCGAAATCAGACCA
>JAYUOS010000023.1:0-18218 GCA_043760725.1 Sphingomonadales bacterium
CGTGAACGGTAAACAGGTTTGGGCCTGTAGCTCAGTTGGTTAGAGCTGGCCGCTCATAACGGCTAGGTCGGGGGTTCGAGTCCCTCCGGGCCCACCAGCCTTCGCCCCTTCGGGGCTTCGGCAGGCAAGCCAGCAGGTTTTCTGCTGATATAGTTAGCTAAGCCTTGGCTTAGATGGACTGAAGAGTTATATAGCTCCATGTCGGGGAGTGGCGCAGCCTGGTAGCGCATCTGGTTTGGGACCAGAGGGTCGCAAGTTCGAATCTTGTCTCCCCGACCATTTTCTCCCATCGCAAAATTGATGCTTAGTGGCATTTGCCTATGTTGACGCGGCGTGTGGTTGCGTCTTTGCGTTTCAGTATGAACGATAACACACCAACTTCAAAATCAGAACGCGGACGTGCAGTCCCAACTGGCCGGCTCTCACGTCTTGGCACTTTTGGGCGGCTAGCCGGCGGCGTGGCTGGCGGGATGCTGGCTGAAGGCGCGAGGCGATTGGCCAGTGGCGAACGGCCAAAGCTTGAGGATCTGATCCTGACCCCCGCGAATGCCACGCGCGTTGCGGACCGGTTGTCGCATTTACGCGGTGCGGCGATGAAGCTGGGGCAAATGATTTCGATGGATGCAGGCGATTTGCTGCCGCCGGAATTGACTGCTATTCTCGCGCGGTTGCGCAATCAGGCGTATCGAATGCCTCCGCCGCAGCTAGACACGTTGTTGAAAACCGAATGGGGTGCCGACTGGCGGCGACGCTTCGCGCATTTTGAAGCAACACCGATTGCGGCGGCCTCCATCGGTCAAGTCCATCGTGCGACTTTACCCGATGGGCGAAAGCTGGCGATTAAGGTGCAATATCCTGGCGTGCGCGAAAGCATTGATGCGGACGTTGATAATGTTGCGACGTTGCTGCGCATATCCAGTCTGCTGCCCGCCGAGCTGAATTTGCAGCCGTTGCTTGACGAAGCCAAACGCCAACTGGCTGAGGAAGCGGATTATATCCGCGAGGGTGCGCAAATGCGGCGCTTTGCAATGTTGCTGGCGGGCGATGACCGCTATGTTGTTCCTGAACTTGACGACGTGTTCACAACGTCGCGTGTGCTCGCGATGAGTTTTGTCGAGGGCAAAGCGGTCGAGACTTTGGTCGATGCGCCGCAAGAAACGCGCAATACCGCAATGGCGCATTTGATTGAGCTGGTGCTGCGCGAGATTTTTGAATTCGGCGTGATGCAGACTGATCCGAACTTTGCCAATTACCGTTGGCAGCCAGAAACGGGGCGGCTTGTGTTGCTCGATTTCGGTGCGACGCGCAATGTGCCAAAGGCGACAGCTACGGCGTATAAGGCGATGATTGAAGCCGGACTGGAAGGTAATCGCAATGCCATGCGCGAAACTGCTGTGGTCGCTGGCTTTCTAGGAGCAGATGCTGCCGTTGCACACCAAGGAGCTATCGACCGGATCATTGCCGCAATTGACGAAGCGATGAACCGAAACGACCGGTTCGATTTTGGCGACCGCGCATTTGTGCCTGTAGTTCGTGAAGAAGCCAAAGCGATGATTGCGGATCGGTCAACTTGGCATGTGCCAGAGGTTGATACGCTTTTCGTTCAACGCAAGGTAAGTGGAACGGCTTTGCTCGCCGCGCGGTTGCAGGCGCGCGTAAATGTCAAAGGGTTGGCGGCAGCTGCAATTAGCGGACAATAAACCTCACT
Organism: Sphingomonadales bacterium; assembly: GCA_043760725.1. Taxonomy (GTDB): domain Bacteria; phylum Pseudomonadota; class Alphaproteobacteria; order Sphingomonadales; family Sphingomonadaceae; genus Sphingorhabdus_B. The sequence goes on from JAYUOS010000023.1 coordinate 1,709, forward strand.
AAATTATTCCGCCTCAGTCGGTGCCAATCCCTCAATTTCCTGCCGACTCTCTTCTTCGACCAGTTTCACTGCCGCTTCTGCTGCCTCCTCGATGCTTTTCTTTTCCGCTTTGACAGCGGAATCCGTTTCTTCTTTGATCTCCGCCGATTGCGCTTTTCCGGCATCTTTGGGGGCAGGTTCGCTCGAACACGCCGAGGTCGATACCAACAAGGCCGCGAGCATTGCGGAACGCATCATGGTTTCAATTCGCCCTCATAATTGGCGACATGATTAAGGACTATCGTCCAAGCGACAACGTTCTGTCGCAGTTGCTCGGGATCAATCTTGTCGAGCGTGTCGTCCGGCGTGTGGTGCAGATCAAAATACCGTGTGCCATCTTGTTGCAGGTCGATAATCCCAAGGCCCTGTGCGGCAATAATCGCCTCCACATCGGCCCCGCCGCTCGCGAGGTCTTTGCCGCGCACAATGCCTAGCTTCGCCAAATCAGAGGTGATTGCGTCGACCAGCGGCTTTGCGCTTTCAGGAAGCTTGAAATCAACGCGCCAGACTTTGTCCGCACCAAAATCGGATTCCATCGCGAGAGCGTGCGGCTGATCCTTATATTTTTCGCCATAGGCCTTTCCGCCCCAAATGCCGACTTCTTCAGCGCCTGCCCAGAGGAGGCGGATGGTGCGTTTTGGTTTTCCGAAATCCTTCATATAGCTTGCCGCCGCAGTGATGATGCCACAACCTGCTGCGTCGTCAAACGCGCCGGTGCCCAAATCCCAGCTGTCGAGGTGGCAGGCAATCACGATGGGCGGCAACGCGGGAATGCTCCCCGGCACCTCAGCAATGACATTTCCCGATTTCTGCTGTCCCAGATTGCGCGGTGTCAGCAGCAGCCGAACCTTCAACGGGGTGGAAACCCAGTCCTTGTCCGGGTGCATGCCCGGGGTAAGTGGCGTGGCAAAGGCCTTGCGAACCTGGCGGAGAAGATTATCCGCATCCGGGTTGGAAATAGCCCCGGCAGGTATGGGCTGAACCCCTGCTTCAAAATTGGTGTTGCCGGTGTGCGGATTGCGGTGACTATCGGTGCCAATTGATCGGATGATGATCGCGATCGCGCCTTTTTTTGCCGCGACATTGGGTCCTGCAAAACGTGCGCGGCCGAATTGGCTATAGCTGCTGCCATCCTGTGTTCGCTTCATCTGGTGGTCAACAAAGGCGATCTTACCTCTGATCGTTGCCGGATCAGCGGTGACCAGATCGTCATAGCTGGCAAAATATACAATCTCGCCTTCCAGCCCTTTATCACCTGTAGAGGCCGAATTGCCGAGCGCCGTGATTGCCATCGGCATTTGATAAGGGCTGACCACCCACGCCTTTTCTTCACCACGCACCCAGGTGGGCATGTCGAACTGCTCTTCACGAACATTGGCGAAACCGCCTTTTTTGAGCATGTTAACTGCCCAGTCGCGCGCGCGCTGTTCGGCCTCGGTTCCACCCTGCCGCGGGCCAATTTCGGTAGTCAAGCCTTCGGTAATCCTAAAGGCTATGTCGTCATTTTTCGACCACAACGAAGAGTCGGGCGATTTGGACGGTGGCGGAATGGCCCCGACTTGTTGGGAAAGGACGACCAAGGCTGCAAAAGATGCGGTGTAAATTTTTTTCATACCGATTGCTTAACCGGCTTTCCCGTCAATGCCAATCCCGCCTTGCAGCCATCGCACCGCATGGCTAAAGACGCGACAAATCCGTTCAGCATCAAATCGAAAGCAGACAGCCCATGGCCGCCCAATATAGTTATGTCATGAAAGGGATGACGAAAACCTTCCCCGGCGCTCCCAAACCGGTGCTCAGCAACATCAATCTGCAATTCTACCCCGATGCCAAGATCGGTATTGTTGGCCCGAACGGCACGGGTAAATCGACGCTGATGAAAATCATGGCGGGGATGGATACCGAATTTACGGGTGAAGCTTGGCCGGGCGAATACATCACCGTTGGCTATCTGGCGCAGGAACCGCAGCTGGATGAAAGCAAGACGGTGAAAGAAAACGTCATGGATGGCGTCCGCGAAGTTGCCGATCTTGTCGCGCGTTTCAACGAAATCTCGATGATTATGGGCGATCCGCCAGAAGACGCCGATTTCGATGCGTTAATGGACGAAATGGGCACGTTGCAGGAAAAGATCGACGCGGTCGATGGCTGGACGCTGGATAACCAGTTGGAAATCGCGATGGACGCGTTGCGTTGCCCTCCGGGGGACTGGCCCGTTACCAATCTGTCGGGTGGTGAAAAACGCCGCATCGCGCTGACGCGTTTGTTGCTGGAAAAGCCCGACATTCTGCTGCTCGATGAACCCACCAACCATTTGGATGCCGAAAGCGTCGCGTGGCTGGAAAAACATCTTGTGGATTATAAGGGTAACGTGATCCTTGTAACCCATGATCGCTATTTCCTCGACAATGTCGTTAGCTGGATTCTCGAACTCGATCGCGGTCGCTATTTTGTCTATGAAGGCAACTACTCCACTTACCTTGAGAAAAAGGGCAAGCGGCTGGAGCAAGAAGCGCGTGAAGACAGCGGTCGCCAAAAAGCGATTAAGGACGAGCTGGAGTGGATTAGGCAAAGCCCCAAGGCGCGGCAGACCAAATCCAAGGCGCGTATCAAAAGCTTTGATCAGCTGGTGCAGGCGCAGGAAAACCGCACACCCGGCAAAGCACAGATCGTTATTCAGGTGCCAGAACGGCTTGGTAGCAAAGTGATCGACGTCAACAATGTGTCGAAAGCCTATGGCGACAAGTTGCTGTTTGAAAACCTGTCGTTCAGCGTCCCTCCCGGCGGCATTGTCGGTGTGATCGGCGCGAATGGCGCGGGTAAATCGACGTTGTTTCGCTTGATAACGGGTCAGGAAACGCCCGATAGCGGCGAAGTTGTGCTGGGCGATACGGTGCGCTTGGGCTTTGTCGACCAAAGCCGCGACGACCTTGATCCCAACAAAAACGTCTGGGAAGAAATCTCTGGCGGCGCGGACTATATGAAAGTCGGAAAGCACGAAACGCCAACGCGGGCTTATGTCGGCGCGTTCAACTTTAAGGGAGCGGATCAACAGAAAAAGGTCGGCTTGCTATCGGGCGGTGAACGCAACCGCGTGCATATGGCCAAGATGCTAAAAGAGGGCGGCAACGTGCTGCTGCTCGATGAACCGACCAACGATTTGGACACTGAAACGCTGTCGGCGCTTGAGGAAGCGCTGGAAAGCTTCGCCGGTTGCGCTGTGGTCATCAGCCATGACCGCTTCTTCCTTGACCGTTTGGCAACGCACATTCTGGCGTTTGAAGGCGACAGCCATGTGGAATGGTTTGAAGGCAACTTTGACGCCTATGAGGAAGACAAAATCCGCCGCTTAGGCGATGAAGCGACAAGGCCGCATCGGACGAGTTATAAGAAGATGACGCGCTGAGGTTGATAGCGGGGCCCCGTGTCAAGCACGGGGCGACGGGGCAGGGGAGATGTAGTTCTCGTTTAGAAGACATCGTCACCCCGTGCCTGACACGGGGTCCCGCTTAACTCCAGTTACTCCACCCAATCCAGTCCCATGTCGCGGTAAACGTCGCGGTCTTCGTCCCAATTGGGTTTGACCTTCACGTGCAGATACAGATGCACCTTTACGCCCATATTTTTGGCGATTTCTTCGCGGGCGGTGGCGCCAATCGATTTGATCCGCGATCCGCCTTTGCCAAGGATAATCGCTCGCTGGCTTTCGCGTTCGACAAAGATTTGCTGGTATAATTCCAGACTGCCATCCGCGCGTTCGACATATTTTTCGGTCTCGACAGTGCTGGCATAGGGCAGTTCGTCATGCAGTTGCAGATACAGCTGCTCGCGGGTGATTTCGGCGGCCATCAGGCGCTCGGTCGCGTCGGAAATTTGGTCCTCGGGATAATGCCAATCGCCCTCGGGCATTTCCGCGGCGACCGCAGCTTTCAGTTCGGCGATAGCCTCACCCGTCTCGGCGCTGATATAGAGGATGCGTTCAAAGTCGCACATATCGAGCAGCTTTGTGGTCAACGACAACAGCTTGTCCTTAGCCGCAATATCGACCTTGTTGAGCAACAACCATTTGCGTTCTGGCCGGTCTTTGAGAGTCCCAAGCACCTTCTCAACCTTTGGCCCGGCGCCCGCACGGCCATCGACAACCGCTAGGATCAAGTCCGCCTCTTGCGCGCCCTCCCATGCCGCTGCGACCATCGCGCGGTCGAGCCGCCGGTTTGGCGCAAAAATACCGGGCGTATCGACAAGGACAATCTGCGTTTCGCCCTCCATCGCCACACCCATCAGGCGGACGCGGGTGGTCTGGGCCTTTGGACTGACAATGGCGACTTTTTGCCCGACCAGCGCGTTGACCAAAGTCGATTTGCCCGCATTCGGTGCGCCGATGACGGCGACATGGCCGCAACGACGCGTCATGTGTAGGCCTCCAGAAATGCTTCGGCAGCTGCGGTTTCGGCGGATTGTTTGCTGTTGCCATTGGCAGCGACAGGGTCAAACCCTTTGACAGTAACGGTAACTTCAAAACGCATAGCGTGTGGCGGGCCTTCCTTGGCGGTGACTTCATAAACCGGGACTTTGCGGTTATGCGACGCGCAATATTCCTGCAATGTCGATTTGGGATGCTTTGGCGCGGTCAGTTCCGCCTCAAGCAAAGGCCGCCAGTGTCTCTCCACCAAATCGCGGCACGCATCCAATCCGGCATCAACATAAACCGCGCCGACCAGCGCCTCCATGACGTCACCCAGCACATTGTCGCTTTCCCGCGCACCATCATCACGTGCTTGTTTGCCGAGGCGCAAATGGGGCTGCACTGCAATTGCGCGGGCAACTGCGGCACAGGTTGTTCCGGCGACCAGACTGTTCAGCCGGTGCGACAAACGCCCCTCTGGCTCATCTGGAAAGCGTTCGTAGAGCATGTCCGCGATCACTAGCCCCAAGACGCGGTCGCCGAGAAACTCCAATCGCTGATAATCCGCCTCACCAGTGCTGCCATGCGTCAGCGCGCGGGTGAACAGCGCCGGATCAGTAATCGCGTTTCCGAAATTTGCCCGTAACCAGTTGTCAGCATCCGACACAATCAAAACCCTTTGCCCATACGGTCCCAGCGGGCAGCGCTGAACCATGTCCAAGGCAGCAACCAACGCGCGCTTCCATCGGTCGAGAACCAAACCAGCTGCGCGCGGCCAAGGATGTTTTCGACAGGCACCATGCCGATGGCAACGCCGCCTGCCGGAAAACGACTATCTGCGCTGCGGTCACGGTTATCACCCATAAAGAAGACATGGCCTTCAGGAACTATCAGAACCTCGGTATCGTCGCCGGGTTCGGCATCGAGTAAATCGAGGATTTCATAGCTGCGGCCATTGGCCAAAGTTTCACGGAAGTGGCGATAACGGCACTGGCGTCCGCCACCTTTTGCATCTTCCTCAAACTCCGGACGGTAACAGGCGAAGGTTCCGCCTTCGAGTGCCACCGCGTCGCGCATGCCTTGTGTAACAGGGGTGATGAAGTCTGGAAGGCGAACCTTTTTCACAGCCTTCCCGTTAATCTCCAGCACGCCTGCACGCATTTGCACGACATCGCCGGGCAAGGCGATGGCGCGTTTGATGTAATCATCGGTTTGCAACGGCGGCTTTTTGAAAACGACGACGTCGCCGGGTTCGGGCAGGCTGCCGAACAGTCGCCCCTCAAACAACGGCATTTGCAGCGGCAGGCTTTGGCTGGAAATACCATATGGCCATTTCGCTACAAACAGATAATCGCCGATCAATAATCGCGGCTGCATTGATTCCGACGGGATGTAGAATGGCGAGAACACGACGCTGCGGAATATCAGCACAATCGCCGCGAGTTTCAGCAGGAACAGACCATATTCGCGCCACTCACTGTTTTGAGGCTTCGTGCTACCGGGCGAGGCATTCGAATTTATCGTCGTTTTGTCGTCACTCACGCTATACCGCCCTATTTTGTTATGGCTGTTCGTAGTTGGCGCTTCTAATGCGCACTTGCCTTGATAGCCAGCGCGAGATTCGCCTTTTATCGAACGGAAAATTTATATGGTCGAAGAGTTTTGGGAGAAGTTGGCTGCGCTGCCAACGCCGACGCTGGCAGAATTGTTCGCAGGCGATGCTGATCGCGTCGATGCTTATACGCTGTCACTGGCCGATATCCGTTTTGATTTTTCCAAAACGCATTTGGATAGCAAGGCGATTGCGTTGCTTTCTGGGCTAGCGGAGACGCAAGGGCTAACCGCGGCATGCGAAGCGTTGTTCAACGGCGTTGCGATCAATAAAACTGAGGGACGAGCGGCCGAACATACCGCTGAACGGGGCAGTGGGTCGGCAGAGGCTGTGGCGCAGGCAAAAGCATTGCAGGCACGGATGCGAGGCTTGCTCGATGCGATTGAGGGCGGCGCATTTGGCGAGATAAAGCATATTCTTCACATCGGCATCGGCGGTTCGGCGCTTGGTCCCAAGTTGCTGATTGATGCATTGGGCCGCGATGGTTCGAACTATGATGTCGAGGTTGTGTCGAACATCGACGGCGCGGCGATGGCCGAGGCAGTCAGACACATGGACCCGCACACCACATTGATCGCTGTTGCTTCCAAAACCTTTACCACCACCGAAACGTTGCTGAATGCGGAAAGCGCTATGCAATGGATGCGCGATGGCGGTGTTGATGATCCGCACGGCCGCCTGATTGCGTTGACTGCAAAGCCCGAAAAGGCATTGGAATGGGGCGTCGACGAAAGCCGGATACTGCCTTTCGCCGAAAGCGTTGGCGGGCGCTATTCCTTGTGGTGCTCGATCGGCTTTCCGTTTGCGGCGGCCCTCGGTTGGGCTGCGTATGAGGAAATGCTTGAAGGCGCAGCATCGATGGACCGCCATTTCCGCACCGCGCCGCTGACCGAGAACGCGCCAGTACTAGCGGCGTTTGCTGACCTGTATTACACACAAACTCGGGGGTGTCAGACGCGCGCTGTGTTTGCATATGACGAACGCATGCGGTTGCTGCCCGATTATTTGCAGCAGCTGGAAATGGAATCGAACGGCAAGTCAGTTACGTCTGATGGCAAACCGCTGAACTATCCGAGCGCGCCTGTAACTTGGGGCGGTGTCGGGACTGACGCACAACATGCGGTGTTCCAATTGCTGCATCAGGGCACGCATCTAATCCCGGTTGAATTCATCGCCAGCATCATGCCCGGCCATGATCTTGATCCGGCGCATCACGAAACTTTGCTGGTCAATTGCTTCGCGCAAGGCGCAGCCTTGATGCAGGGCAAGCACAGCGACGATCTGGCGCGGAATTATGTGGGGGACCGGCCTTCGACGACGATCCTTCTCGATGATGTGACGCCAGCCATATTAGGTGCGCTGATCGCTTTTTACGAGCACCGGACTTTTGCCAATGCGGTGCTGCTCGGCATCAATCCGTATGACCAGTTCGGTGTGGAATTGGGTAAGGAAATAGCCAAAGGCATTGCTGACAATGGGCCAGCTGGGTTTGATCCATCAACCAGTGCGTTACTAGCAGCAGCAGGGCTTGGACTATGAGTTTTGACTATGACCTCGTTGTCATCGGCGGTGGTTCTGGTGGTGTGCGTGCCTCGCGGATAGCCGCCTCGCATGGCGCGCGCGTCGCGGTCGCAGAGGAATACCGTATGGGCGGCACCTGCGTCATTCGCGGCTGTGTCCCCAAAAAGCTGTTGGTCTATGGCTCACATTTTGCCGAAGATTTAGCCGATGCAAAACGCTTTGGCTGGAACACCGATGGCGCGACGTTTGATTGGCCCACTTTGCGTGACAATGTGGCCGCAGAGGTTGACAGGCTTGAGGGGCTGTATGGCCAGACATTGGGCAACGCCAAGGTTGAGGTTATCCAGCAACGGGCGGTGATTGCTGGACCCAACCTTGTTCGTCTCGCCGATGGCACAGAAGTCAGCGCCGCCAACATCTTGATCGCAACCGGCGCCTGGCCATCTATTCCCGCAGTTTCCGGAGCTGAATACGGCATTACGTCAAACGAAGTTTTCCATCTCGACCACCTGCCCAAACGGGCGGTGATTGCAGGCGCGGGCTATATCGCCAATGAGTTCGCAGGAATATTCAACGAACTGGGGGTCGACGTTACTCTGGTCACACGCGGCGACAAGATGTTGCGCAGCTACGATCAGGAAATTGTCGATAAGCTTGTCGGCATCACGCGGGAGAAGGGCATCGACCTTCGCTTCAACTTCCCGTTCAAATCCATAAGCAAGCAGGCCGATGGTAGCTTGTTGGTGGATGGCGGCGATCAAGGCACTATCGAAACCGATCTGGTGCTGTTCGCCATCGGACGCATCCCGAAAACTACTGATATGGGTTTAGACGCCGTCGGTCTGGCACTCGACAAAGACGGTGCTGTCATCGTTGACGAATATAACCGCACCAATGTTGCGGGCATTTACGCGGTCGGTGATGTAACAAACCGTGTGCAATTAACGCCCGTCGCGATCCGCGAAGGCCATGCCTTTGCTGACACTGTGTTTGGTAACAACCCTCGCACTATCGACTATGCGACAATTCCGACGGCGGTATTCAGCAATCCGCCGATTGCGGGGGTTGGCATGACCGAGGAAGAGGCGCGCGCGAAGCTTTCTCACGTCAAAGTCTATAAAAGCGATTTCCGTGCGATGAAAAACGTCCTTGCCGGACGCACCGAACGCGCTTTGTACAAAATGATCGTTGATAGTGCGACGGATAAGGTCGTTGGGCTGCATCTGATTGGCCCTGACAGCGCCGAAATTCTGCAAGCAGCGGCGATTGCGGTTAAGGCTGGGCTCACGAAACAGGCGTTTGATGATACCATGGCACTGCATCCCAGCATGGCTGAAGAACTGGTCTTGATGAAATAATCAGGGAAAGCTAGTCGGGGCGTCGCCAGCTTTCCAACGCGGATAGCGGAGCATGATGCTGGCGAAGATATCGGACGATAGTTGCTGGCTGAGCCAGCGGTGCAGAGCGGGCAGGGCCTGCGTATCAAACCAAGCTTGGTTGGTAGCGGCGAATTGGCGGATAAATGGGACGATTGAGATATCGGTCAGCCCGCGTGTTTTGCCACAAAGATACGGCTGGTTTTGCAACTTCAGGTCCAGCTCAGTCAGAATAGCCAAACCTTCATCGCGGTGTGGCGCCCCATTCACTAACCCATAACGATGCGGATATTTGTAGCGGTCCAACGCTGCTTTGAAGGGGCCATCATTTTGCTCGATCAAGTCCTGCTCGCTCGTCGCCAGCCAATTTTCTGGATCTTTGTGCCCCAGCGCCCACCGCATGATGTTTAGGCTTTCGTCGATAACAGCTCCGTCCGATAACAATAATACCGGCACAGTCGCCTTAGCCGAAGCCTCGATCAATTCAGGCGGTTTATCGCGCAGCACCACTTCGCGCAGCTCGACCCGCACCCCGCTAATCGCAACCGCCATCCTTGCCCGCATGGCATAGGGACATCGGCGAAAGCTATAGAGGATCGGCAGGTCAGCCATCTTTACGCGGATTAACACCGATATGCTGTTTGCCGCGCTTCTTAGCGAGTGCGATTTGCTTTTGCCGCTCAGCAAAGCGGGCGCGGTCGTCTGGGCTGCGTTCGGCGTGACAAGCGGGGCACGATACGCCTTCGATGAAATGTGCGGTCGCCTTATCGTCTTGCGATATTGGTCGGCGGCAGGCGTGACACAGCTCCATTTCGCCAAGCTCTAGGCCGTGTTTCACCGATACGCGTTCATCAAAGACAAAGCATTCGCCCTGCCACTTGCTTTCGGCCTTTGGCACCGTCTCCAGATAGCGCAGTATCCCGCCCTCCAGATGATAGACCTCGTCGATTCCTTCGGCTTTCAAAAACGCGGTCGACTTTTCGCAGCGGATACCGCCAGTGCAGAACATCGCGAATTTTTTGCCCGACGCGGTCATAGCTTCGCGGTTGTCGCGGAACCAATCGGGAAAGTCCCGGAAAGTCTTGGTTTTCGGGTCAATCGCGCCCTCAAATGTGCCTATCGCAACTTCATAGTCGTTGCGGGTGTCGATCAGGATTGTGTCTGGATCGGAAATCATAGCATTCCAATCCTCTGGCTGTAGATAGGCCCCAACCTCTCGCTTCGGGTCGATGCCATCGACGCCTAAAGTCACAATTTCTTTTTTAACCCGCACCTTCATCCGGTAAAACGGCATTTCGGTTGCGTGAGAATATTTGACGTCAAGCTCGGAGCAGCCGGGCAGAGTACGCAGATGCGCGACCACAGCGTCTATGCCAGCATGCGGCCCTGCGACCGTTCCGTTCACACCCTCAGTGGCTACTAAGATCGTGCCCTTAAGCTTATGCTCGGCGCACCAGCCAGCAATCTGAGCTTGCAGCGCCTCTGGCTGCGCAAAGCTTGAAAAGCGGTACAAGGCCGCCACTTTGATCGAGAATTCGTCACTCATGACGCGCCCTATAGCGCCAGAACGCGCGTTAGGCGATACGATATGGCACCACGCTGCGCCGGTCGGGATCGACGATGATTTCGCGGTCGCTGGGCGGGAAAGCGCGCTGGTCGCAATCTGGGCGGGGGCACAAGCGGCAGCTGATCCCGATCTTGGTTGCGCCGGGCCCTGTCAAATCCAACCCGTCGGCATAGATGAACTCGCGCGCATATTCGATTTCGCACCCCAAAGCGACGGCGTAGCGGCGAGGCGCGCGGTCGTAACTGCCCGATGGTTTAACCAGCCCCTTGGCCATCGAGACATAACGCACGCCGTCGGGTGTTTCGGCCAATTGCACGAGGATACGGTCAGGAATCGCCACTGCTTCATGCACAATCCATAACGGACAAGCGCCGCCGAAACGCGCGAATTGCAGGCGAGTGGCGCTGTGGCGTTTCGTGATGTTTCCCGCCATATCGACACGGCAGAAAAAGAACGGCACACCCCGCGCATTGGCGCATTGGCGCGTTGCAGCGTGGATAGCCGGTGGCAGGCCTGTTCAAAACTGACATGGAATGATTGACACAGCCGGTCAATATCATGCCGCACGCTGCGCGCCTCATCACGGAAACGGGCATAGGGCATCAGGATCGCGCCTGCAGCATAATTGGCCAAGCCGACCGAGAGCAATTGGCGAGAGGCGGGTGCGCGCAGCTTTGCATTCTCAACCACTTGGCTGATTTCTTCACGCAATGCGATCGCGGCCAGCTGGTGCGCCAGTTGAAACCGTCGGCTTTCGGCGGGTTGGCTTTGATCGACCACCAAATGGCCCATTTCGGGGTCAAAATCGCGTAAGCCTGCATTGTGCGAATAGAGCAACGAGATCGACAGGGCATTTTTCAGGTAATGTTCAAGGCTTTCGATAAGCGGGGTCAGCTGCGCGCCGCGCAATTTATCGCCCAATGACTCTGCCGCACGGTCGAGGACATCGACATAATTGCCCGCATTATGGAACCAGTCGCGCACTTCCTCCCATGGCAGGCGTGATCCGCCCGCATTGTCAGCAAATAGCGCCTCATCGACAATCTGCAAACGCTGGCCAATCTGAACATAGGCCTGATGCAACGCTGCGAACTGATCCGCCAACGCAGGCTGTTGTTCGGCAATCCGCGCCAATTGGTCGGCGGACAGCGGGTTTGCAAACAACGGGTCAGCAGCGGCTTCCCGTAAAGCAGCAAAACGGCGGGTGGCGGTGTCCTCCTCGTCAACATTCCAGTCGAGTGGAAATACCCGAGCGAGTGCTTCTAACAGGGCAGGGCTGAGGGGCCGGTCGTCATGTTCTATCTGCGAGAGATACGACACGGAAATGCCAAGCCGTTCCGCCATTTCCGATTGACGCAGAGCCAGTCCAGCGCGAAGCGCCTTTATCTTCTCCCCGGCAAAAATACGGCGCTTTACTGTCATGCCCCTTTGCGCCTTTGCGTCTTTGCGCGAACAAATTGCCTTTTTGGTTTCGCGCAAAGACGCAAAGACGCAAAGAAGATTTTGGCAAACATGCATTTAAGTGTAGTTTGCAAACTATCACTTTGCAACTTTGCAAATTCACATTGGACATTGCCTCGGAAATCCGCTTTCTCCACCATATAGAAAAGCTTCTGGGGGAAATATGTCCGCAAATATCGCCGAAATGGAAAAGCGCCGTTCGCAGGCTCATATGGGTGGCGGGCAAAAGCGGATTGATGCACAGCACGCCAAAGGGCGGCTTACGGCGCGCGAACGGCTGCACATCTTGCTCGACGAAGACAGTTTCGAAGAAACCGATATGTATGTCGAGCACAACTGCACCGATTTCGGTATGGAGGCGCAGAAAATCCCCGGTGACGGGGTGGTCACCGGTAGCGGCACGATCAACGGGCGCTTAGTGTTTGTGTACAGCCAAGATTTCACCGTGTTCGGCGGTTCGCTGTCCGAGGCGCATGCGTTGAAAATCTGCAAAGTTATGGACAATGCGATGAAAGTCGGCGCGCCGGTCATCGGTCTGAACGACAGCGGCGGCGCGCGTATTCAGGAAGGCGTGGCGTCGCTTGGCGGCTATGCCGAAGTGTTTCAACGCAATGTGCTGGCGAGCGGCGTCGTGCCGCAAATTTCGCTTATCATGGGGCCATGTGCCGGTGGCGCGGTCTATTCGCCCGCTATGACAGACTTCATCTTTATGGTGAAGGATAGCAGCTATATGTTTGTAACTGGACCAGATGTTGTCAAAACGGTTACCAATGAAGTAGTCACGCAAGAGGAACTGGGCGGTGCGATTTCGCATACCACCAAATCGGGTGTCGCCGACAATGCGTTTGAAAATGATATAGAGGCATTGCTCGCGACGCGCGATTTCTTTGACTATCTGCCAGAGAATAACCGGCTTGGCGTGCCCGAACGGCCAACGAATGATCCGTGGGATCGGGAGGATTTCAGCCTCGATACCCTCATCCCGCCAAATGCCAACCAGCCCTATGATATGCACGAGCTGATCCGCAAAACGGTGGATGAAGGCGATTTCTTTGAAGTGCAGCCAACGCACGCGGCGAATATCATCATCGGTTTTGGCCGGATAGAGGGGCGTACTGTCGGCATCGTCGCCAATCAGCCGATGGTGCTGGCCGGTGTGCTGGACATCAACAGTTCCAAAAAAGCTGCGCGTTTTGTGCGGTTCTGCGATGCGTTTGAAATCCCGATCATCACCTTTGTCGATGTCCCCGGCTTCCTGCCCGGCACCGCGCAGGAACATAATGGTATCATCAAACATGGTGCGAAACTGTTGTTTGCCTATGCCGAGGCGACGGTGCCCAAAATCACCGTAATCACGCGCAAAGCCTATGGTGGGGCCTATGACGTCATGGCGTCAAAGCATCTGCGCGGCGACCTGAACTACGCCTGGCCCACCGCCGAAATCGCGGTGATGGGCGCAAAAGGCGCGGTCGAAATCATATTTCGCAGCGACATCGGCGACCCCGAAAAGATTGCCGAGCGGACCAAGGAATATGAAGACCGCTTTGCCAACCCGTTTGTCGCGGCGAGCAAGGGCTTTATCGACGAAGTGATCTATCCACATTCAACGCGGAAACGGATTGCGCTGGGCTTGCGGAAATTGCGGAACAAGGCGTTGGAAAACCCTTGGAAGAAGCATGATAATATACCGCTATGACTTTTGAAATAACTCCGGCCCTTGTGGGGCTTGCTGGCGTGATCGTGGGCGGCGCAATCCAAGCAAGTGTGCAGCTTTTCTTGGCTCGTCGTAATCACTCGCTTGCTCAGAAATCACAGGCATACTTAACTTATTTCCAAGGATTGTCTGCAGCTGGATATGCTCAGACAGACGAGGAACGAGCGACAGCAAGGAGCTTACTGGCTGAAGGCCAAGGATTGGTTGCGCTTTACGGGTCGGACGAGGCCGTTGCCGCTCTTTCCGCAGTCCGTCGCAACGATGTGGTGCTCAATGATTCTCACAAGGTGCTTATGTCGAAAGCGATTAAGGCAATGAGGGAAGATGTTCTTGGCTCTAAAACGTCGCTGGATGGCAGGTCCCTTTACGGCGTGATGTTTATCGATGAGGAAATTGAGAAATGAAACTAGCCCGCCTCAACCATATCGGTGTCGCAACGACTTCCATAGCCGACAGCATCGCGTTCACCCGCGACGTGATGGGCGCTTGCATCGCAAATGCGAAAACATTATAATGACCTTATAATGTGAAGGAGTCTGAAACCATGCAAGCCGCTAAATCTATCCAGTCAGAACGAGTAACCTACCTCACTAGCGCCGAACAAAAGGCAGCGCTCGAATCCTTTGCTAAGGCGCGAGGCGAAAGCGTGGGCAATGTTCTGCGCGAAGCTGCGAGCAGGTATATTGCGGAGCCCAGCCTTTCGGATTCGGAAGAAGAAGCGCTAAAATTGCTTGCCAAAGAACTGCATGAGGCAGCACCGCGCATTCAAGCTTCGCTGGATCGGTCATCAAAAACATTGAGTGAACTGCATAAAGATATGGATGCGTTCTTCAAACAACAGGGGATAGACTGATGGGCGCTTTCAGCGACGTTTTGTCAGGCATCAGGAAAGTTCTGCTCATTGAAGAGCAAGTTTCTCGGCTTGATCGTGATGTTCAGAACCTGGCTCAAGATGTACGTCGGACCAAGGAATATGCCGAGAGAATTGATGGGCGCGTCAAGCGAATCGAGGGTTTTTTAGACGGTGTCGCAGCCGCGACCGGCCAAAAGTTAAGGTTGCCAAAGGACTAAATAATGAAACTAGGCCGTCTCAACCATATCGGCGTCGCGACGCCCTCTATTGCGGACAGCATCGTGTTTTACCGCGACGTTATGGGCGCGACGAAAATCCATGAGCCGTTCGATCTGCCGGATCAGGGGGTGAAGGTTTGTTTTGTTGATACTCCCGGCCCTTCGACAGGCTCAGGGCAAGCGGGTTTTAGCGGAACACAGATTGAACTCGTCGAGCCGCTGCCGGGGAACACCAGCATCGCGTCTTTCCTCGAAAAGAACCCCAAGGGCGGCCAGCATCATATGTGTTACGAAGTGCCCGATATCCATGCCGCCAAGGCGGAGTTTGAGGCCATGGGCAAACGCGTGCTGGGTGAGCCAAGGATTGGCGCGCATGGGACGTTGATATTCTTTGTGCATCCAAAGGACATGGGCGGAGTTTTGACGGAGATTATGGAGACGCCGAAAGAGGCGCATTGACGACTACCCCTCTCCCCTTGCGGGAGAGGGTTGCGCAGACTTGGCAACTTGTTGCCTAGTCATAGCTGGGTGAGGGGGCTTCAGCGTTGATGCCCCCTCACCAACGTCGCCTAAGCACCGAGCTGCTAAGGCTTTGGTATCCTCTCCCGCAAGGGGAGAGGGAGTGGAGAGACACAGAAAATGACCTACGAAACCATCATTCTGGACATCAATAACCAGATCGCGACTATCACCCTCGACAAGCCCGAACGGCTGAACGCCTGTTCGCTGGACATGGCGGACGAGATTTCGGATGCGCTTGACCGGTTGGGCAATGCTCGCGTGCTGGTGATTACCGGCGCGGGGCGGGCGTTTTGTTCGGGGGCCGATTTGGCGGCGCGCGGGGATCGTCCAGTGACGGGCGGGCAGGGCAGCTATATTGCGCTGACGCAGAAATATAATCCGATGATCCTGAAACTGATGCGGCTCGACATGCCGGTGATTACCGCGATCAATGGCCCTGCGGCAGGTGTGGGTTGTTCCATCGGCCTTGTTGGCGATTTTGTGCTGGCCGGGAAAAGCGGCTATTTCTTGCAAGCGTTTGTCAACATCGGGCTTGTTCCTGACGGTGGTTCCACATGGCTGTTGCCGCGCTTAATCGGCAAAGCGCGCGCGACGCAAATGATGATGCTGGGCGAAAAGATTTCGGGCGAGCAGGCCGCCGATTGGGGGCTGATCTACAAGTGTGTGGCCGATGAAGCGTTGGCGACCGAAACGCAGGCTCTCGCCACCCGCCTCGCGGGCGGCCCGACGCTTTCCTACGCCATGATGCGCAAGAATATCCTCACCTCATTGGAACACGGGCTGTCCGACACCTTGCAGGCAGAGGCAGAGGGGCAGCGGATTGCCGGTGGCTCCGACGATGCCCGCGAAGGCGGCAAAGCGTTTTTGGAAAAGCGTAAGGCGGAGTTCAAGGGCCGATGATCCTATACGATAGCCCCAGCCCCGCGCTCAACCCACGCCGTGTCCGCATGTTTGCGGCAGAAAAGGGTATTGCGCTAAATTTGCAGCCCGTATCGCTGATGGCGCGTGAGCATAAAAGCGCAGAGCATCTGGCGCGCAATCCGCTGGGCCAGACGCCGGTGTTGGAGCTGGACGACGGCGCTACGATCTCGGAAAGCGTTGCGATCTGCCGCTATTTAGAGGCGCTGTATCCTGACGTGCCGCTGTTCGGCGTCGGCGCGCTGGAGATTGCTCATATCGAAATGTGGATCAGGCGCACCGAATTCACGCTTGGCGGGCCGGT
>JAYUOS010000024.1:0-63977 GCA_043760725.1 Sphingomonadales bacterium
GACTCGATCCGCATCGGGCAAGGCCGCGAAAACGCCAAAATCTGGCTCCGCGAAAACCCCGACCACGCTGCCAAGCTGGAGGCCGCGATCCGCGGCAAGACCGAGGAAGTCGCCGAAGAAATGATGGTCGGCGGCCCTGATGCGGACGATGCGGGTGATGACGGCGCGCCGGTGGAAAGCTGAAACCGGTATGGCGGATGGTCGATAGATTAAACCGTTAGCCCAGAGCCTGTCGAAGGGCGTCCCGCAGTGTGGATGGGCGTGCTTCGACAAGCTCAGCACTAACGGTGTTAAGCGACCAAACGCCACCCCACCCCAAAACCCCAAAGTTCCTTCTCCCCTAGAAGGAACCTAAGCGCGGAAGGACCCGATCCCCCGCGCCAGACCCGCCCTGGTCCACCCCGGGGCGGGTCATTTTTTGTTGGTGGTTGTGTGGTTTATTGGCAGATTTGTTGGGATTGCTGACTGTCCAGATTTAGAGGACAATCTTCAAAAGCGGACCTAATTCATGCTAGACAACACTTCTTATATTTTCGTCCACTGCCGCATGGGCAAAGCTCATTGCGTCCAATTTTGCGCGGTTTAAACATTGCGCCGCTTGGCGGTAGGTTGCTTTTTTGAGCCATTCCTTTTGTCGCTTCGTCCAGCAGATCGTCTTGTGACCACGGAAATCTTAAATTAAGACCAAATTTGGGGAGCCCATCCTCTGCCCTAACTACAAGGCCAAACCAGCTTCCAGCACCACAGGCGTACTTTCTGAGTTTGCAATGGCGTGACAGTTTTTCAGCAGCTTCGGAATTTGTAAGCGTTCCGCAATGAACCGTGAGACCTGTGTCGCCTTCATCAAATGCAAGAGTTAGGTCATGGTTCTTCCCATCGCGCCGAGTCTGGAGCGCAATTTCCTCTAGCCCTCGGTTCAGGGTTTTCAGTGTATCGCCACTGAGCGTCAGAAGCATGAAACCAAGGTCAACCAATTCTGGCTGGGGACGGTTTTCAATTGCTTCTATCATTCGGCCAACTAGCGTGCCTTCCAGATGTGTTAGAATGCCATTTGGCGTATGGGTGCCATCAATGCCCTCCCGACGAACGGTCATGGCGGTGTCTAGGTCAATAGCGACATTGTCATCGAGCATTATACTGTCGTACTTCTCGTCTATCCATAAATTCTCCTTCAGATGGTAGCCGAGTGTAGTCAGTTCGTTGATCGAAGTGAATTTCTGGCCGATGTTCACCCGCCTATTAACGTAGCTCAGCAGTCGGAGTGGACTGGTCAGCATCTCGGTCAGCACATCAACGAAAAATACGTCCGTGATCAGAGGCGGGTGAATCGTATCGGTGGTTTCAAAAGTTAGAAATTCTGACGCTTGAACTGTAAGCGCTGGGTAGTGATCAGACACAACACATAATGGATAGATTTCGCGAAGCGTGGGCAAAGAGAGTTCGTTTCCATCTTCCCCAACAAACTTTAGATTTTCATCGCCTAGCGATTTTGAACAAATCAAAGCTTGATTATAAGCATCTTGAACAGCCTTTTTGAAATCTCCCCGCAGTTGGAGATCACTGCCTTTGCGAGCCTCCAACGTCAGCTTTTTTGATTTGCATTGAACAACCACGGCACGGTCGGCAAAAACGATTAAAATGTCGATTTCGCTTACACGTCTTCCATTTCTGGTGATGTTCACATTTTTATAAACGTGATTTGCGCCAAAAACGTCCGTGAATCGCTTAGCTACGAAGCGTTCCGTGAATGCGCCCCGATTTGTAAAGGCAACATCTTTATAGGCCTTGTCCCCCGCCATCCAATAAAACGGGGTGTCATACAACGCTTCCGTAATCCCATAGGATTGCAACGAAATGTAGTCGCCCGATGGAGCGCGGACGATAGGGCAAGCATTCGCTATGTTGAACTCGCCCAGAGAGGTAAATCCTTTGTTCGTAGGCGATAAAGGAGTCGTCAACGCATCTAAAACAGCCGACACAGTTTCGGCGACGAGATTGCTTTCTGCGGCTAGTTCGGAAACTGAAAATGTAAATCCGTGCAATATGGTCCACTGCGAAGGATTGATGGTTAGCAGCGCATTGATCGCTTCAACTACCTTGAGATTTTGGAGAGTTTTCAGTGCTTCGCTCACAGCGCAAGCGTCGGCAATCCGGAATCCTTTGTTCTTCAACAGCCATTCGTCATCCTCAGAGTAGCGGCTGAGAGCAAGGTCACGATATTGGAAGCTATATGCAGACTCTCCACCATAAAAGATTGGTTCTCTGAGTTCTTCCGCTCGTCGAAACGGTCTTTCAAGATCGAAAGGCAATCCGGCTTTTTGAGCATCGAACGCTCGCTTGAATGACTCAAGCATTGGCTGGTTTAAGCAGGCGTGTAGCTCGCCCAGAAGTGTGTGTGTTTTGTCAATTAGCTCCTGCATTCGTAGCGGAGCTGGAAGACTGAAATCGACTGGGTGCTTGAGCATTAAGCCCAAAAGTGTTGAAAATTCAGTCCTTATCGTTCGCTCCGGTGCGTAGGATGCGGCCATAGCCTCGCCCGTAAGCTCGCCATCGTATCTGATAAGATTGTCACGACTAGATATGTAGGCGAGAGCATGGATATAGCCCGGCGAGCTGCATAGGCTTTCAAGATCGTCGAAGACCTCTTGTTCTGTTCGTGATGTGAACATTGGATTCATAAGCGATACCATATCAGAGAAAGGTACAGGAAGTCAGCCAATTCAACTTAATTTTACGGACGCCTGCGCTCCCGAATGACTGCCTTTGTCAAAATTCACTCGCCCCGGTTATGACCAAAAACTTGTCATAACCGGTTTTCCCTCTTCAGCCCTTGCAGGTGGTAGCCGGTTCATGCCCACCAAATCTGGGAGACATCGCTTGACAAACGCCAATTATGTTCTTATATTGTTCTTTTGCTCTTTGACATCGTCCATGCCGCTATATTACGGAAATTTTGTTGCAAATGTGTGCATCCTAAGCTGTAATGTTTACACATTTGGGTGTCTCACGGTAAACTTCGAAGGGAAGAAAAACGGCTTTGTTACCCGTTTAAGGAGAGTCCTTAGTGTGACTTTCCGCGCGCGCTACTCATCGATCTGCGCTTTACCCTCAATTAACCTCACACTCCCCGCATCGCCATAACGCGGCAAAGCCTCGACCAGCGGCACATCTTCCAACTCGCGCTTGCCGGTTTCGACGTTTAGCTCGGCGAATTTGCGGCCTGTGCTCATAACGTTGCGTTCAAAGCTGCCGACGAACTTGTTATAGTTGTTGACCGCTGACGAAAGCCCAGACCCCACCGTTTTCAAATGCCCCGCCGCGACCGCGATGCGTTCGTACATTTCTTTGCCAAGCGCGCCGATCTGTTTGGCTTCGCGGGCGATGCCTTCTTGTTGCCAGACGCTGGCGACGGTGCGGGCGATGGCGACCAAGTTGGTGGGGGTGGCGAGGAGGACTTTGCGTTCAAACGCCAAATCCCATAATCGCGGCTCATGCTCCAACGCGGCGGCGAGGAAGTGTTCGCCGGGAACAAACATGATGACATAATCGGGCGCGTCGTCGAATTGATCCCAATAGGCTTTGCGCGACAGCCCCTCGATATGGTTGCGCATCGATGCGCAGTGCCGCGCCATCGCGATTGCCCGCACATCATCATCATCGGCGTTAAACGCGTCCTGATAATCATTCAGCGACACTTTGGCATCAATCACAAGGCTGCGTCCGCCGGGCACTTTGACGATGGCATCGGGCCGCAACCGCCCGTCCTCCACCGTCACACTCGCCTCGGTGACGAAATCGACATGTTCGGAAAGGCCGCAGCTTTCGAGCACGTTTTTCAACTGTTGTTCGCCCCAGCGACCGCGCGCTTTTGGGGCATTGCGCAGTGAATTGACCAGCCGCGCCGCCTCTGTTTGCACGCGTTCTTGGCCCGCGCGCATTTGCTCGATCAGGCCGGTTAGTGCGCCGTACGCCTCGGTCCGGTCCTTCTCGATCCGCCCCACTTGTTCCTCATAGGCGCGCAACCGCTCACCCACTGGCATCAACAGCTGCTTGATCTTTTCCTCGTTCTTTTCGCCTGCCTGATGAAAGCGTTCATCGGCGCGTTGCAGGAATGCCTGTTGCGCTTCGCCGAGCAGTTTCTGCCCGATCTCACCAAATTGAGCCGACAGCAATTCCTTTGCCTCGGACAGCATCCGCACTTGTTCGTCAAAGCCGCGTTCGCGTTCTTCTCCAGACGCCTCAAGCCGCGCCAGCCGGTCCTTTGCGCCATCGCGTTCCTCGACCACTTCATTCAGCATCGCGCGCAATTGCGACGCCGTCTCCGCCCCCGCACGCCCAACACGCCCGCCCAATATCCAGCCGAGCGCAAGCCCGCCGAGCAATGCGGCCACAACAACGATCACGATTATCAGGGGCTCCAAAGCCTATTCCTTTACAAAAGAACGAAGCTGGAACATAGCCGATTGGCAGTTTTGGTCAACCCGCGCTTTGCGGTTCCGTACTGCGCCGACGTTTGACGCGGGCATAGTTGACGATGCTGAGCGGCAATAAAGCAATGTAGATGCCTGTAATGATGATGAGTGTGAACCACGGCGCAGTAATCAAGCCCGCACCGACTAGGCCGATGACCGCCAGCGAAATGAAGCGAAATGCCGGGCGGATTTTGATCGACGTCCAGCTGAACGTTGCGATGTTGGAAATCATGCCGAGGGCCACCAGCAGCAACCACGGTGCCACAATGCGCCAATCGCGTGCAGCCTCTGCGCCAAATTGAATCCAGATAATCAGTGGCAAGGACGCAAGGCCTGCACCAGCGGGTGAGGGGATCCCGGTGTTGAAGCCAGCCGATTTATGCGGCTGTTCGTCGGCGTCGATCCCTGCGTTAAACCGCGCCAATCGCAATGCCGCGCACAGAACGAAGAACACCGAAATCGTCCAGCCAAAGCTGGGCATATCTTTCAACACCCAGCTGTAAATGATCAGAGCAGGCGTCGCGCCAAAGGCAATAACATCGGATAGCGAATCCAGCTCTGCGCCAAAACGACTTTCGCCCTTTAACATGCGCGCAATACGACCATCTAGTGCGTCAAGAACGCCTGCAACGACGACTGCGGCGATGGCGTTAGCCCACAGCCCCTGCATCGCAAACCATACCCCCGACAGGCCAGTGCAAAGCGCCATTGCGGTAACTGCATTGGGCGCGAGCGCGCGAAGCGAAATACCGGGGCGATGGGATTCAGTCATAATTCTGCGTCCCACTGCCCATCGCGCAAGTCAATGGCTAAGCGCCCGCAAATCTTGATCCACGCCCAGTTCGGCAAGGATTGTCTCGCCAGCGACACAGCGTTGTCCTTTGATAATCCGCGGCGCGGTGCCATGCGGCAGGAAGACATCAACGCGGCTGCCAAAACGGATCAGGCCGACACGGTCGCCCGCCATTACTTCGTCGCCTTCTTTTTTAAAGCTGACGATGCGGCGCGCGATCAACCCTGCGATTTGGGTAAAGCCGATGCGGATCCCATCCGATCGTTCGACCATAAAATGCTGCCGCTCATTTTCTTCGCTAGCTTTATCAAGGTCCGCATTGACGAATTTGCCTGCGATATAGGCGATGCGAGTAATGGTCCCCCGAATAGGGGAGCGGTTGATGTGAACATCAAAAACACTCATAAAAATCGATACGCGTGTCATTGGCTGATCGCCTAAACCAGCGGGGCCGGACATTTCAGGCGGTGGCGGAACGATCTCGATTAACGTGACTAGGCCATCGGCCGGCGCAACGACAAACCGGTCATCCTGCGGCGTGGTGCGAGCAGGGTCACGAAAGAACGCCAGCGTCCATGCTGTGACGGCAGCCATCGGCCACGCCAAAGTCTCCCACGCCATGAAAGCGAAAAAAACGCAAACTGCGCCAGCGATAAGCCCGAATTTACGACCCTCGGGATGAATAGGCGGGAACGCCCATTTTGCGACCCCGGCTCCCCGGTTGGTCAGTTCTTTTTTATTCATAGCGCCGCTCTTTAAGCTCGGTTGGTCGATGTTACAACCTTTAGCTTCGCCGACTCCAAGACAGCAACGGGCGTTCCACCAGAAAGTGATATGCGATCCCTGCCGCCAGTCCCGCAAAACTGATGACGGTAAAGATCGGATACCAACTGCTTCCCGCCATGACCCTGATAAGCACAAGCAAAGGTAGCGCGTGCACAAGATAGATCGAGTAGCTGGCGTCTCCGAGAAAGCTCAGGAACCTTGGTGCGCGGATGCTGCCCGCTTGTTCGCCGATAACCAGCCATGGCAATATCGCTGCAAATACCGATGCAAAAGCTATTGGTCCAGAGCGTTCAATCCCGATGTTTGGGCCAATTAGCCCTAAACCTATGGCCAACAGGCAAAAAGCGGCGCTGGTTGCAAACAGGATGGATAGTCGACCGCTTTTCCAAGCCGTCCATGCAGCAACGCCCATCAAAAACTCACTGTCGATCAGTTGCAATCCAACCGGTGCGGAAGCCCCACTCAGCCAGAAAAATAGAATTGCCGCGATCCAGAGTATGAGGCCAGACCGCCAGTAACCGCAGAAAAGTCCAAACGCGACAAAGGCGTAAAAAACAACTTCGTGTTGCAATGTCCATGCAACATTAAGTGCGGGCTGTGCAACCGGTAGTAATGTCACACTAGCAAGCCACCCACGCACACCGCCGTCGATTGGGATCAAAACGAAGGTGAAGAACGCCATCATTAGCCCGACGGGCCAATAAGGAAGGTAGATCCTTCGAAATCGGGCGAGGGTATAGTCACGACACGATCGTCTGCGGCCAACCGTCGCATGCAGGATAATGAAGCCAGATAGCACAAAGAACATGTCGACACCGGCACGACCAAGGTCGGTAAGCCCGATCAGCGGCATCGGTCCGCCATGTTTATGGGCAGCACCTCCGGCATGATGGAGCAATACTGCCAGCGCGGCTAACGCGCGCATCGCTTGCAAAACGGCTATTTTTTCAACGACATGCTCGCGCGCGGTCACGGGATCCTAGCCTTGCCCTCGTCATGCAACAATGCGGCAAACGGGCCATCAGCAACAACATAATGCAGAAACATCTGATAATGCTGCGCAATAGTCAGCGGATCGCGCCAATGATTGACCTCAGTTCCCTGATACAGCAGACCCGATCCCAACGGCAGTTCGATATTGTGGCTTTGTCCATGCAGGTCGGCCACGCCAATCGGCCAACACGCATCTTCTGCCCCAGATGTAAGCGAAATTGTTACAGTGACTTCGCAAGCGTTACGGTCTTTGTGCGCGTTCAATACATCCCCGCGTTGGTAGATGCGCCAAAAGGAAAAGCTGGGGAGCAATTCGCGGCCAACCAACGTGGACATTTTGGCTGTGAGCGAGCCTAAAAACATCTGCGCCGGGATCGGCGCATACTGGTTGTTGGGGCCGCGATAGGCACGATTGTTGGCGACCCGCATTTTCCCAGCCTCGCGGGACAGGTCCATACTCTGCCTTAAAAATGCGCATTGTTCCGGTGTCAAAAGGGCATCGACTACGCGGTAGCCATCGGTCCAAAATGCTGCTGCCGCTGGGTTTTCGTTCATCGGTCAAGCCTAACAAGCAGGGAGCCTTTCGTCATCTGCAAAATGTCAGATGTCGGTGCATCGGATTGTGGCTTCGATAATCTATGGAAGCGGAGGCGATGGTAAACTTGCTCATCGGCAAAATCTTGCTATGGCGCTCCCAACATCAGGCATTAACATCCTCAGGAAAGCTGGAGCTCCATGGCAAAAATAAAGGTGAAAAACCCCGTCGTTGAACTGGATGGCGACGAAATGACTCGGATCATCTGGGAATGGATTCGCGAGCGCCTGATATTGCCTTATCTCGATATCGACTTGAAATATTATGACCTTGGCATGGAATATCGTGACAAGACCGATGATAAAGTTACCGTAGATTCCGCCAATGCGATCCGCGAATTTGGCGTTGGCGTCAAATGCGCGACGATTACGCCCGACGAAGCGCGCGTTGAAGAATTCGACCTGAAGAAAATGTGGAAGTCGCCCAACGGCACCATCCGCAACATTTTGGGCGGTGTTGTCTTCCGCGAGCCAATTGTCATTCAAAACGTGCCGCGCCTGATACCAGGCTGGACTGATCCTATCGTCATTGGACGTCATGCCTTTGGCGACCAATACCGCGCGACAGATTTCCTCGTCCCCGGTCCAGGTAAGCTGCGCCTTGTTTGGGATGGCGATGATGGCCAGAAAATTGACGAAGAAGTATTTCAATTTCCGTCACCCGGCGTTGCGATGGCGATGTACAATCTGGATGATTCCATCCGTGATTTCGCCCGTGCGTCGCTGAATTACGGCGTTACCCGCCAATGGCCAGTGTATTTGTCGACCAAGAACACCATCCTGAAATATTATGATGGACGTTTTAAGGACCTGTTTCAGGAGATTTTTGAAGCCGAATTTGCTGCAAAATTCAAAGAAATTGGCATCGTGTATGAACACCGCTTGATTGACGACATGGTCGCATCGGCGCTGAAATGGTCGGGCAAATTCATCTGGGCTTGTAAGAATTATGACGGCGATGTGCAGTCGGATCAGGTCGCGCAAGGCTTTGGCTCGCTGGGTTTGATGACTTCGATTTTGATGACGCCCGATGGCAAGACGGTTGAGGCTGAGGCAGCGCACGGCACCGTTACCCGCCACTTCCGTCAGCATCAGGCAGGCAAAGCAACCTCGACAAACCCGATCGCATCGATCTTTGCATGGACCGGCGGCCTAAAATTCCGGGGCAAGTTTGACGAAACGCCAGACGTCACCCGTTTTGCCGAGACGCTTGAAGAAGTGTGCATCCAAACGGTTGAGGACGGCCATATGACCAAGGATTTGGCGATCCTGATCGGCCCCGATCAGGCGTGGATGACCACCGAGCAGTTCTTTGAACAGGTGCGCTCCAATCTTGAACAAAAAATGGGTAGCTGGCAGTAAGATGCTGACATAGGCGGCGCGTTCCTCTTACAAGAGTGAATGGCCGCCGAGCTCCATAACCAGGTACTAAACAACGCGCTGATTATCCTTGGCGCGGCGGGAATTGTTATTCCAGCTTTTGCTAGGCTGCGGATCACACCGATTATCGGGTTTCTGCTGGTTGGTGTCTTGGTCGGTCCCATGGGTCTTGGCGCGCTGGCGGAGGAGTATTCGTGGCTGCGTTGGATTACGATCACCGACGCTGCTGAAATTGCGAATATCGGAGAATATGGCATCATCCTGCTGCTGTTTGGCATCGGGCTGGAATTGTCGTTTCGCCGATTGTGGCGAATGCGCAAACAGGTGTTCGGATTGGGTGCAGCCGAATTGTTCGGCGGTGCGATCCTGATCGGGTTCGCTCTGATGATGGTGGGCTATAGCGCCACGGAAGCCATCGGCCTTGGGCTGGCACTGTCCTTGTCATCGACCGCTTTGGTGCTACCAATCGCAGGCACAACATCCTCGGTCGGGAAATCCGCCTTTGCCATGTTATTGTTTGAGGATCTGGCGATTGTCCCCATCATTTTCATTCTGGGTGTGCTGGGACCACAAGCGGAAAGCGGCGGTGGTTGGGATGCGCTAGCCACCGTTTTGTGGCAGGGGTTGGCGGTTATCGCCGCGATGTTGATCGCCGGTCGTTTTTTGCTTCATCCGTTGTTTGGCCAGGCTGCACGCACCAAAAGCCCTGAATTGTTCATATCGGCCACCTTGCTTGTTGTGATCTTATCCAGCCTTGCCACTGCGGCGGTTGGACTGTCGCCGATCGTTGGCGCATTGATTGCCGGGTTGTTGATCGCCGAAACCGATTATCGCGGTGAAGTTCAAACGGTGGTGGAGCCGTTCAAAGGGTTGGCGCTTGGCGTGTTTCTGATCAGCATCGGGATGCAGATCGATATCGGCTTTATTCTGGCCAATGGTGATAAGCTGGCGGCGGCTGTGGTCGTTGCTGTTGCGATCAACGCTTTTGTCGTCAGCAGCCTGTTAAAGCTTGCGGGCGCGCGTCCGGGTATGGCGACCGAAACTGGTCTATTGATGGCCAGCCCGTCGGAGACGACATTGATTGTGTTAGGGGCGGCTAGCGCAGCGCAGATTATCGACTTAGAGACCGCGCGGTTCTGGCAAGTGGCGACCGCCATCGGTCTATTGTTTACACCGATATTGGCCCGCATCGGCCATGATATGGCGCGCCGGATCGAAGTTCGCTCAACCGGAATTGCGCTTGAACAAGACATAGGCACAACCGAATTCCGGACCGTTATCATCGGTTTTGGACGGGTTGGGCGATTGGTCGCAGATATGCTGCAAATTCACGATCAGCCATACCTGGCAGTGGAAAACAATGTTGATGCCGTCGTTGCTGCACGGCGTGGCGGCTATAATACGATATTCGGCGATGTCGGTAAGTTGCAGACACTCCGTCGGCTAAATCTTATGCATGCCAAGGCATTGGTGCTGACGATGAATGATCCGGTGCTGGCGGCACGAACGGTGAAATCCGTTCGGGCAGAATACCCAGAGCTGACGATTGTGGCCCGCGCCCGTGATACTGACCACGCCGCCGAACTCTACTTGGCAGGCGCAACCGATGCGGTCCCCGAAACGCTGGAAAGCTCGTTGCAATTGTCAGAGGCGGTCTTAGTCGATCTGGGCGTCGCGATGGGGCCGGTGATCGCATCAATCCACGAAAAACGCGATGAATTCCGCCGAACGATCAAGGAAGCTGCAGCGTTGGAGGTCGCACCACGACTAAAATCAGTCGCACTAGAATGATTTTAGCGCCGCGCAGGCCTCGTCAATTGCGGGCTGCAAAACCTGTTCGGCAAGCGATTGCGCCAGCGACGATGCGCGGCGACGTTTGACATTCGAGTCTGCAATAAAAGCAATATCAGTCTGCTTGGCATTGTTGCCAGCCGACTGCCGCATTTTTGCAGATTGCTCCGACGTTGGCGTAACGCCAAAGACGGGCGCAACATGTTGCCAACCGGCATCGGGGAGTTGCGTGTAATTGACGAGGTAAGTCTGCGCTGATTGCGTGATCCATCGACAATTGGCGGCAAGTAATGTTGCAGTCAGGGCAAGACCATTGAGTTCGGCCGATAGGGCAGATACTTCGCCCGGCCCGCACAACAATTCAGCTGTCACAGTGTCCATATTCCCAAGCGGATGCGCTTCGATAGACGCGAGTATCTCAACCGCGTTACGCACGATCAATACTGACGGCACATCGCTCAGCGTTTCGTTGAGCAACAGCGCGTGGCGGCACAGCAATGTCGGCCATTTAACAACAATTTGGTCGGCAACCGGCGCAAAACCTTTGCTGAACAGACCTACCAGTTTCCGCACACGCATCGCAGCTTTGCTTTGATCCGCAGATGACCGCCCCAGCAGCTCAAGAAAAATGAACGGCTCTGAAAGGGTAAAGGTCCGGTCAAGCGCGCCAAACTGCTGCAATAGCGCGGTTGACCCACAGCGAGTGATGTGATGAATGGCCCCAACAAAGCGAGCTTCGGTGCCGTCGAGCACGACGTCATCCAGCTTTATGATCGCAGTGCGCTTTGCGTCGTTTTCGAGCGCGGTTTGCCAGAAAACAGCATTAATTTTGGCGCTGTCGATCTCTGCCATGGCAACCATCGGTGTGTCGTCATGCCATGCGATTTCGAACGGGACGGTCAGGACTTGCCGTTCTGTCACCGACCTAGCGCCATTCATTCAGCCACCAAGTAATGCGCGTACCGCCGCAAGCGCCGCGTCCGCTTTTGCCGCATCAGGTCCTCCGCCTTGTGCGAAGCCGGGCTTGCCGCCGCCGCCAGCGCCGCCGAGTATTTCGACGCCTGCGCGGACGAGATCGACCGCGTTGTGGCTGCCGATATGATCGTCGGTGACCGCAACGCCAATGCTGGCGCGGCCATCGTTGATCGCGATGACGGCTGCAACGCCGGAACCAAGGCGCGTTTTTGACTGGTCGAGAAGACCGCGTAGCTCTTTAGGATCAAGTCCGTTTACGATCTGCCCAAGAAAGTTCAGATCGCCGATTGCTTCAGGTTCTGCCGCTGCTCCGCCGCCGCCCGACATAGCCAATTTGGTTTTGGTATCGGACAGTTCTTTTTCCATCGCTCGGCGTTCAGCGAGCAAAGTTTCGACACGCGCCGCAACTTCATCGGGTGCTGTTTTCAACATCGCCGCGACGTCTTTTAACTGGCTTTCACGACGCGCCAAATGCTGACGCGCGGCTTCTCCGGTGAGCGCTTCGATCCGGCGGATACCGCTGGCGACCGCACCTTCGGAAACGATGGTTACCAAAGCGATGTCGCCAAGCGCATTGACGTGCGTTCCGCCGCATAGCTCAACCGAGTAGTTGCTGCCCGACGTATCGCCCATGCTGAGTACGCGAACTTCGTCGCCGTATTTTTCGCCGAACAAAGCAAGCGCCCCTGCGGCAACGGCATCGTCGGGCGTCATAAGCCGAGTTGTTACCGAACGATTGCCTCTGACCTGTGCGTTGACTTCTGCCTCGACCGCGGCGATTTCGGCTGCGGTCACAGCTTGATTGTGTGAGAAATCGAAGCGCAGACGATCCGGCGCAACCATGCTGCCCTTTTGGGTGACATGCCCGCCCAAATGGTTGCGGAGCGCGGCATGCAGCAAATGGGTTGCGCTATGGTTTGACCGCAGCGCATCGCGGCGCGGAGTGTTGATCTTTAACTGGACGACATCGCCGACTTTGATTTCGCCCGATGTGAGCGAGACTTGATGAGCGTGCAAACGGCCCAGCGGCTTTGCCGTGTCAGTAACTTCACCACGGAAGTTCGCGCCGATAATCGAGCCAGCGTCGCCCATCTGGCCGCCGCTTTCGCCGTAAAACGGCGTCTGGTTTGTCATAACCGTCACTGTATCGCTGGCCATAGCCGACTGCACTTCGATGCCGTCATTGACCAAAGCGACAATCTGGCCTTCGCCCTCGGTTGCAGTGTAGCCGGTGAATTCAGTTGAGCCGACGCGTTCGGCGATGTCGAACCAGACGTCGTCCGATGCTTTCGCGCCAGACCCTTTCCATGCGGCGCGGGCGCGGGCTTTTTGTTCACCCATCGCGGTTTCAAAACCGGTCGCGTCGATGCCAAAACCTTGCGCGCGCAATGCGTCCTCGGTCAGGTCATAGGGGAAGCCGAATGTGTCATAGAGTTTGAACGCGGTTTCGCCGGCCAGCACGTCGCCCTTCGCCATGCCAATCGTGGCTTCATCAAGCAGCTTCAGGCCTTTATCCAAAGTCCGCCGGAACTGGGTTTCTTCCTGACGCAAAGTCGCCTCGATCAACGGCTGTGCGCGCAGCAGCTCTGGATAAGCTGCGCCCATTTCGGCCGACAGGCTGCCAACCAAGCGGTGCATCAAAGGTTCTTTTGCGCCCAGCAAATGCGCATGCCGCATCGCGCGGCGCATGATCCGGCGCAACACATAGCCGCGGCCTTCGTTCGACGGCATCACGCCATCAGCCAATAGGAAGCTGGTGGAGCGCAGATGATCGGCAATCACGCGATGGCTCGCCTTTTGTTCGCCCTCCGCCTTAGTGCCAGTCAGCTGCTCAGAGGCTGCGATCAGCGCCTTAAATGTGTCGGTATCATAATTGTCCGGCACGCCCTGCATGACGGCGGCGATCCGCTCCAGCCCCATGCCGGTGTCGATGCTCGGCTTTGGCAGGGGAACATCACTGCCGTCCTCCTGCCGCTCAAACTGCATAAACACCAGGTTCCAGATTTCAACGAAACGGTCGCCATCTTCATCGGGGCTTCCGGGAGGGCCACCGAAAATATGGTCGCCATGGTCGTAGAAAATCTCGCTACACGGACCGCACGGGCCAGTGTCGCCCATCGACCAGAAATTGTCCGACGTCGGGATGCGGATGATCCGATGTTCGGGAAGGCCCGCAATCTTGCGCCACAGGTTAAACGCTTCGTCATCGGTGTGATAGACGGTGACGGTCAACTTGTCGGGATTTAGCCCCCAAATTTTGGTCATCAACGTCCACGCATGGGTGATCGCCTGTTCTTTGAAATAATCGCCGAACGAAAAATTGCCCAGCATTTCAAAGAATGTGTGATGCCGTGCGGTATAGCCGACATTATCCAGGTCATTATGCTTACCACCAGCACGAACGCATTTTTGGCTGGATACCGCGCGCGGAACCGCGCGGCTTTCAAGGCCGGTAAAGACGTTCTTAAACGGCACCATCCCAGCGTTGACGAACATCAATGTCGGGTCGTTATACGGGACCAAAGGTGCGGATTGCACCACATCATGGTCATTGCCCCCGAAATAATCGAGGAAGGCGCGGCGGATATCGTTGGTTGAGCTCATAGTCTGCGCGGCTTAGGCGAGGGCAGGGCGGCTCGCAAGCGGGATGTGTGGTTTACGGTGAGCGAGCGCGTCGCTGAAACAAAAAGGCCCCCGAAATGCGATCTGCACTTTGGGGGCCATTCGATGGCAGTCGGCCAGCGACTATTTACCTTTGCTGGCTTTCTTTTCGGCTTTGGCTTGCTGCTTGGCGATGCCCTCTTCAACGTCGGCGCGGACCTTTGCATTATGCGCTGTGACGGTGCCGAGTGCTTTGTCATCCTTGTCGATCAACGTTGCTTCGCCGCTCGATCCGGCGGCAACGAGATTGATCCGCAAAGGACGCGGGTACAGGCTATTCATCGAGCCGTTGGACGCATCGACTCCTGCGCCGATCACTCCGCCGAGAAGAATGTTGCCAACGCCGGCACCGCCGGTGCGGCTCTGCACCAAAACGCGTTCCGATTTGTAGCCGGAAAGATCAAAACTGACGGACAGATCGTTGCGCCGTTTAAGGCTAATCTCGCACGGTGTTGTGCAGGATTCGCCAGTAGACAGCACGGCTTTCGCGCCAGCAGGAAACGATTCAATCTGATAATCCTGGCTGGTGCCGTTCACGATTGTGGCACAGCCGGACAAGGCGATGACAACCGTCGTTGCCGCAGCAACTACAAATACTTTTCTCATGAAAACTCCCCATCTGCTAAATAGCAGCCTCCGCTTTAAATCAGATATTCTCGCTGTAAAGAAACATTTTTATAGGCGCGGACAGTTAAGCGAACGCAACATCAAGCAAAAGCATAAGCGCCGCCCTTGGCCAACGCCGTCTGCCATTGCGGGCGGGCGTGGATTGCTTTGACAAAGGCCGTTAGTTTTGGCTTATCCGCCGCGCGGCCACTGATCACAGCTGCTTCTGCGGGAAAGCTAAGCATGAAGTCGGCGCCGGTCAGGCTGTCGCCGACGAACCAGCCCGATGGGTTCAGCTGGCTTTCCATATAGTGATAATGGCTTTCGAGCTGTTCGTGGATGCGCGGATGCAATGGCGCGCCAGCTTCGCCGAGCCGCCCTACATACAGGTTCAGCAATATCGGCGTCATGGCCGAACCCTCGGCAAAATGCATCCATTCCAGGTAGCGGACATGATCGGCGGTGCCGTGTGCCGGGATAAAGTGTGATCCGCCGTGGCGCTCGCACAGATATTCGACGATCGCGCCCGATTCATAAATGACATGGCCGTCATCTTCGATCATTGGCGACTTGCCGAGTGGGTGGATCGCTTGCAGGCTGGCGGGCGCAAGGCTGGTCACCGCATCGCGTTGATGCTGCACAAGTTCATAGGGCACAGCCAATTCTTCGAGTAGCCAAAGGATGCGTTGCGAGCGGCTGTTATTCAGATGGTGGATTTTCAGTGTCATAGTGTCGCTCCTTGATAGTTGATGTGAATTTGTGCGGCAATTTCGCGAACCAGCTTTGCCGCGAGAATGCCGGTAACCCCGCTGACGTCACGGTCAGGATTTAGCTCGACAACATCAGCACCGACAATCGGCGCGGCTTGTTTATGAATGGCCGACAGCAACTCGCGCAACCGCAGCCCGCCTGGCTCAGGATGCGATACGCCCGGTGCTTCTGACGGATCGATACCATCAAGATCAACGCTGATGTAAAGAGGGCCGTCGAGCACAGGAACAATGTCAGGGTGAAAATTGCGGATGGGTAATATCTCTACGCCATAGCGTTCGGCCTGTTCGCGGCAATGGCGGGTCAATGTGCGGATGCCGACCTGAACCAGTCTTTTGGCATGCCCGCCCTCCATGATCCGTGCAAACGGTGATGCATGGCTTCGCGGATTGCCTTCAAAGTCAGCATAGATATCTGGATGAGCATCGAAATGGAGAATGTTGAGCGGACCATATCGGGCCGCAAGTGCAGCAACAATCGGATAGGTGACGGCATGATCGCCACCGAGTAAAATCGGCACCGAATTGCCCATTGCAGATTGGGTTAGCGCATCGCCGATGCTGCGGTCGTCTGCTGCAACATCATGGTCAGTTAGCGCCAGATCGCCGCCATCTTCAAACGCGATATCCGTGCCGATCTCCAGCCCGGATTCGGTCGATAAGTTTCCCCGATCACTCCAAAGTGCAGCGCGGATGATCGCAGGCGCTTTTGCCGCGCCGCGTTCAAAAGAGCTATTGATATCGGTTGGCAAGCCTATGAGGCGAATAGTGGGACGCATACTGTGATGTGGCGGCTATCGAGTGAAGGAGTCAATCGATCTTATCTGCTGGTAGTATGAGCAAAAGCGCTGCGACGTTATGATCATCGCCGGAACTGGTTCAACACCTCAACGGCTGTTGTTCAGATGATGGATTTCCAAGGTCATGTTTTTGTCCTCATGCAGATTTTTGGGCGGTTACGATCCATGCGGCGGCGGCAAAGCGCACAGCATCGGCACTGACATGTGCCTCGGCCAAGGCGCGCAGGCGGGCGAGGAAATCTATCCGTGCGTCGCCTGCTAAACTGCGAATGGCCCGCGCAGCTGGGCCGATATGGCCAAAGAAATCAACGGCATCCCCGACTGGATCAGCACCCTCACCAGCGATGTAATCGAAATCGACCGGTTCAAACGCGACGTCGCTCCAACCAGATTTGCCCAGAATTGTGCTAACGTGATCAGGATCGGCAAAAGCAAATGGTCCCGGCACGTGCGGATCGCTCGACGGCGCAGGCGGCATCAGCGCTGCGATCTTTCTCGCCCAGTCGTTTTCGGCGGGCGAGCGAAAGCACGAAAACACCAGCTTCGCTTTGGGCGCCGCAACATCGGTCAGATTGGTGAATGCCGCAACCGGGTCGTCAAAGAACATTACGCCGTGGCGAGAGACATAAAGGTCTGGGGCAAAGGCGGGATCGTTCCACGTCGAGGCGTCGGCGACAGCAAAGTTGAGGTTAGAGGGACCGGTGCCGCGGCCGGCCGCAGCCGCGATCAGGTCTGCGGAAATGTCCAAGCCAAGGACTCTGACATTCGGCCTTGCTGTGGCCAATGCGATCGCTAACTCCCCCGCGCCACAGCCGATGTCCACGATTGCGTGACTATCGCCCGAAGCCAATATCGCCTCGATTAGCCGCTTCGTGAGTGGTGCAAAAGAGCGGTCGGTTCGCAGCCATTGCTCTGCCCAACTGCTTCCAACCCGACCCTGCCATTCCGTCATATCCGTCATGGCCTAGATCGTAGTGCCAAGCACCGATGAGGCAAGTTTTATGTCGTGGTTCGTGCCCGCCGAAATTGATTGAGCACCTCATAGGCCATGACCGCCGTCGCCATTGCCGCATTCAAGCTATCAGCTTTGCCTAGCATCGGCATTTTGACAAGCAGGTCACACGCGCTAGCATAACCTAAAGGAAGTCCCTGCGCTTCGTTCCCTGTCAGGATGAAGCAAGGCGCTGAGTAGCTCGGTTGCTGGTAATCGAAATTGGTGTCTAGGCTGGTCCCCACTAATTGCCCCGGTCCGCCGCGTAGCCAAGGCAGAAACTCTTCCCACCGGCATTGCACGACCTTTTGCGTAAACACCGCACCCATGCTGGCGCGCACTGCCTCGACCGAGAAAGGATCGGTGCAATCATCGATCAGGATAAGTCCTCCTGCACCAACCGCATCGCCCGTGCGCAGCATCGTGCCAAGATTTCCCGGATCGCGCATTGCCTGCGCCACCAACCAGATCGGCGCGGTCGAACGGTCGATGCTGGTAAGGGCGGTTGCGTGTTCGCGGTAAACCCCAATCACGGTCTGCGCATTGTCTTTGCCCGATAACTTGGACAGGATATCGGCGGTGGTTTCAATCACGTCACCGCCTGCATTCAACACATCGGCTTCAAGGGCGATTTCCAACGCATGGGTATCACGGTCGGTGCAGCGGAAAAGCAGCTCGGGCAGAAAGCCCGCCTCGCGTGCCTCGGTCATTATCCGCAAGCCTTCGGCTAAGAACAAACCCTCACGCTTGCGATGCTTCTTTTCGCGCAGCGACCGAACCTGCTTAATCAGCGGGTTGGAAAAACCGGTGATCTCGCGGCGCATAAAGCGTTAGTCTTCGCCGAAGCCGTCAGTAATCAGCCCGGCGAGTTTCTCCAACGCCATTTCGGCGTCTTCGCCTGAAACATGGAGTATAATCTCGCTGCCTTTGGCAGCACCCAGCATCATCAGCCCCATGATCGAGGATCCGTTAACGCTATGACCGTCCTTTTCAACTTCGACGACAAGGCCGTCCGGCAGGCGCGAAACAAAGGTTACGAATTTCGCACTGGCGCGCGCATGAAGCCCCTTAACATTAACGATGGTCAAACTGCGGCTAAGGCGGATCACCGTGAAGCTTCCAGCAATTCAGATGCGACGCTGATATATTTTCGACCGGCATCGCGGGCGGCGGCGACAGCGTCAGTGACCGACATATTCTTTCGTGCACTTTCAAGGCGGATGAGCATCGGAAGATTGACCCCTGCGATCACCTCGACACGCCCAGCATCCAGGAGAGAGATCGACAGATTCGACGGTGTGCCACCAAACAGGTCGGACAAGATAATCACGCCTTTCCCTTCATCGACAGTTTTAATGGCGGTCGCGATATCTTTGCGGCGCTGTTCCATGTCGTCGCGCGGGCCGATACAGACGGTTGCGATTTGCTTTTGCGGTCCTACTACATGCTCCATGGCGACGACAAATTCGTCGGCCAATTTGCCATGTGTGACCAGAATCAACCCTATCATGCGAATAAAAACCCTGCTTCGACCCTATTTTTAATGCGTTACGGTCAGTCGTTGTAAATTGGACGGCCCTGATTGCCTTGCTGTTCCAACGAGTCAATGGGGCGTGAATGCAAGTTTCGATGTGAGACGGTCGGGCTGTAGCCTGCATCGCGCAAAATCTGCCCGAATTGCTCCGACACAAAAACCGAACGATGCCGCCCGCCTGTGCAACCAAAGGCAATGTTTACGTAAGCTTTTCCTTGAGCGTCATAGCGGGGAAGCAGGTATAGAAGCAGGTCTTTTATGCGCTCGACAGCGCCTGCATATTCCGGATCCTTACCGACATAATCAGCAACCAGCGCGTCAAGTCCAGTCAATGGGCGCAAATTTATGTCCCAATGCGGGTTCTTTAAAAAGCGCATATCAAAGATCAAATCGGCATTGTGGGGAACGCCGCGTGAAAAGCCAAAGCTTGTGACTGAAACCGTCATCCCGCCGGTTGCGACGCGAAACTTTTCACGAATTTCGCCCTGCAGTTCACTCGAAGAAAGCTTGCTGGTGTCGATAACAAGGTCTGACCAGCGGCGCAGGGGTCCCATAATTGCGCGTTCCTGCGCGATGCCGTCAATCGCCGGGCGATCCTGCGCTAGCGGGTGCCTGCGCCTTGTTTCGCTGTAACGCCGCTCAATCTCGCTGCCTGCGCAATCAAGAAACAGCATCATGATTTCCAGATCATCGCGCTTTTGCAGCTGTTTAATTTGTTCGATTAGCTTGTCGGTGTTGAAACCTCGGGTACGGGTATCAAAGCCGAGCGCCAAAGGGATGTCGATTTCGGTGCGGCCTTCGGGTGAGGGCAAAGCTAACAACGGCCCTGCCAGCCGGATTGGAAAATTGTCCACCGCCTCCCAGCCAAGATCCTCCAGCGTTTTCAGCGCGGTTGTTTTTCCAGCACCAGACAGGCCGGTGATCAGAAGAACTTTTTTTACAGGGCGCGCGGCTGTCATCATACAACCGGCAATCGCACTGGATGTAAGCCTTCGTCAACGAGGGACTTTACCGCAAGTTCAACTTTTATGGGAGCAGAGGCCGCAAAAGCACCTAGCCGTAACACCGGCAACGACCATCCGTTAAGGTCGCGCAAAGGCCAGCTGGCGGGCAGTCGTTCACCATCCGCGCCAAGCTCGACCAGTAACCGCAATGGGGACTGGGCTGTGGCGTCCATATCAAAAATGCCGACGCCGCGCACCTCGATCCGGTTTTCAATCGCGTCCGACGCTTTAACAAACAGCGCACCGTCGCGGCTGTGCAATGTCACCGTGTCATCGCCGACCAGTCTTGCGCCTCTGTCAATGAGACGCAGCGCGAGATCGGATTTTCCCGAACCGGACGGCCCGGTAAACAGCACAGCATAGCCGCCGATTTCAACCGCTGTACCGTGGATTGGGGCGCTCATGGCTGAATCGATCCCGCGGCGGGAAGCATGATCTGAAAACACGCACCACTGCCGCTGTCGTCACGGTCGTGGACCGTAATCGAACCATGATGCCCTTCAATAATCGTGCGCGCAATCGCGAGGCCTAGCCCGCTGTGACGACCGAAATTCTCGCTCAAGGGTCGTTCGCTGTGGAAACGGCGAAACACCGCTTCGCGTTCATTTGCAGGGATGCCGGGGCCTTGGTCCATGATTCGGATAATCACATCATCGCCGCTGCGAGTGGCGGAAACTTCAACTAGGCCGGACTGTGGTGAGAAAGACACGGCATTGTCGAGCAAGTTGGTCAAGACGCGCTCCAGCCGCAAATCCTCGCCCATGATGAGCGCGATACCACGACGCGGGCGGGCAAACGCTATCGTAATATCGCCATCGGCATTCCGGCTTTCGCGCGCGGCGAGCAATTGGTCGATCATATCGCCCAGATCAATCTGTTCAAATTTCGCTTTGGCAAGCTGCGCATCGATGCGGCTGGCATCCGAAATATCGCTGATTAGCCGATCCATGCGGAGAACATCAGCATGGGCAATATCCATCAACTGTTTGCGCAATTCCGGTTGCTTGACGCCATCGATTCCGTCGAGCGCGGAGCGCAAAGAGGCGAGGGGGTTTTTGATTTCATGCGCCACATCGGCAGCGAATGACTCGGTTGCATCAATTCTTTGCCTCAACGCGATGCTCATGTCGGACAACGCCCGCGCCAACATGCCGATTTCATCTCGACGTTCGGGGAGCCGCGGGACATGGACTTCGGGTGCGCGGCCAAGGCGCACTTTTACAGCGGCCCTCGCCAAATGCTGTAAAGGCCGCACTATCGTGCGAGCGAGGAACAGCGACAACAGCACGGAAATGCCAAGCACTAGCAAGATGAACATGCCGATGCTGAACCGTTCAGCGCGAACCAAAGCGCGGATATCACGCGGATTGGAAGTGGTCACAATATAGCCACTGCCGTCAACGCCTCTGCTAGCCGAGACGATGATGTGCGTTAAATCGTCGGCCAACTTGACCCTCGATTTTGTTTCGTTGTATTTCAGCCCGCGCAGTTCAAGCCACACGCTAGCTTGATCGACGACAGGTTCAGAAAAACTGCCTAAATCTGGGGAGGCAACCAGAAAATCAAAGATCAGGTCAATCCCGCGAGCCAGCTGTTTACGCAGTGGTTCTTTGTTCTGGTCGACCAGAGAGTAAGTCGGCTTGCCGATATCGAAGCTGTCAAACGTTGGAGTTCCGTTAGCATTGTACATGCGAACCCGCAGCTTTTCACGATTGGCGAGCTGCATTATCAGCGCGACGCGCCGCGTTTCGGTCACGATTGCCATGCTGCCGCGCAATGTTGCCAATTGGGTTTCGGCAAACTCTTGACGTTCGCTGATCAGTCGCGCGCGGTAGCTGTCGAGGAAAAACAGCCCGCCTGCCATTAACGCCAAAGCGAACATGTTCACGGCAAGAATGCGCGCCGTCAGAGATAGTCCCCCGCTCCATTTAAGCCGCAGTCGATCAGTCTCAGCCTTCAGCAAAACGATAGCCTGCGCCGTACAGCGTATCGATGGCGGAAAATTCACTATCAACCTGGCGGAATTTGCGCCGCAATCTTTTAATATGGCTATCGATGGTGCGGTCATCGACATAGACGTCATCTTGATAGGCGATGTCCATCAGCTGACTTCGCGTGCGGACAACGCCCGGGCGATTGGCCAGCGCCTCCAGGATCATGAATTCCGTCACAGTCAGAGTCACAGGCTTTTGATCCCAGCGAACATGCTGGCGGGCAGGGTCCATTTCCAACTTTCCGCGCAGCATCGGTTCGGGTTCGTCGGCAGCCGTTTCGCCGCTCGTATCGAGGCGAAAACTTGCTCGGCGCAATATCGCTTTGACGCGTGCGATCAACAGGCGCTGCGAAAATGGCTTGGTAATATAATCGTCCGCACCCATTGCAAGGCCAATAGCCTCGTCCAATTCCTCGTCCTTGGACGTCAGGAAAATAACCGGCATGTCGCATTTTTCACGCAACCGGCGGAGCAGTTCCAGCCCATCCATACGCGGCATTTTAATGTCGAAAATGCCAAGGTCAGCAGGGTTGTCTAGCAACGCCTTTAGTGCTGATTCTCCATCAGGATAAAGCCGTGTGACATAGCCTTCAGACTGCATCGCAATCGAAACCGAGGTCAGTATATTGCGGTCGTCATCAACAAGGGCGATCGTAGCTGTCATCGCCGCGCTTATAGGCAGGCAATCGGCTCGCATCAATGCCAGGAACGCTAAGAAGATGGTTAAGCCCAAAATGGCGCAGTCCAGCCATTTGACCTGAAGGCTTTGCTCGTATAGGTGCTCGAAGATTGTTGATGCATACCTATGCACTAAATAACAAATTCAGCTTTTAAGGAGCCATGTGTGTCCATAATGCCAAAATATTCGCTTTCAAATCAAGCAATTAATACCGGCGCGAAAGTGCACTGGAACCTAGGCACGGCACAACTGGTCGAATCGGCCTTGATCGGTAAAGAAGGTATACTTGCAAAGGACGGCCCGCTGGTCGTTCAAACCGGTATGCACACCGGCCGTTCGGCGTTGGACAAGTTTATTGTGCGCGATGCGGAAACCGAAAACACTGTCGCATGGGGCAAAACCAATGTGGCGATGGATCCCGCGCATTTTGCCGCGTTGAAAGAAGATTTCCTAAAAGCGCTGGCGGCTAAGGATCAGCTTTATGTCGCTGATCTGTTCGGCGGCTCACAACCTGAATACCGCGTCAATGTTCGCGTGATCAACGAACTTGCATGGCACAATCTATTCATCCGCACTTTGCTGGTTCGGCCCGCCGCATCAGAACTTGCCGATTTCGCCCCTGAATACACGATCATCGATCTACCAAGCTTTCGCGCTGATCCTGCGCGTCACGGCTGCCGCAGCGAGACCGTTGTCGCCGTCAATTTCACCGAGAAACTGATCCTGATCGGCGGCACCGCTTATGCTGGTGAAATGAAAAAATCCGTGTTCGGCATCCTCAACTATTTGCTGCCCGCACAAGGCGTGATGCCGATGCATTGCTCGGCGAATATCGGAGCGAACGGCGAGACCGCGATCTTTTTTGGTCTTTCCGGCACAGGCAAGACGACTTTGTCCGCTGACGCCAGCCGCACATTGATTGGCGACGATGAACATGGCTGGTCCGATACCGCAGTCTTCAATTTCGAAGGTGGCTGCTATGCCAAGATGATCAATCTTTCGCCCGAAGCAGAGCCGGAAATCTTTGCGACGACAAAGCGTTTCGGAACTGTCCTCGAAAACGTTGTGATGAACCCTGAAACCCGCGAGCTGGATTTTAACGACAACAGCCTAGCTGAAAACAGCCGTGGTTCCTATCCTATCGACTTCATCCCCAATGCGTCGAAGGACAATCTGGGGCCGGTGCCAAAAAATATCATCATGTTGACCGCCGATGCTTATGGTGTGTTGCCCCCGATTGCGCGGTTGACGCCCGATCAGGCGATGTATCACTTCCTGTCGGGATATACCGCGCGTGTTGCAGGCACTGAAATTGGCGTGACCGAGCCAACCGCGACTTTCTCGACCTGCTTTGGTGCCCCGT
Organism: Sphingomonadales bacterium; assembly: GCA_043760725.1. GTDB lineage: Bacteria > Pseudomonadota > Alphaproteobacteria > Sphingomonadales > Sphingomonadaceae > Sphingorhabdus_B. The sequence goes on from JAYUOS010000024.1 coordinate 24,186, forward strand.
TCATGCCGCGTCAGCCCAGCGTTTATGGCAATCTCTTGAAAGAACGCATTGCTAAGGGCGGCGTCACGTGCTGGTTGGTCAACACCGGCTGGACCGGCGGCAAAGCAACCGATCCGGGCATTAGCCGGATGCCGATTAAAGCGACGCGCGCGTTGCTGAATGCAGCGCTTGACGGCAGCCTGAACAACGCGGAATTCCGAAAAGATCCGAACTTTGGCTTTGAATTTCCGGTCGCGGTTGCGGGCGTCGACAGTAAAATCCTTGATCCACGCGAAGCATGGACTGACAAAGCGGCTTATGACGCGACAGCGCAAAAACTGGTCAGCGCGTTTATCGACAATTTCGAACAGTTCGAAGAGTATGTCGATGATGGTGTGAAACAGGCGGCTCCAAAGGCTGCATAAGGCAATCATGTAAATTCGAAACAAATAGACGCCTTCGCTTTCCGTGCAGGCGCATATCGGCTATGGCATTTTCTCAATCTTAAAGGAGCATGATCATGGGTATGCTAGACGGTCTATTGGGACAAATTGGCGGTGCCGGAAAAGTCGCTGAACTGGCGACAAAATTCGGCTTGAGCGAAGATCAGGTGACAGGCGCGATGTCAGCGCTTGGTAAGGCACATGCCGAACCAGGTGACACAGTTCAGGCGGCGGCTTCGGCCACCGGCCTTGGCCAAGACAAGCTGCAAGGTCTACTCGGTGCTATCGGCGGCGAAGACATGCTGGGTAAAGCGACCAGCTTTCTGGATAAGGATGGCGACGGGTCGGCTATGGATGACTTGGCGGATATGGCCAAAGGCCTATTTGGTAAGAAGTGAAATAGCGAGGGAGCAATTCCTCAATTAGTCATAATGAAAAAGCCCGGCGCAATGACCGGGCTTTTTCCTATTCAACGATTGTAGCCGGTGCTTAGTCCATCAGTTCCGCTGGAACCACGCCGCCATTGGCCGCCAGTTCGCGCATCACGGCTTTGTGCAGCCAGATGTTCATTTCCGCGCTGCCTTCCAATTCGCCGGTATAGCCCAGCTCCATCGCGAGGTCTTTGCGCTCTTGCAGCGATGCGTCCATGCCGACCATTTTCATCAGGTCAACGATCGACGAGCGCCAGTTGAGGTTGCGGCCGTCATTGGCATCGATTTCTTCCAGATGCGCGATGACATCAACGTCGCTGATCGCGACTGGCGCTGCTTCAACAGGAGCCGCAATGACGGGTGCGTTGACTGGTGTTGCCGCGACGGCCTTTTTGCCGAAAATGGCGTCTTTGATACTGCTGAAAATGCTCATGAAAGTTCCTCTCGAATAAGTGACCGCAACGCGGCGAATTTCTTAGTTACCCCCGATTTGTGACAAAGGGGAGTGTAAAGCTATGACAAATTGTAAATTCGCTTTTCAGAACCTCACATCAGTGTTGGATGGCTTGCATTAAGCGGTGATTCCGGCCAGCTTATTGGGGAATGGGAGATTTTTTATGGATATGATGAGCATATTGAAGCAATCCGGCGCAGTCGGTTCGATCGCACAGCAATTGGGCGTGAACGAACAAGTTGCGCAAATGGGCGCGGAGGCTTTGCTGCCTTCGATTTTGGGCGGATTCAAAAAGACCGCACAGGCGCAACCGACCGGGCTGGACGGTCTTGGCGGTATCTTGGGCCAGCTTGGCGGCGGCGGATTGTTTGACAGCGTTGTCTCATCAGAGCCGACGCCGGTGGAGCAGGGCAATGACGTTCTCGGCCAGATTTTCGGTTCGAAGGATGTCAGCCGCACCGTTGCGGGCCATGCTGCTGAACAGACCGGTATCGATTCAGGGATGCTAAAGAAAATGCTGCCGATCCTTGCCATGCTGGTGGCGGGTTACCTCGCCAAGCAGGGCGGCGATCAACAAGGCGGCGGCCTTGGTGGATTGTTGGGCGGACTGCTCGGCGGAGGCAGTGGCGGTCAGGGCGCTGGCGGCGGACTTGGCGGAATACTGGGTTCTGTGCTCGGCGGAGGTCAATCGGCTGCACCTGCTGGCGGTGGCGGCCTAGGCGGCCTTGCCTCGATGCTCGATTTTGACGGCGACGGTAATCCGCTTGACGACATCATCGGCATGGCGGGAAAACTGGCGCGCTAAAATCCACGGATTTCTGCGCAAGTTCACAGTGAAATCAGGGACTGTCTCCGCATAGGGGCAGTCCCTATTTTCGTGGAAAGTCACACTAAGCCTGTCCTGAGCCTGTCGAAGGGGACTCACCTTAAACTATGTTTTGGCTTGCCCGCCATAGCGCAGCGACGGAGGGAGCGCTTGCGTGGACTTGTCCGCTGTAGCCTATAGCGAAAGTGGAGGCCGAGACACCGCCTGCAAGTTTACAGTGTTTACCAGTGGGGTGTAGTTTTCGTTATACTGCACGATGTTGGATTTGCGCGGCGGGCGCGAATGGGCCTAGAAATTGGAAATGTGATGACTGACGATATCAAAGAACGAATAGAACACTACACGAACATGACTGCAAAGTCAAGCGATATCAATGACGAAGGTTTAGGGGGCAATCCTTCTTTGTTGCTTTGTGGGTTGGCCGCTGGCCGCCTTCGGCATGTGTGAGATTAAGCAGCCGGGCGCTGTGCTTTATGTTTCACACGAAGCCACGAAGATGGGAGTATACTAATTAGTATAGTGTCCCCAGAACTCAAGTATAGTGTCCCCAGAACTCCCCCCTAATTAGTATAGTGTCCCCAGAACTCTCCCCAGAACTCCATATAGGATAGGATTTTGGATTTCATAAATGTGGCCCGCCTGTTTCTTCTTGTATGGTTGACCTTATCGTACAGTCACATTTGAACATCCGCCGACGACAATTACACTCATTGCTTCAACAATGGACGGACACGTTGCTTCGATGTTGTCGCCGGGGAGCAGAGGCGCCAGCATATTTGTTGCAGCGTCGGAAAATCCAAGTTCGAGCTCGCGACCACTATCCGGTGACGCCAAAACGATTATGCCAACACCCATGGCCTCCCGAACTCGAACTACTTCTCCAGTAATTTTCAAAGTAGCTCCACCAAACTTTTTTAGACCGCCAATTTGGTTGGCCTCGTAGGTGTCTAAGATGTCGTCAATATTGGTGGTAATGGTTTTTTTGGGGGCTGTTGCTGACGCGACCGGATTTTTGTTCGATGAAGGTAAGGTAGCGACCGTTGATGGTAATTTAGTAACTGGGATTTCTTCGAACTGACCGCCCATCCCAAAATAGATAGCTGCGCAAACAGAAACGACCGAACCAGTTGCAAAAGGAACCCAATCAAATTCCTTCATTTTAGCCTCTTCACCTTTCTTGGCTATGCTAAAGCAACCCCAGGCCATTACCGCGAAGATAATAGCGGGAACGAACAACCAAAATCCCAACCAATACAGAATAAGAACGACAAAAAATGCTACAATAGCCATGCCGAATGATAAGCTAATATAGCCGGGCTGATTATCCGTCATTTTATCTCCAAGATATCGAAGTGGCTAAGTCCCATGTCTGTAACTTTAGCGGCGCAACCCTAACCAGCTACCCCAACCGGCTCCAACACAATCCGCAGCCGCATTCCCGTTGCTGCCGCAAGTTTTTCCAGCGTCCGTGTCGAGGGCTTCACGCGTCCGCTTTCCAGTCGGGCGATGGCGCTTTGGCTGGTGCCCATGCGTTCGGCGAGTTCGGCCTGGCTTAGGTCGGCGTGAGTGCGCGCACCGATGACCATCTGCGCGCGAGCGAACTCTTCCTCCAGCGCGTCATATTCCTTCATATATTCCGGGTCTTTATGCCATTCGGCGAATAACACGCTGGCTGGTATGAATTTCTTGCTCATGTCACTTCCTTCGCAGGGAAATACTGACGACACAGGTCAAGCCGCCTTCAAAAACGGGATCGCATCCAATGCAGCACCCAGTTCTCGTTCCGCGATTTTAAGGTCATAGTTGCGTTGCATGTTGACCCAGCTTTCAGCTGTTCCGCCAAACATCTTGGCGAGACGCAGGGCTGTGGTGGGTGTTACCGGCTGCTTCTCGTTTAGTATGTCGTAAAGCGTTTGGCGGGATATGCCGAGCAAACGAGCAATTTCGGTCTTGGGGCGGCCAATTGCGGGCAGCACATCTTCGCGCAGCATCTCGCCGGGGTGAATGGGGCGCATATTTTTCAGCAGCGAGTTCGACATCAGTGATAATCCTCTAGGTCAACATCGATGGCGTCTTTGCCATCCCATCCATATGTGATCCGCCAATTGCCCGACGCATCAACGGCATAACGGCCTTTATCTTTGCCCTTCAATCCGTGGAAGCGATAGCCGGGCAGGTTCAAATCTTCCGGCACCATCGCACCATCCAAACGGGCAAGTATAGTTTCTACCCGCCGGATATTGGGGACGCTTAGCTTTGAAGCATCACCTTGTTCGACAAACCGGCGAAGGGCTTTGCTACGGAACGAGCGGATCATGTTTGTAAGCTATCTTCTTACATGCCGCGTGTCAATAATTACCTTACAGACACTCAACTAACAACACCGCCCCATCGGCCCCCATCACCCGCACCTTTGCACCAGCCGCAGCATCGGCCCCGCGTGCGCTCCAGTCTGTGTCGCCGACGCGGACACGACCGTTGCCGTCGGTGATGGCTTCGATGACCGTGACGATTTCTCCCGTCAACCGCGCACCACGGTTGTTGAGTTTTGGGTCGTCGGAGACAATCGGGTTGTCCTTCAGGAACTTTTTGCCCGCATAGACGGTCAGCACTGACAGGATCGCGAAAAACGCGACTTGCATTGCGATGCTCATCCCCGGGAGTAGCCACGCGAGGATGCCGACGATGATCGCAGCGAGGCCGAGCCACATTAGGAAAAACCCGGGCGCGATCATTTCGACTGCACCTAGGATGAAGCCCAATGAGAGCCAGAACCAATGCTGTTGTAGCGTGCTTAGCCATTCGCTCATTTTGTTTTGCTCCTGTTTGGCACTGGGACTGTCCCCTTGGGGACTGTCCCTAATCGTCGTTAGTCATGCCCTCATAGATAGGGACAGTCCCCTACGACCTCTAAATAGGGACAGTCCCCAAGGGGACAGTCCCCGGCTACTTACCCTTATCCGAACCCAATGCTTCTTTCGCAATTTCGCCGATACCGCCCAGCGTGCCGATCAACGCAGTGGCCTCAACCGGGAACAGGATAGTCTTTGCGTTGGGTGAGGTGGCGAACATGCCGATGGCTTCGACATATTTTTGCGCAACGAAATAGTTGATCGCTTGGCTGCCGCTTTTGGCGATCGCGGTTGAGACCATTTCGGTGGCTTTCGCCTCAGCCTCGGCTTCGCGTTCGCGTGCCTCGGCGTCGCGGAAGGCAGCTTCGCGGCGGCCTTCGGCTTGCAGGATCTGGCCCTGCTTTTCACCCTCTGCACGCAGGATTTCGGCGGCGCGCATGCCTTCGGCTTCTAAAATCTGCGCGCGCTTTTCGCGTTCGGCCTTCATCTGCCGCGCCATCGCGTTGCTGATATCGGCGGGCGGGCGGATGTCTTTCACCTCAACACGCGTGATTTTCAGGCCCCAAGGGCTGGTCGCGTGATCGACGACGCCCAGCAAACGCCCGTTGATATCGTCGCGTTTGGACAGGGTCTCGTCCAAGTCCATCGAGCCCATCACAGTGCGCAGGTTGGTCGTGGTGATCTGCATAATCGCGACATACAGGTCGGAGACCTCATAGGCCGCTTTTGCGGCGTCAAGCACTTGAAAGAAGACGACCGCGTCAACGCCGACCATCGCGTTATCCTTAGTAATGATTTCTTGGCCCGGAATGTCGAGCACTTGTTCCATCACATTCACTTTGCGACCTACACGGTCAACAAATGGCAGGATGAAGTTGAAGCCGGGCATCGCCACATGGGTGAAACGGCCAAAGCGTTCGATGGTGTACGCATAGCCTTGGCGGACGACGGTGACGCCCATCAATACAAAGATGATCGCGACTATCAAAAGCGCGAGTACGAATGCTTCCATGACTTCCTCCTGTTTTACGTGGTGTAATGTCTGCAATATGTTGGGGCTTCACAAGCGAAATCGGATGGCGTTTGTCGATTTCGCAGTTACCTGATTGCAACTATGGTTATAGAACGCATACGAAACAGGAGCGGGCCGCCCGAACGGTGTCTTGCAGCGGAGAATGGGAAAAATATGCGCAGCGTTGCGTTGGGTCTGATTTGCGCATTGTTACTGGCTTGGCCTGCGCTTGCCAATACCATCAGCGAAGATGATCTGCGCCCGCATATTGAGGTGCTGGCGAGCGACGCTTTTGAAGGACGCGAGCCAGGGACAGAAGGCGAGCGCAAGACCACCGCCTATATCAGCGAGCAATGGCAAAAGGCCGGGCTAAAGCCTGCGGCAACCGACGGTAGCTGGTTTGACCCTGTGAAGCTTATCCGGCGCGGGCCGGGGACGTCGGAGTTTACGTTTCGCGCGCGCGGTGAGAAATTGCGCTTTGCTGATGACGAGATCGTGCTGATCGGCAGAGAGGCGAGCTATTCGCAAAGCAAACTGCCGTTATGGTTTGCAGGTTACGGCATCACTGCTGACGGCAAAGTGGCTGGCGATGTTGCCGGGAAAGCGGTGTTAATGCTCGCCGACCGTCCCGGCTTTGCTGCTGAAGAAATGAAATCAATCCGTGCGCGGCGCGAGGCGTTGGTTGCGGCAGGGGCCGAGGCTGTGATCGCGATCGGCGGTGAACACGCCGAATATCCATTTATCCGCCGCCAATTGCTGTCGCGCCCGATTAATTTGGTATCACGCGAAAAGCGCGCTGCATTAGAAGGCGTGGTGGGTGCCCGTTTTGCGGTTGCTATGGTGACCGCAGCAGGCGGCGATTGGGACAAGTTGCGCAAAAGTGCCGATGCGGCGGATTTTGCAGGGGCGTCGCTTGGTGTGACCGGCGATTTCAGTGTTACGACCGACGTAAACGCATTTGATAGCTATAACATCATCGGCAGGCTTCCCGGCAAAAAGCCCGGTAGCGGTGCTGTGTTTTATATGGGGCATTGGGACCATCTGGGGTTCTGCCGTCCACAGGGCGAGGAAGACCGCATTTGCAACGGCGCGGTTGATAACGCCAGCGGCATCGCGGTGCTCACCGAGGTGGCGCGAAGTCTGGCGAAAAAACGATACGACCGCGACATTTATTTCATGGCTACAACCGCTGAGGAGAGCGGCCTGTTGGGAGCTTATGCCTTCACCGAAAACCCCGCAGTGCCGCTTAACCAAATTGTTGTTGTGCTGAACATCGACACCATCGCCGTTGCACCGCGCGGCGCAAAAGTCGCAATCGTCGGCAGAGGCACAACCAAATTTGACACGGTCATCGAAGCTATCGCCAAAAAGGCCAAACGCAAGATCGAGCTATCCACTGACTCCAACGAATTTATCCGCAGGCAAGACGGCTGGGCATTGACGCAAAAGGGCGTCCCCGCGCTGATGGTGGGAGGTGCATTTGCTGACCTCGCGCGGCTGGAAGCGTTTTTGTCGGACGACTATCACGGTCCCGATGATGAGCTGACGGACGATACGGAATTGGGCGGCGCGGCCGAGGATGCGATGCTGCATGTCGCATTGGGCCAGCATTTTGCTAGCACCCGCAAACAGCGTTTAGAAACGCCCGCCGAAAAACCCGACAACAAGACTGGCGGATAACGGGGCAACTGGTTACATGGGCCGCCACGAATCGATCCCCAAAAACATCGATACCCAGAACAGCAAAGTGGCATTATGACTGAAATCCGCCTAGGCCTGACTTTTGATGATGTGCTGTTGCAGCCATGCGAGTCAGACATTCTTCCCAGCCAAGCCGACACGCGGACGCAGATCACCAAATCGATTGCGCTGAATATCCCGATATTGTCGTCGGCGATGGATACCGTGACCGAGGCGCGCATGGCGATTGTGATGGCGCAATTGGGCGGGATTGGCGTGCTGCACCGCAATCTGACCATCGAAGAACAAGCGGCGGCTGTGCGGCAGGTAAAACGCTTTGAATCGGGGATGGTGGTCAATCCGATCACTGTCGCCCCCAATGCCACGCTTGCTCAGGCACGCGCGATCATGATGAGCAATGCAATCTCGGGCATCCCCGTGGTCGAGGCGAGCGGCAAGCTGGTCGGCATGCTGACCAACCGCGACGTGCGCTTTGCCGAGAACCCGAACCAGCTTGTCTCCGAGTTGATGACGCACGAAGATTTGGTGACCGTGCGGGCCGGGGTTTCCGAAGAAGAAGCGCGGCGATTGCTGCATCAACGGCGGATTGAAAAGCTGTTGGTGGTGGATGACGCATTCCATTGCGTGGGCTTGATCACTGTTAAAGACATCGAAAAAGCGGTGAACTATCCGTCAGCTACCAAAGACGCGTCGGGCCGTTTGCTGGTTGCAGCGGCGACCACCGTTGGCGAAAGCGGCATTGAGCGCACGCGTGCTTTGATCGATGCTGGATGTGACTTGATCGTTGTCGATACAGCGCACGGCCATAGCAAGATGGTGGCTGCGGCGGTGACAGAGATTAAAAAACTGTCGAGCAAAGTGCAGGTTGTTGCGGGAAATGTCGCCACTGCGGGGGCCGCGCGGGCATTGATTGACGCAGGGGCCGACGGCGTAAAGGTCGGCATTGGGCCCGGCTCCATCTGCACCACGCGCGTAGTCGCGGGTGTCGGCGTCCCGCAATTGACCGCGATAATGGATGCAGCCGAGGAAGCTGCCAAATCGGGCATTCCAGTGATTGCCGATGGTGGTCTTCGAACGTCAGGCGATGTTGCCAAAGCACTGGCGGCAGGGGCTGCAAGTGTGATGGTCGGGTCGTTGCTGGCTGGCACCGAAGAAGCGCCGGGTGAGACTTTCCTCTATCAAGGCCGCGTTTATAAAAGCTATCGCGGCATGGGTTCTGTAGGGGCAATGGCGCGCGGCTCGGCGGATCGGTATTTCCAACAAGATATTAAGGATCAGCTGAAACTGGTGCCTGAAGGCATTGAAGGCCAGGTGCCGTTCAAAGGCGCTGCGGCGGATGTGATCCACCAGCTTGTTGGCGGCGTAAAGGCAGCGATGGGCTATACCGGGTCAGCTACGATTGCTGACTTGCAACAGCGCGCGCAGTTTGTGCGTATCACCAATGCGGGCTTGCTTGAAAGCCATGTCCACGATGTGACAATCACACGTGAAGCCCCTAACTACCCAACGCGGTAGAAAGAGAAACAATGACCCCATCCGCCCGCGCTCAAGCGGCCATAGATTTGCTGGATGAGATTATCGCAGCTGCCCGCGACAATGGATCGGCGGCGGATTCTATCGCTAAGCGTTTCTTTGCGGGGCGTCGTTATGCAGGATCCAAAGACCGGCGCGCTGTTCGCGAATTGGTGTGGCGTGCGATCCGTACTTTTGGAGAGCGCCCGCTCAATGGACGAGCGGCCTTGGTTGCCTTAGCCGACGTTGATAGCGACCTTGCCGACTGTTTTGACGGTAGCGGTTACGGCGCTGCAGCGATCACGCCCGATGAACCGCGTGCGACGACGGCCTTGCTTCCGGCCTGGCTAGCGGGGCAGTTTGCAGAACCAATTAACGATGTCGAACAACGCGCGTTGATGGAGCGTGCGCCGCTCGATGTGCGGGTCAACACGCTGTTATCCGATCGTGATACCGTGATCGTTGACTTACCCGAGGCGGAGCCTTTGGCCTTGCCCGATGCGCTGCGTTTGCCAACCGATTTTTTGCTCGACAATCATGCGGCCTATAATCGCGGACTGATCGAGGTGCAGGATTATGGCAGTCAGCTGATTGTGGCGGCCTGTGATGTGAAGCCTGGAACAACGGTGCTTGATCTATGCGCTGGCGCAGGGGGCAAGACGCTTGCTTTGGCGGCGGCGATGCAGGGCAAGGGGCAGTTGATCGCGACTGATACCAACCGCAACCGGCTCGATCAGTTGCGGTTAAGGGTGCAGCGGGCAGGGGCAGATTTTGTCGAGCCTTTGATGCTCAACCCCGGCAAAGAGCTGGATATGATGACGGAGCTTGCGGGCAATTGCGACCTTGTTCTCGTCGATGCCCCTTGTTCTGCTACCGGCACATGGCGGCGTAGCCCAGAGACCCGCTGGCGATTGAATGCCGCTCGGTTAAAACGCGTGGTCGATGAGCAGGCAAAGCTGCTTCAGATTGCAGCAGAAATGGTCGCCCCCGGTGGACATCTCGTTTATGCCGTGTGCTCAGTCTTAGATGCAGAGGGCAAGGGGCAAGTGGACATCTTCCTCAAAAATAACGCCGGATGGGAAGCGGTGGCGATCACGGGGTTACCGGCAGGTCGCGATTATGGTGTGGGTGTGCTATTAACGCCTGCCCATGATGGTTGTGATGGATTTTTCTTCGCCCGGATGCGAAAGCTGTGATAGCCGGGGCCTGATAACTATATGTGGACATTGATAATGCGCTTTTCGCCCGCCGCCATCGCCCTGTCGTTGCTGCTCGCCACGGCGTCTAGCATGAGCGTTGGCAAAAAGCCTGATTATCAAATCGATCCGCAATCTTTGGTTTTGACGGCCGAGGGCGACGCAGCGCTAAAAACTGGCGACGCCGAAGCCGCTATGGGTTGGTATGAGACCGCGTTGGCGGTCGATCCGTTGAACCGCGCAGCCTATGTCGGTATGGCAGAAGTGTCTAACAAACAGGGACTAAAAGGCAAATCGATCCGTTTTTACCGCGAAGCTTTGGAAATTGATCCCAACGATCAGGCCATCATTGCCGCGCAAAGCGAAGTAATGGTCGCCAAGGGCGCGATCGAGGCGGCGCAAAAGAATTTGGCTCGCCTTCGCATATTGTGCCGCACCGATTGTTCGGGAGCCGATAGGTTGGCTTTGTCCATCGACAAGGCCAAGGAGAAGCCGGTGGTTCAGGCCAGCGCGGTAGAGATCAAGCCTGTGGTTGGTGAGATTGAGGCGAAGAAGGAATAGTGTGAGGCAGCCTCCTTCGGTATCCCGAAAACTAATTACGCATTCCCCAAAATCGTCGCCCCGTGCTTGACACGGGGTTAGGCCTTGTGCCGCCGATAAAAGCCAAGCCCCGCGTCAGGCACGGGCGACGGGTTGGTGTGGTTACATGTGGGATCAGGTCAACGGTGACTCTTGAAGCCGGTCAAACTCAAACTAACTCCGCAAACTCCGCAACCAACCCTTCATATAACCGCCGCTTAAACGGCACAATCAGGCTGGGCAGATCCGCTGGTTCTACCCACTTCCATTCCGCAAACTCTTGATGTGCGGTGGCAATGTTGACGTGACTGTCTTCGCCCTTAAACCGCATCAAAAACCACCATTGCCGCTGTCCGCGCCATTGGCCTTTCCACAATTTGTTGATCAACTCATCCGGTAGATCATAGAAATACTCTTCGCTTGACTTCGCAAGAATATCGACCAAGTCACGGGAAATGCCGGTTTCTTCTTCCAACTCGCGCACAGCTGCTTCTTCGGCTTCCTCGCCGTCATCAATACCGCCCTGCGGCATTTGCCATCCGATATTGCTGATGCTGTCGATGCGTTGGCCGACGAAAACTTTGCCGTCTCTATTGGCCAGCATAATGCCAGCGCAAGGGCGATAGGGGAGCGATTCATTTAGTTTCATGTGCTCGCCATGACCTCTGCGAGCAGTTCCTTCAAGGTGCTAAAGTTGCCCGTTACATCTTCTTGCGCTGACGGGATCGCTTTGCGCAGTGTTATATGCCCGTGGATGTTGCCTTCGGCGCTGCGATATTCGACGCGAACGCCCGCTGCTTTTAGCGCCTCGACATAGGCAATGCCCTGGTCGCGCAACGGATCAAGGCTTGCTGTGGTGACCAATGAAGGCGGCATTCCCGTGTGATCAAATTTCAAAGGCGCACCGCGATAATCATCACCATCGGCTTGGTAGGCGGCGGTGAAATAGGCCATGGAATCAGCAGTGAGCAGATAGCCATCAGCAAAGTCACGCATGCTTTGCCAATCCGCGCTGTCCGAAACGACCGGATAGATCGGATGTTGCAACAGCACTGGCACAGCCGCTGGATTATCGCGCAACGCCATAGTGGTGACGATGGTCAAATTGCCGCCTGCGCTATCGCCAGATGTGACGAGTCCTGTCACTTGCAACCCCAGTTCAGCGGGGCCTCCCGCAATCCAGCGTGTTGCTGCTTCGCAATCGACCGCCGCCGCAGGAAAGCGATGTTCAGGCGCAAGGCGGTAGTCGATGGAGATGACGGGCATATCGAGTTGCCGTGCAGCCTCTGCGCAATACGGGCCGTAAACCTCTAGATCGCCAATGGTGAAACCGCCGCCGTGATAGAAAACCATCACCGGCCCGGCGCCGCGGCTTTCCTGCGCGTCGTAAAGCCGGGCGGGAATATTGCCTGCAGGTCCAGGTATGGAAAGGTCGCGGACGACCGCCAGCGAGCCCAAGTCGGCCTCTGCCAAAGAACCCAATATTACCATCGACATTCTAGCGTCTTCGACCGACATCTCGTGCATTTTCGGCCCCGGTTGGGCGTTTAGAAATGTCAGGAACGCTGCTACATCCGGCTTCATAAAATGGTCGCTCATATCTGTGCTTTCGTTCTGTGTTGCCGTTGGACATAGGGGCAACCGAATGTCGCGTCCATGGCAAAGCCAGACTGTGGGCAATGACAGATTTCCTATTTGGATTTGACGCTAAAGCGCGCATAGGGACGCTGACAGAACAATCGAAACTTCGGGATTTTACAAAATGGCCTCTGCCGCGCGCAGCATCGATACCCAAGCCCCAGCCCCAGCCGACAATTTGAACCCTGAATCCGTCGTTGTCCGCTTTGCCGGAGACTCAGGCGATGGGATGCAGTTGACCGGCGGTCAGTTTACCTTGTCTGCGGCTTTGTCGGGCAATGACTTTGCAACTTTCCCCGATTTTCCCGCAGAAATCCGCGCTCCGCAAGGGACGCTGTTTGGTGTGTCGGCGTTTCAGATTAACTTTGGCGCGTCGGACATTGAGACGGCTGGCGACGCCCCCGACGTCCTGGTGGCGATGAACCCAGCGGCGTTGAAAACCAATGTTGTGGACCTGAAACCGGGCGGCCTGATTATTGCCGATAGCGGCGAGTTCAACGCCCGCAATCTTTCCAAAGCGCAATATGACGTCAACCCGCTGACCGATGACTCGCTTAACAAATGGCAGTTGGTGCAGTTTGATATTTCGGCGCTAACGATCGAGGCGGTGAAGCCATTCGGGCTTGGCAACAAAGACGCGCTGCGGTGCAAAAACATGTGGACGCTGGGTCTGGCGCTTTGGATGTTTGATCGCGACCGTGCGCCGATTGAGGCGTGGTTGAAGGATAAGTTTGCGAAGAAGCCAATCCTTGCCGACGCCAATATCGCGGCGCTGAATGCGGGCCATGCTTATGGCGAAACTGCGGAAATCGGCAATCCCGGATCAGTCGCCATTCCGCGACGGCATGTAGGGGCTGCGCCGGTTGATGCTGGGCTGTATCGCACGATCAACGGTGCCGATGCCGCGGCGCTTGGCCTTGTCGCGGGTTGCCAATTAGCGGGTGTGAAGATGTTCTTTGGCGGCTATCCGATTACGCCTGCCAGCTCGATCTTGCATGCTTTGGTGAAATACAAAGAATATGGTGTCACCACCTTTCAGGCGGAGGATGAGATCGCCGCGATCGGCGCTGCGATTGGCGCGTCTTACGCGGGGCAGCTTGGCGTTACCTCTTCGTCGGGGCCGGGGATCGCGCTCAAAACCGAGGCGATGGGCCTTGCGATTATGACCGAGCTGCCTTTGGTGATTATCAATTCGCAGCGCGGCGGGCCATCGACGGGGCTACCGACAAAGACCGAACAATCCGATCTGTATCAGGCGGTCTATGGCCGCAATGGTGACGCACCGTTGCCCGTTATCGCGGCGCGCAGCCCCAGCGATGTGTTTGATTGCGCGATTGAAGCGGTGCGGATTGCGACGCAGTTTATGACGCCGGTGATCCTATTGACCGACGGCTATATCGCCAACGCGGCGGAGCCTTGGAAGGTTCCTGATATGGCGACATATAAGCCGTTTCCGGTGACGTTCCTCGACTATGTGCCAGAGGGCGGGTTCAAACCCTATGGCCGCGATGATAAGCTGGCGCGGCCTTGGGTAAAGCCCGGCACGCCCGGCCTGCTGCACCGCATCGGCGGGATCGAGAAAGAGGTTGATACCGGGCATTTGAACTATGGCGCGGCCAACCATCAGGCGATGACGGACATCCGCAAAGGCAAAGTCGATGGCGTTGCGGCGCATATTCCCGATCAAGAAGTGGCCTTGGGAACCGAAGGCGGAAAGCTCGCCATTGTCGGCTGGGGCTCAACCTTTGGCCCGATCCATCAAGCCGTCCGCAAAGCGCGTGCCAAAGGCCATGACGTCAGCCACATCCACGTCCGCCACATCTGGCCCATGCCCGCCAATTTGGGCGATCTGCTGAAAAGCTATGACAAGGTGATTGTGCCCGAAATGAACACAGGGCAGTTTAAGACTGTGCTGCGCGACCAGTTTTTGGTGGATGCCAAGCCGTTGAATAAGGTGAGCGGGCAGCCGTTCCGCATTGCGGAGATTGAGGCGGCGATTGAGGGGGCTTTGGGATGAGAGTTGTAATGTTTATGCTGGCGATTGTCATGCTGGCGACCACCGCCGAAGCCCAAAAAATTGGCAAAGCCGAGCGCGCTGCTATTGATGCATCTCCGGAAGACGTCGCTAGAACAGTAAAAATTACAGATGGTGAACTAGATTCGACAATATGGATCAGTACTGAGCCGTTTTATCAATATAAAGCTGGTCTTCTGAAGGTGGTAAACGGCGATAAATATATGAGGGCTGGAATCGATAAATTTTCAAATAAAATTACTTATCAGCTCTACTTTTGGATGAATCACTATAATGATTGGCTTTTTCTAAAGAAAGCAAATTACATCGGGCCTAGCGGACTTACTTCGCGTGAACTGATCCGCGTTGCTTCTGATGTGGGCGGATGTAGTGCTTATTTGGGGTGCTTGAAATCAGAGCATTATGCAATGACGGTGCCGAGGGAAGATCTCGATTGGTTGGCAAAAGACGCAAAGGCCGGTACTGATGAAAGTTGGAAAATGAAAGTTTTCGCTGACTCCGTCGAAGGTGGAGAAATGTTGATTCTCAAGACCGAGGTTGCAGGATTTCTAGTTGCGGTAGACAAAGTCTACAACCAGTCCGCGAATACCGACGATAAGCCAAAGCCAGTCGGTAATTATTCGGATGCGGTCACCAAGGAAACTTCAAAATGAATGACATGACTCCCATCCAGAAATCGTCCTCCAAGGATTGGGAGACCGATCAAGAAGTCCGCTGGTGCCCCGGTTGCGGTGACTATGCGATCCTGAAAGCTGTGCAGCGCACGATGCCGGAGCTTGGCAGCACGCCGGAAAACACCGTGTTTATCAGCGGCATTGGCTGCTCGTCGCGCTTCCCCTATTATATGGAAACTTACGGGTTCCACACCATCCACGGCCGCGCGCCTGCGGTGGCGACGGGGGTGAAGCTGGCCAATCCGGATTTGGATGTCTGGATTATTACAGGGGACGGCGACGCGTTGTCGATTGGTGGCAACCACACGATGCACTTGCTGCGCCGCAATCTGGATTGCCAGATCATGCTGTTCAATAACGAGATTTATGGCCTGACCAAGGGCCAATACTCGCCCACCAGCCGCGTTGGCACGACCAGTCCGACGACGCCTTTCGGCTCGGTTGATCGCCCCGCGACGCCTTGCGCTTTTGCGCTTGGTTCCGGCGCACGCTTTGTCGCGCGCGGCTTTGATATTTCCAAGAACTTGCCCGAAGTGTTGAAAGCCGCACACGCGCACAAGGGTGCGGCGTTCATCGAAATCTTCCAAAACTGCATTGTCTATAACAAAGACGTGTTTGAGGAATTCGCGATCCCCAAAGGCGCCGAGGATCATCAATTGTGGTTGTATGACGGTGAGCCGATGTTGTTTGCAAAAGGCAGCAAAGGCATTGCGTTGGATATCAACGCGTTGAACCTGAAGGTCGTCGATGTGGTCGATGGCGATTGGCAATCGGCGGGTGTGATTGTCCACAACGTCACCAACCGGTCGATTGCGCACATGCTGGTCGAGATGCCGTTTGGCGAATTCCCGATGGCGCTGGGCGTACTGTACGACGACCCGCGTCCGACATTTGACGCGGCTGTGACGGAGCAGAATGCTAAGCTGTCCGAGGGCAAAGTGCCCGATTTGCAGAAACTGATTTCTAAGGGGCAAACTTGGACGGTTGAGTAGGATTAGCTCGCACGAAGACACGAAGGCACTAAGGGAGAGTTGTTTTGGACGATCTTGAGGCTTTAGCTAAGATCGTTTTTAATGCGGGTTTGGATCTCCATAAGGAACTCGGCCCTGGCCTATTGGAAAGCGTCTACGAAGCGGTTCTGGCAGATATGCTTGTTGAAAAGGGACTTTTTGTCGAACGACAAAAAATTATTCCTGTCGTCTTTCGCGGCAAAGCTTTTGACGAAATGTTTCGAGCTGATCTGATTATCGAAAATAAACTTTTGATCGAACTAAAATCAACCGAGCATTTCGCCCCTGTCCACGCCAAGCAAGTCTTGACCTATATCCGGTTGGCAAAACTACCTTTGGGCTTTTTGATGAATTTTGGCCAAGCCACATTTGTGGGTGGCTTCAAACGCCTAGCTAATGACTATTACGGGAAAATAGATGGATAACTCCTTCATGTCTTCGTGTCTTCGTGCGAGCTAAAAAATGGACAACCTAACCCACTCCCTAGCCGGTGCAATCCTCGGCCAAATGGGGCTGAAGACGAAAACCGGGCTTGCCATGCCGACGTTGATTATCGCGGCGAACTTGCCAGATATTGATGCGGTGGCGGTGTTGATGGATGGGCATCAGCATCTCGCGTTGAGGCGCGGGTTGACGCATGGGCCGATTGCGATGGTGTTGCTGCCGGTGGTGTTATGGGCGGCAATGCTTGCTTGGGATAAATGGCGGCCCAGCGAAAAGCGGCTGACGGTGCACAAAGGCTGGCTCTTGGCACTCGCCTATATCTGCACGATCAGCCATCCGGCGCTCGATTGGCTCAACAGCTATGGCGTGCGTTTGCTGGAGCCGTTTTCGAGCCAGTGGTTTTACGGCGATAGCATTTTCATTATCGACATCTGGATTTGGGCGGCGCTGATTGCCGGCGTCTGGATGTCGCGTAGGCGCGAAAAGCGGGGCGGGGCCAATTGGCAGAGGCCAGCGATTATCGGCTTTTTTGCTTTATGCGCCTACATCTTTGCCAATGGCTTAATAACGGAACGGGCGGAACGGCTTACTGCCGAAGAATTGATGGCATTTGGAGGGTATGATAATCCGATAGTTGTCGCAAATCCTATTCCCTTAAAATTCTGGGCAAGAGATATCCAATGGCGTGCTGAAGGAAAATATGGCAGAGGAGATTTCAATCTTTTTCCGTCCTCGAATACCGAGACAAACCCATATTCCCCTGGCAATGCGGTATATCTGGCGCGCAAAGTTCGGTATTATGGTTCTACGAATATCGAACGTCTAAAAAAAGGTTCACCAAACCCTGCCGTTGCAGCGTTTCTCTTTTGGTCGCGTATGCCGGTGCTCGAACAAACGAACATAGAAATCATTATACGCGATCAGCGCTTCATGGACCCTCGTATCGGAGATCGCTTTTTGGTGCGTATTCCCACGCGAATAGCGGAGCCTAAGCCATAACCCTGTATCACTCACAGGCCGCCGCTGCGCCTAAGGCTGTCGCATGACCCAAATCATCTGGTTCCGCCGCGACTTGCGCCTTGCCGATCAGGCTGCCGTATTGGCGGCTGTTGAAAGCGGTGAGGCTGTAATCCCGGTTTTTATTCTCGACGACGAAACGCCAAAGCATCGCCGGATGGGTGGTGCATCCCGCTGGTGGCTACATCACAGCCTGACATCGCTCGGCGCAGATTTGCAAAAGCTGGGCTCGCGGTTGATCTTTCGGCGCGGGAATGTTTGCGATGTTTTGCCTGCATTGGTTGCCGAAACCGGTGCGTCCGCTGTGCATTGCATCCGTCATTACGAACCGTGGTGGCGCAATGCCGAACGGGTGCTGGCGGAACGGATCAATCTTGTCCGGCATCACGGCAATTACCTGATGCCGATGGGCAGTGTGAAGACCGGCAGCGGCGGTGATTTCAAAATCTACACGCCGTTTTGGCGAGCACTATCGGCGCACATGCCGCCGCCCGCGCCTCTTGCCGCGCCTAATGCTATCACAGCTCCCGCGAAATGGCCGCATAGCGATCCGCTGGGCGGCCTAGACCTGCTGCCGACCAAGCCCGATTGGGCAGGCGGGATGCGCGATATGTGGACGCCCGGCAAGGCCGGGGCGCATAAACGGCTCGCTGACTTTGCTGATAAGGCGAAGTATTATGATGAACGCCGTAATTTCCCATCAATTGCAGGAACATCCTTCCTCTCGCCCCATCTCCATTTCGGTGAGATCAGCCCAGCACAAGCGTGGCACTCGCATATGGGTGCAGGGGGTTCGGTCGAGGTCTTTCTGAAAGAGATCGTCTGGCGCGAATATGGCCAGAATGTGATTTGCCAATATCCCGATTATGGCAGCAAAAACGCGCGCGAGGCGATGGATGCGTTGCTCTGGCGTGATCTGACGGAGCCCGATGTCTCGGCGGACCTGAAGGCGTGGCAACAAGGCCGCACCGGCTACCCCATCGTTGATGCCGGAATGCGCGAGCTTTGGGCGACAGGCTGGATGCACAATCGCGTGCGGATGATCGCGGCGTCGTTCCTTATAAAACATCTGCTGATCGACTGGCGCGTGGGCGAGCAATGGTTTTGGGATACTTTGGTCGACGCCGATTATGGCAGCAATTCAACCAATTGGCAGTGGACGGCAGGCACAGGCGTCGACAGCAACATGTTCGTCCGCATCATGGCGCCGTTATCGCAGTCGGAAAAATTCGACGCGACCGCCTATATCCGCAAATGGGTTCCCGAGTTGGCGGGGCTGGATAATCCCACTATTCATGATCCCGAAGAGTTTGGACGGAGACCCAAGAATTATCCTGCAAAGATCATCGGCCATCGCTCGGCGCGTGAGCGAGCGTTGGCGGCTTACGCCAAAATCAAATCTTGAGGACAAAAACCTCGTCGCACCAGCAGAGGCTGATGCCCATCTCGCCGGTCGGTTTAGGTGGATAAACGGGATGGGCCCCAGTTTTCGCATGGGCGACGGATAGTTACGAGATCACCAGTCGGTTGCCTGTTTCAAAATCAGTCTGGAGCAGTCCGGCGATTGCCTCGGCAACAATTGCGGGCTCTTTTAACGTTGCCGGATCTTCGCCAGGATAAGCCGAAGCCCGCATTTTGGTTCGTGTCTTGCCCGGATCGACAATCGCGATTTTGACGCGCGACAGGTTCTGCACTTCTTCGGCATAGCTGAGCGCGAGATTTTCGAGTGCCGCTTTGGATGCGCCATAGGCTCCCCAATAGGCGCGCGGTTTGCTGCCGACGCTGCTCGTCATCACCACCAGCCGTCCGGCATCGCTGGCGCGCAGAAGATCGTCGAACGATGCAATCATCGCCTGTTGCGCCAGCAAGTTTAGCGTCAGCACGCGGTTGAATTCAGCGGCATCAATCACCGGAACGGGCGATAAAGTGCCGAGCATCGCCGCGTTTAACACGATGAAATCGACTTTGCCCCAGCGTTCGCGTAGCGCCGACGCAAGTCGTTCGATACTGCCGGTTTCGGTTAGATCAAGCGGTGCGATGGTGGCGCTGCCGCCTGCGTCGAAAATGCGTTGTTCGACGGCTTCCAAGTCTTTGGCGGTTCGCGCGGTTAAAACGACGTGCGCGCCGTCAGCGGCCAGTTTTTCGGCAATCGCTGCGCCGATCCCGCGGCTTGCACCAGTTACCAGCGCGATACGTCCAGCAAATACGCTCATCGTTTAGCCAACCGCATGCAATTTCAATTGGCCAGCTGACATCACTTCGTCCTGATCGGTTAGGCTGGTAGGATAGTCGCCAGTGAAGCATGCGTCGCAATGCGATGGGCGTTCTGGATCACGTCCGTTTTCACCGAGCGCGCGGTACAGGCCGTCGATGGTCAGGAATGCTAGGCTGTCAGCATCGATAAAGGCACGCATCTCTTCGACACTCATATTGCTAGCCAGCAGCTTATCGCGCTCTGGCGTATCGACGCCGTAATAGCAGCTGTTCATTGTGGGCGGGCTGGCGATCCGCATATGAACTTCGGTCGCGCCAGCTTCGCGCATCATCTGCACGATTTTTAGCGACGTAGTGCCGCGCACGATCGAATCGTCGATCAAGACGATCTTTTTGCCCGCAACCAGATTGCGGTTGGCGTTGTGTTTCAACTTCACGCCCAAATGCCGAACGCCATCGCCGGGTTGGATGAACGTGCGCCCGACATAATGTGATCGGATGATGCCCAGCTCAAAGGGAATACCTGCTGCTTCGGCATAGCCCAGGGCTGCTGGCGTGCCGCTATCGGGAACGGGGATGACATAATCGACATCGACGCCATTTTCGCGGGCAAGCTCAGCGCCGATCGCTTTGCGGACAGAATAGACGCTGTTCCCGTCAACAATGGAGTCAGGGCGCGAGAAATAGACGTGCTCAAATATACAGGGGCGGGCTTGGCCGCGCATAAAGGGTTTGTGCGATTTAATACCATCATCGTTGACGATGATAATTTCACCCGGTTCGACTGAACGAACAAATTCTGCGCCGACGATATCGAGCGCGACCGTTTCCGATGCGAATATGGTGGAGTCGCCAAGCTTGCCCATTACCAACGGCCGAATGCCCAATGGATCGCGGCAAGCGATGAGGCCTTCCGATGTGACGCAGATCAGCGAATAGGCACCTTCGACTTGGCGAAGCGCGTCGATAAAACGATCAAGAAGCGCGCGTTGCCCCGACGTTGCGATCAGATGGATAATAACTTCGGTATCAGATGTAGACTGAAATATCGAACCCCGACCGACCAATCCGCGCCGCAAATAGCTTGCATTTGAGATGTTGCCATTATGCGCCACGGCAAAGCCGCCGGTGGAAAGCTCTGCATATAATGGCTGCACATTACGCAGCGAGGTTTCGCCAGTCGTCGAATAACGCACATGCCCTGCGGCCATCCGGCCACGCAAGCCACCGATCACTTCTTCGCGGTCAAAGTTTCCAGCAACATGGCCCATCGCGCGGTGGGTGTGAAATTCGGTGCCGTCAAAACTGGTGATACCGGCAGCTTCTTGTCCGCGGTGCTGCAAAGCGTGCAGCCCAAGGGCGACCATCGCAGCTGCACCATCAGTGTCATAAACACCAAAAATGCCGCATTCCTCGCGGAGCTTGTCGTCGTCAAATGGATTGGTCGTTAGCATTGCCGTCATGTTCCGAATCCGCTCGCGATTGTTGGTTGCGCGTATACGGGAGGGGGGCGGCTTTGTCTGCCCCTTGTTATCGTATCGTCACAAGAACGCGTCCATTGCTTAGCACGGGTCTCTCGGCTAGCAGCAGAGCATGGATAAAGCGCGCGAAACCGGACTGGTACTGAACCCGAAATATGACGCAAACGGTTTGATTTGTGCGGTTGTGACAGATGTTGCCGATGGAGCGGTGTTGATGGTCGGCTTTATGGATGCCGAAGCATTGGCGGCCACGCGCGCGACCGCCACTGTCCACTTCTATTCGCGGAGCAGAGGTCAGCTTTGGCAGAAGGGTGAGAGCAGCGGCCATTTTCTGCATGTCGTCGAGATGCGGGTTGACTGCGATCAGGATGCCTTTTTGATCATCGCAAAGCCGGACGGGCCAACGTGCCACACCGGCGAGCGCAGCTGTTTTTATCGGCGCATCGGCGAAAATGGGTTGGAACAACTGTGATACGCAGCTTGTGCCTATTGCTTTTGACGTTGCCGCTGGTTGCGTGCGGCGACAATGATACCAAAAAAGCCCCCGCCACTGACGCGAGCCGTGCTCTCGACGAGCAGGCGATTGCCAAAGGATTGCTCCCCGACCCAAAAGGTCGCGCATTGTCTGGACGTTTTGAAACGCGCAGCGACCTTGGCGCGGACAAGTTCTGTGCCGTTGGAGACGGTGGCCGCTTTGACATCGGGATGCTCGCGGTGTTTGGCCCCGACAGCAAGTGTGAGGCGCAGGGGCGCGCTGAATTTGCCGGAGAGAAAGTGCGCATCACTTTAAGCGGAAAGGAAAGTTGCAGCTTTGATGCTGAATTTGACGGTATTCAGCTGCGCTTCCCGGGTTCTGTGCCGGCCGGTTGCGCAAGCTATTGTTCGCCGCGTGCCAGCATGAGCGGCACAGCCTATTATTTCACCGAGCCGGGCAACTCCAGCGCCCGAAGGACGCTGGGCCGCGATATCGAACGGCTTTGCCCTTAGTTACTGGTGACTAAGCAGGCTTGGCCGGTCGCTTTGACTTTGCCGCACATTGCCTCTGCCGAACTGCGTGTTGCAAACGGGCCTGCTTGCAGGCGGGTCACTGAACCTGCCGCTTTAAGATAGGGCGTCAATCCAGCAAGGTCGCCGATTTTGTTCTCAAGTGAGGTCCACAGGCTTTTCGCGTTGTTTTCATTGCTGAATGCACCAAGCTGGATGCGCCAATTGCCGCTGGTAGCAACGGCAACAGGGGCAGGCTTCGACACTGGTTTCTGATAGGGCGGTTCATATGGCTTCTCGCCGGGCAACGGCGGAATATCGCCCGGAAAGCCGGGTTGACCCGTGGTCTGCGTTGGTCTGGACGGCGGCAGCGAAACCGGCTTTGCAACCGGTGCAGGCGGTTTGGTATTGATATCAAAACCCGCCAATTGGTCATTGCGAGTCTTACCAGCGCGGCGTTCCAAATCCCCTGCAAGCGCAACACCCTGTTGGCGTTGGTCCAGAGGAATGTATTGATCCATCTGCGATAGGCTGCGGGATGCAGGCGCAAGTCCCGATGAGGACGCTCGCGTCATATAGGCGTAAGCTTTCACCCAATCCTTGGGCGTATTGGTGCCATTGAACAATTCGGTGCCCAATAAATACTGCGAACGCGGTTCGCCACGATCAGCCGACGTCTGAAGATAGGGCAGCGCGTCGGTCACTTTGCCGCGATAGTGTAACAAATGGCCATACGAGTCAGACGCCTGCACATGGCCTTGGCGTGCAGCGCGCAGATACCAGTCGGCAGCAACATCCAGATCGGCCTTTACACCGCGGCCCAGTTTATACGCTTGACCCATGTTGAACTGAGCATCGGCATCGCCTTTCAACGCGGGTTCGCGCCATTCTTTGACGGCTTTATCATATTCGCCGCGTGTCCAAGCATCGACGCCTGTTTTGACGTCAGCCAGCAAGGGCTGCGCAGCGAATGATAGCGACAAAGCCGCAATAACGGTTTTTGTGGCTAGACCCAGTTTCTTCATCGACCCAACTCCATGGACTGTAGTTATGTCGCTCTTATTATAGAGTGGCTGCAATTTGGTAAACAGATTTGATGAATGGTTTAACCAATCAGATGGGCTGATTTGCTACGAATACCAATGATCATGCGTTAAGGACTACTGCGCTTTTGTCGATTGCTCCTGAGCAGAAAGCGCGAACGGCGTTAACCGATTATTAGCCCTGTTCTGTCACATCCCTTTCAAACGGTTTTCAAAAGGGGAATGGTGTGAGGGTTCTCGCATTAGCATCACAAAAGGGCGGATCGGGCAAAACGACTTTGTCTGGCCATTTGGCAGTGCAAGCACAATTGGCGGGCGCTGGTCCGGTCGTATTGATCGACATCGATCCGCAAGGGTCGCTGGCCGATTGGTGGAACGAACGCGATGCTGACCTTCCGGCATTTGCGCAAACCACTGTAGCTCGTTTAGCGTCGGACCTTGCGGTGCTGCGTCAACAGGGTTTCAAACTGGCGGTCATCGATACGCCGCCGGCTATTACAATGGCGATCCAAAGCGTGATTTCGGTCGCTGAACTGATCGTCGTGCCAACCCGCCCAAGCCCGCATGACCTGCGCGCCGTTGGCGCCACCGTCGATTTATGCGAACGTGCTGGAAAGCCATTGTTGTTTGTCGTCAACGGTGCAACGCCAAAAGCGAAGATTACCTCTGAAGCTGCGGTTGCTTTGTCACAACACGGAACCGTTGCGCCGATTACATTGCATCATCGCACCGACTTTGCCGCATCGATGATTGATGGCCGTACTGTGATGGAGGTCGATCCCAACGGTCGATCAGCGAACGAAATCCGTACATTGTGGACCTATATTTCTGACCGGTTGGAAAAGAATTTCCGTCGGACGGTGTTCAGCGCCCCGGCTGCAGCGACGAGTGCGCAGCTACCCGCCGCACGGCCCATGGGTGGCTTTGGCCGCCGGGTTATCGGCTAAAGCGAAGGGGGCATGATCATGGCAGAAGCCAAACCTTTCGCATCTTTATCATCGGGCTTGCTGGCCCGCAAAGGAGACGCGCGTCCAGCGATGCGTCGTCAGATGAACAACGGTAATGTTGAAACCAATGCAATGACGCAAGATGATCTTGGTTGGAACGACATGGGATATGATGTCGATCCAGATCACAATGCGCCGATGGATTACGACCATGATATGGGTCACAATCCTCTTGCAGCCGCTGTTCCCGAGGTGAAACCCGAGGTTAAGGCGCAGCAGGAGCGCATTGCCGAGCAATTGCACGTGCAAGCCGAGCAAACTGAGGCGCTGCATTATGAGGCGCCGCCAGCGCCGGTTGTTTCAATTGTAACGGCTAAGCCTATCGTCGCTGCTGCGGTAACGCCCAAGGCCAAAACGCCGCGTGCAGAACCCGGGATGAAAGCCAAATCCGCGTTTACGCTGCGCCTTGATGGCGATCGCCATTTGCGGCTGCGTCTTGCCTGTGCGGTCAGCAACCGGTCCGCGCAACAGCTGGTTACAGCAGCGCTCGACGCATTCATCGAATCCATGCCGGAAATCGGCGCGCTTGCAGCGCAGCTTCCGGCCCATAAATCCCAGACCAGTAACCGAAACTGAGGTAATGTCATGAACAAGACGCTATTCTTTAAACTTGCGATTTCGACCGCGTTCATCGCTGTGCCGAGTGTCGGTTGCACGCAAATGGGCGTATCAAGCGCATCTGCCAATCCGTCTGCCGAAGTGCAGGCGAAAAAGGCGCTAGGCTGGGCTCAGAAATCCGAAAAGCTGCTCGCTAAGGGTCAGGTCGACAAAGCGCTGACCTATGCTGAGGCTGCTGTTGAAGGCGATCTGCGCAATGTCGAGTTTCGCGGTTTGCTCGCCCGGATCTATATGCAGCAGGGCCGCTTTGTCGCGGCTGAACGCACCTTAATGGATGTGGTCGAATTGGGTCAAGCCGATCCGCGCACCATTGTCAGCCTTGCGCTTGCAAAGACGGCTCAGGGTAAAGTCGAATCGGCGATTTCTTTGGTCGACGCGCATCGCGCGATATTGCCGGCTAGTGATTACGGCCTTGCGTTGGCGTTGGCCGGTGACAACAAACGCGCCGTTGATGTGTTGGTTGACGCGATCCGTTCAAACAACGCAACTGCGCGCACTCGTCAGAATTTGGCTTTGGCCTATGCGCTGGATAACCGCTGGCGCGAGGCGCAGGTTATGGCGTCGCAAGATATGACGCAAACTGTGGTCGATCAACGCATCGTGCAATGGGCGCAATACGCCCGGCCTGGTGCTTATGAAGTCCGCGTTGCGGGATTACTTGGTGTCAAGGCGCAAGCCGACACGGGCCAGCCAGTCCGCTTGGCGCTGAATGCCGCCTCGGCCGACGTTCAGATGGCTTCGGTTGTTGCTCCAGAAACGATTTCCATCGCAATGGCTGATCCGGTCAGCGAATTGGCGGCTATTGGTGCTGCTCCCGTTGATTTTGGCGATGGCGCTGAAGACAATGTGCAGGTCGCTATGGCTGCACCGGCTCCTGCCTTTGAAGCGCCGCTTATCAAGGCACCAGTGGGTCCGTCGAAAGCAGCCGACACCGCTGCTAAAGCGCCGGCTAAGCTGGCGCTTGCTGATACTCGGCCTGTAAGCACCCCCAAGTCCATTGCAGGCACACATCTAGTACAACTGGGTGCATACTCGTCACCTGCTAATGCTAAGGACGCATGGGGCAAGCTCCAATCGAAGTACGGTGTTTTGAAGGGCTTTGATTCTGCAAGCTCTTCGGTCACCGTCAATGGCAAAAAACTAACACGCCTTGCGGCAATGGGCTTTGGCAATAAAGCCTCTGCCGATGCCGCCTGCCGTGCGATCAAAGCCAAGGGCGGCGATTGCATTGTTCGCTCATCTGGCGGTGAATCCGCGCCGGTTCAAATGGCAAAAGCGTCACCGCGTAAGCCGGTTAAGCTGGCTTCGCGCTAAAACCTAAATCACCCAAAACTATCCGAAGGGCGGTGGGATCACAGAATCCTGCCGCCCTTCATCATTTTGCGGACACGCCCCTGAACGGGCAGCTTATCAAATGGCGTATTGCCCGCCATCGCCGCCATTTTGTCGCTATCGACCTGCCAAGGCGTGTCGGGGTCGATAAAGATCAAATCCGCCTCCATGCCCTCGGCGATTTTTCCCGCTTTCACGCCCAATATGCGTCCCGGGGTGGCGGCGAGCAATTCAAACAAGCGGCCCATCGAAATATGACTGTCACGGACAAGATTGAGCGACAAAGCCAATAACGTTTCCGCCCCTGCCATTCCAGGTGCTGCATCGGCAAAGGGCAGGCGCTTATCCTCTGGTCCGCGCGGATCATGGCCGGACGAAAGCACATCGATGGTTCCGTCGGCGATCGCAGCGATACACGCAAGCCGGTCGTCTTCGCTTCTGAGCGGCGGCGAAAGCCGCGCAAAGGTGCGGAAGCCACTCAATGCAGTGTCGGACAGGAACAAATGGGCAGGGGTGATGCCGCACGTCACGCGCAAACCCTTGGCCTTTGCTGAGCGGATTAAGTCGAGCCCTCGCGCCGTCGTGACTTGCCGGAAATGTATATGCACACCGCTTTCCTCGGCCAGCACAAGGTCACGCTGCATCGCAAGCATTTCGGCGGCGGGGGAGGCACTAGCCAGCCCCAGCAAAGTGGCATTTGCACCGGTGGTGGCGACGGCACTTCCCGTCAGCCCGGCATCCTCGCTGTGCACAAACAGGGGCAGATCGAGCATGGCGCAATAGCGCATCAGTCGCAGCATGATTCCTGAATCAGCGATCCAGCGCCTTCCCGTGGCAACGCCGCGCGCGCCTGCATCTTTCATCAAGGCAATCTCGGCCATATGTTGACCGTCCAAACCCTTGGTCGCGGCTGCGAGCGGATGGACCCAGAATTCTGGCTTACCCTTACGGCCTGCAAAACGGATCGTTGCCGGATCGTCATGCGCGGGCGATTGATCGGGCATGAGCGCTGCGCGGGTTATACCGCCGAACCGGAATGCAGGCTTATCGGTTGCAAAGACTCCCAGATCGATAATACCGGGGGCAACAATCAGGCCCGCCGCATCCAATGTTTCGCCATGCGGATCGGCTTTGCCGACGGTTTCGATTCGCTCTTCGCTAACAAACAAATGCCCGACCTCGGCCTCCGCTTGGCCTGGCAAAATCAGCGCACCGTTTAAGATGTTGATACCAGTCATGCCCAGCCCTCCACACCGCGCGCGCGCCGCGTTAGGATATCCAGACACGCCATCCGCACCGCGACCCCCATTTCGACCTGTTCGGTAATCGCGGATCGTTCCAGATCGTCAGCGATATGGCTGGAAATCTCTACGCCGCGGTTCATCGGGCCGGGGTGCATCACCAAAGCATCGGGCTTTGCCAGTGACAGCCGCCGCGCATCAAGACCATAAAGGTGGAAAAATTCACGGGGTGACGGGATAAAATCACCCTGCATCCTTTCATTTTGCAGCCGCAGCATCATCACCACATCGCTGCCGGGTAATGCCGCGTCAAAATGGTGAAAGGGCTGAACGCCGAACAAGCCAATTTGGGCAGGCATCAGGGCAGGGGGCGCAACCACGCGGACCTGAGCCCCCAAGGCGGTTAAGCACAACATGTTCGACCGCGCCACGCGGCTGTGCAGAATATCGCCGCAGATCGTAACGATCAGGCCATCGACCTGCCCCTTGCGCCGCTTGATCGTCAACGCATCAAGCAACGCCTGTGTCGGGTGTTCATGCGTTCCGTCACCGGCGTTCAGTACAGGGCAGTCCACCTTTTCCGAGATCAAATTCACCGCACCCGAGCTGCCGTGGCGGATAACAATCGCATCCGCGCGCATCGCGTTCAACGTCATCGCAGTGTCGATGAGTGTTTCGCCCTTTTTGGTGCTCGATTGCGCCGCGTGCATATTGACAACATCCGCGCCTAGCCGTTTTCCCGCGATTTCGAACGACAGCAACGTCCGCGTGCTGTTTTCAAAAAAGGCGTTGATGATCGTCAGGCCGCGCAACCGATCATCACGTTTTGCGGCACCGGATCGGTTCAGCGTGACCCATTGCTCCGCTTCCTGTAGGACGAAAGCAATCTCCCAAGGCTGCATGCCTGCGATACCCAAAAGATGCTTATGCGGAAAAGCGGCGGACCCTGCTGGAAAGCGGTCCGATGAAGCGGTTTGTAACGATGTCATTAAAGGCAGTGTCCTAGAACCATTTGGGATTTCCGACAAGTTGATAACGACAACCGCTCGATATGAGTTGAAATGTTTCGTCATGGCGTTGAATCGTTTCGGGAGACGGCGGCCAGATTGGTCTCGAAACCCACTGAAACTTCATACTGGCGTAATGGCGGGCCAGCTGGAACGCGCGGTCGAACTGTTGGCAGCGCATGCATTCGGCGTAGATCCGTGCGCGGCTGATCCCGGCCATTCGTGCAGCAGCCGTAACGGTGCTGCCGCGCAACAAAGCGTCAAGAGCGATTGCCCGCCAGTCGTCAACGCAGGCCTGGCAACGCTGCAGCTTAAGCGCGTCAACTTCGCGCTGGCTTGCTTTACGGATTTCATGTTTTCGTCTGGGCTTTGGCATGGTGGAACAATACCAGAACGCACGACTTGTAGGACAATGAATAATCGGTCCGTAATAAAGACTGTCCCTCTAGGGACAGACCTGAAACGCTATGCAACCAACGCGTCAATCGCGCCTTGCAATATGTGCGCTGCCGCCGCGCTGTCGATGCGTTCGGCGCGTTTGGCGCGGCTCATATCGGCTTCGATCATAAAGCGTTCAGCGGCGACCGTGGACCAGCGTTCGTCCCATAACAGAATGGGAAAACCCAGGTCTTCAATGTTCTTGGCAAACGACCGGCTGGATTGGCTGCGCGGCGATTCGCGTCCGTCCATATTTAGCGGCAAGCCTATAACGATGCCCTTGGTAGCGCGCGTCGCGATTGTTTCGACCAACAAAGCTTTGTCCTTGGTGAATTTCGTCCGGCGGATCAAAGCGGCGGGCGAGGCAAAACTCCAGCCCGCGTCGCAAAAGGCAGTACCAATAGTGGTCGTGCCCAAATCAAGCGCAAGCAGAACACCTCCATCGGGAAGCGCATCGCGATATTCTGCAACCGTCGAAAAGATCACCGCCGCCTGCCGGACAGGAATTTTTGCACCCGCCGCAACGCGTCGGCGCGTATATTAGTCCAGAACAATGGATAATCATACACATGGAAATTGTTTCCAGGCAGCACATAGGGCCCCATTTTGGGCGGGTCACCAATCAGCAGAAAACCGCGATCATCACAGCGCGCGCCCACGGCTGCCGGAACCAGTTCGCCAGTTTGCAAGTCGGATGATGGCTTTAACGTCCCCAGATTGGCCTCAATCGGTGCGTCTGGCGCAGAACCGCCGTTCAACGGGTTTGTGCACACCAATGGCGTTCCCAAACGCGGATTGCCGTCGAAACCGGTTGTGCTGTCATATAGTTCGGTGATGCGCGCATAATCGGCCGGTTCGGCAAAACTTTGCCAGCTCATCATACAGCCAGTCTGGTCGGGCGACGTACACGGTTTTAGCCCCATCGGCCCAACATCGGTGATCGCCGACACTGGCCAGCCAACAACATAAGCCGCGACGATCCGCTTAGCGATGGCTTTTCCGGCAACTCGGTCTTTTAACAAATGCGTCAGATGAAGCGCGCCTTGGCTGTGGCCGGCAAGGATGATTGGGCGGTCCTTTTGTACCTTTGCGACAAAAGCATCGAAGGCCTGCAACACATCCTGATAGGCTGCATCTAGCGCCTGCTGCCCCTCTGGCTTAGTCGTTAAAAACGCGCCAATTGCGGCTTGGCGATAGCGCGGGGCCCAGATTTCGCCCGATGGCGCAAAGGCGCTGGCCATGCCGCGCAGAAACAGCTTTGCGCGGTCTTGCGAAAGCTGGTCATCGAGCGGCGCGTTCCAGCGGGTTTTTTCCATATAGCTGGTCGGGTGGATGAAAAAGATTGCGGCTTGACCGGGGACTTTGGTTTCCGGCGCGCCTTGGGGAACGAAACGAACCGGATTTTCGGGGCCAACATTGCGCCCCATAGCGAACCACATTTTGGGGTCGTCATAGATGCTGGTCGCAAGTGCCGCTTGTCTTTCAAACTTGGTGTCGGGGACCAAAGCATATTCGGTCAGCTCTTTTTCGTACACGCGCACGACAAAGGCTCCGGTGAGCACCAGCACTATCATGCCAGCGACGAAATAGAGAAATTTCATAACCATGACGTCAGCTAATAGCCTTGCAGGGTGGGGGGACGCAATGCCAGTATGCACAAGCTGGTTGAACAGGGGATGCACAACATGGAATCGATTCGCCGCTCTGCCGAGGATCAAAGCTGGAATTTACGCCCGTGGATTTGGGCTGTGCTCTGTGCGGCGGGGGCTTTTGCAGTCAACCGGTTGGTCGATAACGTCGGCGATCCCGCGATTTGGAGACAAGTTGCGGCGACGTTTGTGATTGTCGCAACGCTTGGATTTGTTCTGACTGCTGAATTGCGCCGGTTGCTGTGGGCGGTTGCCTTTGCCCTTGGTTCCGCCACGATTTTGGCTTTTGTCGGCTGGTTTACCGCATCGTATAATAAAAGCGGACAGATTGCCGAGTATCCGTTTTTGGCGGGGCTTTTCGCGTTGCTGATTGCCGCGCCTTTATTCCAGACGGTGCGTGACGAGGGCGGATGGCGTTTCCCCTATGCGCGGCTGCACGCTCATGTCTGGACCGACGCTGTTATCGTTGCGGCGTCCTTATTTTTCATGGGTGTGTCCTATCTGTTGGCGCAATTGATCGGGCAGTTGTTCGAGTTGATCGGGATAAAGCTGTTCACCGATTTGTTAAGGGAAGGCTGGTTCAACGCTTCGCTTTTGGGGTTTGCTTTTGGTGGGGCATTGGGCTTGCTGCGCGAACGCGATGCGTTGGTGGCGACGTTGCAGAAACTCGTGTTGGTCGTGTTTTCGGTTTTGGCACCGGTTTTGGCCTTTGCCTTGGTTGGCTTTTTGGTGTCGTTGCCATTCACCGGTCTTGCAACGCTTTGGGATTCGGGTGTGCCGACAACGCCGGTTTTGCTGGCCGTGGCGGCCGGGGCCGTTGGTTTGATCAACGCAGTGGTGGGCGATGGCAAAGCGGATGGCAGTAGCAACCGGGTGTTGCGCTGGTCCGCTGTGTTGTTGTCGCTTTGCATCTTGCCACTCGCGGTGATTTCGGCGCTATCGATGGGTGCGCGGATTGGCCAATATGGCTGGACGCCCGACCGTATCTGGGGGCTGATCGCGGTGATCGTCGCCTGTGTTTATGGCGTGGCATATCTGGTATCGGTGGCAAAAGCGTTGCGCGCGAAAGCGCCGCTCGACTGGGACGACCATCTGCGCCCCGCCAATGTGAAGATCGCGCTGGGTATTTGCGGACTGGCGCTGTTCCTCGCGATGCCCATCCTCGATTTCGGCGCGATGTCAGCGCGGGATCAGGTCGCTCGGTTGAAATCGGGCAAGACCAAAGAGGCCGAGTTTGACTGGAAAGCGATGGCTTTTGATTTCGGGCCAAAGGGTCGGGCTGCGCTGGCGACATTGTCCAAAGCAGGTTCGGAATTTCAGATCAAGTCGGCCTCTGCTGCGTTGGCCGCAGAAAACCGTTGGAATATCGATGAAGCCGTAAAGGCTGGCAGCTTTGAAAAATACGCGCAGAATTTCAGCTATCAACCCGCCGATCGTGTATTGGACATAGACGGGCAGCGCGTGTTGCTGGCTGATCGCCAATGTGACAAGCCGTGCAAAATCATCTGGCTCGGCGAAAATCGGCTTGTCGTTGTGAGCAGCAACTATGACGATGGCCCACTTGCTAGCGCGGTTTATACTCGGAAAACACAAGCCGAAGTGGATGCCATCACGGCCGAAGACACAAAAAAGGGAGGTGCGTTTGAAGTCCTAAAGGCCAACGTCTGGCAACAGAACAACCGCGGGCTGGCAGTCCAGCGGGAGGATGTGAAGGCATTGACCCCGCAATCGAAGGTCGAAGTTCGGACGGTGGAACGGCAACAGGTTTTTGTGAACGACACCCCCGTTGGCGATCTCTTTGCAAAATAGCGCCAGATTCCGCCTATCCCCGCTTGAAGCCGCAAAGCCGCGCTGCTACGCGCTCCTTCATGTCAGTCGATAAAGATACCGTGAACAAGATCGCGCGGCTCAGCCGCATCGCGATCAGCGAACAAGAGGCCGAAAAAATGGTCGGGGAGCTGAACGGCATCCTCGCCTGGGTCGAACAATTGGGTGAGGTCGACGTGACCGGCGTTGAGCCGATGACCGCCGTCATCCCCAACACGCTGCGCCTGCGTGACGATGTGGTCACCGATGGCAACATCCGCGAGAAAATACTCGCCAATGCCCCTGCGAAAGAAGGCATATTCTTTGGCGTGCCAAAGGTGATTGAGTGATGCTTGTGCTTCCCTTGAATTTTAACCGTAGCCCTGAGCCTGTCGAAGGGCGCCTCACGGCACAGCGCAACCCTGAGGGGCGGGCTTCGACAGGCTCAGCCCTAAGGTGGATAAAATGACTGACCTAACCAAACTCGGCGTTGCTGCCATCCGCGATGGCGTCGCCTCTGGCGAATTTACTGCCGTCGAAGCCGCTGAAGCGTTTAACGCCAATGTCGCTGCGGCCAAGGTTCTGAACGCTTTCATCGTGGAAACGCCGGAACTTGCGGTCAATGCAGCAAAGGTCGTCGATGAAACCCGCGCCCTAGGCAAGCCGCTCGGCAAAATGGCGGGCGTGCCGATTGGCATGAAGGATCTGTTCTGCACCGAAGGCGTGCAGACCACTGCCGCCAGCCACATCCTTGAAGGCTTCATCCCGCAATATGAATCGACTGTCTCGGCCAATTTGTGGCGCGCAGGGGCGGGGATGCTCGGCAAGCTGAACATGGACCAGTTCGCAATGGGTTCATCGAACGAGACCAGCTATTTCGGCAATGTGATTTCGCCGTGGAAGCGTAACGATGGCAGCAATGCCGCGCTTGCCCCCGGTGGCTCGTCGGGCGGTTCGGCCTCAGCCATTGCCGCGCATCTGTGTCCTGCGGCAACCGGCACCGATACGGGCGGTTCAATCCGCCAGCCTGCGGCGTTCGTCGGGATCAGCGGGATTAAGCCAACCTATGGCCGCTGCTCACGCTGGGGCATTGTTGCCTTTGCCAGCTCGCTCGATCAAGCAGGGCCCATGGCGCGCGACGTGCGCGATTGCGCGATCATGTTGGAGGCGATGGCGGGTTTTGATGCCAAGGATTCGACCTCGCTCGATCTGCCCGTGCCCGAATGGGAGGCTGGATTGTACGGCGACCTGCGCGGCAAACGCATTGGCATTCCAAAAGAATACCGCCTCGACGGCATCGACGAAGACATCGCCGCGATGTGGGACAATGGCATCGCATGGTTGCGCGACGCAGGCGCAGAGATCGTCGAGATCAGCCTGCCGCACACCAAATATGCGCTACCCGCCTATTACATCATCGCCCCTGCCGAGGCATCGTCAAACCTCGCCCGCTATGACGGCGTGCGATACGGCTTGCGCGATTTGCCGGATGGTGCAGGCCTGCAAGATATGTACGCCGCCACTCGTGCCGCCGGTTTCGGCGAAGAAGTCCGCCGCCGCATCATGATCGGCACCTATGTGCTCTCCGCCGGTTTCTACGACGCGTATTACACGCAAGCGCAAAAAGTGCGGGCGTTAATCGCGCGCGATTTTGAACAAGCTTGGGGCCAATGCGACCTGATCCTAGCGCCAACAGCGCCGAGTGCAGCGTTCGGCTTGGGCGAGAAAAGCAGCGACCCGCTGTCGATGTATCTCAACGACGTTTTCGCTGTGCCGGCCTCGCTGGCGGGTTTGCCCGCAATGTCGGTGCCAGGCGGTATTGATAAACAGGGGCTGCCGTTGGGCCTGCAGATTATTGGCAAAGCATTGGATGAGCAGAGCGTGCTCAACGCGGGTCTAGCGATTGAAGAGCGCGCCGGATTTACGGCAGAAGCGGAGACGTGGTGGTAGGTATGGCCGAAGATCGCTGCCTGATTTGTGGCCGAGCTTTGAGCCAAGAACAAGATCCGCTCTCTGATGATTGCGGCGGCGACTGTTGGGGGTGCATTGGCGACATCGAGGCCAAGATGGGTCATCAGCCTTCTGTCGATGCAGTAAACGACGAGATTAAGGAAGGTCTGCGTAATGCAGACGGCTCACCGAAGGCGTAGGACACGTAAATGACTCAATCAACATACCGCATCAAAGGCGAATCTGGCGCGTGGGAGGTTGTGATTGGTCTTATTTGAACGGGTCGACATAACCTTCCGGCCGTTCGTCCCACTCGCGCGGGGGTTCGCCGCCCCTGCGGTTCATGACTTGCCAGAACAGTTCGGGGTTCGCTCGCTTCACACGCTCGGCAAAAAACTCCTCGGTTTCCATCGCTGACAGCTTTTCCGTCTCTGCCATCGCGATAAACTGATTCATGCTGATGCTATCGCGCGCGGCGAGCTTTTCAACATGACCCTTGATCGAACGGGGCAGGCGAAGCGTCAGGACGGCGGGATTGTTCATCTTACTTTCTCGTTCATTATGTCCTATGCAAAATTGACAGTAATACCGTTTACGGGTAATACCAAGCCATGAGTTACCAATCGCGCGTCACAATTAAAGGCCAGATCACGATCCCAAAGGATATTCGTGACGCGCTTGGTTTAGCTCCAGGCGAATTGGCCGAACTTGTGCCGAACGCCGATGGGGATTATGTGCTGAAGCATAAAAAAGACGTGGGAGACGCCATCAAGCGCGTCGCCATTCGCAAGCAGATTGCGCGCGCACAAGAACTGTTCGCGAAAAGCAATCGATTTCCGGGAATGAGCACTGACGAATATATGGCCATGATTCGGGAGCCATTTCAGCCGTTCGAGCAGAACAAGAAAGCGTGATTTTGGTAGACTCCAATGTTGCCATCGACGTGCTCGATGTCAGGTCTAATTTTCATGCATGGGCCTCAGAAAGAGTCGAGGAAGCGCTGCTCAATGGCGCTTTCATCAATCACATAATTCTCGCAGAGATTGCCGCCCATGCCATCGATGAAGCGGCGTTATCGGAAATGGTCACTGCGTTGGGCTTTGCGATAGACCCTCTTGATATGGAAATTTCACATCGGACTGGGCAAGCCTTTGTCAAATGGATTGAAAATGGAGGCAGGCGCGGCGCGATTTTGCCAGATTTCTTCATCGGGGCACATGCCTCGGTGCGGGGAGCGAAGGTCCTGACCCGTGATCCTCGTCGCTTTAGAAGCTATTTTCCTGAACTTGAACTGATTATACCGGAACCAAAATGACTGAATCAACATACCGCATCCAGGGCGAAACTGGCGCGTGGGAGGTCGTGATTGGCCTTGAGGTTCACGCGCAGATTACCTCGAACGCTAAGCTCTTCTCGGGCGCTTCGGCAGCTTTCGGCGGGGAGCCGAACAGCCATGTGAGCCTCGTCGATGCCGCGATGCCGGGGATGTTGCCGGTGGTAAACCGCGAGTGCATTCGGCAGGCTGTCCGCACCGGTATGGCGGTGGGCGCGCAGATCAACCGCTATTCACGGTTTGACCGGAAGAATTATTTCTACGCCGATCTGCCGCAGGGCTATCAGATTTCACAGCTGTATCACCCGATAGTGGGTGAGGGCGAGATTGAGGTTATTCTCGACGAAAAAGACGCGGATAGCCCGCGCAAAACCATCGGCATCGAACGCATCCATGTTGAACAGGATGCAGGCAAGCTGATGCATGATCAGCATCCGACAATGTCCTATGTTGACCTCAACCGCTGCGGCGTAGCGTTGATGGAAATCGTGTCAAAGCCTGACATGAACTCTCCTGCCGAAGCAGGGGCTTATGTAAAGAAGCTCCGGTCCATTCTCCGCTATGTCGGCAGTTGCGATGGCAATATGGAGGAAGGTTCGATGCGCGCCGATGTCAACGTCAGCGTGCGTAAACCCGGGGATGAACTCGGCACACGGACCGAGACCAAAAACGTCAACTCGATCCGTTTTGTCATGCAAACCATCGAGGTAGAGGCGCGGCGTCAGGTCGATTTGATCGAAGACGGCGGTTCAGTGGTGCAGGAAACGCGGTTGTTCGATCCGAACAAGATGGAAACGAGGTCGATGCGGTCGAAAGAAGACGCGCATGATTACCGCTATTTCCCCGATCCCGATTTGCTGCCGGTTGAGCTGGGCGATGAATTTCTTGAGGAATGCCGTGCATCCTTGCCCGAGCTACCCGATGCAAAGCGCGTGCGGTATGAAGCAATGGGTTTGACAGCCTATGCCGCCGCAGTGCTGACTGCTGAGGCCGAAACCGCGTTCTGGTTTGAAGATTTGCTGGCTGCGGGTGCGGAAGCCAAGCAGGCATCAAACTGGCTGCTTTCTGAACTGTTCGGCGCGCTGAATAAAATGGGCAAATCGCTGGACGAAAGCCCAGTGTCGCCAACGCAAGCCGCCGAACTGCTCGGTCTTGTCGTCGATGGCACAATTTCGGGCAGCATCGCCAAGCAAGTTTTCGAGATTATGCTCGAAACCGGACAATCTGCATCGGCAATTGTCGAAGAAAGAGGCCTGAAGCAAACCAGCGACACTGGCGCAATCGAAGCGGTCATCGCCGAAATCCTCGCCAACAATCCCGGTCAGCTAGAGGCCTATCGCGGCGGCAAAGAGCAACTCTTCGGCTTTTTCGTCGGGCAAACGATGAAGGCGATGCAAGGCAAGGCCAATCCGCAAGTTATCAATGAACTTCTGAAAAAGGCGTTGAATTAATATGATTAAAACAGCCTGTACCGCAGCGTTATTGTTTTGCGTATCCCCTGTTTTTGCAAACACGGCGGATATACTGCCCGATCCAGCGACAATTACTGTTCCCGATCTATCGGGTTCCAAGGCACCCGAGGTTGTAAAAGACGGATGGAAGTTTTTCTTTTTCCACAAACCCGGCGTCAGCTTTGCCAATGCGCATGCCGATTTTGGCGATTGTTATCGCTTCATTGCGCCAACGGGTTACGGCGATACAATTGTGGGCACCTTTGTTCCTTGGCGTGAAGAGGACATAAGGACAGACCGTGATGTCAACACAGGCTACGCTCCTTTAGGCGGAGTGATAATGAGAGTGTTTAATATAGAAGGTTCTATGGCGCGGGGTGATCGGCAAATGAAAATGCGCCGCTGCATGGAAACGCGCGATTACAAGCGCTACGGCGTTGCAAGAGATATTTGGGAGAAAATGGCAGCAATGGAGGCTGGCGAAGCTATCGCTATGCAGGCGAAGATTGCTTCCGAAGCCTTGTTTAATGGGGAGGAGCCGACAAAATGATCCGTTTCATTGTTACTTCTATTGCTCTTCTATTCTGTTTCTCGACGATGGTATTCGCCAATCCGGTTGATGAACTGGTCGAGATCAAAGCCAATACGCCTTTGGAAATTAAAAGTGACCGCGCTTATTTCCTTTTTCGTATGAAGCCATCAATGGGTATGCAGCCAACTTTCCTCAGGATACCAACAGCCACTGAATTGGAAGCATACGACCGGACAAAGCGCGAAACCTTTCTGAAGGTGGAACCCGAACTCATTAAAGAGCGGGACAATCAAATATTAAAACAAAACGAAGCGAAAAAGGCGGGAAAAATTTTTAAAGGTGCAGTTCCGCCTGTCCCGTCGCTCGAGAATTTCTACTTTAATTATTTTGACATACAAAATCGACAAAACATTGATATTGGACAAGCTTATATTAAGGCTAAGCCGTCGAACACGTATCTGGTAGAAGCTATTCCGGGCAAATATGTATTATACGGCGCTGGTTATAAGGCTACTTTAGCGACATGTCTCTGTCTTGGCACTGTTGGGTTTGTAGCCGAACCGGGCGTCATTACCGACCTTGGGGAAATTTTTATTAGAGAAGCAGTCGCAAAAAGCGATATTCCTGAGTTAGCAGGGGAAACAGGCCTTGGGCCGAGCGTTAATTTAGGCCATGTAATTTTATTTGCAGTTGCATTGAAGCCTAAATCAGACGCAACTACTGTGCCTGCCTCTCTCCCCAAAGATAGAATTCAGTCAGCAGATTATCACGCCGTTGGTACCTATGTTACTAGTGCGGCAATTGTTACTAGTGCGGCAATCAACATTAATCACTTAGCACCTATCCCCGGCATATTGGCGTATCAAAGCGGCAAGGTAATTGACGTGAAATCTGG
Source organism: Sphingomonadales bacterium (assembly GCA_043760725.1). Classification (GTDB taxonomy): domain Bacteria; phylum Pseudomonadota; class Alphaproteobacteria; order Sphingomonadales; family Sphingomonadaceae; genus Sphingorhabdus_B. The sequence continues at coordinate 62,970 of JAYUOS010000024.1, forward strand.
CAAAGAGGCACTTGGTCCCCGTTGAGCTTTAGAAATTGCCGCTTGCTTAAACGGTCCATCCCTGCGCAAAAAGGGTTGTCTGGAGAGTGCAGGTTATGGGTCGCAGGATATGAAATGGCGCTGAAGTTGTTACCGATATTCGCAGGTTCGGCGCTGTTACTGGCCGTTGCGATGCCCGCCATCACTCACGCTCAATCGCGCCAATCGCTGACCAAAGATCCATTCGCCTTCCCTGCTGCTGGCCAAGTTCGCGTTGTGCTGTTTCGTCCCGATGTGTCGGTGGGTGAACAATCGACGGGCGGGCTCGATCAACCCAATGCTGGCTGGACTGAACAAGCGCGAGAGCAGCTCACAGCGGCTTTGGGAAAAGCGCAGGCAGAGCGCAATATCGAATTGAAACTGATGCCCGAACTTACCGGCGACGATGCCAAAGTAATGTCGGACTATCGTAAGCTGTTTAAGACCGTGGCGGACAGCGTTATTAAACACCGGTTGTTCGAGCTGGACCCGTTGCCGACCAAGGAAGAGAAATTCGACTGGACGCTGGGCGAGGGGGCTTCGCGGCTCGGAACGCTAGGTGGCGGCGATTATGGCCTGTTTTTCTACACGCTCGACAGTTACGAATCGGGTAGTCGCAAAATGGCGCGGTTGCTCGCCTCGCAAATGGGGGCTGAGCAGCCGAACGAAACCAATATGGGCTATGCTGGGTTGGTCGATTTGAAGACCGGTGATCTGGTTTGGATCAATGTCGATGTCAAAATGGCAGGTGACGTGCGGACGACAGAGGGCGCTTCGTTGCGCATCTCCGAGTTGCTTGATGGCTTTCCGGTCAGGGCAGGGCTTGCACCCGCAAAGGTGAAAAAATGAAGTTGATGTTTCGCTCTTTGGCGGCGACTGCTGCGTTGCTCGCCGGTATTTCAGGCGCATCTGCGACGGATTACGGCCCACGCGATGAAACCGAACGCGGGCTGTGGCAGCAGATGGACGAATATGAGCGCGAGCTTAAAA
>JAYUOS010000025.1:0-157971 GCA_043760725.1 Sphingomonadales bacterium
TGGGCCATGCAGGCGCGGAATATGACGCGTGGATTATCAACATCGGGGCGGGTGATCAATTCTCCAGCGGCTTTGTCGGCGTAAACCCGAACAGCAAAATTCCGGCGATGATGGATCATTCAATCGATCCGCCGGTGCGCTTGTTTGAGAGCGGATCGATGCTGGTTTATCTGGCGGAGAAGTTTGGCGCGTTCTTGTCGAGCGACATCCATAAACGCGCGGAAACGATGAACTGGCTGATGTGGCAAATGGGAAGCGCGCCGTTCCTCGGCGGCGGCTTTGGCCATTTTTACGCTTATGCGCCTTTCAAGATACAATATCCGATTGACCGCTATGCGATGGAGGCGAAACGGCAGCTGCATGTGCTTGACACGCATTTGGCGCAAAATGAATACATAGTCGGCGGCGATTACACGATTGCCGATATGGCGATTTGGCCTTGGTACGGAGCCATCGCCCGCGACGCCTATGCCGCGCAGGAATTCCTTTCGGTGCACGAATATACCAACCTGCAACGCTGGGTCGATCTTGTGGGATCACGTGATGCTGTAAAGCGCGGGCGGATGGTCAACCGCACCTTTGGCAGGCCAGAAACGCAGCTGCGCGAACGCCACGACGCGCGCGATTTCGAGGTAAACCGCGAGGACATGGTGATCGCCCGCGATGGCAAAAGAATTTAAGGAAACGACGGATGAGCAATGCAGGAATGGACCCGGAAATCTTCGACGCCTTTATCGAACAACTACGCCGCTATGTGCGAGAGCGTTTGATTCCGGCGGAGGACGATGTGATCGCCAACGACCGGATACCCGAGAAAATCCTGAGTGAAATGCGCGAGATGGGGCTGTTCGGGATCACCATTCCCGAAGAATATGGCGGCGCGGGGATGAGCATTAGCCAGTATATCGAGACGGTGAAGCAGATCAGCTATGCGGCGCCTGCCTATCGCAGCACGATGTCGATTAATGTCGGGATGACGGGTTCGGCGATTAAGAATTTCGGCACAGCTGAACAAAAGGCGGCGTGGTTGCCACGCATCGCCAGCGGCGAAATCGCCTGTTTTGGTTTGACCGAACCGGGCAGTGGATCGGACAGTGCAGCGATGCAGACGATGGCTGTGCGCGATGGCAACGGTTACAAGCTCACCGGCACAAAGCGCTATATCACCAACTCGCCGTCGGCCAAAATCGGGCTGATTATGGCGCGGACATCGAAAGAGGCTTTGCCCAAAAACGCACATGTTTCCTGCTTCATCGTCGATATGAAATCGGCTGGGATCAGCATCGGTAAGCCTGATAAGAAAATGGGGCAGGCTGGCGCACATATCGCCGATATCGTCATGGAAGATGTCCATGTTCCAGGCGATGCGTTGGTCGGCGGCGAGGAAGGGCGCGGCTTTCAGATCGCGATGCAAAGCTTAGACAATGGCCGTCTGTCCGTGGGCGCGATGGGCGTCGGCATGGGGCGGCGTATCCTTGACACGGCCATCCGCTATGCAACCGAACGCAAAGCCTTTGGCGAGGCGATTGCCAATTTTCAGCTGATCCAAGCGATGCTCGCCGATAGCGAAGCCGAGCTCTATGCCGCTGAATGCATGATCGCCGATGCCTGTGCGCGTGCGGATCGAGGCGAAATTATCCTGCGCAAAGCGGCGGCGGCAAAACTGTTTGGCACCGAAACTTGCGGGCGGGTTGCTGACCGTTGTGTGCAGATTTACGGCGGCGCTGGCTATCTCGCCGAATATCCCGCCGAGCGCTTCTTCCGCGATGCGCGCATTTTGCGCATTTATGAAGGCACGAGCCAGATTATGCAGTTGCAAATCGCCAAGCATTTGCTGCGCGAATTTGAACGCGAAGGGGCGGTTTGGTAATCCGCGATGTATAATCTGCTTGAAGGCCTTTCTGTTATCGAAGCGTCGTCCTTTGTCGCGTCGCCAACAGCCGGATTATATTGCGCACAATTTGGCGCGGAGGTGATCCGTGTGGACCAGATCGGTGGCGGGCCAGATTTTCGCCGCTGGCCGGTTACGGCGGATAACAACTCGCTGTATTGGGAAAACCTGAACCGCGCCAAAAAGTCGGTGGCGTTGGATTTTGGCCGACCAGAGGGGCGCGAATTGCTGCAACAATTGGTGCGCGTCACAGGCCAGTTTATCACTAACTTTCCCGCCGACGGCTTTCTGTCGCACGAGAAGCTGGCCGAGGGCCGCGCCGATCTGGTGACTGTGCGTGTCATGGGCTGGGCGGATGGATCGCCAGCGCTTGATTACACGGTCAACAACGCGGTCGGCTATCCGATGATGACCGGTTCGGGGCCAGAGCCGGTGAACCATGTGCTGCCTGCATGGGATCTGCTGTCGGGAGCCTATGCGGCCTTTGCTTTGCTCGCGGCCATCCGTCGCCGCGAAGCCACCGGTGAAGGCAGCGAGGTGCGTGTGCCACTCTCCGATGTCGCCATCGGAACCGTCGCCAATTTGGGTGGGATTGCCGAGGTGCTCTATTCCGGCGAGAATCGCCCGCGCCTTGGCAATGCAGTTTACGGCCTGTTCGGCAGGGATTTTGTCACGCGCGACGGTGTGCGGACGATGATTGTCGTCGTGACACACCGCCAATGGGCCAATCTTATGGCTGCTCTAGGCCTTGGCGATGCGATAGCAGCGATTGAAACAGCGCGCGGCGTCAGCTTTGCGTCTGACGACGGCCTGCGTTTTCAACATCGCGATGCGCTTTTTCCGGTGTTTGAAAAAGCCATCGGCGCGCGTGATCATGCCGAACTCGCCGCAACGCTCGATGCTGCCGGGATTGTTCATTCGGCGTATCGCGACATGGTCCACGCGGCACATGATCCGCGATTGGTGCAAAATAATCCGATGTTCAGCGCCTTCGATGCCAATCCTTCGGGATTCGGTTATCCATCGGCCGGCGCATTTGCCACTGTTCCGCAACAAGAACGCGGGCCGCCGCAGCCAGCGCCGCAAAACGGCCAGCACAGCGAAGAAGTGCTGGCGACGCGGCTCAATATGTCATCGGGCGAAATCGCCCGGCTTGTCGATCAAGGAATCATAGGAACATCATCATGACTCTTCGCCGCGCCGCTATCGTTGCCCCGATCCGCACGGCTGTTGGAAAATTTGGCGGCGCGTTATCGTCGATGACCGCAGGGCAGTTGGGTGCGGTTATCCTAAAAGCGTTGATTGACCGTACCAAAATTGATCCGACCCGCGTTGATGAAGTGATCTTTGCCCAAGGCTATGGCAACGGCGAAGCACCGTGCATCGCGCATTGGTCTTGGTTGCTTGCTGGGCTGCCAGAGGAAGTTGCCGGCTATCAGCTTGACCGGCGCTGTGGGTCAGGTCTGCAAGCCATCGTCAACGCCGCGATGATGGTGCAAACCGGCGTTTCGGATGTGGTGATTGCGGGCGGATGCGAAAGCATGTCGAACGTTGAACATTATAGCACCGATATTCGGAAAGGCGTTCGCGCGGGCAATTTGACACTGCACGACCGGCTGACACGCGGGCGCGTGATGTCGCAACCGATTGAGCGTTATGGCGTGATTTCCGGCATGATCGAAACCGCCGAGAATTTGGCCAAAGACTATGATATCAGCCGCGAGGCTTGCGATGCCTATGCCGCGCGCAGCCATCAGAACGCGGCAAAGGCGTGGGCGGATGGGCTGTTTGATGATGAACTGGTGCCTGTTTCGGTGCCGCAGCGCAAAGGTGATCCAGTCATTTTTGTCCATGATGAAGGCTATCGCTCCGATGCCACGGTGGAGTCGCTGGGTGCTTTGCGTCCGCTGGAAAAAGGCGTCGTAACCGCAGGCAATGCTAGCCAACAAAACGATGCCGCCGCCGCCTGCTTGGTAGTTGCTGAGGATAAGTTGGAAGAGCTAGGCCTTGAACCCATCGCCTATTTCCACAGCTGGGCCGCCGCCGGATGCGACCCAAGCCGGATGGGCATTGGCCCTGTTCCCGCCACTGAACGCCTGTTCGCGCGCAACGGCCTTAGCTGGAGCGACATCGGCGTTGTCGAACTGAATGAGGCGTTTGCGCCGCAGGTACTGGCTTGCCTGAAAGGCTGGGGCTGGTCAGAAAATGATTGCCGCATGGATATGCTGAACGTTAACGGCTCCGGCATATCGCTTGGCCACCCGATTGGCGCCACCGGCGGGCGAATCCTCGCCAATTTGACGCGCGAAATGCAACGTCGTGAGGCCCGATTTGGACTTGAGACTATGTGTATAGGCGGCGGCCAGGGCATCGCCGCGATATTCGAACGCGCATGAGTTTCAGCGGATATCTTAAGGCTGCGCAAAGCTATCGCGCAGCGGCGCAGGCGGCCCTTACAGAGCAGCTGTCGCATCGCGCGATTGATAGCGAGCAACGTGCAGCGCACGGCTTTGCTTGGGTGGCAACAACGGTGGCGTCGATGGAGGCTATATCCGATTGGTTGGCCGCGAATGTTGGCGGCACGGCGCTAGACAACCAAGTCGCTACGCTGATTTTTGCTGAGGCTGCGGGCCAGTTAACGGGTGGCCTCCCGATGGGACAGAATGAGCTATTTCGCCCTTCGGACCTTGGTTTGCAAATTGCGGCGGCAGAGATGGCAGCAGTGAACATTGACCTGCTAGGGTCTGATCTTGCCGCTGTCCGCTCAGACGTAACTGCTGCACTTGTTGCCGGACAATATCCAAGCGAAGCACTTCATGACTCCGATCTTGATACCATCCGCGACCACTACCGGCGTTTCACCGATGCCGAAATTCTCCCCCATGCACACGCATGGCATCTTGCCAATGATTTGATCCCGGACGCGACAGTGGCTGCGATGGCAGATCTTGGCACCTTTGGCATTTGCATACCCGAAGCTTATGGCGGGCTCGGCCTTTCAAAGCTGGTGATGTGCGTGGTGACCGAGGAATTGTCGCGCGGCTGGATCGGTGCGGGCTCCCTTGGGACGCGATCTGAGATTGCTGGCGAGTTGATCGTACTGGGCGGCACTGAGGCGCAAAAGGCACATTGGCTGCCGAAAATAGCGAGTGGAGACATACTGCCGACGGCGGTGTTCACTGAACCCGATACCGGCTCTGATCTGGGGTCACTGCAAACAAAGGCGCGGCTTGAAGGCGATCAATGGATCATCGATGGTGGCAAAACATGGATCACCCATGCCAGCCGATCCGACCTGATGACCATGTTGGTTCGCACATTGCCCGACGCCAAAGGCTATGCTGGGCTATCGATGCTGCTCGTGCCAAAGCCGCGTGGGACCCACGCCGACGATTTTCCAGCTGACGGCATCACGGGCAGCGAGATTGAGGTGCTCGGCTATCGCGGGATGCGCGAATATGCGCTGCAATTCGACGGCATGACGGCCCCGGCGGATGCTCTGCTCGGTGGCGACGAGGGCGAGGGCTTCAAACAATTGATGCGCACGTTTGAAGGTGCACGGATTCAGACCGCCGCGCGCGCCGTCGGTGTGGCGAAACGGGCGCTGGAACTGGGCGTTGATTATGCGTTGGCGCGCAAACAGTTTGGCAAATCCATTATTGCGTTTCCCAGGGTTTCAGACAAAATTGCGATGAGTCTTGCCGATTTTGTTTCGGCCCGGGAACTGACCTATTCCGCGGCGCGTGCTAAAGACATGGGCAAACGCTGTGATATCGAAGCAGGTATGGCAAAGCTGCTGGCGGCGCGCACGGCGTGGACCAATGCCGATGCCAGCCTGCAAATCCATGGCGGCAATGGCTATGCTTTGGAATACGAAATCAGTCGAATTTTGTGCGATGCCCGAATCCTCAATATTTTTGAAGGCGCGGCAGAAATTCAGGCACAAGTCATTGCCAAAGGGCTGGTCGGGAAGCAAAACTGATGGACAACTGGACCGCATGGATAGGGCGTGAAGAGAACCGCCACGACCGGATAGATGCAGGCGCGTTTGGACGTGGGTTGGCGATGCTTGACCGCGCCGCGCCGCAAGACGGAACTGTGCCGCAAGGCTATCATTGGTGCCTATGCTTGCCCGATGCTCCCACTGCGCGATTGGGCCCTGATGGTCACCCGTTGCGCGATGAAAGCCCCGAGAGCTTCATGCCGCCGGTGCTGCTGACACGCCGTATGTGGGCGTCGAGCAAAGTTGATTTTGTCGTACCTCTTTGTGTCGGCGATGCGGTTACTCGCGCATCGCGGATTGCGTCTGTGACCGAAAAATCCGGTGCATCGGGGCAGTTGGTATTTGTTGATGTGGCCCATGAAACGACTGGACCAAATGGCGTCGCCGTTCGGGAAACCCAGTCTATCGTTTACCGCGCCGCTGCTCCGGCAGACGCTGCGTTATCACCTCCAGAATTGGGAGCACCCGATTTCGAGGCAACCGATTGGGACGCGCACCGCGCACTTACCCCAAGCGAACCTTTACTGTTCCGTTACTCCGCGCTGACGTTTAACAGCCACCGTATCCATTATGATTTGTCTTATGCAAGGGAAGAGGAGCGGTATCGTGGGCTTGTCGTTCATGGGCCGCTGACAGCTACATTGCTGCTTGATCTTGCGCAGCGCGAACTTGGCGATAACTGCCTTAAAGCATTCTCGTTTCGCGGAATGTCGCCAGCGATGTGCGGCGAGGTACTGCACTTGGTGATGCGGAGCGTTGACGACGGCATTGAACTTGCCGCTTTCGCCGATGACGGTCGGCAAATTGTATCGGCGACTGCTACCCGCTAAGCCATCAGGGCGTCAGGTTCTCTATCCGGTTGAGCGCTGGCAGCGGCGTCACACCGGTGCGCCCAACGTACGCAACAAATGCTTCCAAATCGGTCGGTCCGACCGTTGGATTGGTTCCGGCAATAAAGCCTGCAAACAAATCTCCGCCATTGGACAAAAAGTCGCTCACTGCCACGCGGTAAGGCTTTTCATCTTCGATCGGTACACCGTTTAAGGTGGCGAACATAACCCGCTGACCAACCGGTTTTGACAGATTATAGCCAAAGCGGAATCCGGCAGAAGGTGACAGCACCCGTATCCAATTGGCGTTGTTAAACTGCTGTTCCAAAACATCCTTTAACTGCTTGCCGGTCAGGGTTTTGACAATCAGCTGATTGCCAAATGGCTGCGCGGAAAACGCACTGCCAAAGGTTATTTTATTGTCGGCACCCGGTACAATCTCCGCGCGGATCCCATCGGGGTTCATAAAGGCGATTTGTGCGCCGCCAGTTTCCGCGCTTTGCGTCGCGGCCATCTGCGCATCGGCGATCAGATTGCCCATCAGGCTCTCGCCCGAACGGATTTTTTCGCGCGTTGCTGGTCCCACAAGTGACCCGACGACACGGGTTTCATCGGCTTTCGCAGCATCGCGGTAACGTGTGACCAAAGCCGTCAGATCAGCGCGGGGCGTGAACGCGGGAACATCCGCCACTAAAGATACCGCGCCGCGCGCCCCCGAAAATGCTTCGCTTTGAACAATGATATTTTTCGCTGTTTTGGAAAGCAACTTGCCACTGACCGGATCAATTTTCAGGTCGATGCCGGTGACAATCTGGCCCCTTGTCCCCGCGCTGGTTAACAGAATCGGGCGGTCTTTGTTAAGCTGGCCATAGTCACAGACATAGGCTTGGTGCGTGTGGCCAGAAACGACAACGTCAATTGCGGGGTCCAGTCGGTCGAGTATCGCGGTCAATGACCCCGCCACGCCCTCGCATTTCGAGTTGTTGATATCGCCCGGATTGCTGACGCCTTCATGGATTAGCACTACGATGACATCCGCCCCAGCGGCTTTCAATTTGGGGACAAGCGCATTGGCGGTCTCGGCCTCGTCAGCAAAGCTAATGCCCTTGATGCGGCCTGCGGACACCAGATTGGCTGTGCCTTTTAACGTCATACCGATGAAGCCGACCGAGACACTGTTCCGGCCAGTGCCGAATGTCTTGATGGCAAACGGGGCAAACAAAGTTTGCCCGTCGGCCTTGATCGTGTTCGCCGCGAGTTGCCGGAACTTTGCGCCCACAAAAGGCCGGTCGATACGGCATGGTTCCGCAGCAGTATATTTCTCACATCCGCCCGATTGGATGCGCAGCAATTCTTCGGTGCCTCGGTCGAATTCGTGATTGCCGACAGCGTTAAATTCCAGCCCGAGCATATTCATCGCGATGACCGATGGTTCGTCGAGGAATAAAGACGACGACAAAGGCGATGCGCCGATCAGGTCGCCCGCAGCAACGACGACGGTGTTTTTCTGCCCGGCTCTCAACGAATCGATAGCCGACGCTAGATAAGCAACGCCGCCCGAGGGCACGCGGATTTTCTCGCCCGCTGCATTGAAGGCTTCGGTGGCTGCTTTCGGTGGATCTAAATGGCCGTGAAAATCGTTGAAGCCGATGATGCGAACATTCACAGGTTCGGCTATGTCTGGAATGCCTTGGGTGGTCGCACAACCGGACAAAGCAAGCAGTGCGGCTGTGATAAACATGTGTTTCATTTACGCATCATGACGAAAGCTGATGACAGGTTCAAGTCAAACACTCGATTTCACAAGCCGCGTCAGTATGTCGGCGGCAAACGCGCTCAGCGTATCGTCGCGTGCGCCCATAATGACGATGCGGTCGCCGCTTTGTGCCAGTTCGACGATACGATTCCCGCATTCTTCACGCAACGCGATATGTTCGGCATGGCGCCCTGCCGCAACGACGGCGTCGGTGATGAGCTGGCTGCCTTGGCTACGGTCGACGGTGCCGCCGAAATACACTGGGTCGCACAAGATTAGGTAATCGTCGCGGCCCAGATGCTTTGCGAACACGGTCGCCAGTTCATTACCCATGACGCGAATGGGGCCGTAACCATGCGGCTGGAAAAAGGCGATGATCCGACCCGGAAAAGCTTTCAGCGTCGCCAAAGTCGCGGCAGTTTTGTCTGGGTTATGCCCAAAATCGTCGATCACTGTGATGCCGCCGGCAATGCCGACAATGTCAAAACGGCGGGCGAGCCCTGCAAAGCGCTCGACGCCGTGAATAGCTTGCGCCACTGGCACATTCAGTGCGGACACAGCGGCAATTGCGGCAAGGGCATTGGCGATGTTGTGCCGCCCTGGCACTTGTAGCGTGACGGGCCAGCTTTCACCTTTGACGGTTAGCGTGAAATGGCTGCCCAGGGGCATTTCGACGACCTCGGTGGCGCGGAAAGCAGCGCGGTCAGTAAAGCCAAAACTGATCGCGCCCTTTAATCCTAAAGGCGCGACTAAAGCGACGGTTTCAATATCGTCAGCATTCCAGATTGCATGTTTCGCTTTTCGAGCGAAATCACCAAATAGCACGCGCAGTTCGTCCAGCGATTTGTGATCGAGGCTGATATTATTCAGCACTGCGACTTCGGGTTGGAACAACGCTATCGAGCCATCGCTTTCGTCGACTTCCGACACAAACACATCGCCGCGTCCTACGCGGGCGCTGGCAAAGGGGGCATCGGCAGAGACGAAGTTCTTCATGACCCCGCCGTTCATGATCGTCGGGTCAAGCGCTGCGTCGGTCAATATCCAGCCGATCATGCCAGTGACCGTCGATTTGCCACTTGTCCCGCCAATCGCGACTGAACGGGGAGAGGCGTTGAACAGGTCGGCCAGCAACTCGGCCCGCGTCATCCGCTGACAACCAAGTTCCAGCGACTTTGCTACATCAGGCACACTGTCTTCGACGGCGGCAGAGGCTATCAAAATCTGTTTACTACTGGTGAGGCCACTGCCGTCTTGCGCAAACAAATCTATGCCCATGCTTTTCAGCCATTCGAATTTGGGCGCAAGTCGGCCCTGATCGAGTGCACGGTCTGATCCTGCAACGCTGGCTCCGCCATCGCGGACGATATTGGCAAGCGGCAGCATACCAGAGCCACCGATGCCGCAAAAGAAATAGGATTTGGTATTTGTCATTCGTCCCCGCTATTGCGCAAAGAAAGGTTTGGCAATGGGGCTGCGCACTCTGTTTCGTCATTCCCGCGAAGGCGGGAATCCAACTCCTGCTGTTGCCGTTTGCGCAGCAGACCAGTTAGAAACCTTAAGTTCAGGAGATGGACCCCCGCCTTCGGGGGGGGTGATGACGGAAAGGGACTGGAAGAAAATGCGGATTGGTATTTGTGCGCCTGCTACCCCCTTTTCAAAGGAGGATGCGGATCGGGTTTCTGTTCTGGCGGCTTTGCATTATCCCGATGCCGAGCTGGTTTTCCACAAACAATGCTTCATCGAGAAAGGTCATTTCGCCGGAACTGATGCAAAGCGGCTGGAGGCATTTGTCGCGATGGCCAATGATCCCGCGTTTGACGCTATCTGGTTCGCGCGTGGTGGCTATGGTGCATGCCGCATTGCAGAGGATGCCGTTGGGCTTTTGAAAGCCGCAGCGCGCGCCAAAACCTATATGGGTTACAGCGATCAAGGTAACCTTCTTGCCGCATTGTATAAAGCGGGAATTGGTTGGCCGGTGCACGGCCCGATGCCAGGCGATATTCGGCGCGCGGGTGGTGAGAAAGCTGCCGTTACTGCATTAGACTGGCTAATCAAAGGCGACCCTAAGTCATTAGAGTCAAATATGAACCGTAATCAAAAATATGTCGCGTTTAATGCAGTCACCCTAGCAATGTTGACCGGTACGCCGATCATGCCCGACTTGCACGACCATGTTGTGATGGTCGAAGAAGTCAGCGAACATCTCTATGCTTTTGACCGCGTGATGTTCAACATCACCACTGCATTAAAGGACGTTGGCGTCGCGGGGTTGCGCCTTGGCCGCGTGTCAGAAGTTCCCGAAAACGACCGCCCCTTTGGCGAAACAGCGACGCAGATTGCAAAGCAATGGTGCGCAAAGAATAGAATTGAATTTTTGGGGGACGCCGATATCGGCCATGACATTGAAAATAAGGTCGTGCCGTTTGGCGTGCTCGCCTGAGATAAAGGATATTGTATGCGCGCGTTTATTTTTCCGGGGCAGGGCAGTCAGACTGTCGGTATGGGTAAAGCCTTGGCAGAGGCAAGCGCCGTTGCGCGGGAAGTGTTTCAAGAGGTTGACGATGCCCTGGGGCAAAGCCTGTTCAAGATGATGTGCGAAGGGCCGGACGATCAGTTGCTGCTGACCGAAAATGCCCAGCCGGCAATTATGGCCAATGCCATTGCCACGCTGCGTGTGATGGAGCGTGAAGGAGGCGTTGCCCTTGCCGACAAGGCGCATTTTGTCGCTGGACATAGCCTTGGCGAATACAGCGCGTTGTGCGCAGCAGTGGCATTGGACCTTGCGACTACAGCGAGGCTGCTAAAACTGCGCGGACAAGCCATGCAGGCTGCGGTTCCGGTCGGTGTTGGTGCGATGGCCGCTTTGTTGGGCGCGGACATCGAAAAGGCCGAGGCCCTTGCAAAGGCGGCGGCGGACGGCGAAACCTGTACCGTTGCCAATGATAATGACCCTTCGCAGGTCGTCATTTCCGGTCATAAAGGTGCGATTGAACGCGCGATTGAACTGGTGAAAGATCACGGTATCAAACGCGGCATATTGCTGCCCGTATCTGCTCCCTTCCACTGCCCGTTGATGCAACCAGCGGCAGATCGTATGGCAGAGGCGCTGGCGCAGACCGCCATCAATGCGCCGTTTGTTCCGGTCTTTGCCAATGTCATCGCGGCTCCGGTCTCGGATGCTGACGAAATCCGCCGGTTGCTGGTCGAGCAGGTGACTGGCCGAGTCCGCTGGCGCGAATCGTCTATCGCTATGGCGTCGGCCGGCGTGACCAACTTTTATGAATTTGGCGGCAAAGTGCTGTCACCCATGGTCAAACGCAGCGCGGGTGACGAAGTGAAGACGACTAGTTTGATTTCGATGGACGACATCGAAGCCGCTTTGAAGGAGCTTTAAGCGATGTTGTTGCAAGAACGCGATGGCGCGATTTTGACGATCACGTTGAACATGCCCGAAAAGCGCAATCCGATCTCGGATGTTGCTGTGGTCGATGCGTTATGCGCGGCCTTTGACGCGGCGGACCGAGACATATCGGTGCGCTGCGTGATCTTGACCGGTGCAGGAACTGCATTTTCTGCCGGTGGCGATCTGAAACAAATGCGCCCTGACAGCGGCGGTTTGCGATCCAGCAACCCAGTCGAAACGCGGCGTAATTACAAATATGGCATTCAGAGACTGCCTTTGATGTTTCAGGCATTGGAAGTGCCCGTTGTCGCGGCGGTTAATGGCCATGCGATTGGTGCAGGGCTTGATCTTGCAACAATGTGCGACATCCGCGTTGCGGCGGAAAGCGCTAAGTTTGCGGAGAGCTTTGTGAAGCTGGGGATCATTCCAGGGGACGGCGGCGCGTGGTTGCTGCCGCGTATCGTTGGCTTTAGCCGCGCAACCGAATTGGCGTTAACGGGCGAAACCGTTGACGCTGCCGAGGCGCTACGGATTGGGCTGGTCAGTCATGTTGTCCCAGACGGCGAACTGATGGGCAAGGCCAAAGAAATCGCTGCCAAAATCGCTGCGAACCCTCCCCATGCTGTGCGCATGACCAAACGCCTGCTCCGCGAAGGCCAGACGGCGGAGTTGAAAAACATCCTCGAAATGTCCGCCGCGATGCAAAGTCTCGCGCACGCCACAAGCGACAACGACGAAGCGATCACTGCGTTCATCGAAAAACGCGCACCTATTTTTACAGGAGGATAAGATGTTCGATCTAACTGGTATGACGGCCCTTGTGACTGGTGCCTCTGGTGGTATCGGCAGCGCGATTTGCGCAGCGCTTGCGGGGCAAGGCGCGCGGCTGGCGGTGTCTGGTAGTAATGTTGAAAAGCTTGAGACTTTCCGTATCTCGCTCGCTAAAGAATACCCAGATGCCGATCATGTTGCGATCGCTTGCAACCTTGGAGACAAGGAGAGCGTCGAAGCGCTTGTGCCAGCCGCTCTTGAAAAGCTCGGCCAAATCGACATTCTCGTCAACAATGCAGGGGTAACCCGCGACAATCTGGCGATGCGGATGAAGGATGAGGAATGGGACGAGGTTATCCGGATCAACCTTGAAGGCGCGTTCCGCCTGATGCGGGCAGCGACCAAGCCGATGATGAAGGCGCGTTTTGGACGTATCATCACCATCACCAGCGTTGTCGGCGCAACGGGCAATCCTGGGCAGATCAACTATGCGGCGTCGAAGGCAGGACTTGTCGGCATGTCAAAAGCGTTGGCGGCGGAACTTGCAAGCCGCAATGTCACGGTAAACTGCGTGGCACCCGGGTTCATCCGCACAGCGATGACCGATGCTTTACCCGATGCGCAGAAAGAGGCGCTGAATGGTCGCATTCCGATGGGCCGCATGGGCGAGGCTAGCGATATCGGTGCTGCCGTGGCCTATCTGGCGAGCCGCGAGGCAGGCTATGTTACAGGACATACATTGCATGTTAATGGCGGAATGGCGATGTTGTAATCAGATTCTTAACTGGGGGTTTGTATGAAGAAATTTGTTTTGGTCGCAGCTTTTTTAGCTGCATCTTCAATGTTTGGCGCAAGTTCGGCCTTGGCGTTTGAAGTAACAATTGACGAAGCCTTGTGCCCGATCAAGGCTATTGGCGATGCTGAACTGGCGAGTTGGTCTGACACATTGGCTGCCGCCAAGGGGGAGCTGTCGGATAAGCAGACGGCTAAGCTCGGCGAAGTGGTGGCCACCTGCGCGAATGACCTTAATTGGAACGAAAAAGACACAATATCGGTTGTGGAGTTTAACCTGTCGATCATATCGAGCACCGCAATCGGCGACAAGCTTGCCGCCGGCGGCATCGACGCGGTCGGCTATGAAACGGTGCTTGAAAATCGGTCGACAAAAGATTTGGAGCAAATTCTAACCGATCCAGAAAACAGCCCAGCATTGAAAGAACTGACGGATAAATTAATTGCTGAATTTGGCGATGAATTGACTGACGAGATCGCCGGTGATCTTGCCACTTACATCGCGTTCATGGCGCAATCGCAGCTTTCGGCGATCAAAATGATGGGGCTCGTGGACTAAAAGACCGGATGCATTTCCTGTGCACATCTGACCAAGCTTTCGCCCAATTCGCCGCTGCCCTCTTGCCAGCAGCGCGGCGGGGCATTAGGGGCTGAATTCGAAATTCATCCTCCCAACAACGAAGGGGCAAAGATATGAGCGATACTGCAGAACGCGTCAAAAAAATCGTGGTCGAGCATCTTGGCGTAGAAGCCGATAAGGTGACCGAAGAGGCGAGCTTTATTGACGATTTAGGCGCAGACAGCCTTGACATTGTTGAACTGGTTATGGCGTTTGAAGAAGAATTTAACGTCGAAATCCCCGATGATGCTGCTGAAAAGATTGCGACTGTAAAGGACGCAATCGACTTTATCACCGCCAACAGCTGATTTTGCGCTGCTTCATGCAGCCAATTCCGGATTAGAATAAAGCGGCTTTCTGGCTTGGTTGACCCAAACTAGGAAGCCGTTTGCATTTTGAGTCTTGCTTCCCACAAAGAGGCAGATATCGTTCGATTGAGGGAGGGCGTTTAATGCGTCGCGTCGTTGTAACCGGATTGGGTCTTGTCACGCCATTGGGCGCAGATGTGGAAACCTGCTGGGCCAATATCCTTGCGTCAAAATCTGGCGCGGGTTTTATCACCCATTTCGACCACAGCGATCAGAAATGCCATATCGCCTGCGAAGTAAAGCCAAAGGATCACCCCTGGGGTTTCGATCCTGACAAGCGCGTGGATCACAAGGTTCAGCGGCAGGTTGACCCGTTTATCATTTTTGGCATCGATGCCGCCGGACAGGCTTTGGAAGACGCTGGCCTGACCGACATGTCGCACGAAGACCGACTTCGTGCAGGTTGCTCGATTGGATCGGGCATTGGCGGTTTGCCGGGCATTGAAAGCGAATCGCTTTTGCTGGCGGAAAAAGGCCCTGGTCGCGTTTCGCCGCATTTCGTTCATGGGCGACTGATCAATCTGATCTCTGGTCAGGTCTCGATCAAATACGGCCTGATGGGACCAAATCATGCGGTCGTTACCGCTTGTTCCACTGGCGCACATTCGATTGGCGATGCGGCGCGCATGATCCGTGATGATGATGCTGACGTGATGCTGGCCGGCGGCGCAGAGGCGACCATTTGTCCGCTTGGCATCGCCGGATTTGCGCAGGCCCGCGCGCTGTGCACGGCCTTTAACGATGAACCCGAACGCGCCAGCCGACCTTATGACAAGGACCGCGACGGCTTTGTCATGGGCGAGGGCGCAGGCGTTGTTGTTCTTGAAGAATATGAACATGCCAAGGCGCGGGGTGCGAAAATCTATGCCGAAGTGGTCGGCTATGGCTTGTCGGGCGATGCCAATCACGTAACTGCGCCGCACCCCGAAGGCGACGGCGCGTTTCGGTCGATGCAAATGGCACTGAAAAAGGCGGGAATGACGCCTGCGGATATCGATTACATCAACGCTCATGGCACATCGACGATGGCGGATACGATCGAACTGGCCGCAGTAAAGCGCTTGTTCGGCGATGCGATCAGCACAGTGTCGATGAGCTCCACGAAATCGGCTATTGGCCATTTGCTAGGCGGTGCAGGCGCGGTCGAAGCTATATTCTGCATCCTTGCGCTCCGCGATCAAATTGTGCCGCCAACGCTCAATCTGGAAAACCCTGATGAGGGGACAGAGGGTGTCGATCTGGTGCCATTGGTTGCGAAAAAGCGCGTGGTAAAAGCGGTGCTCAACAACAGTTTTGGATTTGGTGGCACCAACGCCAGCCTCATCATGAAAGCGATCTGACGCGATGTCACGCACGTTGAAATGGCTGCTGATTGTCCCAGCGTTCTTGTTCGCGTTGATTGGTGGGAACTTCGTTTATGGCTGGCATGCCTCCGGACCATCGAAGCGTGAAGTTACATTAGTGGTCAAGCCGGGTTCGGGCATCCGTTTGGTAGCACAGCAATTGCAAAAGGGCGGCGTGATCAAATCCGCAGATGCTTTCGTCAACCGCGCCCGCATTTTTGGCGCAACTAGCACGATCAAGGCAGGCGAGTTTTCTATTCCCGCTGCTGCCTCCAACGCCGATATCCTATCGATTCTGACCGGCGGGAAAACCGTTCAACGAATGGTGACAGTGCCAGAGGGAATGCCGTCGGTCATGATTTTTGACCGGCTGATGGCGAATGACATGCTGACCGGGACGATCCCTGTTCCCGCAGAAGGCTCGATCCTTCCCGACAGTTATGCCTTTGATAAAGGCGAGACGCGCGCGGCGGTAGTGCTGCGGATGCAGGCCGCAATGACTCAGACGTTGGCTGAACTATGGCCTAAGAAAAGCGCCGATAGCGTTGTCAAAACGCAAGCGGAAGCCATAGTTTTGGCCTCTATTGTGGAGAAGGAAACGTCGCTGAAAACAGAGCTGCCGACAGTCGCCGGGGTGTACTCGAACCGCGTCACCAAGGGCATGATGCTGCAAGCTGACCCCACGATCATCTATCCGATCACCAAAGGCAAGCCATTGGGCCGCCGTATTCGTCAGTCCGAAATTTCTGCCGTCAACGACTATAACACTTACGCTATGGTTGGCTTGCCAAAGGGGCCAATCGCCAACCCGTCGCGCGCTGCGATTGAAGCGGTTTTAAACCCTGCCAAAACTGAAGCGTTGTTTTTTGTTGCTGATGGCAAAGGCGGCCATGTGTTCGCTAATACGTTGGAGGAGCACAACGCCAATGTCGAAAAATGGTATGCTTTACGCCGTGAACGCGGGGAAATGTGAGCATTCCGAAAGTCTATCTGACGGCAGATGAGCTGCTGGAGGATTCATTTCGCCTTGCTAATCTGATCGCTGAATCCGATTTCCGGCCAACGCATATCGTCGGCATCTGGCGCGGTGGTGCGCCGATTGGTATCGCGGTGCAGGAACTGCTAGAATATCGCGGTATTGAATGCGACCATATTGCGATCCGCACGTCATCTTACATCGGCATTGACCAGCAGGAACCCGAAGTGCGCGTCTATGCTTTGGGCTATTTGATCGACACGTTGAACCCCGAGGATGCGTTGCTGGTGATCGATGATGTGTTCGATTCAGGCCGCTCGATCCGCGCATTCCTGCAAGAGCTTAAGGCGCGCTGCCGCCACAACATGCCGCACACAGTTAAAATCGCTACGGTCTATTTCAAACCGGCACGCAATGTGACCGACCTTGTGCCTGATTTTTACGTCCATCAAACAGATGACTGGCTGGTCTTTCCGCACGAGATAAATGGCCTGACTGAAGATGAAATCCGCGCCAATAAATCGAGTGCTGAAATCATCCTCCAAGGGAAAAGCTGACGATGGACAACGCCGCCCGTAACGCTTTTATCGATGTGCTGCCCAAAGCGGAATTGCACCTACACATCGAAGGCTCGCTGGAGCCGGAAATGCTGTTTGCGCTGGCGACGCGCAACAATGTCGCGATTCCGTTTGCCAGCGTCGAAGAAGTCCGCGCGGCCTATGATTTTTCGAACTTGCAAGATTTCTTGGACATTTATTATCAGGGCATGGGCGTCTTGCTGACGGAACAGGATTTTTACGACCTGACCTTTGCCTATTTGCAGCGCGCAAACGCCGACAGCATTCGCCACGTCGAAATCTTCTTTGATCCGCAGGGGCATACTGAGCGCGGCGTATCGTTTGATATGGCCATCGGCGGAATATTGCGCGCTCTTGATGCTGGCGAAGAGCAGTTCGGCATCAGCTACTGCCTCATCATGTGCTTCCTGCGCCATTTGGATGAAGCGGCTGCGTTCGCCACATTGCGCGACGCCGAGCCGTGGCTTGACCGCCTCACTGGCGTTGGTCTCGACTCATCCGAACTCGGACATCCGCCATCAAAGTTTGCGCGTGTTTTTGCCGAGGCGAAAGCAAAGGGGCTGAAGCTTGTCGCTCATGCAGGCGAAGAGGGACCACCGGATTATGTTTGGGAGGCGCTTGATGTGCTTCACGTGGACCGGATCGACCATGGCAACCGCGCGTTGGAGGACGCTGCGTTGGTGCGACGGATCGTTGCTGACGGGCAAACGCTTACCGTGTGTCCGCTGTCAAATTTGAAGCTATGCGTAATCCATGAAATTGCCGACAGCCCTGTAAAGCGCATGCTCGATTTGGGCATCCGCGCTACGGTAAACTCCGATGATCCAGCCTATTTCGGCGGCTATGTGAACACCAATTTTAAAGCAGTGGCGAAGGCGCTGAACCTTAGCCGAAAGCAGCTAGTTCAGCTGGCGGAGAACAGCTTTACGGGGTCGTTCTTGCCAGCGGTCGATCAGGCGCGCCACTTAAACGCTATACGCGATCTTCCTGCCTGACCCTTCAAGGCTCAGCGATATTGAACGTCCCCGGCATTGGATCGAGGGCGGCCTGCAAAGCTTCGACGGCGGCGACATCGCCTTCGATCTTTAACCCTGCTGCCTGTAACTGCGGCAATGGCATTTTCAGGAACAGCATCGCGAGAAATAGCTGACGGGGGCCGGTGATAGTGGCGGCTGGTGCATCATGCGCGCTGCCCATTTCGCTGATGAGCACACCATTGCCGACGCTGATTTTTGCGGTTTCGGAACGGTCGGCAATGACAAAGTTGATGGCCAAAGTCTTGCCCGCAACTTTGTTCGGATCAAGGCGTGTAGCAACCGATTCCAGCAATAATCCGGTGGGTATAGCACTAATCATATCTGGGCTTTGAATCGTTGCGCTGGCTTTCACACCATGGCGTAGATCATTTGCCGCCGACAAAAACTGGTTCCGCCAGATCGCGGATTCCGCCTGATAGCCCTGCTGTTCATAGCTATCGGCCAGCAGCGCGCGGCCTTCGGCGTTTTTGGGATCAGCAAAAACAAGCTGGTTCAGCAAATCCGACGACCAGCGATAATCGCCCGACGCCATTGCCCTTTTGGCGGCAGTAAGCACTTTGGCTGCTCCGCCCATATCGGCGACAAAACGCTTCGCGCGTTCGGCAGGAGGATGCGGGTTTAAATTGGCGGGGACTGCATCATACCACCCCAGATAGCGTTGATAGACCGCCTTGGAATTATGGCTGTACGTTCCGTAATAGCCTTTATTATACCATTGATCGGAAAGCTCCGCAGGCGGCTTTATGGCCTCTGCAATTTCGGCCTGTGTCATCCCCTGGTTCATCATCCGTACGGTTTGATCGTGCAGATAGCGGTAATTGTCGCGGTGTCCCGATAGCCAGCTTTTCACTTCGCTTTGTCCAAAACGCGGCCAGCAATGGCTGGAGATTGCAGCGTCAGAACGGCCTGCATAAAGATTGACCGCCTGATTAAGATAGTTTGACCACGCCAGAGCATCGCGCACTTTGGCGCCGCGCGGGGTCAGGATATTGTGCAGCGAACAGGTTGCGATTTCGGCGGCAAGGAACGTCTTGGCCGACGCAATATAGACGTTCATTTCGGCTGGAGCTTCGGTTTCAGGAACCATCTGGAATTCAAGCATCACACCATCGATGGTGCGCGTATCGCCGGTTTTCTTGATAAGGTCGTTCGGCGTGACCAGCGTAATCGACCCGCCCGAAATCCCTTTGCCAATGCCGCTGCCCATCTGCCCTTGCGGACCGGGCTTCAATGCAGCACCGAATTGGTAATTCGCCCGCCGCCCCATAGCGGGGCCCGCGAGGACATTTTCGGACGCCGCTTCTTCGACGAAATGGTCGGGCGCGATCACCGCGACAGTGCCTGACTTTGCTTCAGCATCGCGCATAACTCCGCGCACACCGCCATAATGGTCGCCATGGCTGTGGGTATAGATGACCGCTGTGACCGGCCGTACGCCCAGCTGCTGGTTTACAAGTTCCAACGCAGATGCTGCCGCCTCGGCAGTGGTCAGCGGGTCAATCAGGATCCAGCCGGTGTCGCCTTTGATTATGGTCATATTGGACACGTCAAAACCGCGCACTTGCCAGACATTATCGGCGACTTTGTATAGGCCGTGTTTGCGCAACAGCTTCATATGCCGCCACAGGCTGGGGTTGACCGTCGCAGGGGGCGCACCTTCGACCCAATCATATGCGCCTAGGTTCCAGACAAGCCTGCCATCTTTTGTGTTGATAATCGGGTCAGCGCGCGTGGCGATAAAGCCTTGGTCTGAAAAGGCGGAATCGCGGCCATCGTCGGTGGGAAGTGAGGCGGCGCTGGCTTTCTGCGCCTCGATTGTGGCGCTGCTTGCAGGCTTAGCATCCGGTGTGTTTGCATAAACAGGACTGGTCGTCGCGAGCAGCACAGGCAACAAATATCGCATAGTTCTCTCCCTCTTTTGCCGCGATGCTATCAGCCAGTACGAGGCTGGCAAGGGGCTTTGGCTATCTTGAGCGAATGGTGTGCCTCGGGTAGGTCAATTGCATGTCTGAGAACGCGCCGATCATCATCACTGCAACGATGGGAAAGTCCGACCAGCTTTGGGCGGATTGTTTGCGCGCGAAACATTTTCCGCCGGAACGGAACTTCCTAAAAGCGCATATCACCTTGTTCCGTCATCTACCGCCGCTGCACTGGCCAGAGATCAAGACGCGGTTGGCGGCCGTAGCGCGGGAATGTGCGCCGCCGCCCGCGATGCTGAGCGATGTAATGATGTTGGGGCGCGGGGTGGCTTATCGTGTCGATTGCCCAGATTTAACGACGATCAGGGATGAACTCGCCGAGGGTTTCACGGGGCTGTTAACTCCGCAAGATCAAGCACAGCCTCGACTGCACATTACCATTCAGAACAAAGTCGAACCTGTGGCGGCAAAAGCGTTGCACGCCGAACTATCTGCGGAGTTTCGTCCAAGACCGTTCAGCATCATCGGCCTATCCGCATATTACTATCGCGGCGGACCGTGGGATGCGATCCAAGGCTGGTCATTTTCAGGCCGCAGCCGGTAGCGCCGCCTGGCCGGTGAAGCGCGTTAACGCAAAGCGCAACACCATCAACCCGGTGAACCAAAGCGCATCGTTCAAAGCAACATCGCTGTTAATCTGAAGCGTGAAATTTTCGGCACCGCCGCCAAATTGGGCATAAGCGCGCATTAGCGTTAAATACGCGGCAAAGGCGACAACAAGTGGCGCGACATATTGAAACGGACTGCCAGCTTTCAGTCGGGCGGATACGAAACGCGCTGCGTAAAATGCAGCGAGCGTTGAGGCGAGTATCGCGATGCCATGTCCCACGGCTTGCATCTCCCAAGGGAACGACATGACGAAAAACCCAACGAATTGGTTCGCCGCCCAAACGCTGGCGACCAAAGCCAATCCTGTGCGCGGCTTCATCGTCAGCGCCGCTAACGTTGCAAAGGCTACAAAGGGAAATACGCAGGCAAGCGCAAAGCTGCCCAATACCGTCGCCGCCGCGAGGCTTGCAGGCCATGCCGCAGTTTTGGGGTTCAGGATTTCATGTGCCATGTCGTATTTCCCTTTATGTTGTAGCTTCACTAGCGGGCTTTGCGCCCCGCCTCAATCACCTTAAAAACGGGTGCGGACACCGAAAGAAGCGTTGCGGCCCGCGGTTTTGTAAAACGATACAGTTTGATAGCGTTGGTCCAATGCGTTCTCTATGCGGCCATAAATTTCCACCCGCTCAGTGACCGGAAAAGTTGCTCGCGCCGTGACCAGCACATAGCCGTCCAATCGCCGGGTGTTCGCAGGATTGTCAAAACTGTCGCCAACCAGTCGGACATCGGCGCCGAGGTTCAGCCCCTTTGCAAAGCCGATTACGCCATTATCCCGACCTTTGCTGAACCAATCGACCGACCATGTCAGCGCATGTTTTGGCCGCCGCGCCAGAGTATTGCCGAGATTGGTCGATCCGGCGCTGCGATTTTCATTGTCGATGTAGCTGTAAACGGCGTTCAGGCTGAGGTTGTCGATATTGGCACTGGCCTCTAACTCGATACCTTGCGCCTTTGTCCGCCCGATATTGTCGTAGGTGCCAAAGGGCCGATTGGTGCAGATCGCGGCGGTCGAACCAAAGCAGCTAATAAAATCGATCAGATTGCGGCTATCGCGGCGGAACAGCGTTACGGCTGCCCGGATATCGCCTTTGCCAAGATAGCCACCATAGACCAGACCAATATCATAGCTGCGGCTGCTTTCGGGCTGCAATGTCGTGTTGCCAAAATCCGAAAGCAACTGGAACAGCGACGGTGCTTTGAAACCTTCGCCAAAACTGGCGCGCAACAGCACATCGTTAAACTGATAGGATGCGTTCGCGCCCAACGTCCAATTCGTGCCGAACTGCTGATGATCGTCAACGCGCGCGCCGCCCGAAAGTAACAACCGGTCTTCGCTGTAAGTTAGCAACGCGTGGGCGCTATCCAGCCCGGTTTTCCCGCTGCTTCCGAAAGGAGCGGTGATGTAACGGCTGTCTTCGCTATCCAGCCCGGCATTGAGTTTTAGCGCGTCGGAAATGTCAAATTCGCCTTTCAGCGTCAGGCGTTCCAACCGTCCATCGGCGCTAAAGCTGGGCGCGCTGCCGAATGCGGGGTCGTAACTGTCGCGTGCAGTGTTGCTGATCGCATAGCCGCCCTGCAACCGTGCGCCGTCCGCATCATATTCAGCACCAGCATAGCCCGAATATTGAACCGTATCCTGATATTCCAACGTATCGGCAAAGGCATAAAGCGGGAATGGGAACCCGTCTTGCTCGGCGCGGCTATCAGCATAGCGGCCCGAAACGATCAGCTTTAACCGGTCACTGGCGGTGATAACCGCACGCCCTTGGGCAAAGGCTTGTTCATAGCCATCGGCCTCTGTACCGCCATCAAAGCTTGAAAAACCGTCGCTTTTGTTCCAGCCGCCGCTGAGCGTAACGCGCGCTGGGCCGATGTCGTCGAGATAAGCGGCGTTGACCGACCGGCTATCAAAGCTGCCATATTCAGCGTTGACCCACAGCCCGTAATTGCCTTTTCGCGTTTCCACCGAGAGCACGCCGCCAATCGCGTCGGAACCCCAGATCAGGCTGTTTGCGCCGCGCAGCAATTCGACTTTGTCGATCCCGCCAAGGCCCAGGTTTGAAAAGTCATAGCCGCCAGCAGGGGCGGCAGGGTCGGAAACTCGGATGCCGTCTTGCAGGACAACAAGCTGTTCAGCCTCTGCGCCACGAACCCGCACGGTGGCGAAACCGCCGCGTGGGCCGTTGCGGGCGATGGTGACGCCAGCGGAACGTTCGAGAAGGCTGATAACGTCGGTGGCTTGCGAGCGTTCGATATCATCAAGGTCAAAGATGGTGATCGCTTGCGGCGTATTGGCAACACTTTTGCGGATGCCTGTCGCGGTTACGGTGATCTCTTTATCGGCAGGCTGACGGGTTTGGATGGGTTCGCTTTCATAGCGTTCCGCTTCTGCAGCTTCATCCTGAGCTGCCAGCGGTGTGACGAAAAAAGCGAGCGGCAATAAAGCCGCATACGGGGTTAATTTCATAGACTTGTCCTTACATATGACGTTGCATTCAAATGCCGTCACGCGAAGGAAAGCCCGGCAAAGGGCCTCATTCGTTCGCCCGTGTCTTCCCGCACGCGCAAAGGATCAGCGGTAACAGGCAGGTCTCCTGGCTCCCGGGTCGCCATCTTCTGCCGCCTTCCCGAAAAGTAGGGACAGTCCCCAGTTTTTCAGTGGCAATTTGGCAAAACACTCGCCGGTCACAGTTGCGGGTACAGCGCCAGATTTAAACTGGCTTCCCTTTTCACCCTGCTTTCACAAGGCACCTGTTACGTTTGTGGCGGGTAGGGGGAGGCGGGGAGTTGGTCAAGGGGGCGCGTCGAATTCATGCTTGGCATTTTTGGAGCTCGCACGAAGGCACGAAGGTACGAAGAAGTGGCACTCGGCGAAGCCGAAATGATTTGAACCGGACGTTTTTGCAAATTCGTTCATCAGCAAAATGGCGCTTCGCGCAAACTTCTTCATGTCGTCGTGTCTTCGTGCGAGCTAATCGTCCTACCTCTCCACACCCTTAACCTTCCCCCATTGCCGCGCCGCTGTATAACCCAAATATCCCGTCCCAAACAGCGCATACAAAGGCTCTGGCAGCCCCCCCAAATACGCATTCATGCCCGCTGCGATGTCAGCGGCGGCTTGCGGGCGGAATGCTGCGATCAGGCCCATGGGCAGCGACCACAGGATGATGACATACATCACGTACAGGAACGAAGGCCGCGCGCGGCTGGTCCAAGGGTCAGGGGCTTGCGCCTCTGCAAGGATCGCGGACAATTGGGTTTGCAGCGTTTCAAGGTCTTGGCCGCCCTGCAGCTTGATAAGCTCCAGCTTGGCCGCGTCGCGCGCTTTGGGATCAGGGATCAGCTTGTCGATTAGGGCGGCTATCGGGCCGATCAGAGTTTCGATAAATGGCATGGTTTTCCTCCAAAATGCGTCCAAGGTAACATATATCTGGTTGCGAATTTCACACCGGGGGCGAACCGATACGGTTTGCCAGCCAGCCATAGACAAAGGCTTCTTGGCTCGGCCTCGCCTCGGCGATTTTTAGGTAATGCGCGCCTTGCAGCGCCTCGACGGCTTTCAACAGCACTGCCTCTGCACCGGACCCTCGCTTTTTCAGGAATGCAGCAAGCGCGGCGAGTGTGCCCGAGCCGATGGCCCGGTCTACCGATATGTCGGCATAATCTGTGCCGTTGCGATTCAACGCATTCAGGGCGCGTTGCAGGAAACCGGTCGCGGTCCCTGTCCCCATATTGACGCCTGTGTCGAACATCTCGGCCCCCAGCTTGGGTGCGCGTTCGGCAATGGCATCGAAGCGCGGCGCCAACCAATAAAGCCGTTTGTAAATCGCGGCGGCGTCGCTTTGCGGCATCGCCCGCATTTCGCCGACATAGCCCTGCCGGCGGGCAACTGCTTGGGTGACACCCCAGTTTGTCGGGCCACCCCGGTCAGCGGCATGGTTTGCATAGCCGCCTTCGCGTTCGATAAGCTCTTCGATCAGGTCGTCAATATTTGCGGTGTCCATAATTCGTCCTTTCAGGCCTGTTGCCTCTTGTACGAATCATAATAACCGATATGGTTATTTGTAGGACAGTAAAAAATCCGATTTGTTCCGCGCTGGTTCAAAATGGCGAAGATGGGAAGGTCTAAGGACTGTCCCATTAGGGACAGTCCCTAATGGGACAGTCCTTATGCACATAAGTTTAATCGCACGATTAAATTTGCGTTGCCCGGCGACGCGAATGGGGTATGTAGGGCTCTCTGCTGCAAAAGCGATTGAGGAGAATACTCTCGTGAATTTCGATTTTTCCGACGACCAGTTGGCGTTGAAAGAAGAGGCGCGGAAATTCCTCGCCGCCAAATGTCCGCCTGATACTGTGCGCAAGCTGATGGAAGACGACAGCCCCGGGATTGACCGGGCATTGTGGGCGCAAGTCGCCGAACAGGGCTGGTTGGGTGCGGCGATCCCGGAAGAACATGGCGGGCTTGGTCTCGGCTATCTGGAACTGTGCTGCATCGCCGAAGAACTGGGCCGCGCTGTGGCTCCCATTCCGTTTTCCTCCACCGTCTACTTCTTTGCCGAGGCTTTGCTGCGGGCGGGCGATGCCGAGCAGAAAGCGGCCTATCTTCCCAAAATCGTTTCGGGGGAATTGATTGGAACGATTGCCAGCTCTGAGCAAGCCGGGCCGGTTTCGGCATCAAAAATTTCGGCAGAAGTATCCGGCGGAAAACTGACCGGCGTGAAAATCCCCGTCACCGATGGCAGCATTGCTGACCACGCGATTGTGCTGGCCAACGAGGGCGGAAAGCCGACCTTGTTCATCGTCGATTTGAACGGCGCTGGCGTATCGCGCGAGACGGTGGAAACACTCGACCGCTCCCGTGACGCAGCGCGGATAGAATTCAAAGACGCTCCTGCCACACGCCTTGGTGCTATCGGCGATGGTCTCGCGCTTTATGAAGCGATTAATGATCGCGCCGCCGTTTTGATTGCGTTCGAACAGGTCGGCGGTTCCGACATGTGCCTTGAAATGGCGCGGGCCTATGCGCTGGAACGCTTTGCCTTTGGCCGCCAAATCGGTGGATATCAAGCGATCAAGCACCGGCTGGCGGACATGTATGCAAAAAATGTGTTGGCACGTGGCAACGCCTATTACGGTGCATGGGCGCTCAATAGCGATGCGCCCGAACTGCCGATTGCCGCCGCTGGCGCGCGGATCTCTGCTTCGGACGCCTATTGGTTTGGATCGAAAGAAAACGTCCAAGTGCATGGCGGCATGGGCTATACTTGGGAGGTTGATTGCCACCTCCATTACCGCCGTAGCCGTCAGCTTGCCGTGGTCGCGGGCAGCCCGCGCAGCTGGAAACACCGTTTGATCACAATGTTGGAGCGCAGCAACGCTGCCTAAGGAGATACGTCCATGGACTTTAACGATACCCCCCAAGAAGCCGAATACCGCGTCAAAGTGCGCGCTTGGCTTGAGGAAAACGCGCCACGCGGCATCAAAGGCGTCTCGCTTGGCGACGAAGATCCAGAGCTGTTGATCGCGTGCAAAGCATGGCAGGCCAAGAAAGCCGCCGCTGGCTATGCGCAGATCCGTTGGCCAAAGGAGTGGGGCGGCGGTGGCGGCTCCACAATCGAAAGCGTTATTTTTGGCCAAGAAGAATCGCGTTTGGGCGTTAATCTCGGTGGGCCGTTCGCAATTGGCCTTGGCATGTGCATCCCGACGGTGATGGCGACGGCGGACGACGAAACCAAGACCCGCTTCATCGGCCCTGCGGTGCGCGGTGAGGAGCTTTGGTGCCAGCTGTTCTCAGAACCTGCTGGCGGCTCCGACGTTGCGGCGATCCGGACAAAGGCTATCAAAGATGGCGATGAATGGGTCATCAACGGTCAGAAAATCTGGACCAGCGGCGCGCATTATTCCGATTACGGCATCTTGCTCGTCCGCACCGATCCTGATGCAGTGAAGCACAAAGGGCTGACGATGTTCTGGGTCGACATGAAGTCGGCAGGCATCCAGTGCAAATCGATCCACCAGATGTCCGGCGCACGCGGCTTTAACGAGGTGTTTCTAACCGATGTTCGCGTCAAGGACAGCCAGCGTCTGGGTGCGCTGAACGATGGCTGGAAAGTCTCCATCGTTACCTTGATGAACGAACGTGCATCGGTTGGCGGCGGGCGTGGTGCTCCCGGTGGCGGGGCATTGAGCGCATTGAAACTGGCGCAAAAAATGACCGATGAGGATGGTGCGCCTTTGTCATCGGACCGTGCATTCCGTGAGAAGCTGGCCGATTGGTATGTCCGCGGCGAAGGGCTGCGCTTTACTGGATTGCGTTCGTTGACGGCGCTCTCGCGCGGCCAAACGCCAGGCCCGGAAGCATCTGTGTCAAAGCTTATTCAGGCAGCAAGCGCGCAGGATATGGCAAACGAAATGTTGGAATTGCAAGACCAGTTCGGGATTATCACCGATCCCAAATATGCAGCGGCGGGCGGTGCGTTTCAGGATATGGTGATGGGCGCGCCGGGGATGCGGATCGCAGGCGGCACCGACGAGATATTGCGCAACATCATCGC
The DNA here is from genome assembly GCA_043760725.1 of Sphingomonadales bacterium. Classification (GTDB taxonomy): domain Bacteria; phylum Pseudomonadota; class Alphaproteobacteria; order Sphingomonadales; family Sphingomonadaceae; genus Sphingorhabdus_B. Next base: position 27,519 of record JAYUOS010000025.1, read on the forward strand.
CGAGAGGGTATTGGGAATGCCCGGCGACATCCGCGTTGACAAGGATTTGCCTTTCAAGGATTTGCCAACGGGTCGGTGATACTGCGCTATCGTTCAGGAGAGTTACATGTTCAAAACCAGCATCACCGAAATGTTCGGCATCGAAACCCCAATCGTTATGGGCGGGATGACCGGCGTCGGCTATGGAGAACTGGTAGCAGCGGTTGCCAATGCAGGGGCGCTTGGTTTCATCACAGCGCACATGTTTGAAAGCGGACAGGCGCTGTTTGATGAGATCGAAAAGACGCGGGGCCTAACTGACAAGCCCTTTGGCGTGAACCTGACGTTGCTGCCCTCGATCAACCCGATCCCCTATGATGATTACCGCGAGGCGATTATCGCGTCTGGGATCAAGATCGTCGAAACCGCAGGCCGCGCCCCGACCGATCATCTGCCGCGTTTTAAGGATAACGGCGTAGTCGTGATCCACAAATGCACCAGCGTCCGCCACTCCGTCTCTGCGGTGAAAAAAGGCGTCGATATCATCAGCATCGATGGCTTTGAATGTGCAGGGCACCCCGGCGAGGATGATGTCGGTTTGGTGGTGCTGTTACCTGCGACCGTCGATGCATTGCCCGGTACGCCGATCATCGCCAGCGGCGGCATGGCCGATGGACGCAGCTTGGTCGCGGCGCTCGCTTTGGGCGCATCCGGCGTCAATATGGGCACGCGGTTCTGTGCAACAGTTGAGGCGAAAATCCACCAGAATGTGAAGCAGAAGATCGTGGACAGCAACGAGCTCGACACAGTTCTGGTCGGCCGCACGTTGCGGAATACAGCGCGCGTCGCCCGCAACGCGGTATCCGAAGAGGTGGCCGCAATTCAGCGTGACCCGACCAAAAGTTTCGAGGAAGTCCGGGAATTGATGGCGGGCAAACGCGGACGCGACAATGTGTTGCGCGATGGCGATACCGATGGCGGCATCTGGACCAGCGGACAAAGCCAAGCCTTGATCCACGACATCCCGACCTGCGCCGATCTGGTGCGCAACATCATGGCTCAGGCTGAGGCGGTGCGGGGAAGACTTGCCGCGTAATCTACTCGCTGCGCAACGCCTCTATTGGCGATAACCGCGACGCTCTGATCGCGGGATAGCCTCCGAACACCAAGCCGATGACGGCGGAAAATGCGACTGACATTAACGCTGTGTCCCAGCCAATGGGTGCAGGGAAATTGGCGATGCGTTGGAAAGCAAACGCCGCCAACAATGCAAGGCTAAGCCCCATCGCGCCGCCGATGATGCACAATACAGCAGCCTCCACGAGAAACTGGTTGCGGATATCGCGGCGCTTGGCTCCCAACGCCATGCGCAGCCCGATTTCGCGCGTTCGCTCGGTGACGCTGACCAGCATGATATTCATGATCCCGATGCCGCCGACCAGCAGCGAGATTGAGGCGATGGCGACCAGAACCGCCTGAAAAATCTGTGTGACGGTGCCTGTCGCCTCGGCGATTTCTGTTGTGGTCCGCACAGTGAACGGGTTCACGCTGCCTTTTGCCACGCGATACCTTGAGCGGAGCAGGCTTTTGATCTCCTTCTGCCCGGCGAGCAGCGCCTCTTCATCATCGAAACCAACGAACATTAGCTGAATATCGTCGGGTCCCTGCGCCGCAGTGGTCGACAGGCGTTGCCGCAAGGTAGAGATTGGCACGATGATCTGATCGTCATTGTCATTGCCCAAATTGCTGCCTTTGCCCTCCAGAATGCCAATGACGGCAAATGGCACACGGTTGATTCTCATGGTTTGGCCGACGGGATTGCCGTCTGGGAAGATTCTGTTTGCAACCGTCTCCCCAATAACGGCGACCCGCGCGGCAGAGCTGACATCGCTATCGCTCAGGAAGCGGCCTTCTGAGGCGGTGATGTTGGATACGATGCCATAAGCAGGCGTTGCCCCAATCGCCAAGGTCGAAACGCTGCGGCCAGCCGTTGCCGCTTGCACACCATTCCGGATTTGCGGGGCAACCGCGTTTACGCCGGGCACTTGCCGTTCAACCGCTTTGGCATCGCGCTCGGTCAGCCGCCCGCGTTCGCTGGGGCGCGGTGGGCCGTCACCGTTATCGGGTTCGGGCACAACGATGGCCATATTGGAACCCAAAGTTGCAATCTGCTGCGTCACCGAAACCTGAGCGCCATTGCCCACAGCAACAGCAAGGATCACAGAAAAAACGCCGATCATCACGCCTAGAGTGGTCAAAATCGACCGCATCAAATTGGTCCGCAGCGCGGTCATTGCAATCGCCACGTTTACGCCCCAATCGGCGATCGGTTTCAACAACTGGCTCACGAGGCGACTGCCCGACGACGTGATTTGACCGCTTCGTCTTCTATGACTTTGCCGTCGCGGAATATGATCCGGCGCGCGGCGTATTCGGCGATGTCCGGTTCGTGGGTGACAACAACCATGGTTATTCCATCGTCGTTCAAGCCCTGAAAAATGCTCATAATGTCGAGCGACGTTTGCGTATCGAGTGCGCCCGTTGGCTCATCAGCGAGCAACATCAACGGATCGGTCACAAGGGCACGGGCGATGGCGACGCGTTGTTGCTGACCACCCGAAAGCTTGGCCGGGGAATTTTCCAGCCGCTCGCCCAGCCCCAGCGCCTCCAGCTTTGCCTTGGCGCGCGCGCGCCGTTCGGCATAGCCAAGTCCTGCATAGATCAAAGGCACTGCAACATTATCCAGCGCACTGGTCCGCGCCAGCAAATTGAACTGCTGAAACACAAAGCCGATTTTCCGGTTGCGGATTTCCGCCAGTTCGTCGCTGCTCAGCAATTTTGTGTCGGTGCCGTCGAGCAGCAAAGTGCCCGATGTGGGAACATCAAGGCAGCCGATCATATTCATGAATGTCGATTTGCCCGAACCGCTGGCGCCCATGATCGCGACAAATTCGCCGCGCGCGATAGACAGCGAGACGTTGTTCACCGCGTGCACAGTTTCGCCGCCGATCACATAGTCTTTGACCAGCTCGTTGGTGCTAAGAAGCGGTGGCGTCATCGTCTTCCGCATCGGCATCGGGCGTTACTTTGGGTTTTAGCGACTTTGCGCGAACGAGCACTTTGTCGCCCGATTTTATTCCAGCAAGGATTTCGGTATACTCGTCGCCCTCCAATCCCAGCTTCACCTGTTTTTTGGCCGGCTTGTATGCGTCGGCTGCAGCAAGATAAACAACGGGGCGAGGGTCTTCTTTCTTGGGAGGAGCAGCTGGCGTTTTTTCCTTCGGTGCTTTTTCGCGATCTTCAGCACGCGGACGGAAACGCAGCGCATTTGTCGGTACGCGCAGCACGTTCGTTTTAACACCAGTGATGATTTCGACATTCGCCGTCATCCCGGGCAGCAATTTGCCGTCGAGGTTATCAACGTCGATAATCACCAGATAGCTAACGACGTTCGCCGTCTCGACCGGGGCTTGCCGCACCTGTCGCACCTTGGCTTTGAAGATATAGTTCGGGTGGCTGTCCACGGTAAAATTGACATCCTGCGCTTCGCGGATTTGCCCGATATCGGCTTCATCAACCGATGCCTCGACTTGCATCTTTGTGGTGTCCGACGCAATTTCAAACAGATTTGGCGTTTGGAATGATGCCGCCACCGTAGTGCCGGGTTCAACCAACTTGTTGATGATGACACCACTCGCCGGTGCGATAATCACTGTGCGGTTGAGATCAAGCTTGGCAGAGGACAGCTCGGCAACACCCTGACGGATTTGCGCATTGCCACTTTGTGATTGGGCTGCCGCAACTTGCACGGCGTTACGTGCGGAGTTCAATTTGCTCTGCGCAATATCCAGCCCTGCCTTTGATACAAACCCTCTGTCGGCCAATGCCTTTTGCCGGGAAAAATCGCGCTCCTGTATTTCCAAATCGGCGCGCGCGCGCGCGACATTAGCAGTGGCTTGCTGCATATTTGCTTGGGTCAGCGCCACTTGAGCCTCGGATTGTTCGACGCGCGCGCGAACACGGGTCGGGTCAATCTCGGCAAGTACTTGTCCTGCAGTTACCGGCGAATTGAAATCGACATAGACTTTCGTGATCTGCCCAGACACTTCGGCACCGACTTTGATCGTATTCAACGCCCTGACTTTGCCGCTAGCAGAAACTTTGCGCAAAACGTCGCCTCGGCTGACGGTTTCGCTGACATATTCATATTCGCGAGGGGAAGGGGCAAGGAAACTATATAAAAACAACGCGGTAACCAATAGGATGATCGTGGTCCACACAGGATGCCGCTTGATCCTGGATTTGATGTTTTGGAGCATATAATGTCCCGATATTTGGCTTTGTTGCCTGAGGCTTATAGGAACAGTCTCAGCGCTGCTAGCCGAAATCTATAAACGACTAAGCGCGGCGCATTAAACAGATCAACGGCAAGAAATGGTAGACGCTGAGGGGTTCGAACCCACGACCCGCTGATTAAGAGTCAGCTGCTCTACCAACTGAGCTAAGCGTCCCCATTCGGGCGCGGGGCAAATACGCCGCGCCGACCGGAAGCGCGCCATTGGCCCGATTTCTGTTAAGTGTCAAGACTGCGATCGCTGGATTAGCTTAATTGTCCGCGCCGTGATCCAGGATGGCGTTCGATTGACATTATGATGCCAATACAGATCATCATCGTCAGCATCGATGATCCGCCATGGCTGACGAACGGCAACGGCAGGCCCGCAACCGGAGCAAAGCCAACAACCATCAGCAGGTTGATCATCATGTAAAAGAATATCGTGCAGGTCAGCCCGGCGGCGACCAATTGGCCGTAACGGGTGCGGCTTTCCATCGCCACTGTTAGCCCCCAACGCATCAACAGATAATATAGGAACAAAATGACTATGCCGCCCATCAAGCCCCATTCCTCGGCCATCGTTGCAAAGATGAAATCGGTATGGCCCTCGGGCAAATAATCGAGATGGCTTTGCGTGCCGTTGCCAAAGCCTTTGCCAAATACCCCGCCGGAACCGATGGCTATTTTGGATTGGGTGATATGATAGCCCGCACCAAGCGGGTCTTTTTCAGGGTTTAAAAAGATCAACACCCGGTCTTGTTGGTAGGGGCGAAGACCAACGAAAAAGACGATGGGAGTCAACACAGCAATCGCTGCGCCGCCCGCCCAGAAATAGATCACTGGCAGTCCAGCGAGAAACGCTACTACAACGACGCAGAATATATAGGCAAGCGCGGCGTCAAAGTCGGGCTGGATGATCACAAGAATGCTGGGAAGAATAAGCAGCGCGACAACCGGCCAAACGGCATCAAGGCTGTTAATTTTGCCTGGTGGCAATTTGTCAAAAAACCACGCTGCGGCAAGGACGATAGCGGGCTTCATAATCTCTGACGGTTGGATCGAGATGATGCCGAGATTGATCCAGCGCTGGCTGCCTCCCCCTGCAAAGCCAACGATTTCCACCGCAATCAGCAACAGTATCAGTATACCATAGAGCGGAAAGGTGATCGATTTCCAAAAATCGAGTGGCATCCGCGACATCGCAATCGCAAATGCCGTAAGAACCAAAAAGCGGATCATGTGCTTGCCGGCCCAGGGCTGGAAACTGCCGCCTGCCGCTGAATACAGCACCGTCGTGCCAATCAGCACCAAAGCAAAAAGGATCAGAATCACCCGCCATGGTAGCGTGGCAATCGGGGCAGGGACGATCGAGGTGATGCTCATAGTGTAGGACTCTTGGGCGTCCCGCTCTTTGGGGTCGCATCCTTGGGCGTCGTTTGGTCTGGGGTGCTAGCCTGTGGCGATTGCGCCGTCTTAAAGGTGGCAAGCTGTCGTGCCATGCGCTCGTCAAGGCTGCCACCCCAGCCAGCCTCCATTGATGCCAAAGACGCCAAGGCTGTGTCGCGGTCGAACAGAAAGGTCATCACATCCTTAGCAATTGGTGCTGCCGCGCGGGCTCCGAATGTGCCATGTTCTACCACTACCGAAATGGCATAACGCGGTGCATCAATAGGCGCGTAACAAACGAACAGCGAATGGTCGCGTGATTTCCAGTCGCCGACATGGCCGCGACTGACAAGGGCGCGCACCTGGGCAGTCCCGGTCTTTCCGGCCATCTTAACTCCGCCAATATCAATCCTGCTGCCGCCACCGGTGCCCGATCCATTGACCACGCGAAACATGCCGTCATGGGTAACCGCAAGCTGTTCGGCGGTAAACGGCAGTGGCTTTACCGGTGGCTTTTTGCGTCCCAGTATCAGCGATGGCTGAAGATCGAGGCCAGAGGCGATGCGCGCAGTCATCACGGCAAGCTGTAAGGGTGATGCCAGCACATAGCCCTGACCGATCGACGCGTTCAGCGAGTCTGCTCCGCTCCATTTTTGTTTGTACCGGCGCATCTTCCATTCAGCGTCGGGAACGGTGCCATAACGCTGTGCGACGCCGGGAATGTCAAACTCTTGCCCCAGCCCCAGCAACCGCGCGACAGGCGCAATCGCATCATAGCCGACACGGTGCGCCATGCTCCAGAAATAGGTGTTGCAGCTATGCTCGATCGCGCCGCGCATATCGACCGATCCATGCACAGCATCGCAGCGGAAAAAGCGGCTGCCGAGCCGATAGCCGCCGGGGCAGGAAATGCGTTCGTCGGGTGAAACGCCGTGCATCTGCAGCGCCAAGGTCGCCATCGGTTTCATCGTCGAACCGGGGGGATACAGACCGCGCACGGATTTGTTCAGCAACGGGATGTGATCATTGCCGTTCAGCATTTTCCATTCGACATTGCCGATGCCGTCGGAAAAGCTGTTGGGATCAAAACACGGCATCGATGCCATCGCCAATATCTCGCCATTTTGGCAATCAACGACGACGACCGAGGCGGACTCAAGGCCAATTCGCCGTGCGGCGTAATTATGCAGGTCGATATCAATCGTCAGCTGAACGGGCTTTCCCGGCACGTCGCCGCGCGAACTGAGTTCGCGCACGACCTTTCCGCGCGCGGTAACCTCTACCCGTTTCGCCCCCGGCTTGCCCTGCAGCACTGGCTCATAAAATTTCTCCAACGAGTCTTTGCCAATTTTGAATCCTGGCGTGATCATCAAAGGATCTTTGTTTTTCTGATATTCCTCAGCCGAGACAACACCGACATAGCCTAGCAAATGGCCGACGGCAGCGCCGCTAGGGTAATAACGCGAAAACCCTTGCCGTGGGCTGACGCCGGGTAGGTCGGGCAGGCGCACGCTGACCCGGGCAAAGCTTTCATAGTCAAGCCCCGATGCCACTTCGACCGGCTGAAATCCCTGCGCTTCGCCTACGTCGCGGGTGATGCGGTCGATGTCATCCTGACTAAGCGATAGCAATTGCGCGAGCGTTTTGACTGTCGCGTCTTTATCCACCAGGCGGTCGGGGATAATGTCGACGCGGAAATCGGCGCGGTTGGTTGCGATTGGCTTGCCCAGCCGGTCGATGAACCAACCCCGCCGGGGCGGGATCAGCGTCAGGTTGATCCGGTTGCTTTCCGACAAAAGCTTGTACCGTTCATTTTCAAAGATCGAGATGTAACCCATGCGGGCGGCGACAACGGTGCCGATCGCTGCTTGCACCCCGCCGATGAACAGTGTCCGCCGGCTAAAGCTGAGGTCCAATTGACCCGACGTAAGCGCGCGCTTTTCGATCATGCCGCAAGCCGCCAATGATCAAGGCGAGCGCAAAGGCGCACGACGAGCGGGAACATCAGGATCGAAATCAAGATCTGCGGCAAGACGATGCCAACTTCGGGTGCCCAATGCGTAAGCCCCGACAGCGCAACTCCGCCAAGGATGGTGCAGGTGATGGCAACCGCGGCGACAAACCAGTCCTGCATATGGTCGCGCCAAATCGCGCGCGAATCAACGATCTCGATGACCAGCATCGTCAGCGACCACAGTAACGCTGCGCTGCCAAAGGGTTGTCCGCTAAACAGATCGTCACACAGCCCGAAAGGCAGCCCGACCCAAGCAGGCCAGATGCCGGGGCGCATCAAGCGCCACGCCAGCAGCATCATATACCCCATTGGCGGCCATAACGGGCTGTCGCTGAATATGGGCAGGACCGTCAACATCGAACCCGCCATCACCGAAAAAATCGGGATCAGCAGCATTTTCATCGGCGACTGGTGCCGTTCTATGCGGCTTTCATATTCGCGGCCGGGCCACAGGATTTTCCGACTGGTGGCAAGTATCTGGTTCTTCATTCGCCACCCGCTACAGGGCTTTCCGATAGCGCCTTGTCGAGAGCTATTTTGGCGGGTTCCTGATACGGGCGCATGACAACTACATAGGGGCTATTGCCCGGCGCTGCTAGCGGCATTGCCATCGCGCCGTCAGCGGTCTTGCGGATCACGCGCGCATAGGGGACATTGGGTGGATACAATCCGCCATTGCCCGATGTTGAAATGATGTCACCCTTTTTGAAAGGGTTCACGCCCAAATCAATGGGGCGGATCATCACCAAGCCATTGCCCATGCCGCTGGCCAGCGCGGGCAATCCGTCGGGCAAGCGCAGTACGGGGATGACATTTTCGGCATCAGAGACCAGGAGAACTTTGGCGGTGTTCGGTCCCGCTTCGATTATCCGCCCGATCAATCCATCTGGGGCGCGCACTGGTTGTCCCGGGGCGACACCTTGATTGCTGCCGATGGACAATGTTGCGATCCTGCGGCTGCTGGTGGCGCTGCTGCTAATCAGGCGTCCGATAGCAACTTTGTTGGCCTCTTCGCTTTCAACCAGATCGAGCAACATGCGCAAACGGCGGTTTTCAAGCCGCACCGCATCCGCCTCGATCAGCTTGGTCTGATTTTTTGCCACTTGCTGAGCCATCGCCTTATTCTTTGATGCTGCATCAAAATAAGCCGACAGGTTTTCGCCCATGTCATTGCTGGTGCGCCGGACCGAATCGAAAAAGCGTGACACCGGCGCGGTCGTTTCACTCGCCGCATTGCGCAACGCGGCAAAGCCGGTTGGATCGGCAATCGAGATCAGCAGCAGCAACGCTGCAAACACAGTGCCGGCAATCGCCAGCACATAGGTTGCAAACAGGCTATACTGCGCTTTACGGGAGTAGCCCGGGCGCCGGTGAATTGGCGGCGCCATCCCCTTGCCCCACGCTTAAGCGGTTAAGAGGACGCCGCGGAAGATGGGATCTTCCATCGCCCGGCCTGTGCCTATCGCGACGCAAGTCAGCGGATCCTCTGCCACGGTAACCGGCAATCCGGTTTCATCGCGAAGATGTTCATCCAACCCGTGCATCAACGCACCGCCGCCCGTCAGGACGATGCCTTGATCGACGATGTCCGCTGCGAGTTCGGGCGCAGTATTTTCCAAAGCGATCCGTACGCCCTCGACAATTGTACCGATGGGTTCGGACAATGCTTCGGCAATCTGACCCTGGTTGATTGCGATTTCCTTTGGCACACCATTAACAAGGTCGCGGCCCTTGATGTGGATCGTTTGACCGATACCATCGGCGGGCGCGCGAGCAGTGCCGTATTCTTTTTTGATCCGCTCTGCAGTAGCTTCACCGATCAACAAATTATGATGACGGCGGACGTAAGATACAATCGCTTCGTCCATCTTGTCACCACCGGTGCGGACCGAAGTGGTATAGGCAAGACCACGCAATGAAAGCACTGCAACCTCGGTTGTGCCACCGCCGATATCAACGACCATCGAACCAATCGGTTCGGTCACCGGCATGTCGGCACCGATCGCGGCTGCCATTGGCTCTTCGATCAGATAGACCGCACTGGCGCCAGCGTTCTGTGCCGCATCGCGGATCGCGCGGCGCTCAACCGAAGTTGAACCAGACGGAACGCAAATCACGATTTCAGGGTAGCTGAACAACCGGGGTTTGCCGTGCACTTTGTGGATGAAGTGCTTTATCATCTGTTCGGCGACATCGATATCGGCGATAACGCCGTCGCGCAACGGGCGGATCGCCTCTATGCTATCGGGTGTTTTGCCCATCATCAGCTTGGCATCATCGCCCACAGCTTTGACGCGTTTGATGCCATTCAATGTTTCAATGGCAACTACCGAAGGTTCGTTCAAAACGATGCCTTGGCCGCGTACATAAACGACAGTGTTTGCGGTGCCGAGGTCGATTGCCATGTCTTGCGAGGCAAACCGGAAAAGCTTAAACATTCTGTATTCTTCCACCCGGATAAAGGTTGTTAGGATTGCAGGCTGATATCCGTATAAATTGGCCCGTTACAATCGCGTCGCCCTACAGTAAATTGCTGTATATCAAAACAGCAAAATGCAAGTTCGTGCGCCCTAGCCAATATTAAAGGATTCGCTTGAGGCGGGCGCTTGGGCTAGGGGCGCGGATATGTCAATAAGAAGGCTTCCTGACGCGCTCATCAACCGGATTGCCGCCGGTGAAGTGGTCGAAAGACCGGCCAGTGCGTTGAAAGAACTGGTCGAAAACGCAATTGATGCAAAAGCGACCCAGATTTCGATCCGGCTGGTTGTGGGCGGCCTTGATTTGGTTGAGGTCACCGATGACGGCTGCGGCATGGCGCGCGATGAGATGGCGTTGGCGTTGGAACGGCACGCAACCTCGAAACTGCCCGATGACAATATCGATCAAGTGACCACCATGGGCTTTCGCGGTGAGGCGTTGCCCTCGATAGCCAGCGTATCGCGGTTTACGATGCAAAGCCGGCCGCAAGGCAGCGGCGATGGCTGGGAACGGATTGTCGATCACGGCACGCTCGTCGGCGAAGGCCCCGCCGCGATTCCACCGGGCACGCGCGTTCGAGTGGAAAACCTGTTCGCCAACATTCCGGCCAGACGTAAATTCTTGCGCTCTGCCCGCGCGGAATATGGCGCAGCGCTGGATAGTGTGAAGCGGTTGGCAATGGCGCGGCCAGAAATCGGCTTTGTGCTGGAACATGATGGTCGGCGGACCTTGTCGGTGCAGGGCGGGATGAGCCAGCCCGAACGCGTCGCTGCGCTGACCAGTGCCGATTTGATCGACAACAGCGTCGGCCTTGATTTTCAGCGGGAGGGGATTTCGCTCGGCGGCATCGCCTCGCTGCCCACCTTCAACCGCGGCGTGGCCGATCACCAATATCTGTTCGTCAACGGCCGGTCAGTGAAGGATCGGTTGTTGGTCGGCGCAGTGCGCGGCGCCTATGCTGAGATGCTGGCGCGGGATCGCCATGCAGTGGTCGCGTTGTTTCTGGAAATTCCACCCAGCGAAGTCGATGTCAACGTCCACCCCGCGAAAACCGAGGTCCGCTTTCGCGATCCGGCGTTGGTGCGCGGGATGATTGTTTCAGGGTTACGCCATGCGCTTGACCAATCGGGCTTTCGCGCGGTGCAGCGGCCTGCGGGAGCCGCGCTGGCGGCTTGGCAGCAGGAGCCTATTCAAACTGCGCAAGGTGCATTCTTTAACCCCTCCTCTTCAGGGGGAGCCGCAGGCGTTGCGGAGCAACAGCGGCAGCGAGACTTAGCATCTTTGATGCTTAGTCGCAGCGGGGTGGGGCAAAGAGGCTGGTCCCCACCTTACAGCCCCCACCCCAACCCCTCCCCTGGGGCCGCAGGCGATGCGGAGCATCAACGGGAGGGGCTTAGGTCGCTCGTTTCCGACAACATCGGTTACTTCACAGCCCCCCTTATGGGCCGCGCCGAAGCAGCCACACATGCCGTCCCGCAAGCCAGCAGCCACCCGCTCGGCATCGCGCGCGGCCAAGTCGCCAACACCTATATCATCGCCGAGGCTGAAGACGGATTGGTCATCGTCGACCAACACGCCGCGCATGAACGGCTAGTGCTGGAACGAATGCGTGCCGCCGCGACACAGGGCGCAATCGCGGCGCAAGGCTTGCTCGTCCCCGAAGTCGTCGAGCTGGACGAGCCCGCCTGCGACCGGCTGGAGGGACGCATAACGGAACTCGCCGAATTCGGCCTAGACATCGAACGCTTCGGCCCCGCCGCGATGCTGGTGCGCAGCGTGCCCGCCATGCTCGGCGACGGCGACATAAAAGGGCTGGTCACAGACCTCGCCGACGACCTCGCCGCTTATGGCGACGCGCTGTCCTTAAAAGAACGCATAGACCATGTCGCCGCGACAATGGCCTGCCACGGATCGGTCCGGGCGGGGCGCGTGCTGAACGTAACCGAAATGAACGCGTTGTTGAGAGAGATGGAAGTGACCCCGCATTCAGGGCAATGCAACCACGGCAGACCGACATGGGTGAAGCTGGCGCTGGGCGATGTGGAGAAATTGTTCGGGAGGAAGTGAGTTGGGTGTTGTTGTGGCGGTAGCTGCGCGGAATGGGCATGGTTTGGGTAAAACATTATGCTCGACGATCATGCTTATTGCGGGAGAGGGCGTCGAAGGCGACGCGCATCGCGGCGTTACCGTTAAACACCGCAGCCGAGTAGCCAAAGACCCCAGCCAACCGAATTTGCGGCAAGTGCATTTGATTCATGAAGAGCTACTTAAAGAGGTCGCATCTAAGGGATTTTTTGTTCAAGCTGGGGAGCTTGGCGAGAACATCCTGACGCGGGATATTGATTTGCTTGCACTCCCAACTGGAACAGAGATTCTTTTTCCGTCAGGTGCAAAGCTGGAAATCACCGGTCTGCGCAATCCGTGCAATCAGATAAATGGCCATACGCCGGGCTTAATGGATACCTTGCTGGATAAGGCAGAGGACGGCAGCCTGATCCGTAAAGGTGGCGTTATGGCTGTTGTTTTAGTCGGCGGAGAAATAAGCGATCAGGATGACATTGAAATCCGGTGGCCGCTTGAACCTTGGGCTGCGCTAAAGGCAGTTTAAGGCTTTGATAACAAACAAAGTAGGGACTGTCCCTACTTTTCGCGCTCTAACTGATTATCGGTATCTGAGGCGCGGCGTCCATTGGCAAATGCCCTGACAGCCTTGGGTCCGCAAAAGTCTCAATCTGTCGCTGATACGGCACAAACCCGCTTTTGCGGTAAAAGCCTAATGCCCCCGGCGCATCTAGGGTGCACGTATGCACCCACATCCGTTCAACACCTTCACCCGCCCAGCCGAGTTGAAGCGCCATTGCCATCAGCCAGCGGCCATGGCCTTTGCCGTTCAGTTCTGGGATTAGGCCGAAAAAGCTGATCTCGCATTGGCCGCTTTCGCGGAAATCGAGTTCGAGGATGCCGACTTCGATTCCGCGCAGGTCGGTGACAGCCCAGATTTTGACCTTTGGATCGTGGATGATTGCGGCCAATTCCGCGTCGGCCATGATGAGGCGTGAGAACCACAGCCAAGGCTCCCCCACGCGGCGGTACAGCGCGCGGTATTTGTCTGGCGTCGGGGCTTCCCAGCGTTTGAGTTGCAGTTCCGAATGCGGCGTCGGGCGCAATGGCGGTTTGCTGGTCATTTCCAGCGAGGTGACGATGGTGGCGATTTGGCCGGCGGGGACGGGGGTTAGGCTCATGAGTTCCGTTGCCTTAATTACCGTAGCCCTGAGCTTGTCGAAGGGCGTTTCGCAGTCGGAAGGGGCGGTCGAAACATTGCGACGTGCTTCGACAGGCTCAGCACTACGGTTTTGTATTGGTCGCCGAGGAGCACCATCACTCCCAAACCACCTCTGGCGGCAGGCTCATCAGTATCGCGTCCACATTACCGCCGGTTTTCAATCCAAAAGTCGTCCCGCGATCATAGACGAGGTTAAACTCCGCATACAGCCCGCGCCATTTGCGCTGCGCCAGTTTCTCGGCGTCGGTAAATTCCTGCCCCATGCGTTTGCGGACGATTTTGGGGAAAACATCGAGGAAGGCCTCGCCGACATCGCGGGTCAGCGCGAAATTGCGGTCGAACATCTTTTCGCTGTCGGATTCGAGGTGATCGTAGAATATCCCGCCAACACCGCGATGCAGCTGGCGGTGGGGAATCCAGAAATAATCATCGGCCCATTTTTTATAGCGTTCATACACATCGGGGCCATAAGGCGCACAGGCGGCGCGCAGGCGGGCGTGGAACTCGTCGGTGTCTTCTTGATAGGGAACTGGCGGGTTCAAATCGGCGCCGCCGCCGAACCAGCGTTTGGTTGTCGCCAAAAACCGTGTGTTCATATGCACAGCTGGAACATGCGGATTGGCCATATGCGCGACCAGGCTGATCCCTGTTGCAAAGAAATTAGGATCCTCTGCTGCGCCGTGGATTGTTGCCGCAAATTCAGGATTGAACGCGCCGCCGACGGTCGAGACATTGACGCCGACTTTCTCAAAGACCTTGCCCTTCATTACCCCGCGCACGCCGCCACCGCCCGGCGATCCATCATGATCGGTGCGATCCCAGCTGATATACTCAAAGCTAGCGTCCGATCCGACCTCGCGCTCAATCGCCTCGAAAACCGCGCAGATCCGCGTGCGCAGATTTTCGAACCAGTCGCGGGCGGATTGTTGCTGGGCGTCGAGGGAAAGGGTCATGCTATTCACTCCGGGGGAAGCTGGCCTGTCTGTCGCAGCGCCTCTGCCAATGCGATGCCAGCGGCCACCGAAACATTCAAGGATCGAAATGGTGCCTGCATCGGAATCCGGATGCGCAGATCGGCGGCGGCATGCAGGTCTTCGGGGACGCCGGAGCTTTCGGAGCCCATCAGGATGATATCATCAGCGCGGAATTCGACATCGAAGAGCGAGTCCGAGCCTTTGGTCGTCATCAAAACGATCCGACGGTTATTGGCGTTGGCGGCGGCAATAAATGTAGTCGCGTCCTGATGGCGCTCAATCTCCACCGCGTCAGCATAATCCATCCCTGCACGTTTCAACCCTTTGTCAGAAAATGGAAACCCGCATGGCTCTATAATGTCGCAAGCAACATTCAGGCATGCCGACAGCCGCAGGACCGCGCCCACATTTCCGGCGATTTCGGGTCGATAAAGCGCAATTCTCATTGTCAATTCCGTCTCAATTCCGCTTTTTGCAAGTTGGTTCCACAGTTATGTCTCCTATTGGCCAAATTCCGTATTGGCAAATCGGCGAACTTGCGTCTATCAGGCCGCTGAATCGTAGTGGGCTTTGGCGTCTGGTGCGTAGTTAATTTAGGTCAAAATCTGCGGTTACCCTTACGGTCCGCAATTGCTTAAGGGCAAAACATGGCGACGGTGGAACAGATTGTAAGCAAGACGGAATCGGGCGAGGAAGATGGCGTTCGCCGTCGTGACTTCATCCACATTGCGGCCATAAGCTTTGCGGGCGTAGGGGGTGTCGCTGTTGCATTGCCATTGGTAGGCCAAATGGGTGCCAGCGCCGATGTGCGGGCGCAGGCGTCGATTGAAGTTGACGTTGCTGCGATCGAATCCGGCCAAGCGATTAAAACCATGTGGCGCAAGCAGCCGATTTTTGTCCGTAACCTGACCGCTGCGGAAATTGCTGAAGCTAACAAGGTTGTGATCAGCACTCTTCGCGATCCGCAAACGCTTGCTGAGCGGACCAAGCCGGGCAAGGAAAACTGGTTGATCACTTTGGGCGTTTGCACCCATCTGGGATGTGTGCCGCTGGGGGCCGCTGCGGGCGAAGTCAAAGGCGAATTTGGCGGCTATTTTTGTCCGTGCCATGGTTCGCATTATGATACCGCTGCGCGCGTCCGTAAGGGGCCTGCGCCATTGAACCTTGTGGTTCCAGAATTCGCATTTCTTTCCGACACTGTCGTGAAAATTGGTTAAGGAGCGCTAAGACGATGAGCGTATCATGGGCAAATGAGTATAAGCCAGGCGGTCCGCTGATGCAGTGGGTTGATGAACGGCTTCCGATACCGCGTTTGATGTATAACGCGATTGGCGGCGGTTACGAAGTTCCGCGGAATTTCAACTGGTTCTATAATTTTGGTGTGCTTGCTGGCGTTGCTTTGATGGTTCAGATCATCACCGGTATTGTGCTTGCGATGCACTATAATTCGAGCATCGATGGCGCTTTTAATAGTGTTGAACACATCATGCGTGATGTAAACGGCGGTTGGTTCCTGCGTTACGCGCATATGAATGGCGCGAGCTTTTTCTTCATCGTCGTTTACATTCACATTTTCCGTGGCCTCTATTACGGATCGTATAAAGCGCCCCGCGAAATGGTGTGGTTGCTGGGTGTCACTATCTTCTTGTTGATGATGGCCACTGGTTTCATGGGCTACGTGCTCCCATGGGGTCAGATGAGCTTTTGGGGTGCGCAAGTTATCACGGGCTTTTTCTCCGCCATTCCTGTTGTCGGTGAACCGGTTCGACAGTGGATTCTCGGTGGATTTGCGCCGGATCAGGCCGCGCTGACCCGTTTCTTCTCGCTGCATTATCTGTTGCCATTCGTGATTTTGGGTGTGATCATTCTGCATGTTTGGGCTCTGCACATTCCCGGATCGGGTAATCCGACTGGCGTGCCGGTGAAGACCAAGGAAGATACGCTTCCGTTTCACCCTTACTACACAACAAAGGACGGCGTTGGGCTCGGCGTATATCTGCTCTTTTTTGTGGTCCTAACCTTCTTTGCGCCGAATCTCTTGGGGCATCCCGATAACTATATCGTTGCCAACCCGCTTTCGACCCCTGCGCACATTGTGCCTGAATGGTATTACTGGCCTTTCTACGCCATTTTGCGTGCATTCACTGTGGACTTTTTGTTCATTCCAGCGAAACTTCTAGGCGTGCTCGCGATGTTTGGTTCGATCCTGCTGTTGTTCTTCCTGCCTTGGCTTGACACCTCGCCGGTGCGGTCGGGCAACTATCGCCCTTTGTTCAAAAAGTTTTTCTGGTTCGGCTTAGTTCCTTGCATTGTCATCCTTGGCTATTGCGGCGTTATGCCAGCCGAGGGAAAATACATTTTGCTCGGTCAAATTGCCGCCGCTTATTATTTCGCGCATTTCTTGATCATTCTTCCGATCATTTCGCGCATTGAAAAAACTCTACCGCTTCCAAATTCAATTACCGAAGCGGTTACCGGCAAGCCTGCGCTCGCCGTTGCCTAACAGGGAAAGATAGGGAATATGGTTCGTCTTGGCGCTTTTCTAATCGGGCTGTTCATGGCCGGTTGGTTGCTGGTTTCGGCTGGTGTCACCACCTATGAAATGATCACAGAGCCTGCGGTGGAAACTGCGGAACACCGGTTTCACAAGCATCCAAAAGAGGTGTCGTTCGCGCATGATGGGCCGTTTGGTAAATTTAACAATGCGCAGTTGCAGCGCGGGTTTAAGGTTTACACCGAAGTCTGTTCCGCATGCCACAGCATGAACCAAATCTCGTTCCGCAATCTGGCCGACATCGGTTATAGCGAAGACGAAGTGAAAGCGATTGCTAAGGCCGCACAAGTGCCGAGCATCAATCCTGAAACGGGTGAGCCAGCAACGCGTCCGGGCATTGCTACGGACAAGTTACCTTCGCCATATCCGAACGAAACAGCGGCGCGTGCGGCCAATAACAATGCGTTGCCACCCGATTTATCGTTGATGACAAAGGCGCGTCACGATGGCCCGGCCTATGTTTATTCGTTGCTGACGGGGTATCAGAAGCAGCCAGTGGAATTGGCGAAGAGATTCCCTGACGTGGCGGCAGGTTCCGGTTCTGATCCTCGCGATCCGAAGAAACCGGCTGGCAGTCTACATTATAATCCGTATTACGCTAACCTGAACATTGCGATGAACAAGCCGCTTTCCAACGGGCAGGTCACCTTTGACGATGGATCAAAGAACGACGTTAAGTCGATGGCAAAGGACGTTTCGGCCTTCCTGACTTGGACCGCAGAACCGAAACTGGCGCAGCGCAAATCGGTTGGCTGGGTAGCATTGATCTTTTTGATCATTGCCACCGGTCTGGCGTTCTTGTCATACCGTCAAGTCTGGGCTGGCAAAGAACATTGATTTACCGAATTACGCCTGTGCGTTGACGCACGGGCGTAACGGTGGCAATAGCGCCCATCACGAGCGCGCGGGTATAGCATAGTGGTAATGCATTAGCCTTCCAAGCTAACTAGAGGGGTTCGATTCCCCTTACCCGCTCCAGCCGCCGCCTCGTTCCACACATACAATTTGCGACAATATAGCGGTTGCTGCGACACAGTTTTGCGACCAATTCGATGCATATCCAGTTTATTGGCACTTCGCCAAATGAACAACATGAGGAATGCACGATGCGAAAACTCCTGCTTATCGGTGCCGCCTCGGCGCTCTCTTTGACTGCTGCGGCGTTTGCATTGCCTAGCGGCAACGCTCCTAAAATGGACAAAGACGGCGATGGTGCGGTCAGCAAGACCGAAGCGATGGCAGCAGCTGATGCCAGATTTGCCAAGATGGATACCAACAGCGACGGCACATTGAATGCCGTCGACCGTGAAGCGAAAATCAAAGCGCATTTTCAGGAAATGGATGCTGACAAGAACGGCGCAATCAGCGAAGCCGAATTTATCACTGCGCATAAAGATCGCATGGAAGACCGCGCCGAAAAGCGCGCTGAACGTGGTCCTGCTGGTTATCGCGGTGGACATCGCGGTGGTGGACGCGGCAGTGAAGCTGTGGGCATGATGAAGGGCGCAGACGTTAACAACGACTTTGCGGTATCCAAAACCGAATTCCGTACCGCCGCCGAGGCGCGCTTTGTGAAGGCCGATGCCGATAACGACGGCGCACTGTCCGCCGACGAGCAAAAAGCCGGTCGCATGGGCAAGCGCGGCCATCATGGTGACATGCCGCCACCGCCTCCTGGCGCCTGATATGAAATCGGCCCGGTGCCAGCGCCTCGCGCAAAACACCGGGCCGCATTGCCGTTTCTCCAATCTCGGAATAGCATCACGTTGTGAACAAAACTCGGCAACATATTCTGCTCGTCGACGATGAAGCATCGATCCGCGATCCTTTGGGCAGCTATCTGGAGCGGCAAGGCTTTCGCGTGACCGAAGCCGCCGACGCCAAAACTGCGCGTGAGGCGTTGGCGGGATTTGATATCGATATCGTCTTGCTCGATATCATGATGCCCGGCGAAGACGGTCTAAGCCTTACGAGGAGCCTAGCGGAAACAAATGGACCGCCGGTAATTTTGCTCACCGCCAAATCGGAAGAGACTGACCGCATCGTCGGGCTGGAAATCGGCGCGGACGATTATGTCGTCAAACCCTTTTCTCCCCGCGAGTTGGTTGCACGAATCAAAGTCGTGCTGCGGCGCGGGTCGGGCGGCGCTCGCGTGATCCAGACGGCAGGGACTGTGTTCCATTTCGAAGGTTGGCAATTGCGCACTGCGCAGCAGCAATTGATTGATCCCTCGAGCGTTCTCGTACCGCTGTCGTCGGGCGAATACCGGCTGTTGGAGGCGCTGGTAGAGCGCCCGGGTCATGTGCTGAACCGAGACCAGTTGCTTGACCTAACGCGGGGAGGCATCGCAGGTCCTTTTGACCGCGCTATCGATAACCAGATTAGCCGTTTGCGACGCAAAATCGAACCCGATGCTAAAGATCCCAGTTACATTAAAACCATCTGGGGCGGCGGTTATCGCTTTTCTGTTGAAGTAAGGCGCGACTGATGTTGAAGCGGTTTCGGCCATCAAGCCTTTACGGACAAATCCTGTTGGTTGCGGCAGTTGCTATGCTGTTGGCGCAAGTTATCAACACCACGCTGTTAGTGGCGGCCAATAACGCCCGCGCAACAGTCGAGGCATCTTCGATGCTCGTTGCGCGTGTGGCCAACCAAGTTGAACGGCAGCGGTTGTTGAACGCCGATGATGAAGTGCGCGATGGACGCAGAGGGCGACCACCGTCAATTGCGCTTGTCGTCGGAGACGCGCCAGTGACCGCGCGGGGATTTGAAGTCCAGCCCGATCTTGCCGAACGCGCATCCGAATATCTGCTCGCTGTCGATCCGTCTATCAGCGCAATTCGCCTTTCCAAGGGGCCAATCAACAACCTTCCTAATGCACTGCGCGAAGGGCCGATGCGGCGATGGGCTGATGGATTTAATGGACGTAAAGGTCGCGACCGCCCGGATGAAGCCGTGCTGCTTTCGATGAAGCTTGATAATGGCAGCTGGGTCAATGCGACTGTTCCGGTGCGCGCACGCGGCGCGTTTCCGCCATTGGCGCTATTGTTGCAAACGTTGACGCTCTATCTGGCGGTTCTCATCCCGCTGGCGCTTGTTGCCCGCCGGATTGCGCGACCGTTGAAGGCGTTGCAGCAACGCGTGCGCGACGTAGGCTTGACTGGTGATCGCCTGCCGATGGAACCGCGCGGGCCTTCCGATGTCCGCGAGTTGATTGAAACATTTAACGTCGCGGAGGAGCGCCTGTCGTCATTGCTGACCGAAAAAGACGTGATGCTGGGGGCGATTGGCCATGATTTGAAAACGCCACTGGCGTCGCTTCGGGTGCGGATTGAAAGTGTTGAAGACGATAGCGAACGTATGAAGATGGCAGCTAGCGTCGACGAAATGGTGATCATCTTGGACGACATTTTGATGCTCGCCCGCGTTGGAAAATCGGCAGAGGCCGTGCAGCTGACCGAACTGGGTGCGCTCATTGATACTGCATTGTCCGAATTCCCCGATGATGCGCTGATAAAGGTTCACCCATTTGCCAAACGGTTTGTTGCACCTGTCCGTCCGGTGTTGATCCGGCGGGCTTTGCGAAATCTGGTGAGTAATGCGCTGCAATATGGAGGCAACGCAAAGATTGGCGTTCATCGCGACGGTGACCAAATTCTGATTACCGTCGATGACGACGGCCCCGGAATTCCGCCAGATCAGCTTGAAAACATATTCGAACCTTTTGCCAGAGCCGAATCCTCGCGCAACCGAGCTTCGGGTGGCTCTGGCCTGGGACTGACGATTGCGCGTGCGATTGCGCAGGCACATAGCGGCAGTGTGATACTCCATAACCGGCCAGAGGGCGGCATCCGCGCCATTTTGTCCTTGCCCGCGGGCTGATTATTCTTCGCGTAAAGTCGATGCAGGTTGGCGCGTTTCGGACTGCTCATCAGGTACCAAAAGATGCGGCTTGCGACGGACCATCCATATCAGACCGGCAATTCCAAACAGGCCGAGTAAGGCAAATCCGCCCATCATCCAGCCCATCACGATTGCGGTCCGCTGTAAGTCGGGCGAATCTAAGTCTGCCGGAAGCGCTGGTCGCGGTGCTTCATTGGTGACTCGCCAATACTCGACCTTGAACGGCTCATCGCGATATCGGTAAACCCGCACGGTAGCACTAGTCCATTTGCCCTTTGTTTTGTCGGCGTAGACTAATGTCACTTCGCTGCCATTCGCGTCAAAATCTTTGCCCAATCTGCTTAGATCTGCTCCAGGCTGAACAACAAAACGCGGGGTTAATTTGCCTGCCGCGGCCAGTTTTTGGTGATCTTTTGCAAACTGCGTCGTCAGCTCATCGGTCGCAGCGGTTGAGACAAACGCTGCTGCATTGTCCTTTTGACCCGCTGCTAATTCCTTCAAAAACGGTTCAATGACCGCCGCTGCATCCTTTGGCGGTGTGATCACCGCAGGTTCCCGCTCGCCGCAACCACAAAGTAGCAAAAGCGCTGCCCCCAATATTGCCAAAATCCCTTTGGACGAAAAAAGTGCGGACATCAGTCGAAACATGCTCCCTAATCGCGGCGACTGCCGCTAACGTTCATCTCATGACTGATTTCAACGCTTTAATCCAGCCTGACAACGGGCAGGACGCCCGGACCATCGAAATAGTGACAGCGGGCGGCTACGCCGAATGGCTGGCTGCACAACCGGCACAGATCCGCGCTGCCGCATCTGCACAACGCTTTGAGGGCGACCCGCGCGACTTTGCAATATTGCAGGAACCTGGTAGCGAAAGCTGGCGCGCTGTTTTGTGTGTGACAGATAGCGCGAAGCTCGACCTATGGGCGTTGGCTAAGGCTGCGGATATGTTGCCCGAAGGCACATACCGCCTTGCCGGAGCAGACGCTGGCGACGCTATGCTCGGCTGGCTGCTTGCGCATTACCGGTTTGACGAATATCTTAGTGATGCAAAGCCCAAAGGTCCGCGTGTGCTGCTGACCAGCGAGCCTGGACGGATCAAGGCAGCGGTGCTGAATGCAGAGGCGACGGCGCTTGTCCGCGACCTCGTCAACCGCCCCGCTGCCGATATGGGGCCAGAGCAGTTGGAGGCCGAAGCGGCGCGCATCGCCAAAGCCCACAAAGCCGAACTGCGGGTCATCAAAGGCGACGCGTTGGAAACAGGCTATCCGCTGATCCACGGCGTCGGCAAAGCGGCCGCCCGCGATTATGCGCCGCGCTTGATCGAACTCGAATGGGGCGACGAACGTCATCCTCGCGTGGCACTCGTCGGCAAAGGCGTGTGTTTCGATTCCGGCGGGCTCGATCTGAAACCGGCCGCCGGTATGCGGCTGATGAAAAAGGACATGGGCGGCGCAGCGCATACGCTGGCGCTGGCCGAGGCGATCATGCAGGCGCGTCTGCCAGTGCGGCTGCATCTGCTGGTTGCGGCGGTCGAAAACGCCGTGTCGGGCAACGCGATGCGGCCAGGCGACATCCTGAAAAGTAGGGCAGGGATCACGGTCGAGATTGACAATACCGACGCCGAGGGACGGCTGGTGCTTGCCGATGCGCTGACCAAGGCGGTTGAAGATAAGGCCGAACTCATCATCAATTTCGCTACGCTGACAGGGGCTGCACGGACCGCGCTTGGCCCCGAATTACCCGCCTTGTTTGCCAATGACGATTCGCTTGCGGGGGCTTTGCTTGATGCCGCCGATGCGGTCGCTGACCCTGTCTGGCGGATGCCGTTGTGGAAGCCGTATAGCGAGATGCTCGACAGCGACATTGCGGACACCGCGAATAGCGGCGGGGCTTTCGCTGGCGCCATCACCGCTGCGTTGTTCCTACAAAAATTCGTGCCAGACAGCACGCCTTGGGCGCATCTTGATACCTATGCTTGGCGGACCGCAGCAAAGCCTGGACGGCCAAAGGGCGGCGAGGCGCTGGGCTTGCGCGCGGTGTTTCGTTATTTGACGGACCGTTACCCCGTCCGCTAAAGACCCTTCAACAGATTAAGGGCCAAACATTGGGCAGCATTACCTCACCACCGCCGCGCCAGACGTATCGGTTAAGCGGCCACAGCATCGAAGGCGATGCGCGGACGACGCCTATCCGGGGCGATTTGGCCGATATTAAACTGGCGGGCAAGTTGTTCGCGCCGCATTACGCTGTGCCGATGCTGCGCACTGGCATAGCCCCTGTCACCGAAATCCATGCAGAACCGCACGCAACCGCGATGCCAGTCAGCGCGTTGATGCATGGTGAGGAATTTGCGGTGCTCGATATCGCGGGCGATTGGGCCTGGGGATATTGCCTACACGACGATTATCTCGGCTATTTGCGCTTTGCCGAACTGGGCGATGATTTTGCCGCAACGCATGTCGTTAGCGCGGCGGCAACGTTGCTGGTGGCGACATCGTCGATAAAATCGCCGGTGTTGGCGCGTTACCCCATGGGGGCGCGGATTGCATGCGGCGAGCTTAGCGCATGCGGCAAATATGTAGCCTGTGAAAATGGTTTTGTGCCGGTGGCGCATTTGTCCGAAATCGGCAAAGTCGCGGGCAGCCCTGCGGACTTGGCCGAAAGCTTGATCGGTGTTCCCTATAGCTGGGGCGGACGCAGCGGCGATGCGCTCGATTGCTCGGGGTTGGTGCAGCTGGTGTTCGGGCTGAAAGGCATTTCTGCGCCACGCGACGCCGATATGCAGCAGGCTGGTTTTGGCGAGGAACTGGGCGAGGGCGATGCGTTGCAACGCGGTGATCTGGTGTTCTTTCCCGGCCATGTTGGGATTATGGCGGATGGGGAGAATGTGATCCACGCCAATGGCGCGGCGATGGCGGTTTCGGTTGAGCCTTTGGCGGATGCGGCGGCGCGGTTTGCCGAGCATGATGTGGCGATTTTGGCAAAGAAGCGGGTTGCGATTTGAATCTAAGCCCCTCCTCTTCAGGGGAGGGGCAACGAGACTTAGCACCGGAAGGTGCTTAGTCGCAGTGGGGTGGGGTTTTGAGGCGCGGCGCAATGCTGACAAGCCCCACCCCAACCCCTCCCCTGAAGGGGAGGGGCTTAGTATAGGATTAGGCTAGAGGATCATGACCCAATCAATCTTCATCGACGGAGCTGTAGGCACCACCGGTCTGGAAATCGCCGACCGCCTCTCTGCCCGCGCTGAATTCACCCAGATCATCCTGTCCGATGACAAACGCAAAGACACCGCCGCCCGCCGCGAAGCGTTGAACGACGCCGATTTCGTCATCCTCTGCCTGCCCGACGATGCGGCGATTGAGGCCGTCGCAATGACCACGTCGAACTCCACCCGCATCATCGACGCATCGACCGCGCACCGCGTGGACGCAAGCTGGGCCTATGGCTTCCCCGAGTTCCGCAAGGGGCAGGCGGAACGGATCGCCGCCGCGCGGCTGGTCTCCAACCCCGGCTGCTACCCCACCGGCTTCCTCGCCTTGGTCGCGCCGCTCGTAAAGGCTGGGCTGATCCCGATGGACTGGCCCTATACCGTCAACGCTGTGTCCGGCTATTCCGGTGGCGGCAAAGCGTTGATTGAACGGTTTGAAGGCGGCGACGATGACATCGGTTTCCGCACTTATGGCCTTGATCTCGATCACAAGCATGTGCCCGAAATGCAGCGGCACGCAGGGTTAGCACTCGCCCCGATATTCTCCCCCGCTGTGGTAAAGGCGTTTCGCGGCATGATGGTCGAAATCCCGCTGCCGATCTCCGTCATGCCCGGCAGCGACAGCCCCGATGAAATGCGCGAAGCACTCGCCGCGCATTATGCGGGATCACCCTTGGTCACAGTCCACGCCGAAATGGCCCCGTCCGAACTGTTGATCCTCAACACCCAAGCTGCCTCCGACCGCCTAGACCTTTATGTCATGGGCAGCCCCAAAGGCGATCAAGTGCGCCTAATGGCGATGCTCGACAACCTGGGCAAAGGCGCAAGCGGTGCCGCGGTGCAGAATTTGAACATTATGGCTGGGCTGGATGAGACAGCGGGGTTGCGGTTCTAGGGCAAGATTTCGTTAAACACTAAAATCTATAGTCGAAGCCTAGCAAGGTATCTCGACACGCCGTGAACATGCATCAAAAAATTATCGTCGCTCCCAAGCAGATACCCAAGGATGCGTTGCGACTCAAAGTCATGCACGTCGGTGATGGCGATGGATTTCGCACAAAGATCGAAATTAGCCCCGGCGTAGAGTTAAAAGCATCTGTCCGTTTCGGCTTCATCGATGCACCAGAAATGTCGCAGCGGGGCGGCCCAGAGGCGCGCAACTATTTGCAGTCGTTGATCGGTGGCAAGGTTCTTGACGTTGCCGTCACCAATAGGACGGAAACAGGCGATTACATCGACCGCTATGGGCGCATTGTGGGTGTTCCATTTCTTTCGGAAGCATCCTCATCGGGTGCTCCACCCCCGACAAATCCACTCCGCAAAATTTTTGGTCTGCGCCAAACGATGGTCCGCAATGTTGAACTGGAGATGGTCCTAAATGGTTGGGCATGGGTGCTAGCACGCTATGATCCGGGTCCTGACTATTTTGACGCGCAAGATGAAGCGCGCCGAAAAATGCGTGGTATTTGGTCCTATGACAGCAACTTGGCACCGTGGGAGTATAAGAAGCAGGTGCATCGTGGTCGCCAACCAGACGAGCGATTTCTTACCAAGCACATTGCGCCCAAAATAGCGCAGATAAATACCAGTTGTCCGGACGCATGTTGCAACGGTGTGCTGAGGCAGCGTGTCGGTAAAAGGGGCAAGTTTTTGGGTTGCTCCAACTTCCCGCAGTGCAAGGTCACCCGCAATCAATAGCCAACCCATCACCCAGCTTCGACTAATTCGCTATGCTCATAAGTCTGCGCAACCCTCTCCCACTGGAGAGGGGAAGAATACAATGCGTGAATTCCAACCCGTCAGTTCCACCCCACACTTCGTCATTCCCGCGAAGGCGGGAATCCATCTCCTGCCCGTCAAGTTTCCAACTGGCAGTCTGCGTAAACCGAAAGCTCAGGTGATGGACCCCCGCCTTCGCGGGGGTGACAAAGGATGGAGGCAAACCTAAGCGGGGCTACGGTGCAGAATTTGAACATTATCGTCGGGTTGGATGAAACGAGTGGATTGCGGGTTTAGCGAGGGATTTGAAATTTTATGCCGTTAGTCGAACCTTGGACAAAGTCACCCCATAACGCCCATTCAGATTGGTTTTCGGTGATTGCTCCATAAACCCAAATTGCCGCGATTGAAAGTTCAGAGGGTAGCTGCAAGTCGCTCGGTTCAAACCGGAAATTTCGTCCGAGCTTAATGGCGACTGTCATGTCGGCGGAATCCGTATATTTTGACAGGCTGCTGAGCACAGCTTGTATCGTTGCTTTTGGATTCAACTCGCTTGATACGAACTCTTTTAGTTGGACAGGGCAGAAGTGACGGATGTCGTCCATCTCCCAAGTAGCCACAAAATCATAATCCTGTTCCTCCGTCGGCGAAAACCTTACCTCTGTGTCAAGAACTTGTGACATCCCCAAGCAGAAAATTGCGGCATCGCGGCGCTCCCTTTCAGCTTTTAGAAAATTGGTTCGGAGATGCTTTACGGTTGAAGGCAGGTCCGATGCGGACACTGCAACGTCGAGCGGAGCGAGTGCTTCCAAAAAGCCTTTGGGGTCACCGAATGCCAGTTTTGAGTATGCCCTCAACCTAATGCTGTTGCCGACCATCAATAAGGCGGCTTATTCAACCCCTTGGGGCTGGCCGTAAATATCTCGCACCCATCCTCGGTAATCCCAATCGAATGTTCAAACTGCGCCGAAAGTGACCGGTCCCGCGTTACCGCCGTCCAGCCGTCTTCCAACACTTTGCCATGCGGCTTGCCGATGTTGATCATTGGCTCGATGGTGAAAATCATTCCGGGTTTCAGCAAGGGCCCGGTGCCGGGCCGTCCGGCATGGACAATCTCCGGCGCATCATGAAACAAACGCCCCAGACCATGCCCGCAAAATTCGCGGACGACGCCGTAGCGGTGGCCCGCGGCATGGGTTTGGATCGCGTGGCCGATGTCGCCGATGCGGTTACCGGGCTTTGCCGCCTCGATGCCGAGCATCATACATTCATAGGTCACATCGACTAAGCGCCGCGCCTTTACTGGCACATCGCCGACAAGGAACATGCGGCTGGTGTCGCCGTGCCAGCCATCCAGCATCGGCGTGACATCGACGTTGATGATGTCGCCGTCTTTCAATTTCTTGTCCGACGGGATGCCGTGGCAGATGACGTGGTTGATGCTGGTGCAGCAGCTGTGCGTATAGCCGCGATAGCCCAAAGTCGCCGGAACCGCGCCGCCGCGCAGTGTCATTTCGCGGACGATGTCGTCGATTTCGCCGGTGGTAACGCCGGGGACGACATGCGGGACCAGCGCGTCCAGTATCTCCGCCGCCAGCCGCCCTGCAGCGCGCATCCCCGCAAAGCCATCGGCTCCGTGCAATTTGATAACCCCATCACGGGATTGAAAAGCCTCATCGGCGGTAACGACTGCATATTGGTTCATGGATTTGATATAGGGGATTTATACACGCTTTGCCAGACGCCACTTTAACGCTAAGCCCAGCCTATGACCGAAACCCGCATCTATACCGCATCCCTTGTTATCATCGGCGATGAAATCCTGTCTGGCCGCACGCAGGATAAGAATATCGCCCAGATCGCCCTGTGGCTGAATGTGCAGGGCATCCGTCTGCGCGAGGTGCGTGTCGTGGCGGATATCGAGGAAGCGATTGTGGAGGCGGTCAACACGCTGCGCGCGCGCAACGACTATCTGTTCACAACCGGCGGCATTGGGCCCACGCATGATGACATCACTGTCGATGCGATTGCGGCAGCGCTTGGCGTCCCGGTGGTGCTGCATCCGGTGGCAAAGGAAATTCTTGAACGCTATTACGAGACGCGCGGCGGGGTGAACGAGGGCCGGTTACGGATGGCGCGGGTTCCCGAAGGCGCCGACTTGATCGCCAACAAAATGTCCGGCGCACCGGGGATAAAGGTCGAGAATATTTTTATCATGGCAGGGGTTCCGCATATTACCGCAGGGATGCTGGATGCGTTGACCGGAACGTTGGAGGGCGGCGCGCCGTTGCTCTCGCATCAGCTGGGCTGCTGGGTGGCGGAAAGCGAGATTGCCAAGCTACTCGGCGATACCGAAAAAGCACATGAGGGGTGCCAGATCGGCAGCTATCCATTTTTCCGCGAGGGCCGCGTGGGGGCCAATTTTGTGGTGCGATCGACCGATGCGGATGTGCTGGCAACGTGCGTTGCGGCGTTGAAAGCTGGGTTGGAAGAAATCGGGCGTGAAGTGGTAGACGGGGGAATTTGACGCTTTTGCTTCGCGTGGTTTCGCTTGACTTTCCAGTTTGTGTTCGCTATATGTTCCATCATGTCTTTCTTGTTCCTCTCGCGCTTGGCTTATAGTTTCGCAGAGATATTGCCGCCTCGAACTTGCAACCATAAATATGTTACCTTGCGCGCAATTCTGTGCTTTTTTGAAAAAGCGCTTGATGCCGTTAATCCGCCAGCAATGCGAAAGGCAGCAGAGATCACGGCAATGAAAAAACTGTTTATGCTCTCCGCCCTGGCGCTCGTGGTCCTGCCAACGGTCAGTCACGCCCAGACAACCGACGCGGCCGTTGCCGCTAAGCCCGCTGAAGTGCCGTGGCTGTATGAAGGCAGCGACGTTCCCATTGACACCAGCTGGACGTTTGGAAAGCTGGACAATGGCTTACGCTACGCGGTGAAGAGCAATCAGGTGCCAGCGGGGCAAGTCTCGATCCGAGTGCGCATTGACGCCGGTGCGTTGCATGAGGAAGATGACGAGCAAGGCTTTGCTCATTTGTTGGAGCATCTTTCGTTTCGCGGGTCCGAATTTGTTCCCGATGGCGAATCCAAACGTATATGGCAGCGACTGGGTGTAAGTTTCGGCAGCGACAGCAACGCACAGACCACACCGACGCAAACGACTTATAAGCTTGATCTGCCTGCCTCCAATCCGGTGAAGCTGGAAGAATCGATGAAGATCCTTGCAGGGATGATGCGCGCGCCAGCGATTTCTGACACCGCGTTGAATGCCGAACGCGCGATTGTGCTGGCGGAGTTGCGCGAGAATAGCGGTGCGCAGTTGGAATTCGGCAACCGGTTGCGGGAGCATTTGTTTCAGGGCCAAAGGCTGGCCGAGCGTTCCACCATCGGCACGCCCGAAACGGTTCTGGCCGCGAGTGCGGCGAAGGTCGGCGCGTTTCATAAGCGTTGGTATCGGCCCGAAAATGCGGTTGTGGTGATCGCGGGCGATGCTGAGCCTGCGGCGCTCGAGGCGTTGGTCAAAAAGCACTTCGCCGACTGGAAAGCCGCAGGTGTTGCGACGCCGCAGCCCGATTTCGGCAAACCGTCAGCCACGGGTAATCTCTCCGCCACAATCATCGACCCGACTTTGCCCATCGTCGCCAGCATTGCCTATGTGCGTCCTTGGGCACAGGTGAATGACACGATCCTATACAACGAACAGCTATTGATTGATGCCGTGGCGCAGCGGATTATCAACCGGCGACTTGAGGGGCAGGCAAGGGCTGGGGGGGCGTTTACTTACGCTGGTGTCGAGCAGCGTGATGAAGCGCGAAGCGGCGACATCACCTTTGTGTCGATCCGGCCATTGGGCAGTGACTGGGAAAAAGCGGTCACCGCCGTGCGCGCTGTGATAGCTGACGCGACAAACACGCCGCCATCGCAAGGCGACATCGAGCGCGAACTGGCCTTGTTCTCCGACGTTATCCGAACACAACTTGATAGCTACCCCTTTGAAAGCGCGGCGGCGCAAGCTGAAAATATCGTCCGTGCCGTTGATATCCGCGAAACGGTGGCTGCGCCCGATACCGTTGTGAAAGTGTTTGATGCGATGCGCGCCAAATTCACGCCGCAACGCTTGCTAGATTCCACGCGCGCTTTGTTTAGCGCCGATGCCCAACGCATCTTTTTGTCCGCCCCAGCTCACATTGCCGATCTCGACCCTCGACTGGCAAAGGCGCTGACCACACAGGTTGCCGCGAGCAAAACCGCAAGGCTGGATAGCAAGGCTGTCAGCTTTGACAAATTGCCAAAGCTTGGGGGCGCTGGCAAAGTTGTCTCGAGCCGTACTCACGAGCGGTTCGACATGGAGAGCATTGAATTTTCCAACGGCACCCGCGCATTGCTTTGGCCCAATGCCGCAGAGGCCGGGCAAGTGCGCGTGTTGGTGCGCTTTGGCCGTGGCTATCAGGCGGTGGCTCCCGACAAAGGTGGGTTGCTTTGGTCCGGCACAATGGTGTTGGGTGAGAACGGCGTTGGAAAGCTGAATCGTCATCAGCTTGATCAGATGATGAATGGTCGGCGGTTGGAATTAAGTTTCAGCGTTGATAATGATGCCTTTGAATGGACCGCAGTGACGCGACCCGAAGATTTGGCGGACCAACTAACGCTGATCGCCACAAAGATGCAAAATCCGGGGTGGCAGCCAGCGCCTGTAGAGCGCGCCAAGGCCATTGCCTCGGCAGATTATGACAGTTTTGAAATGTCGGCAGCGGCAATGATGCAGCGCGATTTGCAGTATCTGGCCACATCAAAAGATGGCCGCTGGAAAGTCCCGACGCCTGCCGATGTAAAAACGCTAACACCCAAAAACTTCCGCTCGTTCTGGGAGCCCTTGCTGGCCAGTGGTCCGGTAGAAATCTTGCTTTTTGGCGATTTTAAGCGGGATGTGGCGGTGGCAGCGTTGGGCAAAAGCTTTGGTGCGTTGAAAAAGCGCGCGCCTGCTGCTTTGCCAGTCGGTGCCGACATAACAGTGTTTCCGGCGGGATCGGCCACGCCCCTGCGTCTAACACATAAAGGGCCAAAGGATCAGACGTCGGCGGTTGTGGCTTGGCCTACCGGTGGTGGCTTGGCGGGCATCAGCGAGGGACGCGAGCTGGAAATACTAGCCGCCGTCTTTCGCGACCGGTTGTTCGAAAAATTCCGGTCCGAACAGGCGGCAAGCTATAGCCCCGATATGCAGAATTTTTGGCCTGACGAGTTTCGATCGGGCGGCTATTTGATGGCGTATAGTCAAGTGCAGCCAAAGGACGTTGACCGCTTTTATGCCTTTGCTGCAGAGGTTTCCGCGGACCTGAAAACCAATCCGGTAAGCGCCGACGAACTGCAACGCGCGGTCGAACCGCTAAAGCAATATGTTGACCGGGTGATGACTGGAAATCAGTTCTGGATGAACCAGTTAGAAGGTGCGACTTATGCGCCTCAGAGGTTCACGGCGTTGGGCCGGCTATACGCCGATTATGCAGGTATTACCCCTGCACGCGTGCAAGAGCTCGCGCGCAAATACTTCCGCGATGACAAGTCATGGAAGTTACTGATCGAGCCGGAAAGCTGATCACGCCTGCTGAAAAACGCTGCAAATCCGGCAGTCTGTGCGCAAACAGGCAGGCGTCATCAAAGAACGTATTTCGACAAGTCAGTGTCCTTGGCGATGCCTGACAATTGCTTGCTTACATAATCGGCATCGATGTTGAAGGTCTGGCCTTTTTGGTCCTCGGCATCAAAGCTGATGTCCTCCAACAGCTTTTCCATCACCGTCTGCAACCGCCGCGCACCGATGTTTTCGACACTGTCGTTCACATCCGCTGCGATCTTGGCCAACGCCTCGATCGCATCGTCGGTGAAATTAAGCGTCACCTCTTCGGTCGCGAGCAATGCAATATATTGCTGAGTCAAATTGGCTTTGGTTTGCGACAGGATGCGGACAAAATCCTCCTGCGTCAGCGCGCGTAACTCGACGCGGATGGGCAGGCGGCCCTGTAATTCTGGCAGCATGTCGCTGGGCTTAGAAATGTGGAACGCACCGCTGGCGATGAACAAGACATGGTCGGTTTTCATCGGGCCGTATTTGGTGGACACGGTGGTGCCTTCGATCAGTGGTAGCAAATCGCGCTGAACGCCTTCGCGGCTGATCGAGCCACCGCCTCTGGTATCTGAAACCGCGATTTTGTCGATTTCGTCCAAAAATACGATGCCGTTTGCCTCGGCGTCGGCGATCGCGGAACGGGCGACATCGTCCTGATCGAGACGGCGCTCGACTTCTTCGTCAACGAGCTTGATCCATGCCTCGGGCACTTTCATCTTGCGCTTTTTGGTCTTTCCTTGACCAAAGGCTTTGCCCATCATTTCTGAGATATTGATCATCGCGCCGCCGCCCATGCCTGGCCCTAGATCAGATAAGCCCATCGGCATTGCTGGCGAGTCAGAGACTTCGATTTCGATTTCGACGTCGTCCATATGGCGGTCACGGATACGTTGGCGAAACGCTTCTCGTGTAGCTTCGCTGGCAGTGTCGCCGGCGAGGGGCTTCAGGATTCGCTCCATCGCCGCAGCCTCGGCGGTCTCGCGCACCAGCTCACGTCGGCGATCCTTTTCCAGCCGCACTGCTTCCTCGACTAAGTCGCGCGCGATTTGCTCGACGTCGCGCCCGACATAGCCGACCTCGGTGAATTTGGTTGCTTCGATTTTTATAAAAGGCGCATCGGCGAGTTTGGCAAGGCGGCGACTAATTTCGGTTTTGCCGCAGCCAGTGGGGCCGATCATCAGGATGTTTTTTGGCGTGACTTCATCGCGCAGATCAGCATCCAGCCTCTGACGACGCCAGCGGTTGCGCAGAGCGACCGCAACGGCGCGTTTCGCGTCCGCTTGCCCGATGATATGTTCATCCAGGGCAGCAACAATGGCTTTGGGAGTAAGGTTTTGCAGCATTTTGTCGCTTTCCGGATCAGCTAACGCTGTCCATGACCTCAAGGGTCAATTGGTCGTTGGTATAGACGCAGATTTCGGCCGCGATTTTCATCGCATGACGCGCCAGTTTTTCGGCATCAGTTTCATATTCCATCAGAGCACGGGCGGCGGACAACGCGTAGTTGCCGCCTGAACCGATGGCTGCAATACCGTCATTGGGTTCCAGCACATCGCCATTGCCTGTTAGAATGAGTGTGACGTCTTTATCGGCAACGATCATCATTGCCTCCAAATTGCGCAGATATTTGTCCGTGCGCCAGTCTTTCGCAAGCTCGACTGCAGCGCGCATCAACTGGCCGCGATGCGCCTCAAGCTTTTTCTCTAGCCGTTCGAACAATGTGAACGCATCTGCGGTAGCGCCTGCAAAACCGCCGATGACGCTGCCATCGTGCAGCTGCCGCACCTTTTTGGCGTTCGGTTTCATGACGGTTTGGCCCATTGAAACTTGACCATCGCCGACGATAACGACTTTGCCATTTTTGCGGACCGACAGGATGGTCGTTCCATACCATGTTGTCGGATTATTATGTGCGTTAGTATCCATGAAAAGGATATGGGTAGCAACTAACCAGAGCGCAAGACGGCCTAGGACTGCCCGCCCAATTTCCGTTCCCACTGCAAAGCGTGGCCGACGATAGTATCGAGGTCGTCATACTGTGGCTGCCAACCAAAACGTGACTTTATCTCGCGATTGTCGGATATTAGCGCATCGGGATCTCCAGCGCGCCGCCCTTCAAGTTTTCGTTCTATTTGTAGATTGGTAACCCGATCAACGGCGTCAAGCACCTGCAACACCGAATAGCCATGGCCGTAGCCACAGTTCAGCACATGGCTGCGCGCCGGATCTTCGAAAAGGTTTTCAAGCGCGATAACATGAGCGGTCGCAAGGTCGCTAACATGGATATAGTCGCGCACCCCTGTGCCATCATCGGTGTCGTAATCAGTGCCGAATACGCTGACATGGCTGCGTTTGCCCAATGCTGTCTCGACGGCAACTTTAATCAAGTGCGTTGCGCCAGCGGTGGATTGACCGGTCCGCCCTTGTGGGTCCGCGCCTGCGACATTGAAATAGCGCAAAGCGCAGTAGTTGAAGTCATGCGCCGCAGCGACATCGCGCAGCATATGCTCGGTCATCAACTTCGATAGGCCGTAAGGATTGATCGGTAGAGTCGGCGTACTCTCGCTCACAGGGCTTGTTTCTGGAATGCCGTAAGTTGCCGCAGTGGAGGAGAAAATAAAGTGCTTCACGCCGCCTGTGATCGCTGATTGGATCAGGCTGCGGCTATTGGCGGTATTGTTACGATAATATTTAAGTGGGTTCTCAACCGATTCGGGGACGATGATCGACCCCGCAAAATGCATGATGGCTTCGATGCGATGTTCGGCGATGATACTGGCGACCAACGATTCGTTTTCGATGTCACCTTGGTGAAAGGGCACGTCGGTGGGAAGCGCCCATCGAAATCCGGTGGTTAGATTGTCGATTACTACGGGGTGATGCCCGGCATCTTTCAGCGCGAGAACAGCGTGGCTACCGATATATCCGGCACCGCCGGTCACGAGAACATTGTGGCTATTTGTCATGGCAATTCCGTAGCATTCAGCCTCTATATATCTCGTTAAAGAGCGACCTGCTCCTCAGAATTGAGGCTGTTATGAGCAACAAAAAAGGCGGCCAAAGACCGCCTTTCTCATAAATTTTCCAAAAGTAATCAGGGGCTTGAGGGTTTGTCGTCGCCCGAAATAAGGACGATGCCGAGAATCACAACAACTGCAGCTGCAAGTGCAATGCCGATGCCGCTGCCGCCGCCCATTTTGCTTTCGTCGTTGGAGCCTAAGCCAGCACGTTTTACTTTGGATGAGACAGGCTTGGATTTCGCCTCAACTGCCTGAGCAGCTACCGGCGCTATTGCCAGGGCCAAAGCAGCCGCAGCCGCAATTTTTTTACCGAAACGCATTTTGTGCTTCTCCTTATTTGGAATTATATGCCTAAGAAACGTGCGCCCTGTTTTTTCTTATTGGTTAATGATGCCATTTCATCGCTGAAAGGGCAAGCTTAATTCTAAGCCAAAATGTTGCAAAAAAAAGGCGACCAAAGGCCGCCTTTTTTCTAAACTGTCCTACCGAGCTTTATGGGCTGGTTGGGCCGTCGTCGTTGTTGCCTGACGCAATAACGATACCAGCAATGATAGCAGCCGCAGCGAGAACAGCAGTGATAACACCACTACCGCCGCCAAGCTTGCTTTCTTCCTTCGATGCCGCACCAGCACGCTTCGACTTTGCTGCGGAAGCAGCCTTCGAAGCGGTAGCTGCAGAAGCAACGACCGGAGCGCTGATCAGCGACGCGACTGCAATCGCAGCGAGCGAGACTTTACCGAAACGCATTATTTAAGCTCCTTTTTATTTCATGTGGTTTTAAACACACCGATGGGTAACTGGCATAGAGGGAAGCAAAAGGCAAGTGCGGAATCGCTAAAATTGAGCAAAATGTCTTTGGGATTGCATAAGTTGCGTCGAAATGCCGTTGTATGGCTATCACGCCCGAACTTGGAATATGCGAACTTATGATGGTCAATTGTTTTCACATCCTTTTCGAGGCGGCGCGATCGGGTGATTCTCTAGCGTGCTGCCATCAAGAATGCGCAGTACACGAGCCTTGATTGAATATGGAAAGAGATGATTGCATCTGAACGGATAAGGGCGAAAAACTGATGAAAATTGCTGTCCATCAAATGTGTAGCGGGATAGATCCTACTGAAAATACTCAAAAAATTGTTCAGTCGGTGCATTCAGCTGCCGCGCAAGGGGCACGAGTTTATTTCGCGCCCGAGATGTCATTGCTGCTGGATCGCGATCGCCGCCGTGCGCAGATATCCATCGTCTCCGAGGCCGATAATCAATGGTTGGCTCAAATAAGCAAAGCGGCCGCCGATGCCAAGATCTGGGTTAATCTGGGTTCCATACCGGTGCTTCACGAAGACAAGAGTGGACGTTACGGAAACCGCTCGATCCTGATCGATAATCAGGGAATCATTCGTGCGCGCTATGATAAAATGCACTTGTTCGATGTTGATCTGGCTGGCGGCGAGAGCTGGCGCGAATCATCTGCATATCGTGGCGGCGACGGGGCGGTTTTGGCTCCGACTCCGCTGGGGCTGATGGGAATGACGATCTGTTACGATATGCGTTTCCCCGATCTTTACAGCCAATTGGCGAAAGCGGGCGCGCGTGTCTTTGCTATCCCGGCGGCGTTTACTGTGCCGACGGGGCAGGCGCACTGGCATATCCTGACACGCGCTCGCGCCATTGAGTCAGCGGCGTTTGTAATTGCGGCGGCGCAATTCGGGCACCATGCAGATGGCCGTGCCACATTTGGCCATTCGTTGGTGGTCGATCCATGGGGCGAAGTGCTTTTGGATATGGGCCAGGGCGAAGCGTTGGCTTGCGTCGAACTCGACCTAGCGCGTGTGGACGCGGTAAGGACGCAAATCCCGGTTCACCTCAATCGTCGGGAAATTTGTGCAATATCGTCGTCCGTTGACGCGCAATATATTGTTCCCGCCAAGCAATAACCAGCCCTGCACCAATAATTAGCGGCGCCCCTTGCAAAACAGCGACGCTGGGAACGTCAGCAAAAACAAAATAGCCGAGCATTGCGGTCCATAACAGTGAACCATAATCGATCGTCATGATGGTCGCGACCGAGCCGTAGCGCAGCGACGCGGTCAGCAAAATCTGCGCTATCGCTCCCGCCAATGATAGGCCAGTGATCACCGCCCAAGTTTGCGCGTCATGGCTGCGTGCAACAAAAATCTGTGCCATGCCAAGCGGCACAATCGACGTCAGGCTGAACCAAAACACGATTGCACCGGGCGTTTCTGTGCGGTTAAGGCGGCGAAGCTGGATCACCGTGCCGCTGGTTAACAGCGCGCCCGCCAGCGCGACCAGAATTCCTGTTGTGTTTACACTCTGGTATCCGGGACGCAGTGCAATCAAAATTCCTGCAAATCCCAGCATCACGGCACTCCAGCGGTATTTGCCTGTCGGTTCAGCCAAAAAAATTGCGGCCAAAATTGTCGCGAAAATCTGTGTGGCAAAACCAAAGGTCGTGGCATCGGCCATGGGTAGTAAAATCATTGACGTAAAATTCAGTCCCATGGCGACGATGCCCAATATCATCCGGATAGCATGGCCGGCCGGGTGTTTGGTTCGGATCGAGGCAAGGTCTTTGTTCCACCATAGCCAAGCAATCGCCACCGGCAGGCCGGTCAGTTGGCGCCAGAACAAGCTTTCGGCGACATGGACCCCGCGATTACCCGCTATTTTCACAAGCAGGAACATTACGCCAATAACAAGCACCGCACCGATGCGAAGCCCGATCCCTAGTAATGGCCGAGCCTCTGGCGACGCTGCCGATGCGGGAATGGGTGTTTCGACAGGCGCGAGCATGATCCTTGCGCCTTAAGCCAATCGGTATCGCGCGCAAGACTTGCACTTATGATCATTGGCACCCATTTGCGCCCCATGCAGGAGACTCTATCCCAGCTTTGGGCTTTTCATATCTGGGCGGTAGTTGCTGTCGGGGCAGCTATTCTTTCTGCCTTCAGTATCTTTGCTGATCGCCGCCGCCATCGCAGGACGCAGATCGAACAGGTTGGGTTCATGCCTTGGACCGGGATTAGTGTCCTCGCTATCATGGTCACCTTGTTGTCGACGGCATTGGCGATAAAGGCAGGCTGACGCTTTCTTTTCTGTCGGGCAGCGGATATCCCGTTGCAAACGAAAACCGATTCCCTGTTGATGGGAACGCATCCGGAGAGCCAAGATGACCGAATTGCCTACAACCAACCTGACCATGCTGACCGAAGTGAAGGCCGACGGTGTCTTGGAGCTTTATCTGGCCGCGCTGCCGATGCCGCAACCAAAGGATCACGAAGTGCTGGTGAAGGTGCTGGCGACTCCTATCAATCCATCTGACCTTGGACTGATGGTTGGCGCGGCCGATGTTGCGAGTGCTCGCGTGATTGACCGCAGCGGTCAGCCGGGCGTAGCGATGGATGTGTCAGATGCAGGAATGCGTTTCATGGCATCGCGCGTGGGGCAGGCGATGCCCATCGGTAATGAAGGAAGCGGTATTGTTGTTGCGGCGGGCGCATCGGACGCGGCGCAGGCGCTAATCGGTAAAACAGTGGCGCTGATAGGCGGCGAAATTTATGCCGAATATCGCTGCCTTGCGGCGATGGCATGCATGCCGTTGCCCGAGGGCACCGAAGCCGAAGATGGCGCGTCTTGTTTCGTTAACCCGCTAACCTCGCTTGGTTTTGCTGAAACCATGAAACTAGAGGGATATAAGGGCATCGTACATGCTGCGGCCGCCTCCAATCTCGGCCAAATGCTGGTGAAAATCTGCAAAACCGATGGGATTCCTTTGGTCAACATTGTTCGCAGCCCGGCACAATTCGATTTGCTGAAAGGCATTGGCGCGGAGATCGTTCTCGATTCGACCGCAGAGAATTTCACCGAAGACCTGGTGCAGGCGATTTATGATACCGAAGCTTTCCTGGGCTTTGACCCCATCGGCGGCGGCAAGATTTCCGGGCAGATATTGGCAGCCATGGAGGCCGCAGCCGTCAAGCGTATGACAAGCTATAGCCGCTATGGATCCGATCAAATGAAGCAGGTTTATATTTACGGCGCGCTCGACGTCGGGCCGACGATTCTGAACCGTAGCTTTGGCCTTACATGGGGGCTCAGCGGATGGTTGCTGACGCCATTCATGGCAAAGGCAGGGGCGGAAATCGTTGGCCGGATGCGCGCCCGCGTAGCCGCTGAACTGACCACCACATTCAAAAGCCATTACAGCCACCGGGTTTCGCTGGCGGAGGCTGTTGAGCCCGCGACTTTGCTGGCGTACAACGCGAAACGCACGGGCGAGAAGTATCTGATTAAACCCTAAGTCGAGACGAGCGGTGGACATCTGGCCTATAAGGCATTTACGCGTTTGCAAACGATTGCAATTAGACTAATGCGCTAAGGCCGATTCCACTTTCCAATATGGATACTGCTCGTTTCATTTATGTTGTCGCTTCAAACCGCCGGGCAATTGATGCCTCATGATACACCGCAATACCGACCGGCCTATCATTTCAGTCCGCAGCGGAACTGGATGAACGACCCCAATGGGCTGGTCTATGCCGACGGCGTCTACCATCTGTTTTTCCAACATCATCCGGACGGGCTGGCATGGGGGCCAATGCATTGGGGCCATGCGACCAGCCGCGATCTGATGCATTGGCACGAGCTGCCGATTGCGCTTTACCCCGATGCGCTGGGAATGATTTTTTCGGGCAGCATTGTCATTGACAGTGACAACACATCAGGTTTTGGTAGCGACGGCAAAGCGCCCTGGGTGGCGATTTTTACGCATCACGATCCGGTCGCTGTAAAGTCGGGTGGCAACGTCCATCAATATCAAAGCATCGCGTTTAGTGTGGACGACGGCACCAGCTGGACCAAATATGCGGGCAATCCCGTGCTGCCCAATCCTGGCATCAAGAATTTCCGCGATCCGAAAGTGTTTTGGCACATCGAAACCGGGCGCTGGATCATGAGCCTTGCCGCTGGCGACCGCATCATGTTTTATTCATCGCCGGATTTGAAAACCTGGTCGCTCGAAGGTGAAATGGGCGGCTTTGAGATTGTCGGGGAAAATGTCGTCGAATGCCCCGATCTGGTCACGCTGGATTTGGATGGGCGCCAACGCTGGGTGTTGATCGTAAGCGTGGTGACCGATGCGCCCAACGGCGGCTCTGGCACGCGCTACATCGTCGGCGATTTCGACGGTCATTGCTTTGTGCCTGAGCATCAAGACGTCCGCTGGCTCGATTATGGCCCCGACAATTATGCAGGCGTGACCTTTCACAACACGGGCGATCAGGCACTGCTAATCGGGTGGATGAGTAACTGGGCCTATGCGCAGGCTGTGCCGACTGCGCCGTGGCGCAGCGCCATGACGTTGCTGCGCAAATTATCGCTGCTGCGTGTCGATGACAAGGCTTTGCTGTCGCAAAACGTTAGTCCGTTAATCGCAGGCGAGCCGATGCTGAATACCGATTGGAGAGCGGATTTGACAACTGCTTGGCGTCAAGCGAACGGCCGCCTGCGCCTTAGTCTCGTCGCGGAAAACCAGCCGGGCTTTACGCTCACACTGAGCAACGATCTGGGCGACCGGCTTGCCATTGGCTTTGATGCCGCAGAGCAACGATATTACATTGACCGCCGCGAAGCTGGACAGGGTGAATTTAGCCCAGACTTTCCCAAATGCGTAACTGCGCCGCGTATCTGGGGGTGTGCAGGGACTGGCATTGAGCTGTATTTTGACCGCAGTTCGGTTGAGCTATTTGCCGATGTTGGGACGACGACACTGACCAGTCTGTTTTTCCCTCGATCTCCGTTTACGGCTGCCATTTTGCAATCGTTGGTGGAGCCAATTAATGGGCGGTTGACGTTGGAGCGGTTGTAAATGAATACGAGTGTCCAATTCAAAAAAGGACACAGCAATCGTGAAGCTCATAATTTTTGGCGTATTTGTACTCCTTTCACAGTCGAGTGCTAGCATAGCAAAAGACAGTGATCGTTCGCTCGAACTGTCGGGTGATTACACAATCGCTGTGACGATCAACGGCCAGTCGTTTAAACTGCTCGTCGATCCTGATATCGGCGGAAGCCGCGTGTTGAATTCAGATGCCGCGATCAAGCTCGGCCTGAAAGGCAGTATGATTGGCGGACGGCATATGGTCGGCCCAGTTAAGCTGACGGCGAACTCCAATGTTCTGGCCTATGATTTTGGCGATGTGAAAGACAAAAAGCGGACATTTTGGTTGGCCGATAGGTCCGCAACTGACCGGGCGGCGGGTACGATTTCACCGGCAGCACTGCCCTATCCGATCGTTCAGTTCAAACTTGGGGAACCAGTCGCGGGCGAAAAGCTATACACGTTGCCGCTGGCTGAAGGTGGTAACAACGCCGCGCTGACGCTTGCCGGTAACACCGTTTCGGTCGGCTTTAACCTGTTACGAAACGAAACTTTGGTTACCGCATCAACAGGCGTTTTGGTGGCAGAAAACTATCAAGGTGGCTTTGCTGGCGATAGCGTCTCAACGATGATCCGTTACGGCGTTGAACGCCCAACGCGACCGCTAAAGCTGAAGCAAGCGATGGAAATTGGCGGGTTGCCGCTCGACCAAATGCTAGTGCGCGTTTCCGATTTCGGCGATGCCAGCCAGATTGCTGACACCGCGGATGCGGATCAAGACGAAATTGTCGTCACCGCGACATCAAAGAAAAAGCCGCGTTACATGATGACGGTGGGCCGCGATTTTCTGTCGCTTTGTTCGACTTTGACGTTTGATGCCAAAGCCAAGCAGGTGCAAATGAGCTGTGCCTTATAGCGCGCGTAGCTTTGGCTCCACTTCATCAAGCGATTTGCGGATGATGCCGACCAGATCGTCGATCTGTGCTGTCGTGATAATAAGTGGCGGGCACATGACGATGCTGTCGCGGATGCCGCGCACCATCAGACCGTTTCGGATGCAGGCATCGCGGACCATTGGGCCAGCAGTCCCCTCCGCTCCGCCGAAGCGCGCACCGGTTGCTTTGTCAGCGACGATTTCGACTGCGCCAATCAGGCCGACCGAACG
Source organism: Sphingomonadales bacterium (assembly GCA_043760725.1). Classification (GTDB taxonomy): domain Bacteria; phylum Pseudomonadota; class Alphaproteobacteria; order Sphingomonadales; family Sphingomonadaceae; genus Sphingorhabdus_B. The sequence goes on from JAYUOS010000025.1 coordinate 69,066, forward strand.
CGCTTCACCAACCAGCGGGTGATCGCTTAATGTGGCTAATGCCTTCGCCAGATAAGGGCCAGTTTCGCTGCGTGTGCGTTCGACCAAACCTTCGCGTTCAATGATTTCGATATTGCGCAACGCCACAGCCGAAGCCACCGGATGTCCTGAATATGTGTAACCATGGACAAAATCGCCGCCGGTTTTCATCACTTTGACAATCTCGGCGCTGACCGCGACGGCGGAGATTGGTAGATACCCCGATGACAGCCCTTTGGCCATTGCGATGATGTCTGGCTGAACGCCAACGGTTTCATGACCCCACATATTGCCGGTGCGGCCAAAGCCGCAGATGACTTCGTCGCAGACCAAAAGGATGCCATATTTGCGGCAGATTGCCTCAACCTGCGGCCAGTAATTGGCGGGCGGGATGATAACACCGCCGGCGCCTTGAATAGGTTCGCCGATAAAGGCGGCGACATTTTCGGGGCCAACCTCGATGATTTTGTCTTCGATGGCTTGCGCGCAGGCAGTTCCGAAAGCTTCGGGCGTCATGTCGCGGCCTTCGTTATACCAATAAGGTTGGCGGACATGCTCTATCCCGGCCATCGGCAGCACACCGGGGGCAGGGAAGCCTTGGCCGTGCATCATTTTCATCCCGCCCATCGAAACGCCAGCAACGGTCGATCCGTGATAGGCGTTGTGGCGGCTGATAAAGACGGTGCGGCTGTGTTCGCCCTTTACCTGCCAATAATGGCGGACGAGGCGCAGGATTGTGTCGTTTGCTTCGGAGCCACTGCTGTTAAAAAACACATGCGGCAGGCGGCCATTTGTCAGGCTGGCGATCTTGTCCGCGAGCATAACCGCAGGCGGGTTCGCGGTTTTGAAAAAGCTGTTGTAATAAGGCAGCTCTATCATCTGCTCCTTGGCCACTTCGGCCAGCTCATCGCGGCCATAGCCGACATTGACGCACCACAGGCCCGCCATGCCATCAAGGATGCGGTTGCCGTCGCCGTCGTGGATGTAGCAGCCATCGGCATGGGTGATGATCCGGCTGCCACCCAAATCCTCGATTTCTTGCCAGTCGGCTTGGGCGGGCAAATGGTGCGCGATGTCTAGGCGGCGGAGTTCGGCGATGTCGTAATTGCGGGGCATGATAATATCCTAAAATTATCGTCGCCCCCGCGAAGGCGGGGGCCTTGGGAGGTTTACGTAAAACTGTCGGGTAAACCTGCTGCGATCCCCGCCTGCGCGGGGATGACGGGAGATTATGGCGAAAAGCCTATGCGCGCTTGATAGCGATCATAACGGGTGATGCACCGGTTCATAACTCCCCTCTTAGCGCTTTTCCGAGCAATCGGAAATAGGTTTGCGCATCGGGGTCGTTTTCGGTGCCCCATTCGGGGTGCCATTGCACGGCAAGCAACGGCGCACCATTGGGGCGGGCGGAGTAGGCTTCGATCAAGCCATCGGGCGCGCGTGCCTCAACCGATAGGCCATCGGCGAGTGTGTCGACTCCTTGATAATGCACCGAGTTCACCGAAAGCGCGGGCTTGGCGTAGGCATTCGCCAACATCCCGCCCTTGGCCAGTTCAACTGGATGGTGATGGTCGAACATGGCATTGAACGATACGCCGTCGGGTGCGTGGTGGCGGATCAAATCGTCGCTGGCGCTGGTATCGCGGCGCAACGTTCCGCCAAGCGCGACATTGATTTCCTGAAACCCCCGGCAGATCCCGAATACTGGTTTTTGTGCATCGATCATGCGATCCACCATCGACAGCGCGATTTCATCGCGCGCCTCGTCAAACGGACCGTCGCCGCCATCGTCACCATAGCGGGCGGTCGCAACATTCGACGGGCTGCCGGTCAGTAATATGCCATCCAGTCGCGGCGCAACTTCAGCAGCGGTCATCAGGTCCGGCAGAGACGGCACAATCAACGCCGCAACATCGGCATAGGCCATAGCCGCGCGAATATAGCGCTCCATCACCGCCTGCGCTGGCTCTGTACCGACGATGCGGTTACATGCGATGATGCCAAGGACAGGGCGTGTCGTCATGCAGCCCCAATCAATTCCCGCCCGATCAGCATCCGGCGGATTTCGTTGGTTCCTGCGCCAATGTCGAGCAGCTTGGCATCGCGGAATAGGCGTTCGACGGGCCAGTCTTTGGTATAACCTGCCCCACCCAATGCTTGAATCGCTTCGCCCGCAACCTTGACGGCGTTTTCCGATGCCAGCAGGATAACGCCTGCCGCATCGAACCGTGTGGTCTGCCCTGCATCGCATGCGCGGGCCACAGCATAGGTATAAGCCCGCGCCGAGTTCAGCGCGACATACATGTCGGCGATCTTGCCCTGCATCAGTTGGAACGAGCCGATGGCTTTGCCGAACTGTTTGCGCTCTCGGACAAACGGCAGAACGACGTCGAGACAGGCTTGCATGATGCCAAGCTGCAATCCAGCAAGCACGACACGTTCGTAATCAAGGCCGCTCATCAACACACCAACGCCGCCGTGCAGTGGGCCGATGATCTGTTCTTCGCTGACGAAGCAATCGTTGAACACCAGTTCCGCCGTTGGCGATCCGCGCATTCCCATTTTGTCGATTTTCTGACCGATGGAGAAACCCTCGATTTCCTTTTCAATCAGAAACGCGGTGATGCCGCGCGAGCCTTCATTGGGCGCAGACTTTGCATAAACGACCAAAGTGTCGGCATAGGGCGCGTTGGTGATCCAGAACTTTGTGCCGTTCAGCACATAGCCGCCTTGCACCGCATCGGCCTTGAGCTTCATCGACACGACGTCCGACCCAGCGCCCGCCTCTGACATGGCAAGACTGCCGACATGCTCGCCCGAAATCAGCTTAGGCAGATACTTCGCTTTTTGCTCTGCATTGGCCCAGCGGCTGATCTGATTGATGCACAGGTTGCTGTGCGCGCCGTAGGACAGACCGATGGACGCTGAGGCGCGACTAACTTCTTCAACCGCGACGACATGGTCCAGATAGCCAAGGCCAAGCCCGCCATCGGCCTCATCCACTGTAATGCCATGGAGGCCAAGGTCGCCCATGGCTGTCCACAGTTCATCGCGCGGAAACCAGTCATCGGCATCGATTTTGGCGGCCAAAGGCGCGATTTGCTCGCTGGAAAAACGCTGCGTCGTGTCGCGGATCATGTCCGCCGTTTCGCCAAGCGCGAAATCAAGATTGGGGAAATTGCTCATGGGAAGTGAAATGCCCGTCGCTGGTTTCCGATGCAACCGCTTTGTTGTGGCAGGCCGTTTGGAATGATGTTAGTTGGACCTAATAGTGTCCCTCCCCAAAAATCCAGTCAAAGCGATTCTCGGTCCGACCAATACCGGCAAAACGCATCTCGCGGTGGAGCGTCTGTGTGCGCACAGCAGCGGGGTGATGGGCTTTCCTTTGCGGTTGCTGGCGCGCGAAATTTATGACCGCGTGGTTGCAATCAAAGGGCCGAAAGAAGTCGCGTTGATTACTGGCGAGGAGCGAATCGAACCCGTGGGGGCACGTTGGTATTTATGCACTGCCGAGTCCATGCCAGTCGAAAGGGAGTTCTCTTTTGCTGCCTTGGACGAAGCGCAGCTTGGCGCGGACCCTGAACGCGGGCATATCTTTACCGACCGGATGCTGCATGTGCGTGGGCGCGACGAGACGATGATATTGGGGTCGGAAAGCCTGCGCCCGATGATCCGAAAGCTGATCCCTTATGCCGAAATCATCTCGCGCCCGCGCTTTTCAACCTTGAGTTATGCGGGTGCCAAAAAGCTGTCGCGCTTGCCACCACGCTCGGCCATCGTCGCGTTCTCGGTAGAGCAGGTTTATGCCGCCGCCGAACTGCTCCGCCGTCTGCGTGGTGGTGCGGCTGTCGTCATGGGCGCACTCTCACCGCGCACCCGCAACGCCCAGGTCGCGATGTTCCAATCTGGCGAAGTGGACTATCTGGTCGCGACTGACGCGATTGGAATGGGTCTTAACCTCGATGTTCATCACATTGCATTTGCTGGGCTTTCAAAGTTCGATGGCAATCGCACTCGCCGGTTAAGCGTCGCTGAAATGGCGCAGATCGCAGGGCGTGCTGGACGCCATCAACGCGATGGCACGTTCGGCACGCTGGCCGGGCAGGGCAGCGAAATGGACCCGGAAGAAGTGCGCGCGATTGAGGAGCATCACTTTCCCGATCTCGACTGGATGTACTGGCGTGAGAGCCGTCCGCGTTTTAATACTCTGGCGACGTTGATCGAGGATTTGGAATCCAAACCCAAAGGTCCCCCTTTGCGCGCAGCGCCAGAGGCCGTCGATTTGGCCGTCCTAAAACGCCTCGCCGATATGGACGATGTCCGCCGGATGCTGGGCGGATCTAAATCCGTGGCGCGGTTGTGGGAAGTCGCCAGCCTGCCCGATTTCCGGCAAATGGGATCAGAGCATCACAGCCGGTTTGTCGCGGCGCTGTGGCAACATCTGGGAACAGGCGCAGTTTTGCCACACCAATATGTTGCGGGTGAAATTAGTAGACTCGATACGATCCAGGGCGACATCGCCACATTATCAGCGCGGATTTCCGCGGTTCGGACTTGGACGTATATCGCCAACCGTGCCGACTGGGTTGCCGATCCAGCGGCAATGGCGGAGCGCACCCGCGCGCTGGAGGAGAAACTCTCCGACGCGCTACACCACGCATTGCGCCAACGCTTTGTTGATCGTCGTACCTCTATGCTGCTGCGCAAGGGCGCGAACGATAGTGGCTTGCTGCCGGTTGAAGTGGATGCTGACAATCAGGTTTTTGTCGATGGCGAACACATTGGCGAGCTCGACGGTTTCACGTTTCGCGTTGACCCGGCGGCGCGGGTAGGCGAACGCAAATTATTGCTTGCAGCGGCGGAACGGCATCTGGCAGCATATCTAAACAAAAAGGCAAAGGCAGTATCAATGGCCGAGAACGAAGAATTCGCGCTGGAAAAGGACAATGAGGGGCGGCCAGCCTTGTTCTGGAACGGCGATTTGCTGGGGCATTTGGCAAAGGGGCGCACGTTGTTGCAGCCATTGTTTAAGCCTGCCCGCGCCGTCGCTGGCCTTGAAGGCGAAGCTTTGCGCGCCATCGCGGATCGGGCCGAGGCTTGGATTCAGGTGCAGCTTGCCAAGAACATGGGCGGCCTAATGGCGCTTAACCAACTGGCCTCGGATGCGGCAACCGATGGGATCGTGCGCGCTTTGGCGGCGCGACTGGCGGATTCGGGCGGGATAGCCGGGCGGCAGTTTTTGGCGGATACTTTGCAAGCTCTGCCAAAGGAGGCACGCGGGGCGGCGCGAAAGGCCGGAATCGTGTTTGGCGCGTTGGACGTTTACCACCACGCAATCTTGAAACCGGCGGCAACGCGTTGGCGCGCCGCTTTGTTTGCGGCGGTCAATGAAACTCCGATGCCCAACCTGCCCCCCGAAAGTGCGGTCCACCTGAAAGAGTGGGAGTTTGCCTCTGCGGCGGATTGTCGCAACGCGGGCTACCGGAAAATCGGCAATGAATATGTCCGCATCGACCTTGCCGAGCGTGTGATTAAAAAGGCGCATGAAGCGCGCGGCGTTCAGGCCGAATTTGCCATGGATATGGCGTTTGCGACGTCATTGGGGCTGAGCGAAGAGGGGCTGAACGCGCTGATGCGCGATGCCGGGTTTAAGCACGCTACGCCGAAAGTCGAAGACGCAGTTGCAGATGCCGTTGTCGCAGAAGCCGAACCTGCCGAAATCGCAGTTGAAAACACCGCAGAGCCAGTGTTGGAAATTGCTGACGTCAGCGAACCACCAGCTGTCGCTGAAACCGTCGCGGTTGAGGCTGTCAAACTAACCCATTGGCGCTGGGTCGGTATCCGAAATGCAAAGCCGCAGCATGTGCGTAGCGAAAAGCCGCGAACGCATTCTAAGCGGGCGGGCGACCGCAAACCCAATGGTGCTAATAAGCCAGTTGCGCAAGCGGCACCCCCTCAGCGCAAATCCGAACCGGCGGCTCCTTCCGCATTGGCGCTGCAACTGGCCGCGCTTAGAGACAAATTGGGCGGCTAAACTTGGCGCTGACTTCGCTGCGTATCGACAAGCTGCTGTGGCATCTGCGACTAACAAAATCGCGCGGATTGGCGCAGGCGTTGATCGCGACAGGCCATGTGCGCCTAAATGGTAAGCGCGTTGAAAAATCCAGCCTCGAGGTGAAAGCTGGTGACAGTGTGACAATGCCCAAAGGCGACGGTGCGTTCGCTTTTCAACTCATAACAATTCCGCTGCATCGCGGTCCAGCTGCTGAAGCGCAGGCGTGTTATAGAGAAATTTGACGCCTCAGGATAATTCCCCCGTTGACTTCGCAGGCCAAGGCACAATAGGCACTAATTTAACAGAACACGCCACGCTGGGGAGAACTCAACCAATGACCTATGTTGTCACCGAAGCCTGCATCAAGTGCAAATATATGGATTGCGTCGAGGTTTGCCCCGTCGATTGCTTCTATGAAGGCGATAACATGCTCGTCATCAACCCCAGCGAATGCATCGATTGCGGCGTGTGTGAACCCGAATGCCCGGCAGAAGCCATTTTGCCCGATACTGAAAGCGGCTTAGAACAGTGGCTTGAATTGAACACAACCTACAGCGCCGAATGGCCGAACATCACGACCAGCCGCGAACCGCCCGCTGATGCCGATGAGCATAAGGGCGTCGAAGGCAAGTTCGACAAGTTCTTTTCGGCAGAACCCGGTCAAGGCGACTGATATCATGAACCCGAAATTTGCAATCGGCGTGGTGCTTGCGAGTGCCGCGCTGATGTCGCCTGTGCACGCCAAAACGCCCTTGCCAACAGATGAAGCGGCGGTCCGCGAAATCGTTGCAAAGGTATATGAAGGCTATTCGAGCCCGACCGACGATTTGGCAACAGAGGGCGTAGAAGCCGTCGAAGGCGGACCTGATACCTATCAGCCGCCCTACACAGATACATTAGGCACACAGGTTGCGCGCTGGTCCAACCTCATGAAAGCGACCGACGAGCTTTATAACATGAACAGTTTTGACTGGTATTGCCAATGCCAGGATTTTGACAACAAAACGGCCAAGATCGTAAAGCAAAGCTATAAGTCCGCAGGCAAAGACCGGATCGACGCTAATATCCTGTTCTCGACTGGCTGGGTCGAAAAGGGTCACGCTGGCGCTCCTTTGCTGTTCCGCTTCAAACGCGAAGGCGGCGCATGGAAGCTGGATGATTTGAGATTTGAAGGCGGCGGGACGCTTCGTAAGGATTTGGACAGCGACATAAAAGACGCCACCCGCGATCAGGCTAAGGCGTCGCCGTAAAATCCAACGCTTGAATTTGCACGCTTTTCATGGGCGCTAACAACAACGTGCCGATCACCTGACCGGTTTTGCAAATCCAGTTGAACCGTCCTGCAAGATTACCAGTTGGCGTAACAGGCGCGCTGGTGTCGCAATCACCGGATTTGGCTTTGACCTCGGCCAACTGCTTTGCCCAATTGTCGATTGAGCGATCCATGAGGAAATTCATGGCTAGTTTCGGTTGTTTACCCGCAACACCGCCCTCAGCCCAAATCGCCTTTGCCGTCGCATAGCCATCGGCCAGCAAAGGCGACACCGGCTGCGTCCGCGCGCGGATATAGCCGCTTTGCATCAGCGCGGTAGCGGCATCCCAAACCGGCGCGGAGGGACCGGCATAGGTTCGGTTGGTGAGCGCGAATATGCCAACACCCGCATCGGGGATCAGCAACATATGGCTGCCATAGCCGGGAAAACCCCCGCCGTGAAAGAGCACTGCCCCCAGAATGCAGTCGTTGCTTGAGACAAGACCGGCACCATATATGCCAGTGATACGGCAGTTTGCGCCTTCAATGCCGGGGCGCGTGCGTTTGTGTGGCAAGCCGCCGCCATATTGCATCGCACGAATGGTGGATTTGGTTTTCTGATCGCCCTCAGCGGCGGGCCAGCCCGTCAACAGGAAGCCAATCCATTTGGCATAATCATTGGCGCTGGTCGTAATTCCGCCCATCGCGCCGAATGCGCCGTGCTTCATAGTGGGTTCTTCGATCCAAGAATCATTTTCCCAGCGATAACCGATTGCGCGGGTAGCGGCAGGAACATCGGCGTTCTCATAAGTTGTCGCTGTCATCACCAGCGGCTTGAATACTTGCGCGCCAACATAAGACGCATAGTCTTTTTTCGACACGTTGGAGATAATTCGCCCCAACATCGCAAAACCCATGTTGGAATATTCATAGCGGGTGGCGACAGGCGCGGTGCGCGGCACACCTGCTTTCAGCAGTTTGGTGAACTCCGCCTCTGGCATTACTTGCTGCCGGTCACCCCATGGATCGTCGGTGACGAAACCGGCGGTGTGATGCAACAGATCAGCGACGGTGATATCTTTGCCCCAGCTTTTGATCTCGGGGATATATTTCCATGCGGGGTCATCCAGCCGCAATTTGCCCTCATCGCGCAATTTTAGGATCGCATAGCCGGTAAAGGCTTTGCTCATCGATGCGATGCGAAAACCGGTATCGGCGGTGACCGGGCGGTGGGCTTCTCCCAAATCCTGCACACCCATAGCCTTTACATGCAATAGCCTGCCGTCGCGGACTAAGCCCCAGACCAGGCCCGGGATATGATTTTCAGCCATCCATTTGGCGAATTCGGCATCCGCAACGCTCAGCCTATACTCCATTGTATCCTGAATAGGCAGATCGCTTTGCGCCGTGGCGGGCATTGCGGGCAAAGGGGCTGCGAGGAGGAGTGGTAATAGGGCTTTGTAAATCATTGCCACACGCTAACGGGCGCCGTGGCTAAATCAACCCTGCACTGCGCATGCTGGAAATACCGTCTTTGCCGACGATGACATGATCGTGAACGGCGATGCCAAGCTTCTTGCCCGCTTCAGCGATTTCGCGCGTCATGTTTATGTCTTGACGGCTTGGTGCGCTGTCGCCTGATGGGTGGTTGTGAACCAAAACGATGGCGGCAGCCCCTAAATCGATAGACCGCCGGATGATTTCGCGGGTATAAATGGCGGCTTGATCAAGCGAGCCTTCACTGGCAATTTCGTCCCGGATCAACATATTTTTGGAATTCAGGTATAGAACGCGGACGCGCTCGATGGTTAGATGCGCCATATCGGCGCGCAGATAATCGAGTAATGATTGCCAGCTGGCCAATATCGGCAACTCACGGACTGGTTCTGACAACATCCGCAATGCAGCTGCCTGCACTATTTTGATCGCAGCGGCACTGGTTTCGCCCATTCCGGATTGGTGCACCAGGCTTGCTACATCTGCGGCAAAGAGTGCCGACAAGCTGCCGTAATGGGCGATCAACTGCTTTGCCAATGGCTTTGTGTCGCGGCGTGGTATCGCCAAAGAGAGCAGATACTCGACCAGTTCATGATCGAGCAGCGTTTCGCCGCCGCTGCTCAGCAACCGGTCACGCAGCCGACCGCGATGGCCTTTACCGTAATCGTCCGCTTTGTCTGCCCCATCCACCATAACACGCATTTTTCAGCAAATTTACCTTTGCTGCAAGCCATTTGACAGAGACAGGCGTTGCATGGAGCGTCGCTTTCCCCCATTTGGGATGTTATGGATGCACAGGAAGTCGAAACTCCTTCAGTCCGGCGTTTCAAAAAGCGACGGATATTCGGTGCAGTCTTCCTGCTCTTGCTGGTGCTGCTTGCAGTCGCTTGGTGGCAACGCTACCGGTTGGCGGATAATTTTGTTCGCGACCAAATCACAAGCCGCGGTATTAAAGCGACGTATGAAATCGACGAAATAGGGTTACGCACACAGCGGCTGAAAAATGTTGTGCTGGGCGATCCGGCGAAACCCGATCTGACCGCGAAAGTGATTGAGGTCGATATCATCATCGGCTTTGGCGCGCCAACGATCCGCGCGGTGCGCGCAACCGGCGTCCGCCTTCGCGGGCAGTATCTCGGTGATAAGCTTAGCTTTGGTGAGCTCGACAAGTTCATGGACCCGACGAGCAAAGAGCCGTTCGCGTTCCCCGATTTCAGCCTGCAGTTGAAAGATGCTGTGCTTTCGATGGCAACGCCGTGGGGCGGCATCGGTGCATCGCTTGAGGGCAGCGGCCATTTGCGCAATCGTTTTGATGGGCAGCTGGTTGTGCGTTCGCCAAAGCTTGATGGCGGGGGATGTTTGGCTGCGCTGCCGCGTTTTGACGGCGCGATTCGCATTCGCGAAAGCCAACCAGAGCTCGACGGCCCGCTGGCGGCGGCGCGGCTGGATTGCAAAGCGCAAAGAATTGCGCTCGACGCGGCTGCGCTCAAAGGCAAAGTGAAGCTTTCAAAAAGTTTCGATAATTGGGTCGGCGATCTGGGCTTTGCTGCCAAAACTGCACGACTGTCCGGCGAACAGCTCAATGCTCCCTCAGGCAAACTCTCTTTCTTTGGCGATAAAAAGCGGACCGAGTTTGATCTGGCATTGGTCAAGGCGGGCTATCGCAGCAGCAGACTTGCGGTCAATAAATTGTCCGGCAATGCGAATGGCAATGTCGGTTTTGGCGAAAGCGGTGTGACGATCAGTGCGCGGGGCAATGCACAAATTGGCGGCGGATCGGTTCCGGCGTCGATGTTGGCCGGGATCAGCGGCATTGCAAAAGGAACGAAACCGACTCCGGTTGGGCCGATCATGGCTGGGCTGGAGCCAGCTTTGCGCAATGCTTTGCGGTCGTTCGACGGTCAGATGGGCTTTGACTTCGGCATTGGGCCTGAAAGTGCAGCGAACGTGGCTGTCAACGGCTTGACCCTGTCGTCGCAATCGGGCGCTCAAATTACGCAGTCAGGGCCGCTATCGTTATCCCAGGGGCGTCTGACCGGGCCGCTATCACTGTCATTATCCGGCGGAGGTCTGCCCAATGCCGATCTCGCTTTGCGACAACAGGGTCGCGGCTGGGCCGGAACATTGGCCCTTGCCCCATATGCAACCGGCGGTGCTAGGCTCAGCCTACCGAAACTGGCGTTTACCGGCGGCAGTGGCGGGCCTTGGCGCTTTAACGGACAGGCGACGCTAACTGGGCCGTTGATGGGTGGACACATTGAGGGGCTGTCACTACCTGTGGACGGCGCATATGGCGGCGGCCGTTTTTCGATGCTGACCGGCTGTCGTGACGTTCGGTTCACGCGCTTCCAAACCGGCGCACTGAATTTGCCTGCAACGGCGTTTCAGGCTTGCGCGCAAAATGGACCGATTTTGCAAGTTGCGGGCGGCGAAACGCGGATGGTCTTTACCTCGCCGAAAATTGCAGGGCGAGGGACCCTGGGCAGGACGCCGCTGGCATTTAAAGGCGGCAATGTTCGTTTCGATCTCGATAGCGGTTTTGCCGCGAGCAACGTCTCGGTCGATTTGGGGCCTCCTGATGCACTGACACAGTTTAATATGGCGAGCCTTGGCGGACGATTTACAGGGGGCAGCGGCTTGTCCGGCACGCTAGAGGGCGGGGCAGGGCAGATCGGCAATGTGCCTTTGTTGATCGAAGCGGCTAACGGCAATTGGGGTTGGAACAACAGCGTGCTGACGCTCGACGGCATGGCGAATGTGTCGGACGCCGAGCAGGTCGACCGGTTTAAGACGATGGCTGTGCCCAATATGCAGATCGCCTTGGAAAACAATATCATCACCGCAATTGGCTATTTGGCCGAACCCAAAACCGGTATCCGCGTGGCCGATGTCGATATCCGGCACGAACTGAACAGCAGCACGGGGCGTGCATTGCTGGCGGTGGACGGGCTGGTTTTTGGTGACCGCTTGCAGCCCGAAATGCTGACTCCATTAACCGTCGGCGTAGTGGCGGATGTCGATGGCAGCGTATCGGGTGACGGCATTATCGAATGGACCGGCAACGGCGTCACCAGTCGCGGTAAATTTGGCACGCAAGGCCTAGACTTTGGCGCGGCGTTCGGTCCGGTCACGGGCCTGACCACCGATGTGAATTTTACCGACCTGCTGGGCATGGAGTCGGCGCCCGGGCAAATGGCAAAAATTGATGTCGTAAATCCGGGGGTTCCAGCATTTGATGGCAAGTTGCGGTATCAATTGCTGCCCGATCAAAAGGTGCGGATCGAAGGCGGTAGCTGGCCGTTTTATGGCGGCGAGCTTATTCTGGACCCGACAACGCTCGACTTTGATGTTGCCAGCGCGCGGACGCTGACGTTCAGGCTGGTTGGGCTGGACTCAGAAAAGTTTCTCGCAAGCTATGACCTCGATAATGTGCGCGTCGCGGGAATTTTTGACGGCACATTGCCGATGGTTTTTGACCAAGATGGCGGTCGTATTATCGGCGGCCTTTTGGTATCGCGAAAAGGCGGTGGCGAAGTCAGCTATCTGGGGCCGCTCGCGTATGAAGATATGGGCGTCATGGCAAACTTCGCTTTTGAAGCGTTGCGCTCCATTCGTTATGAACAGATGGAAATCGGCGTCAATGGCAACCTTGGCGGGGAATTGGTGACCGAGGTTCGTTTCCGCGGGCTGCAACAGGGCAGCGGCGCGAAACGCAATTTCATTACAAAGCAACTGGCCAAAATACCCATTCAGTTCAACATCCGTATCGAAGCAGACTTTTTGTCGCTGATCGCGAATCTGCGGTCTTTGTATGACGGCGAATATGCAGCGCAGCGTTTCCAAAGCTACGCCAACGCCCCGCCTGTTACGGACACCGAAAGCGAAGCCAAGAAACCATGACGATTGCTGAATACCTTGTTCAGCCTGCCGAAAGCGAGAGGGATACATATGCACTTAGGATTGACGAAGCGTCGCGATAGTGCGATTCTGTCAGATATGAAAAAAGGATCGTTTCTCTTATTGTCTTTATATGGGCTGATGCTTTCAGGCTGTGTGCAAGTTGCCGCACCTGACAAACCGATTGTGATCAACCTCAATATCGCCATCCGGCAAGAGGTTTTGCTTCGGCTGCAAGATTCCTCGAAAAAGGTTATTGACGAGAATCCCGATATTTTCTGATGAAAACAGGTGAAAAGATGCAGAATAGAACCGAAATGTTGTTGGCAGCGATGCTTCTTGGCTTAGCTGTTTCCGCGCCCGCTTATGCTCAGCGTGATCCGGCTTATGCTGCGGCGCGCGCTCAGGGTCTGATTGGCGAGACGCCTGACGGTTTCCTCGGATTTGTGGTTCCTCCGTCAGAATCAATCAAAGCACTTGTTGCTGACAACCGCATTAAGCGATTGAAGAAATATACCGAGCAGGCCTTGGCGGCTCCCTCGACTGTTGAAGAAGCTGCTCGTTCCGCTGGTTGTATTCAAATTGCCAACACGACGATTGGCGAAAAATATCAGGCGCCTGATGGTCGGTGGTTAACGCGCGACGCAAATCCGCCAGTTTTGTCGCCCAACTGTCCAAAGCTTTAAGGCACGCCGTTTCACGCGTAAGCGGCTCAGCGTGATGAACGCTGGGCCGCTTTGCTTTTGCGGTGCAGCATATTATCGCCAAGACGTGGGGTGCGGCGGTTGACTTCGATAGAACCCTCTCCTAATGGACCGTTGCCTTGGCGGGGTTGACCGGTTCCAAGTGGTTCTCCCTCTTCAAAATAGGAGGAAACACATGGCTTCCAACGATCCCGCGCAGGAAGGTAACGGCAATACAGACCCTCGGCTCGATTCGTTAGACATGCAGCTGAAAATGGTCCGGAAGGCCGAGGCAGAACGTACCGGGCAAGACGTGTCCCCAGCCAAAGGAATGCGGCAGGGGAACCGGGTCTTGACCGAACTGATCGCCGGTCCTGCGGGTGGTTCGCTTGTTGGTTGGTTGTTTGACCGCTGGCTGGATACCACGCCTTTGCTTCTGTTGGTTTGCATGTTTTTGGGCATCGCAGTCGCCTTCAGGAATATCTATAATATTTCACAAGAGCGTCCGGACTAACCGGGCGCTTTGATCGTATTCACTTGGCCTCGCTTGCGGGGTCTTTGGCATAAGCAGGGTTGGTATAACGTGGCAGGCGAAAGCGGCAAAATCGATCCGATGCACCAGTTTCAGATTGAGCCTTTGGCGAAGCTGGACATCTTTGGTTACGACATCTCGTTCACCAACTCGTCCCTGTTCATGCTCGTCGTTCTCGGCGCGATCTGGGTCTTTATGGCTGGCGGAATGAAGCGTGAGCTTGTTCCCGGCCGCTGGCAGATGGCCGTTGAAGGCGTTACCGGCTTTATCAACAATCTGATGTCGGCAAACGTCGGACCAGAGGGCAAGAGATATGTGCCTTTGGTCTTTTCGCTGTTTATCTTCATTTTGATGGCGAACTTCATCGGCATGATGCCTTTCGGTATCGTTCCCGGCGTCCATCCCTTTACCGTCACTAGCCATCTGACCGTTACCGCAGTGCTGGCAGTTTTGAGCTTTGGCACTGTTCTTGTAGTTGGCTTTTGGCGGCATGGCTTTCATTTTTTCAGCCTGTTCGTACCCCATGGTACACCGTGGTGGTTGCTGTGGCTGATCCCGCCCATTGAGCTTTTTTCTTTCCTCATCCGCCCTTTCAGCCTCGCGCTGCGGCTGTTCGTCGCGATGACCGCAGGTCACGTCTTGATGAAGGTGCTGGCTGGTTTTGTGATTTCTGGTTTGAATGCAGAGGCCGTCTGGGTTGCGCCGATTGTCGCCATTCCTTCGTTTATGCTGATGATCGCCATTACGCTGCTCGAACTGCTGGTGTGTGCAATTCAGGCCTATGTTTTCGCGCTTTTGACCTCGCTCTACATCAACGATGCAGTCAATTTGCACTAAGTTTTTCGTCCGTTATTTTTTAGTTTGAACAAGGAGTTAGTATTATGGAAGTCAATTCAGCAGCAATGATCGGCGCCGGTCTCGCAGCAATCGGTGCAGGCATGGCCGCCTTAGGCGTTGGTAACGTCTTTGGCTCGTTCCTTCAGGGTGCTTTGCGCAACCCGGCGGCTGCGGACAGCCAGCAGGGCCGTTTGTTCATCGGCTTTGCGGCTGCTGAACTTCTAGGCCTGTTGTCGTTCCTGATCGCTATCCTGCTTTACCTTAAGGCTGCGTAATCGGGTGCCGAAGCGATTCGGCCCTTTCGCAATTCTTCCACCCAGCAGCATAGGCTGAACAATGCCTCAATTCGACCAAATCCTATCGACCTACGCGTCGCAGATATTCTGGACGCTGATCGTCTTCGGCCTGATTTATTTCACCGTCGGCAAATCGATGGTGACAAAAATCGACGCCAATGTCGACGCACGTGATCGCAAGATTGCGGATGACCTCGCCGCTGCTGAAAAGGCGCGGGCCGAGGCCGATGGCTTGGTTGCGGGCGGAAGCAATGCTTTGAATGAAGCCCGCAGTGAGGCGCAAGCCAAAGCAGCAGCAGCCAAGGCCAGGGGTGTCAAGGATGCTGAAGCAAGACTGGCCAAGGCTGATGCAGAGGTGGCGGCGCAATTGTCCGCTGCTGAAGCTGATCTTGCCAAGGCACGCAGTAAGGCATTGGCTGGCATTGAAGCAATAGCGACTGAAGCCGCCGCCGACATTGTCGCAAAGGTTTCAGGCGCCAAGGTTAGCGCGCAGCAAGCTGCGTCTGCTGTGAAGGCGGTATTGGCCAATGGCTGAGGAAGTAAAAATGACTCAGGCTTCAACTGAAGCGCATGGTGGTGGCGAAGTCCATACCGACCCAAGCGCCTTGGGCCTTGACCCTACGATGTGGGTGGCGATGGCGATGCTGGCCGTAATCGGCATCTTCATCTGGAAAAAAGTGCCTGCGATGGTCGGCGGGATGCTCGACAAGCAGATTGCTGGCATCAAGGATCAGCTCGATCAAGCGACCAACCTTCGCAAAGAAGCCGAGGCGATCAAAGCGGACTATGAGGCGAAAGCCAAGCAAGCCGCTATCGACGCCGAAGCCATGAAGGCACATGCCGAGGAAGAAGCCAAAGCGATCATCGCCAAAGCCAAAACCGATGCGACGACATTGATCGCCCGCCGTGCGCAGTCGGCAGAGGATAAGATTGCGGCTGCCGAACGCGCTGCGATTGCCGATGTGCGGGCGCATGCTGCATCCGTGGCTGCGATGGCCGCTGAAGCTTTGATTGTGAAGCACCATGACGGCAAAGCGGACGCTGGCTTGGTTGATGAAACGATCGCCAAGCTGAATTGAGCTAAGTGCCATCAGGCACATGGCTCAGCTTTCGCTTTACAACTACAATTTGACCGTCGCCCCTTGCTTGACACGGGGCTTGGCTTTTCTACTTCGTCGCCGACAAAAGCCTAACCCCGTGTCAAGCACGGGGCGACGGAGTGGTAATGCTATTGGTCGTGGGGGCGTTCGACCTTCGTCCAACGGGGCTGAAATACCGTCAGCCCCCGTCAAAACCCAATCATAATCCGCCGTGCCAACGCTGGCGAGACACTGTAAACCACGCGCAAAAACTTGACCATGCCGACGTTTGCTTCCTTGGCATTGGCCTCCATCGCGTGCACAATCTCGGCGGCGCAATCTTGCGGGCTCATTTTCTTACTGCCGCGCCCGGCAGTCATCTTGGTTTCCACCACCGGCGGCAGAACTTCCAGCACATGAATGCGTGTGCCCTTTAGCTGCTCGCGCAACGCCAGCGTGTAACTGCGCAATGCGGCCTTCGTCGCGCAATAGATAGGCCCGCCTGCACGCGGAGCTATCGCCAACCCCGACGTGGTATTGACAATCATCGCCTCGGGCCGCTTCTTCAACGGGTCCATCATACTGGCAATCAAATGCACTGGCGCGTTGAAGTTTGCAAAGATGGACCGGTCATTGTCGGCCAAATCAGGCGCAGCCTCGCGAAAATCGTGGTCGCTGCCAACGCCTGCGTTGTTAATCAGCACATCAATGTCCCGCCCTTTGATCGCTGCCAATACGACATCCACCCCAGCCGTGTTCGACAGATCAGCGGAAATTACTTCATAGCCGGCCGACCGCGCCGCCGCGATCCGTTCCGCCGTACGGCCAGTGACAATCACCGTCGCGCCCTTGGCTTTCAACTGCCCGGCCAGTTCGCGTCCGATTCCATCGGTTCCGCCCGTCAATAATATGGTTTTTCCGTTCAGTTGCATCTAACGTCGACCTCTTCCTGTTCCTAACCCTTAAGTAGCCTATTGCACCGAAATGTCCAAAGCAGAACGTCCTGAACAGCCCAATGCCGCCTCGCGCTTTAATGAAGAGGCGCAGACTTACGCTGTGCGTGGTGCTGACCAGCCCGATCTGGATGGCGGCATCGCGGCGATACGCAATGTGTTGAAAACGCTTCCCGCCAAACCTGGCGTCTACCGCATGCACGATGCGCGCGGCGATGTGTTGTATGTTGGCAAAGCCCGGGCGCTGAAAAACCGGGTGACCAACTATACGCAGGTCGACCGCCTTCCCAACCGGTTGCGGCGGATGGTGTCGCTGACCCG
Organism: Sphingomonadales bacterium; assembly: GCA_043760725.1. GTDB lineage: Bacteria > Pseudomonadota > Alphaproteobacteria > Sphingomonadales > Sphingomonadaceae > Sphingorhabdus_B. The sequence goes on from JAYUOS010000025.1 coordinate 86,486, forward strand.
GAGCATGACGATTGTGACCACCAACAGCGAGGCTGAGGCGCTGCTGTTGGAGGCGCAGCTGATTAAGCGGTATCGCCCAGCTTACAACGTATTGCTGCGCGACGACAAAAGCTTTCCCTTCATCCTGCTGCGCGCCGACCATGATTATCCTCGTATTCAAAAACATCGCGGGGCGCGGAGGTTTAAGGGCGAATATTACGGGCCGTTTGCCAGCGCTGGTTCAGTCAATGTGACACTGAACGCGCTGGAAAAACTGTTCCTGTTGCGGAGTTGCAGCGACAGTTTCTTCAACAACCGCGACCGGCCGTGTTTGTTGTATCAGATCAAGCGCTGCTCAGCCCCCTGCGTCGATCGCATTGATAAGGCTGGTTATTCCGAACTGGTCAGCGATGCAAAAGCATTCCTAGGCGGTAAATCAACGGCAGTTCAGGCAAAGCTGGCCAAAGAAATGGAGTCTGCATCGACTGCGCTGGATTTTGAACGCGCCGCTATGGTTCGCGATCGGTTGAAGGCGTTGACCTTTATCCAAGGGTCGCAGGCGATCAATGCCGCGGGCATTGGCGATGCCGACATCTTTGCATTGGCGCATAAAAATGGTGTGATGGGCATTCAGGCGTTTTTCATTCGCGGCGGGCAGAATTGGGGCCATCGCGCTTTCTTTCCGACACATGTGCAAGACATCAGCGAGGAAGAGGTGCTGACATTGGTGCTCGCGCAGTTTTATGAAGAAGTGCCGCCAGCGCCAACGATCATGCTGGACCGCGAACTGCCTGAGGAGGCGTTGCTCGCCGAGGCGTTGAGCGCGCAGATCGGGCGCAAAGTAACGGTGACCTATCCGCAACGCGGCGACCGGGTGAAGCTGGTGACGCAAGCAAAGCGCAATGCCGAGGAGGCGCTCGACCGGCGGCTTGCGGAAACAACCACACAGGGCAAGCTGCTGCGCGAAGTTGCAGACCTGTTCGAACTCGCCGAACCGCCACAAAGGATCGAGGTTTACGACAACAGCCATATTTCGGGGACCAATGCGTTGGGCGCTATGGTGGTCGCGGGGCCGGAAGGCTTCATCAAAAACCAATACCGCAAATTCAACATCAAACAGGCCGCAACCGACGACGACTATGCGATGATGCGCGAAGTGTTCCAGCGGCGGTTTAGCCGTGCCCAAGAAGAAGACCCCGACCGCGAAGGTGATGGCAAGGGCGGCGGTTGGCCCGACCTAGTCCTCATCGACGGAGGCAAAGGCCAAATGAGTGCTGTGAAATCTGCGCTGGAGGAAATCGGCGTCGAGGATGTACCGTTGATCGCTATCGCCAAGGGGCCGCATCATGGCCGCGACGGGCGTGAAGTCTTTCACTTTCCCGATGGCCGCGAAATCATGCTGCCGGTTAACGCGCCGGTGCTGTTTTACCTGCAACGGCTGCGGGACGAAGTGCACCGCTACGCGATCGGTGCGCACCGGACAAAACGGGCCAAAGCGATCACCGCCAGCCCGCTCGACGATGTGCCGGGCATCGGTCCATCGCGCAAAAAGGCACTGTTGCTGCATTTCGGTACAGCGCGCGCGGTGCGCTCGGCTAGCCTAGAGGATTTGCAGATGGCACCAGGCGTTTCAGCGGCGGTCGCGCAGACGGTGCACGACTTTTTTCATTCCTCCTGATGCTGTGTCGCGGTTTCGAATGACCTAAATGCCGTATTGTCGAGATAGTGCCGGTCCTTAAATGCAGCCACGGGAAATTGCTCTCGAGGAGGAATAGAGGATGCAAATTAAAGATAGACCCGAATTCAGCCGCAAAGGTGCGGTCATGACGTTTAGCCCGGATGAAAACGTCTTTACAGCGGTCCAAGCAATGAGTGAAAAAAACTATGGCGCGGCGGTTATCATTTCACCTGATCGAAAACCGTTAGGCATCGTCACTGAACGCGATTTTATGCGCCGACTGTTGAACAATAGCTTGGACCCCAAAAAGACACCTTTAAGCGCGATCATGACGTCGGACTTGAGGCTGGCGCGCGCAGATGACGATTTGCTCGATTGGCTTCGTCAGATGTCCAACGACCGGTTCCGGCATTTGCCGGTGGTGGACGATGATGGCTCTTTGATCGGGATTATGAGCCAAGGTGATTTTGTCAGCTACACTTGGCCCGAATTGCTTAACCGCGTGAAAGAACAGGCCAAGGCCACGTTTGACATTAACCCGTCGATCTTTATCGGCGTCGGCGCCTTTGTTGTCCTTGCGCTTGCGGGAATTTTTGCACTGCTACTGGCTCGCTAATTTGCGCTTTTGTGTTAGGCGTGGGATAATATTGCGTGGCGAATTGACGGTGCGCGAGCAGAGGGAAATCAATGCCGACCATTACCGCCAACAACATCACGTTGTATTATGAAGACAACGGTGCCCCGGATGCGCCTGTCATATTGCTCGTCATGGGCCTTGGGGCCCAGATGATTGCTTGGCCGGATGAAATGATCCGAGCCCTTGTCGCGCGCGGGTTTCGCGTCATTCATTATGACAACCGCGATGTAGGCATGTCGCAGCGGATGGAGGGGGCAGCAGCACCCAATCTGATTTGGACAATGTTCAAGGCGCGTTTGGGGCTGGGCGTCAACGTACCCTACAGCCTTTCTGATATGGCCGCTGACGGTATCGGGCTGCTGGATGCGTTGGGTATTGAAAAGGCGCATGTTGTCGGCGCGTCTATGGGCGGGATGATCGTGCAATTGATGGCCGCGAACCGCCGCGATCGTGTGCTGAGCATGACCTCGATCATGTCGTCAAGCGGCGCGCCGGGATTGCCAGGCGCACGTTCCGATATCCAGCGTCGCTTTATGGTCAAGCGCCCGTCGGATGCTAGCAGGGACGAAGCGGTGGCATTTGGTGCCGAACTAGTCCGATCATTTTCCTATCCCGATCCGGCCCGCCCCGAAAGCGCGCATGCCGAGCAGGCCGGCAGAGCCTTTGATCGTGGCTATTATCCTGTGGGGTCAAAACGACAACTGCTCGCCATTATCGCCGATGGCAGCCGGGTTGAGCGGCTAAAGAACATCACTACACGCACTCTGATCATCCATGGCGGTGCCGATCCGTTGGTGCCAAAAGAGGGTAGCGAAGATATAGCGCGGCATATTGCTCGTGCCCGTTTGGAGATCATAGACGAAATGGCGCATGATTTGCCGCCGTCGCAGATCGGGCGGATTGTCGAGCTGATATCGGATCATGCGCGAGGATAGGCATTTGCGGCTAGTCACCGATTTCCTCAGAATTGTCTGATTTGTTGCGCCCGATTTACGGCTTGTTAACCATTTCTCGCCAGAATTTACCCATATAATCACGCGAAAGCGGGATCAGGGTTAAATTCGGAGCGAAGTGTGATGCAAGTTTTGCGCAAATTGGATTTGTTTTATGCAGCAGCGCTCGCCGGGGCGGCTTGTATTGGCTCGCTTGCGGCTTATGCAGCCCCCGCACATGCGCAGACCGCCGATGCAGGGCGCGTCGTGCTGACCAGCGATGCGTTGATTGAGCGCGTAGAGGTAGGTGCCGATGGCAAAGAGCAATCCGCGTTGAAAAAGCCTTCAGACGTTATCGTCACGCCGGGCGACCGCGTTGTCTTTACCCTCAAATACAAAAATCAGAGCGGATTGCCGGCAACCGGCTTTCGTGCGACCAACCCTATGCCCGGGCCGGTGCAGTTCATCTCGGCAGTCGAGGAGTGGGCCGAGGTGTCGGTCGATGGCGGCAAGATTTGGGGTAAGCTTGTCAATCTGCAAGTGCAGGCGAAGGCTGCTGATGGAGTGGCTGACATCATCCGCGCCGCCGCGATTGAAGACGTAACGCATGTGCGCTGGGTGTTTCCTTATGCTATTCCTCCAGGCGGCGAGGGGACATTGTCCTATCGCGGCATCGTGAAGTAACGCGCTTATCCGCTTCGAATTGATGACGCTGTTAACCGATGACGCTGGCTTGTCCCGCGCTGGCACAGCACAGGTATTGCAGGCCGTTTCAATCAGTATTAATGTCTAGGCTGTGCCGGTTAACCCTGTTTCGGGCTGGCATTGGCTATAATAAGCGCGCAGCGTCGTCGTTCAAATACAGTTGGAGCATTTATCGTGCACAAGAACAGCCTATTCCGCCGCTCGACGGTAGCGATCCTTTCGGCGTCGATGCTGACTTTAAGCCTTGCCGCTTGCGGCACCGGCGAAAATGGTGAAGAAGTCGCAGCCCTCGATGACAAGCTTACGGGCAAGGGTTCAGACCCTGCGATGAACGGTGCGCTCGAGGATCGTATCCTTGTCGATCCCGCGCTTGCTGAAAGCAGCAACAGCAATATGGTAAAGGCGCCTGATCAACCGCTCGACGGTTCTGTCCCGCCTGATACTGGCTATGAAGGCTCAACAGCGTCTGCTGCTGACCTCGACAACTCCAAATTGATGCGCGCACCCAGACCAACCGTCGTCGCTGCTGGCGACTGCAAGGATTGCAGCGCCAACAATGGTGGTGCACAAACGCTTGAATCGCTCGCGGCCGAACAGGGTGTAAAGCGCGGCAAAGGTACATGCGAAGCTAAGCTGCAATATGGCGCAGGTTGGGTCGCACGGATGCCGACCGAATTCCCAGTATATCCCAAAGGCCGTGTACAAGAAGCCGGCGGCGTTGAGGGCGGCATTTGCGACATCCGCGTTGTCAGCTTTTCAACATCCGCCTCTATGCAGGCGGTGGCCGATTATTACTATACCCGTGCCCGCCGGTCTGGCTTTACCGCCGATTATGAAGTCCGTGATGGCGAACATGTACTTGGCGGAACGCGCGATAATGATGGCGGCGCTTATGTTGTAACCCTAAACGCACTTTCTGGCGGCGGCACTTCTGTTGATATCGTGGCCAATAATGGACGTTGATCGTCCCGTTCTAACCATTTCTTGAAAATACCGAACGACTTAGGGGGCTTTGCGGCCCCCTTTTTATTTTACATGCGACAAACCATGTTTCCGATTTTTCGCTAGGAAAATTGTCGATCAAGCGTCATTTTAGGCATCACGATACAGAGATTCGTCGAGATGGGATGACTTATGCAAAGCTATTCAAAAATTTCGTTGTCGAGTTTGATTGCATTGATTGGCTTGCTAGTTGCATCGCCCGTAATGGCGCAGGGCGTGTTCGATATGGGCGCGCTGACCAACACGATTTCATCGAGCGCCAATACTCAGGCCGAGGCGGCACGCGCGGGCAAAGCCATTGCTGCGCCGTCGGCAGCATCGCTTGCTGCGCTTAATTACAAAGCTTCGCTTGATGTCCGGAAACAGAATATCGCGGTATTTATCGACGGCTTGCGCGGCATGAATCCAGAAGTTGCTGGGCAGTTCGAACAAGTGTTTGCGCAAGTCGATATCATCGATGAGATCGGCAAAGCCGTTGCGCAATATGGTCTGAAAACTGATAATATGGCGGATGCTTATGCCATGTATCTTTTGAATGCGTGGATGGCAGCGAACGGTCGGACCGACCAGAACACGCCTGAGCAGATTGCAGGCGTGCAGAAAATGGCGACGAGCGCGCTGGGTGCAACGCCGGGAATGCTAAAGTTGGAAGACGCAAAAAAGCAGCAGTTTTCTGAAGGACTGATGATTCAGGCATTTCTCTTTGATGCGATGCTGCAAGCGACGGCGTCCGATCCCGCCGCATTGGCAAAAGTAAAGGCAGATACGCGTGCCGGGGCCAAGGAAATGGGGATTGACGTTGATTTGTTCGAACTGACCCCATCAGGGCTGGTGCGGAAAAAGTGAGATGCGCCGCTTTGCGGTAATTGCTTGGCTGGCATCGAGCATCAGCACACCGGCGCTTGCTGCTGATGACCCACCGACCGAATTCTCCAAACACGTAAGCGCGGCGCTGGGTGACTGGGAGGCGGAGGATTGGCGCGAAGGCATACTGACGCTGCATCCTACAATGTATACGTGGCAAAGTGATCTGTACCTCAACCTGATGGCCGAAGAGCCGGTGGCAGGGCGAACCCCGCAACAGGTGCTGGCCAGCCATTTTGACGGCGATGATCTCGGTGATGATTCGCTGGAACCGACAAAGCTCGATTTGCGTCTCGCCAAGGAATTGGCTCCTAACCTGTTGGTGGTCAAGTATCGCTGGAACTATGCGTTTGATGACATCACCGGATTTTGGGGCGTCATCACAACCGTCAATAACAGCTATATTGCTTTCACGGCGAGGTGCGAGGCTGACGATGCCGATAGGCCCACTGAATACCAGTTCGAAATGTGCCTACGCAAAATGTTGACTGGCGTGGCTCTGTTGCAATCGGGACAATTGAAAGTGCCGGAACCTTCGACGCCGCTTAATGTTGCGGGGTGGGACGGGCAATATGCCAGCGATGGCACCTCGATTGCTGTCAACAGCAACTGGAACGGGCTGCGAAAGGCAACGCTATATGTCACGCCGCCGCGCACCATTTCCGCCGATCAACTGCCCGCTGCTATTAAACAGATGTCGGATAATTTGACTGATGACCTGAATGATCAGATCGCCGAAAATCCCGGTACGGCGCAATGGGTGGGGACTGCGGATAATCCCTGGATCAGGCGCGAATATCCCGAGGCGTTTGACGGTCCATCGATCCACATGGCGGGGTCAGAACGCACCGTAGACGGAAAGACCGTCCTAATCGGCGTTCGCTGCCCCAATAAGGGTTGGCTGAAAACCTGCGCTTATGGTGTCGAACAAGCAAAGCTACAGGTGCGATCCGGTGCGCTGGAGGCGCGGCGGCAAAAAATTATCGCAGCGACACTGGCTCCGCCGCCAACTAATGGTCTTAAAGATGCTCAGATCGCCGGGATACATACCGAAGGTCGCAACACAATGGGTGCAGGCGGCTTTATGACTGGTTATGAAATTGACGGCCCGGTTTTGCTGAAAGATGGCCGAGCCTTCAGCGACTTTGATCGGCCTCCCGCTTATATTGAGCCGGTCGTCGAGGCTCAGAAAAATCCCGGTGAATGGGGCCGTTGGACCCGTTCCGGTTCGACGATCACCGTTCGGTGGAATGACGGTGAAACCAGCACAGTTCCGGTCACCGGCGACAATCTGATGACCGGTGGGCCAAAAGGCATGAAGTTGAGCGGCGAGTATCGCCATGTCAGCGGCGGCGGCAACCAAGCCGTTGGCGGCGGGAACAGCTTTTTGAGCGAAAGCAGCTATACCTTCTTCCCGGACGGCAGTTTCAGTAGTGACCGGAGCAATTCCTTCATGACCGGTCCAGGCGCGGGTGCCGAGGGAGGGACCGCAATGGGCGGCAGCACCGGTGGCGGCACACGCGGACGTTATGATGTAGAGGGCTACACTTTGAAACTGACCTATCCAGATGGGCGGATTTCGCGGCTGTCCTTTGCTGCTTATGTGCATGAAATGGGGAAGCTGGACCGGGGCTTGTTGATGCTCAATGGGACAGTGTATTTCCGCGACGACGGGAAGTAATCTCCTAGCCTTTCCTTTGCGCGCATTGGCGGCTAAGCCGCGCGCCATGAAATCGATATTATTTGTTATGGTCGGCGGCGCACTTGGCGCAGCTTTGCGCTATTGGGTGGCGCGCGCGTTGCCTGTTAGTGGCAGCGATTGGCCTTGGCCCACCTTGGTCGTCAATGTTTTTGGAGGCTTTATTATGGGGTTGCTGGCGACATGGCTGCTGCGGGCTGGCGATAGCGGCGAGCCAATGCGCCTGTTGCTCGGCGTCGGCCTTTTGGGCGGTTTTACAACGTTCAGCGCGTTTAGTCTGGAAATGGCGATGATGGTGGAACGCGGGCAGGTGGTGCTGGCGGGTAGCTATGCATTGGCGTCGGTGTTGCTGGCGCTTGTCGCGTTATTTGCCGGACTTGCCTTGGGCCGCGGGGTGTTGACATGAGCAAAGCTGAAACTGCGATCCGTCATTTTAAAGTCGAGCCGGATGATGACGGCATTCGTCTTGATCGCTGGTTCAAACGGCATCTGCCTGATGCAAGCTTTAATCTGGTGTCGCGCTGGGCGCGGACGGGGCAATTACGTGTTGATGGAAAGCGGGCAACGCCGGGCGATCGTTTAGAGGGTGGACAGGAAATCCGGGTACCGCCCGCTGACTCTGAAGCCGCAGTGACCGGAAAGCCTGCACGCACACGGCGCGAGTTGACTGACCAAGAGGTTGATTTTGCCAAGGATATGGTGATCCACCGCGATGATGCTGCGCTGATCCTTAATAAACCGCCTGGGCTTGCGACCCAAGGTGGAACCAAAACTGAAGCGCATGTTGATGGCTTGCTCGATGCGCTGACTTTTGGTCTGGATAACCGGCCAAAGCTGGTCCACCGGCTGGATAAGGACACATCGGGTGTATTACTGGTGGCGCGGACTTCGCGTTCGGCAGCACATTTTGCCAAAGCGTTTTCGTCGCGGACGGCCCGCAAAGTGTATTGGGCGCTCGTTGTCGGTGTCCCGTCCATCTATGACGGCTTCATCGATCTGCCGCTTGCCAAACAACCTGGCAGCGGCGGCGAGAAAATGCACGTCGATGAGAAAGAAGGGGCGTCTGCGCGTACCCGATATCGCGTCGTCGAGCGGGCGGGTAATGCCTGTGCATGGGTCGAGTTGCAGCCCTATACCGGTCGCACACACCAGCTGCGCGTGCATATGGCCGCCATCGGCCATCCTATTGTTGGCGACGGTAAATACGGCGGCAAAGATGCGTTTTTGACCGGCACGATCAGCCGCAAGATGCATTTGCATGCACGGCGACTGCGCATCGACCATCCCAAGGGGCACCAGATCGACATTACCGCTGATTTGCCTCCGCATATGGCCGAAAGCTTTGCTGACCTTGGGCTAAATATCGAATTGGGCGATGCTTTGGTTCTCGACGCGCCAAAGTTTGCCGAGACCAGCGAAGGTAAAAAGCGCGTTGCCGCCAATATCGCCAAGTCGGCGCGTAAAGAGCGCAAAGGTGAACGGCGGTCGCGGGGTTCAACCGACGGGCCAAAGGACAAACGGCGCGCGCCTGCAAAAGCGAGCCAATTGGCCACCGGTAAAAAGATTGCGGCGAAAAAAACTGTCATCAACAAAGCGGTCTCCAATAAAGCTGTGGCCAAAAAGCCAGCGGTCAAAAAGGCTGCTCCAAAAAGGACGCCGTAATGCATCCCGATCCCCGTTTCCGCGCCACAGGCAGCGATGCGCAGCAGCGCGCCTTGATGGAAGCACTGTTGCAGGAAGTCGGCTTTGGCATGATCTTCGCGCAAACGCCCAATGGCCCGCGCGTGGGGCAAGTTTCGCTCTATTCAACCGGCGATGGCGCGGTGCAGTTTCATCTCGCGCGCGGCAATGCGTTGACCAAAACGCTGGCTGGCGCCGATGCGCTGATCGTGGTCAACGGTCCCGATGCCTATGTCAGCCCCGATTGGTACGTCGGACCTGATCAGGTTCCGACGTGGAACTATATCAGCATTGAGATGGAGGGGCCGGTGCGCGCGATGGATCAGGACGGACTGATTGCTCTGCTCGATGATCTAAGCGCAGTTAATGAAGCAAAGCTCGCCCCCAAAACGCCCTGGACCCGCGACAAGATGGACGACGGCAAGTTCCACAGTATGCTGGGTGCGATCATCGGATTTGAAATGGAGGTGATGGCATGGCGACCGACGCTAAAACTATCGCAAAACAAGACTGAGATCGAGCGAACACGCGTTGCCGATGAGCTGGAAAAAATGGGTAAAAAGGCGATGGCGCATTTCATGCGTGAATGGGTGAAATGAGCAAACGCCTCGCCATTTTCGACTGTGACGGGACGCTGGTCGACAGCCAGGCCAACATTTGCATCGCGATGGAACATGCGTTTGAACAGGCGGGTGTGGTTTCGCCGCCACGCCATGCGATCAGGCGGATTGTCGGATTGAGCTTGTTTGAAATCATGCGTGTGCTGTTGCCGGACGCTGATTCAGCAGTGCATTCTGAAATGGTCGAACAGTACCGCACATCCTATTTGACGCTGCGCAACAACGGTTTGGAGCATGAGCCTTTGTACGATGGCATCTCGTCATTGCTAAGCGACCTCAGCGACAGCGGCTGGTTACTGGGGGTCGCCACGGGAAAGTCAGATCGCGGGTTGGAACGCTGCCTTAGCGGCCACGGTATCAAAGGACTGTTCGTCAGCCTGCAAACCGCCGACCGGCATCCGTCAAAACCGCATCCTTCGATGATTCATCAGGCGCTGGCCGACAGCGGCGCGGCGGCGTCCGATGCAGTAATGATCGGCGATACGGTGTATGATATCAACATGGGCGTTGCGGCGGGATGCAAAACGATAGGCGTCGGCTGGGGCTACCATCCGCTGGGAGAGCTGCGCGCGGCAGGGGCAGATTTCCTAGTTGAAACTATGGAAGAATTAAAATCGGTTTTGGAGGCCTTATGATGACGCGTGAAGAAACTGAGAAACAAGCTTTTCAGCGGTTTATGATGTTGAACGTCATTCGGTTTGTGGCTGTTTTTCTGGTCATGCTCGGGCTGATGATCATCACCCGTAAGCTGCTTATCGGCATGGAATTTGTCGGATATATCTTTGTTGTTATGGGGATGTTTGAATTTTTTGCGCTGCCGATCATTGTCAAGAAAATGTGGAAAAAACACGACGCGAACAAGAACTGATATGCGCCGGTTTTGGAAAGAGGTTACGACGCAGCAAAGCGCATGGGGTTTTGGCATAGAGCTGGATGGCCGTCCGCTCAAAACACCGATGCGCAACGCGTTGCTGCTGCCGTCAACCGCACTGACTGATGCTGTCGTGGCGGAATGGTGCGCGGTCGAAAAAGACATCGACCCCGCGACAATGCCATTCACCGGCTTTGCCAACGCCGCCATCGACCATGTCGCGCCTGACCGCATTGAATTTGCCGCGCGGATCGCTGCATATAGCCAAACCGATGCGTTTTGTTATCGTGCTGAGGCCGAAGACGCTTTGGCGGTTCGGCAAGCGGCGGAGTGGGACCCTTGGCTAGACTGGGCGCGGGCGCGCTATGATGTCAGCTTCAATTTGGTCGAAGGCATTATGCCTAAGCCACAGCCCGCCGCTTCGCTAGAGAAGCTCGGTGCAGCGGTCGCTGCGCGCGGCACGTTTGAATTGGCCGCTATGGCAAAGCTTGCGCATCTCTCGGGCTCACTGGTCGCTACACTGGCATTGGTCGAACGGGCAGGGAGCGCATCAGAATTATGGCAAGCCAGCTGCCTCGATGAACTGTGGCAAGAAGAACTATGGGGCGCCGATTATTGGGCGCAAAAAAACCGCACAGATCGTGAGGCAGAGTTTATGCAAGCAGTAGAGTTTTTGGACCTGCTGCGCGCCTAATCCGCAACTAGGTCGCGTACAAAGCCAATCAGCCCCTTTTGGCGGCGTCGTTTTAATCGCTCGGCAGTTAAAATCTGGCGGACTTGTGCGAAACAGCGATCGACATCGTCGTTTATCAACACATAGTCATAGCCATCCCAATGGCCGATTTCAGATTTAGCGCGCGCCATGCGGTCGGTGATGACATCGTCGCTATCCTGCGCACGGGTGTGCAGGCGGCGCTCGAGTTCGTCGATTGAGGGCGGCAAGACGAAAACGCGGACTACGTCAGGGCCAGCCTCTTGATACAGTTGCTGCGCACCTTGCCAGTCGATGTCGAACAGGACATCGCAGCCTGCTGCCAGATCGGCCTCAACAGGTGCCTTGGGGGTGCCGTAACGATGGCCAAATACATGCGCCCATTCAAGGAACGCACCGGCGGCTGCCATTTCCTTGAACGTTGCGGTATCGGTGAAATGATAATCCTTGCCGCCCACTTCGCCCGGGCGCGGAGGGCGTGTGGTGTAGCTGACGGATAATGCGATTTGGCCGTCCGCCGCCAACAACATCCGTGACAAAGTCGATTTGCCCGCACCCGACGGCGAGGACAGCACGAACAATAGCCCGCGCCGGTCGAGTTTCGATGTACCAGGATTGCCGCTCTCAACCATAGCCGCTACTGCTCGAAGAGTAGGGCAGGCGTCAAGCGTCTTTTGGGAGGAATCGAATTGTGAATTGGCCATTGCGGATAAGTAAGTTCAGCGCAGCCATCGCGTTCGTCCTGTTCCTGATCATCGGTGCGATCCTTTTGAGCATGGGCCGCCCACCGATTTGCGCATGCGGGACGGTGAAGCTGATCCATCTGGTCGTGCAATCGAGCGAAAACAGCCAGCATCTGGCCGATTGGTACACGCCTAGCCATATTATCCATGGTTTTTTGTTTTTCGGCGCGGGGCATTTGCTGCGCAAAAAATGGCCTGCGCTGTTTCCGCTTGGTGTCGCAGTCTCGCTAGCGATTATCGCCGAGGGCGCGTGGGAGATATTGGAAAACTCTCCCATCATCATCGACCGTTACCGCGAAGTGACGATCAGTTGGGGCTATGAAGGCGACAGCATCGTGAATTCGCTGGCGGATATATTTTGGATGATTATCGGTTTCTTCATCGCATCGCGGCTGCCGTGGAAGGCGACTTTGGTGATCGCGTTGATCTTTGAAGTCTTTGTCGGCTGGATGATCCGCGACAACCTCGCGCTTAACATCATGATGCTGACCGCTCCGCTGGAAAGCGTGAAGGAATGGCAGGCGGGAGCGACGGGGTACTGGGTTACGGGGAAGGTTACATAGCAATATAGTTGTATTTGAGACCGCTATTTCACTTACCAGCGAACACCAATTTTAGGTAAGGTTTTGTCCTTGCTGTTGTAACGACGCCAGTATTCCTCAGCGGTTGCGATTCCCAACTGAGTCAGAGAAAAACGGTCCGCGAGTTTGGAAATAGGCTCAATAAGCCTAAGCCTGATGAGAGGAGCTACACTACCATTAGCCATAGTTCGATCAGAAATTGCACCATTCTGAATCAAGGCCCAACGCGGTTTTTCGTCCTCATAGAATTTCTCAATTTCTGCAAACGGGTAATCCGGTAGCCCAAATATTGTGCTTAAACCCAACGTCATCATTGATAACGTGTCGCGTGATCTGATTGGAATTTCTATCCAATTCAAAAAATTAGCTGCTTTATGCGCCGGTGAGACGGTAGTTCTAGTGTCACCAGAATTTCCTAGTTTATAGGCTTCTACGAGTGCGCGTTCAATTTCACCGATAATGTTCTGAGAGCGTCCATAGTTGCGAGCACAACGGTCGTTGGAAATGATTTCCCGAGCCAATTACTTGAAGTGAGCCCTTAAAAGTGGATCAATTTTTTGCGACAATTGAATGTTTCCTCTGCTTGCGTACATCAGTATTAACTGAGTTCTCTTTCCGCCGGTCATAAACCGCCTTTGCCACCAACGCACCGCCGACCAGCAATGCGCCGGGCAATGACCGTGTTGCAATACGCGTGGCGACGATGCCTAGGCCTGCGCCAAGTAAACCGTTACCGCGTTTGCGGCCAACAGCTTCGCCAATTACGGCTCCTGCGATTGTTTTTAATAAGGGCATTTGCAATTCCTTTTCTTAGCCCCTCCTCTTTAGGGGAGGGGCAGCGAGACTTAGCGCCGTAGGTGCTTAGTCGCAGCGGGGTGGGGATTTTAGGCGCAGCGCTACACTGACAAGCCCCACCCCAACCCCTCCCCTGAAGGGGAGGGGCTTAGAAGCTCAAACCATGTCCTCCGGTCTGACATGGGTATCAAAGGTTGCTTCGTCAACCAGCCCGAGGGCCAGTGCGGCTTGTTTCAACGTCAGATTGTTCTGGTGCGCGTGCTTGGCGATCTTTGCGGCATTGTCATAGCCGATCACAGGCGCCAGCGCGGTGACGAGCATTAGTGATCGTTCCACCAGCTCGGCAATGCGATCCCGGTTCGGCTCGATCCCCTCGACGCAGTTTTTGGCAAAGCTTTCCATGCCGATGCTGAGCAACTCGATCGAACGCAGCACATTGGCGCCGATCAGCGGCTTGAACACATTCAGTTCCAAATGCCCCTGCATCCCGCCCACCGTTACGGCGGTGTGATTGCCGATGACTTGTGCGGCGACCATCGTCAGCATCTCGCACTGGGTTGGGTTCACTTTGCCGGGCATAATTGAGCTGCCCGGTTCGTTTTCTGGCAACGACAATTCGCCAAGGCCAGAGCGGGGGCCAGAGCCTAGGAGGCGGATGTCGTTGGCGATTTTAGTGAGCGCGACGGCGAGGGTGTTGAGCTGACCAGACACCTCCACCAGCGCGTCATGCGTTGCCAACGCCTCAAACTTGTTTTCAGCTGTGCGGAACTCCAATCCGCAGAGCGCGCTTAATTCGGCAGCCATGTCGGCACCGAATCCTGCGGGCGCGTTCAGCCCGGTTCCAACGGCAGTCCCGCCTTGAGCAAGCGCATGGACGCCGCCCGTCGTCGAACTTTCAATACCCAGCCGCGCCATGCCAATTTGATAGGCATAAGCCGAAAATTCTTGTCCCAATGTGATTGGCGTTGCGTCCTGCATATGCGTTCGCCCGATTTTGACGATGTCCTGCCAATCGCTCGCTTTACGAGTAAGCGCGTCCCCCAGAGTTTGCATTGCGGGACCGAGCTGTCCGGCCATAGAAAGCGCCACCGCAACGTGCATCGCCGTCGGAAAGCTGTCGTTAGACGACTGTCCCCTATTCACATCGTCATTGGGATGCACTGGCGTTTTGCCGCCACGCGCGCCGGTCAGTATTTCATTGGCACGTCCGGCAATCACTTCGTTGACGTTCATGTTCGATTGCGTGCCGCTACCCGTCTGCCAGATGGTCAGCGGAAACTGATCGTCATGCTGCCCCGCAACCACTTCGGCTGCGGCGGCTTCAATAGCATCGGCAAGCTTATCATCCAGCCCATGCTTGCGGTTCACCCGCGCTGCGGCCTGCTTTACTGACGCAAGCGCATGAATAATTCCCATCGGCATCCGCTCATGCGGCGGAAAGGGGAAGTTCGCAATGCTCCGCTGCGTCTGCGCACCCCAATAGGCGTCGGCGGGGACTTCGATAGGGCCG
The DNA here is from genome assembly GCA_043760725.1 of Sphingomonadales bacterium. Classification (GTDB taxonomy): domain Bacteria; phylum Pseudomonadota; class Alphaproteobacteria; order Sphingomonadales; family Sphingomonadaceae; genus Sphingorhabdus_B. Next base: position 101,494 of record JAYUOS010000025.1, read on the forward strand.
AAGCTGTCGGTTTCGGTGCGCGTGGCGTTCATCGTAGTTCAATCAACCTTTCGCCAGCTTCCAGTAAGGCTTCGACATCTTGCCAAAGCGGTTCAAGCCATGCGGCTAGACCCTGATTGGTGATATTGCCGCACCGAAGCCAAAGCATTGCAAAGCGATCCGGCCTTCTAAGCGCCAAAAAATCCTCGTCTTTGGTGATTAAGATCATATTTCCCGCGACTGCCGCCGTTGCAATCTGTGCATCCGCAGCGTCATTAGGTCCGATGTCTGAAACATGTATAGCTTCATGACCAAGTTGCCGCAGGCGCTGACATATTCCCGGGGGAAGCTGCGCATCGACTAGGAATTTCATTCCGCCGCCAGCACCACCGGGTGGCCGATCTGGTCAGCCGCGTAAAGCAGACAGGCTTCAATGTCTTGTATGGTCAAATACGGAAAATCAGCGACTAGAGCCTCTTTTGCTGCTCCTGAACCTAAGGCGTCAAGTACGTCCGATACCCGCATCCGCGTGCCGGTCACCGTAGGGCGACCGCCGCAAACTGCAGCATCGACGGAAATTCTAGGAAATCCTGGAAGCAGCATCGTCTATTTCTTCCGCCCGAAATCCACCGTTACGACGTTGGAGCCGTCTTCCTGTTCGAAAATGGCTTCGTCATTGCCCGCTTCGTCATGCGGTTCGGGACCGGCTTCAGCCTCGACATGGAATTGTAGCGCGAAATCGACTGCTGGATCGACAAAGGCGGTGATTGCGGAGAACGGGATGTATAGATGCGCGGGAACCTGGCTGAACGAAAGGCCGATTTCGAAATGTTCAGCCTCGACCTTTAAATCCCAATATTTGTGCTGCATCACGATGGTCATTTCGTCGGGGAAACGCTCCATTAGATGCACCGGGATATTCACGCCGGGCGCGCGGGTTTTGAATGTGATGTAGAAATGATGGTCGCCCGGAAGCCCATGTTTTGAGACTTCGCCGAGCACACGGCCAACCACCGCGCGCAGCGCCTCTTGCACTACGTCGTCATAGGGAATCAGGCTGTCAGGATTGTCTTCGCTCATGTGCGACTAACTGGACTGTGAGCGCGCGCAAATCAAGACGCTTGTTGTTGTAACCTAACTTGCCATTCGCGGCAGCGCGGCTATAGCGGCGGCCATGCGCACAGGAAGCATCGCCCGCAAAACCCACGAAACCTCGATTGACGTTGTAGTCAATCTGGATGGCACCGGCATTTATGACGTTTCAACCGGAATCGGTTTTCTTGACCATATGCTCGAACAATTATCGCGCCATTCGTTGATCGACTTGAAAGTAAAGGCGGTCGGCGACCTGCATATTGATCAACATCACACCACCGAAGACACCGGTATCGCGGTGGGTGAAGCGGTTTTGCAAGCGCTTGGCGAGAAACGCGGGATCACCCGCTATGGCAGTGCCTATGCGCCGATGGACGAAACGCTAACGCGCTGTGCACTCGATATTTCGGGGCGGCCCTATTTTGTTTGGAAAGTCGCGCTGTCGATGCCGCGTCTGGGCGAATGGGATACCGAGTTGATCGAACATTGGTTCCACAGCTTTGCGACAAGCGCGGGGATTACCCTGCATGTCGAAAACCTGTACGGCAGCAATAACCACCATATCGTTGAAAGCTGTTACAAGGCATTGGCGCGTGCGCTTCGCCAAGCGGTCGAGATTGACCCGCGCAAGGCCGACGCGATTCCTTCGACCAAAGGCATACTGTGACCCTCGCGCTGATCGATTATGGCGCAGGCAACCTCCAATCGGTCAAAAATGCGCTAAGGGCGGCGGGAGCGGCGGATGTTGTCGTGACCGCTGATCCTGACGTGGTGGCGAAGGCTGGCCGGATTGTTCTGCCGGGCGTCGGCGCATTTGCGCATTGCATGGCGGCTCTGTCCGCATTGCCCGGAATGGTTGATGCGCTGCACCGCGCCACTGGAACAGACGCTGGAGAGGCTGCAAAGCCATTCTTGGGCATATGTGTAGGTATGCAGCTTATGGCAAAAACAGGCCATGAACATGGCGAGCATTCAGGGCTAGGCTGGGTAAATGGCGATGTGCGGTTGATGACGCCTACCAACCCGCTGATTAAAATTCCGCATATGGGATGGAACGATGTCGAGCCTATAAATTCTCATCCGCTCATCGAAACGGGCGTGGCTTATTTCCTCCATAGCTATTCCTATTGGGGGGAAAATGTCGTTGCTACTACGTCGCTAGGCGCACCGCTTACGGCTGCTATTAGCTGTGACAACCGCATCGGTGTGCAATTCCATCCAGAGAAGAGTCAAGCTTACGGCATCAACTTCCTTAAACGCTTTCTGGCGTGGAAGCCGTGATCGTTTTTCCAACTTTTCTTAGCGCCTTTGCGTCTTTGCGCGAAAAAAATAGTGGTTCGCGCAAAGGCGCTAAGACGCAAAGAAGAAAGAGAATTTTGTGATCGTATTCCCAGCCATCGACCTAAAGGGCGGCGAAGTTGTTCGGCTTGCCGAGGGCGATATGGACCGCGCCACGGTCTATGCCGATGATCCGGCGGCGCAGGCCTTGCTGTTTTCACAGCAAGGCGCCGAATTTCTGCATGTGGTCGATCTTGACGGTGCGTTCGCCGGAAAGCCCGAAAATGCCGAAGCCGTTGAGGGAATTATCGAGAATTTCCCGGGCTATATCCAATTGGGCGGCGGTATCCGCAATCCCCAAACTGTGGAACGCTGGTTCGGCATGGGCGTGGCGCGGCTGGTGATTGGCACAGCGGCGCTGAAAGATCCGCAGTTCGTCAAAGACATGGCGCGCGAATATGAAAACGGCATTGTGGTTGCCGTTGATGCTCGCGACGGCTTTGTTGCCACTGAAGGCTGGGCGGAAAAATCCGACATGCCTGTAGTCGATCTTGCCCGCCGGTTTGAGGATGCAGGCGTTGCCTCGATCTTGTTCACCGATGTGGGTCGCGACGGGATGCTGACGGGTTGCAATATCGACGCAACGGTCGAACTGGCGCGATCAGTGCGCATTCCAGTAATCGCCAGCGGCGGGGTAAAGGGGCTGGACGATATCCACATCCTTTCGCTCCATGCGCAGGACGGCATAGAGGGTGTGATTACCGGCCGCGCGATTTATGACGGACGGCTGGATCTGGCGACTGCGATTGCGATGGCGGGTAAGGCGTGAGCGCCCCCTCTCCAAACTACGCTAGTGAGCAAGCTCACAAGCTGCGTTATCCTCTCCCGCAAGGGGAGAGGATAAGTGCGTTCCTCTCCCCTTGCGGGAGAGGATATGAAGGCTTGGCAGCTTGCCTGCCTGGCCGGAGTTGGAGAGGGGGTGCAGCAAAATGACCGTCCGCATCCGCGTCATTCCCTGTCTAGACGTCGCCAATGGCCGCGTTGTTAAAGGCGTCAACTTCGTCGATCTAATCGACGCTGGCGACCCCGTCGAGCAAGCCAAGGCCTATGACGCGGCGGGGGCGGATGAGCTTTGCTTTTTGGATATCGGTGCGAGCCATGAGGGGCGCGAGACAATTATTGATGTGGTGCGCCGCACCGCCGAAGTTTGCTTTATGCCGCTGACCGTTGGCGGCGGTGTGCGCAGTGCCGACGACGCTCGCGCGCTGTTGCTCGCGGGCGCTGATAAGGTCGCGGTGAACAGCGCTGCGGTTGCCCGGCCCGAAGTCGTTGCCGATATTGCCGAGCGTTTTGGCAGCCAATGTGTTGTCGCCTCGGTCGATGCCAAACGTGTTGGTGAGCGCTGGGAGATTTTCACGCATGGCGGACGGCAACCAACCGGCATCGACGCGGTGGAACACGCGTTGCGATTGGCGGATTTGGGGGCAGGCGAGTTGCTAGTCACCAGCATGGACCGCGATGGCACCAAGGCTGGCTTTGATTTGGAGCTCACGCGCACGATAGCTGATGCCGTCAAGGTGCCGGTCGTCGCCAGTGGCGGGGTCGGGACGCTCCATCACCTGGTCGAAGGTGTAACGAAGGGCCATGCGAGCGCGGTGCTGGCGGCGTCGATCTTCCACTTTGGAACGTATAGCATCGCCGAAGCGCATGCGGCGCTAAGGGCGGCTGGGCTGCCTGCGCGCAGCTAATCACCACCTAATCAACCTGGGCACGACCAACCGGCCGATCACAGCGCAAAGTCCAACTGCCAGCGAATACCACAGCCCGATGTAAACAACATCGTTGAACGGGCAGTGCAGGCCGTAAGCGAAAGCACCCAGACCGCCCGCGGCAACGCCGGTCAACCAGCCTGCGCGTTTGGGCGATGTTGGCGCGCCGCGACGCAGCCAAAACACCATCGGGATCGCCGTCGCCAAGCCCGAGAGTCCGCTAAAGAACATGCATTGTAGGCCAAAATGGGCGTTCGCCATGGCGATTTCGGTGCGGCCGGACATCGCCAGAGTAAGCGCCGCGAGCGGAAGTAACGCCGCCGCTGCTATCGCCATTTTCCAGCTTTGCCCCTGCTTGCCAACCGAGGGGCTCGCCATGCTCAGCGCGGCCCAACCACAGCCACCGCCGAGCAACAGCAACAGCCCAGCCCGCAGCAGGAACATCGGATTGGGATCAAGAGCGACCACATCGGTTCGCGCGCCTTTGACCGACACGATCAACGCCGCCGCCGCTATCGCAATGGCCAACACAGCGGTTATCGCCCGCGGCATACGGAGCGGCTGGACCGGCTCCAACTCCGCGACCATAGCGTCCAGATTAAAAACTTGCTTCATCTTATTCACTCTCAACTAATGCGGATAACTTCTTTAAACCGCGATGAATGTTTACCTTTACCAGCGACTCTGACTGGCCGGTCCGCGCACATGCTTCGTCGATGCTATGGCCCTCGATTTTGACATAGCGGATCACGTCAGCCTGGGCGCTCGGGATCAAATCGAGCAAACGGTCAATGCTGATCCGTGCGCCGACGGCCTCTTCATGGCTTTCTTCGGCCTTGTCATAATCCTCTAGCATTTGTGCCTCGTGACGATAGGATTGGCGCAGCCGGTCGATCCAGCGATAGCGCGCGATGGCCGCAAGCCAGGGCAAAAAGGGCCGCGTCGGATCATAGCTGGCGCGCTTTCGGTGGAGCGATATTAACGTGTCCTGCACCAGATCGTCGACCGCATCAGGCGCAATTTTCTGCCGGAAGTAACGGGCAAGCCATTTTCCTGCCTGTTCAAGCAGAACGGCATAAGCCTGTTTATCGCCTGTGAGCGAAAGCCGCATGAGGCGGCGAAGACCTTCTTCATTTGCGATCATATACGGCGCCTTGTCAAAAGCTTATCGAGCGTAAAGTTTCCACCACCACGAACGATAAGGACCATCGCAAGCGCGACCCAAAGGATATGCACTTGCCACCAAGCCTCAGGGAAAACGAAGAATTGGATCACCAATGTCATGCCCATTAACGCAAGCGCCGACAGGCGCGTGAATAGGCCCAATATCAGCAGGATCGGCAGCATATGTTCTGCATAGGTGGTCAGATAGGCGGCGATGTCCGATGGCAGCAACGGCACTTTATTGAACGGATCTTCGCTAAATTGGTAAAGCGCATTTTCGCTAACGGTCAGCAGGCTGCCTTCTTCGATTTTTGTCCGTCCTGATAGCCAGAAGATTCCAGCCAACGCTAACCGGACAAAAACTAAGGCAATCGATTCCGCCACAGGACCGGAAACAAATGCGACGACGCGATCATAGGGACGGGTCACGGATTGCAGCATAACTCACTCCATCTCAACCAACGCACCCGCGCCGATCAGGGTTAGGACCGGCCCGATGGGGTCGGCAACACTTCCTTGTTCGCTGGCACATGCGAGGAGGTTACCAATCGTTGTGGTTTTTTCCGCAAGCGCCGCAATGTGCAACGTCACCGCATCAAGCGCGAGCAGGCGCACATTGGCATCCGGTCGCACGATCAGGATCGCTTTGGCATTTTCTCCAGTCAGTTCAGGTAGCTCATCGGGTATTGCGCCTGATATTGGAATGAGCCGTGTGGCAGGATGCCAGCCGACCAATTGTTCCAGCAAGGCGGCTTCGGATAGTGTTGCCAAATCGCTCAAGACAATCGGCATAGCATCGGCTGCGTGGTAACTTTCCAGCCACGCCCATTCGATACAGGCGAGCTCGATAGTTGGTTGACCTGCCGGTGTCGTTTGAAGGAAATCGGGAAAAGTCTTGCCGATGGTATTTGCATCGCACGCCCGCGCTTCCGGCGTTTCGGCATATGCACGCGAAAGCTGATTGAATTGCGCTTCACCCAAAGCCTGCCGCGTCAGCGGAAAAGTCTCTTCAAGTGCGACTAAACGGGCGTGGCTGATCGTGTTGGCATGGGCTTTCAGGCCCAGCATCACCCGGTCGATGGGACCATCGAACAATATCTGGTCCAGCGCATCCGGCCCATCATTAATCGTAGCGACAAAATTCGCTTGAGCGGATTCAAGCGAAAGCATGGTTTGCTCTCAACAACACCGCATCGGCTTTCGCTGCCTCCGCGATCAAAGTCGCATAATCAGGGACATCGGTGTCCCATTCGATCAATGTCGGCGTTGGTCCGGCGCGCTGGATAAATCCGGCATAAAGCTCCCATACCCGGGCGCTGACCGCGCTGCCGTGATCGTCTATATATAAAGGCCCGCTTTCGTGCTGCTCGGTTGCGTGGCCTGCCAGATGGATTTCGCCCACCCAAACAGGATCGATCGCGGCAAGATAATCCTCCGCCGCACCGCCAAGGTTACCGGTGGTCACAACAATGTTGTTGATATCGAGCAACAGACGGCAGTTCGTTCGACTAATCAGCTCCCCGAGAAATTCGGTCTCCGACATCTGATTGTCGCGATAGGCGAGATAGCAAGACGGGTTCTCGATCAGCATCTGTCGCCCGAGCCTGTCCTGCACGCGATCCACTTGGGAAGCGAAATGGTTCAGCGAGTCTTGCGTGTAGGGAATGGGAAGCAGGTCAGCAAAACGATCATGCGCATTGCCGCTAAAACTCAGATGGTCGGACACCATCGCAGGGCGATATCGTTCGCACAGCAAAGCCAGTTTTTCGAGATCGCTGGAGTTTAATCCCTCGGCACTGCCCAATGAGAGGCCGACAGAATGAAAACTGATGGGCAAAAGCTCGGCGATGGCGGACAGCCAACGATGTGGCGGTCCGCCATCTCCAAAGTAGTTTTGCGGATGAACCTCGATCCAAAAAGGGCGACCCAAAGGGTGTTCGGCGTCAAGGATCGCGTCATAATGTTGCGGCTTCAGGCCTATCCCGGTTCGGGGGGGAAGGGAGGATAGGCCTCGAGCAGTTGATGCAATCATGTCCATCCGCAAATCTTAGCACGGCTTACGCTTTGCTGGGTTCACTTTTTCATCATCGGCTTTGGTGCCATATTGCCTTCTTTGGCAGTCAGCGAACCGCCCATTTTCGCGCATTGGCCCTTGGCAATGTATTTCCAGGCATTGCCCTGATAGTCTTTGGTCGAAGTGCCAGCGCAGCTTGTGCCGGGGCCAGCTGCGCAATCATTTTTGGCCTTTAAAGAAACGCCGTAGCATTTTTCTTTGGCACCAGCGGCTGAAGCCGGGGCGGTGGCGATCATGGCTGCGGCGGAAAGGGCAGCGGCAGCGGCAGCGATTTTCAAAACAGAAACAGTCATAAATTCTCCATCGATTATCTATATTCAGGGTTGGTCGGGGGGGGTTGACCAAGAGTCCGTCTACGAGGGTCTCGATGGAAGTTTCGCATGGGTCTGACCGATGGTTACAACAAACCGAAAAATCTTTCGAGCTGGCGCTTGACCTGACGCGGTTAATCCCTATCTGACACCCGTTAGCACTCGCCATCAATGAGTGCTAATTGCTATTCAGGTGTGTGGGAGCGATTTTATATCCTCCTGATGCGCCATCAACCAAAGCAAAGGAAGCACGACATGAAATTTCGTCCGTTGCATGACCGCGTACTCGTCCGCCGGGTCGAGGCAGAAGCAAAAACCGCTGGCGGGATCATCATCCCCGATACAGCACAGGAAAAACCCCAAGAAGGTGAAGTCGTCGCAGTAGGCGAAGGCGCCTATAACGAAGACGGCGAACGCATTAAGCTCGACGTGAAAATCGGCGACAAAATCCTGTTCGGCAAATGGTCCGGTACAGAAGTCAAGATCGATGGCGAAGACCTGTTGATCATGAAGGAATCCGATATCCTTGGGATTGTTGCGTAACCGCAAAATCTGCGAATTCACTGTAAACTTGCGCAGTTTTCTGCGCCTTTTAAAGGAAAAACATCATGGCTGCAAAAGACGTGAAATTTGGCCGCGATGCGCGTGAACGCATCCTGCGCGGCGTAGACATCCTCGCCGACGCGGTGAAGGTAACTTTGGGCCCAAAAGGCCGCAATGTTGTCATCGACAAAAGCTACGGTGCTCCGCGCATCACCAAGGACGGCGTTACTGTCGCCAAAGAAATCGAACTGAAAGACAAGTTCGAAAATATGGGTGCACAGATGGTTCGCGAAGTCGCGTCCAAGACCAATGACATCGCTGGCGACGGCACCACCACTGCGACCGTGCTTGCTCAAGCCATCGTTCGCGAAGGCATGAAGTCGGTTGCTGCGGGTATGAACCCTATGGACCTGAAGCGCGGTATCGACTTGGCAGTGACTGCCGTTGTCGCTGACCTTGCTAAGCGATCCAAGCCAGTTGCAGGATCTTCCGAAATCGCACAGGTCGGCACGATTTCTGCTAATGGCGAGAATGAAATCGGCGAAATGATTGCCAAGGCCATGGAAAAGGTCGGCAAAGAAGGCGTGATCACCGTCGAAGAAGCCAAGGGCCGTGAAAGCGAGCTCGAAGTCGTCGAAGGCATGCAGTTCGACCGCGGTTACCTGTCGCCTTACTTCATCACCAACACCGAGAAGATGTCGGTTGAGCTTGAAAACCCGTATATTCTGATCCACGAAAAGAAGCTCGGTAACTTGCAAGCCATGTTGCCGATCCTCGAAGCAGTGGTGCAGTCGGGCCGTCCTTTGCTGATCATCGCAGAAGACGTCGAAGGCGAAGCACTTGCCACCCTCGTGGTCAACAAGCTGCGTGGCGGTTTGAAGATTGCTGCGGTTAAGGCTCCTGGCTTTGGCGATCGCCGTAAAGCGATGCTCGAAGATATCGCGATCCTCACCAAGGGTGAAATGATCAGCGAAGACCTGGGCATCAAGCTTGAAACCGTTACTTTGGGCATGCTCGGCCAAGCCAAGCGTGTTTCGATCGACAAGGACAACACCATCATCGTCGACGGTGCGGGTGAATCCGATGCGATCAAGGGCCGCGTCGAGGCGATCCGGTCACAGATCGAAAACACCACGTCCGACTATGACAAAGAAAAGCTGCAAGAACGTCTGGCGAAACTCGCTGGCGGTGTTGCTGTGATCAAGGTCGGTGGTTCAACCGAAGTTGAAGTGAAAGAACGCAAGGATCGCGTCGACGATGCGCTGCACGCAACCCGCGCAGCTGTCGAAGAAGGCATCGTCCCCGGCGGTGGTACTGCGCTTCTTTATGCAACCAAGGCTTTGGAAGGCATGAAGGGCGTCAACGACGACCAGACACGCGGTATCGACATCATCCGTAAGGCGATTGTAACACCGTTGCGCCAGATCGCGGCGAATGCCGGTTTTGACGGCGCGGTTGTGTCGGGCAATTTGTTGCGCGAAAACGACGAAACCATGGGCTTCAATGCATCGACGGATGTGTACGAAAACCTGGTAACCTCGGGCGTTATCGACCCGACCAAGGTTGTGCGGACAGCGTTGCAAGATGCTGCATCTGTTGCTGGCCTGTTGATCACTACTGAAGCTGCAATCTCTGACGCGCCTGAAGACAAGGCTGGTGGCGCTGGCGGAATGCCCGGCGGAATGGGCGGAATGGGCGGCATGGGCGGTATGGATTTCTAAATCCGACGCTCGGCTCAGGCTGAAACAAACAGGGCCGGTGGGGAAACTCACTGGCCCTTTTGCTATTTGGGTTATTGTGTTATATGCGTAATACAGCTTAAGCAGAGGAGACGACAATGATCCAGCATTGGAAAGCAATCGCAGGCGTTTCTGCGTCGATGATTGCCGTGCATGTCGTCAACTTGTTTACTGGCGGCTTTCTCTCCAATTTCGGTATCGAACCGCGCGTAATCGGCGGTGCTTACACAATTGCAACCGCGCCTTTTATTCATTCCGATATTGCGCATTTGGGCAGCAACCTTGCGGCATTTGTGGTGCTGGGCTCGCTGGTTCTGCTTCAGGGTTTGCGTTATTTCGTAAAGGCGAGCGCGGTGATCATCGGTCTGGGTGGTGCGCTCGTCTGGCTGTTTGCGCGCCCCGGCGACCATATCGGCGCGAGCGGATGGATTTTCGGGCTTTGGAGCCTGGTCATTGCACTGGCGTGGTTTGACCGCAGCCCGCGCAATATCGCAATCGCGCTTGCCGTGCTGTTCTTTTACGGCGGCATGGTGTTCGGCGTATTGCCGACTCAGAGCACTATCTCGTTTGAATCGCATCTGTTCGGGGCGATTGCCGGCGTGTTCGCAGCGTTCACTTTGTCCAAAAAGCCGGTCGAGTTCATTCCGGAGGCGCGGGCAGGGGAGCTGAAATTCTGGCCTACGGACGACACGATAAAGTCCCGCCGTTAACTGACGCATGTCCCGCCTAATCCTCTTTAACAAGCCTTTCGGCGTGCTGCCGCAATTTACCGATAGCGGCACCGAACGCTCACCGCGCCCGACGCTGTCGGATTATATCGACATTCCAGGTGTCTATCCAGCGGGGCGGCTGGATAAGGATAGCGAAGGGCTGATGCTGCTAACCGATGATGGCCGGTTGCAAGCGCGGATTGCCGATCCGAAGTTTAAGATGCCCAAAACCTATTGGGTGCAGGTTGAGGGCGCGGTTACCGACGAGGCACTCGCGGCCTTGCGCAAAGGCGTGACGCTGAAAGACGGGTTGACCTTACCAGCCGAGGCAGAACGTATCGATAACCCCGAACTCTGGCCCCGCGACCCGCCTATCCGAGTGCGGCTAAGCATCCCTGACAGCTGGTTGAAGCTCACCATCCGCGAAGGCCGAAACCGGCAAGTTCGCCGCATGACCGCAGCGGTGGGGCATCCAACGTTGCGGCTGGTGCGCTGGTCTGTTGGGGATTGGAATATTGATGGATTGGGGTTGGGGGACTGGCGGGAAGTTGAAGTTTAGTTTGCAGGCCGCTCCACCCGTCGCCCCTTGGTTCGGCTGGTCAGATGGAATTGGTGGCATCGGTCGCAGCGATAGGGGTGTAATGGAAAAGCGGCGCGCTGGATAATTTCCAACGCTTCGGCTTTGGTCGCATAGCGCGCCTTTTTGAGGCAGATGCTTAGCCGAGTGCGCACATCAGTCTTCTTGGTCGAATGCGATGCTGCCTTGATTGTATAGCTGCACCAGCAAGGCCATCGTTGGTTCGGATTGCGTCAGCTTTGGATCGACGATCATGTCTTCGTTTGCGCAAAGCTGTTCGGCAAAGGCCGCTGCCTCTCCCACCGTTTCAAAACTTGCGCCGTCCACGAACAGCAATACCGCGGCGTCCGCTCTCACAAACGAAAAGCGGCTCGCAGGGTTGCGGGTTAGGGGTTCGCCGTTTGCAATCCATTCTTGCAGTTGAGTAATGTCCGCAGGCTCTTCAGGCTTCCAGTCGACCTCTGGGTATTTCGGCGCACTGGTATATTCGCCGAACCATCTCGCAAAGGCGTTGCGGTCGGTGAGTTTTTCGGTGACCATAATTTGCAACGCCGTCAGCGCCGCTGCCGAAATTTCGCCGGGGTTGGCTTGCGACGGCAAACCCGGGTCGGCGTACCGATCATCATCCTCCATCTCGGCGACGAGTTCATCGGCAAAGCTGGTAATCAATTCGTGCCGTGATGGCGCGCGAAAGCCGATCGAATAGGTCATGCAATCATCACCGACGGCAACGCCATCGTGCGCGATACGTGGCGGGACGTATAGGATATCGCCGGGTTCGAGCAGCCATTCGTCAGTCGCCTGAAAATCCGCGAGCAAGCGCAATTCATCGTTCGGTAGAAGCGCGCTGTTTTCATCGCACATCTGCCCCACACGCCAGCGCCGTTTGCCGTGGCCTTGGATCAAAAACACATCATATTGGTCAAAATGCGGGCCGACACCGCCGCCGTCGGTCGCGTAGCTGACCATGACATCGTCGATCCGCCAGTTCGGGATAAAGCGAAACGGCGCAAGCAAAGCGGCAACCTCTGGCACGTGATGGTCCACCGCTTGCACCAACAACGTCGATGGTTCTTGCCCCAACGCAGCAAAGCGCGCCTCGGCCAGCGGGCCGTGCTCAACCGCCCAGCTCCCTTGCGCGCCGATAATAAGCCGCGATTCAACCTCTGGCTCGCATGCCAATCCCGCCAATTCGTCTGGCTCCAACGGGTTGGCCCAATCCGCAAATGCATTGCGGATCAACAGCGGCTTTTGCTGCCAATAATCGCGCAAGAATGTTTCGATGTCGAAATTGTTCAGTCTCATCCGAACTTGGCCAGCATCTCGCCCATTTTCTGGTGGAGCATGTTCACGGCTTTCAACGGCCGGACCATGACTTTGAAATGGGTAATCAGGCCGTCATCGTCACAGCTAATCATGTCGATGCCATTGATCGCGATGCCATCGATTTCGGTGGTGAATTCAAGGATCGCGCTGTTCTCGCGGTGCCATTCGCCGACATAGCGAAAGCTATCATTGCCGAGCGTAAAGCCAGCGGCGGCGAGATATTTCGCGGTGATGGCTTTGCCCAATTGCGGCGTATGAACCACCGGGCTTTCAAATACGCAATCGTCGTGGAGAATTGCGCTGATCGCTTGCGGGTCGCGCGACATCGCTACTTTGTGCCAGATTTCGGCGGGATTATGCGGCATAATGAGATGCTCCCTTAACGTTTGCGAACAAATTCGGCGCGCAGGACAAGGCCTTTGATGCCGTCAAAACGACAGTCAATTTCTTGCGCATCACCGGTCAGGCGGATCGATTTGATTAGCGTGCCGCGCTTCAACGTCTGGCCGGCGCCTTTGACGTCTAGGTCTTTAATCAGCGTCACCTGATCGCCATCGACCAGAATGTTGCCCACCGCATCGCGGACTTCGACCTTGCCAGCATTGGCTACTTTTTCGGCAGCATCGCTTACAGAAATCCACTCACCGCTTTCCTCGTCATAGACATAATCGTCGTCGCTCATTTTCAATATCCCAAATCGAGGTTGACGAGTGGTGAGAGCGGTTCACCGTTGCGATACCGCTCCAGATTTTCAAAGAAACGCTCCGCCGAACGGACGAACATTTTGTCCTGCGCGCGTCCTGACAGGTGCATGGTGATATGCGCATTGTCCAGCGACCACAATATATGGTCTGCGGGCAAAGGCTCTGGCGTAGTCACATCAAGGAACGCCGCGGCAATGTGTTTTTGTTGCAAAGCCGTCACCAACGCATCTTGATCGACAACTGATCCGCGCGCGATGTTGATAAGGACGGCGCTCGGCTTCATTGCGCTCAATTCGTCCGCGCCGATCATGCCGTCGGTTTCGGCGGTAGCGGGGACGGCAAGGATCACCCAGTCAAATTCCCCCAGCTTTGCGCGCCATTGGTCGGGCGTTAGAACGCCGGGGGCAGGCGTGCGGCGGACAACCGTTACATCGACAGCGAACGCCTTTAGCCGCTCCTCAATCAACGATCCGATTGCGCCATAGCCAAGGATGAGCGCCTTTGATCCGAACAGTTCAACCTTGCCGGGACTGTCCATCAACCACTCACGCTTTTCCTGCGCGCGCACGACGTCGCGATAGCCTTTGGCGACCGTCAGCATCCCCATGACAACATATTCGGCGATGGTAATCGCGTTGATGCCAGCGCCATTGGTGACGACGCACCCTTGCGCTTTCAGCTGCTCCAGCGGCATGCCGTCGACGCCAGCATAGATGCTGTTCAGCCATTTCATGTTGGTTGCGGCGCCAATAATCGCGGCCATATCGGCTTTGTCATACATATCAAACCAACCGATTTCAGCTTGGGGGGCGAGGGCCATGCCTTCGTCCTTTGACATATACCAATGCGGCTCGACCCATTGGGGCAAGCGCGGTTCAATGAGCGGGCGGACAAGGCCTGCCATCACGAGTTTGGTTTTGGTCATTCTAAATCACCCCTCCTCTTTAGGGGAGGGGACGGGGGTGGGGGCTGTCAACACAGCGCCACACCGACAGTCCCCACCCCAACCCCTCCCCTAAAGAGGAGGGGCTTAGGTTGCATTATACATCCAACTTCCAATCCCAACCCAACGGATCGCCGTCCATGACTTCGACGCCCTTAGCGATCAGATCGTCGCGGATGCGGTCGGATGTGGCGAAGTCCTTTTGCGCTCGCGCTTCCTTGCGGGCGGAAAGGGCGGTTTCGATTTCGGCTTCGGTGACGACAGCCGCTTTGGGGCGGATTCGGAGGTCTTCAAAACCGAGCCGCCGCAGGTCAAGCCCTAGCACAACGTCCAAAATTGAGAGCAGCCTAGCCCTGTCGTCGGTCGATAGTTTTATATCAGATAGAAGCTCATCTATCAGAGTGAGGCTGGTTGGTGTATTCAAGTCAGCGACAACGGCTTCGTCAAAGCGATCAAGATACTGCGCGGCGTATGAGGACAGGCTGGCGATTATAGCAAGTTTTAGGCGCTCGAAGTTAGACCAATCCTTATCAATGTGCGCCACCCACAATTCGTGTAATTCGGATTGCCCTGACAGTGCGTATTTATTGATTGTCCGAAGCATCCGCTTCAACCGCACAAAAGCCGCCTGCAAACCCTCCCAGCTAAACTCCAGCTCACTGCGGTAATGCGCTTGCAGGCACATCAGGCGAAAAGCGAGGGGGTGGAAGCCTTTGTCGATCAGCAGTTGCAGGCGCAGAAACTCGCCTGACGACTTTGACATTTTGCCCGACCGTTCGACCAAGAAATTGTTGTGCATCCAAATGCGCGCGCCGGTGTCGGCGCAGCCTTCATGCGCCTGATTTTGCGCAATCTCGTTGGGGTGATGAATCTCCCTGTGGTCGATGCCGCCGGTGTGGATATCGAACGGCATACCCAGCAGCGCCTTTGACATGACCGAGCATTCCAGATGCCAGCCGGGAGCGCCGCGCCCCCATGGGCTGTCCCACTCCATTTGCCGCGTTTCACCCGCAGGCGTTTTGCGCCAGATGGCAAAGTCTGCCTTGTTGCGCTTGCCGTCAACGTCCTCGATCCGCCCTTCGCCGTCCTCTGTCACCGCACGCGCCAGCCGCCCATATTCGGGCACAGTCGAGATATCAAAATACAGGCCGCTGCCGAGTTCATAACAATGCTTGTCAGCAATTTCTTTGCCCCATTCAATCATAGCCTCGACATATTCGGTCGCCTTGGGGTGCGCAGGTTTGCGAATATTGAGCCTCGCCAGATCAGCCTCGAAATCGGCCTGATAAAAAGCCGCAATATCCCATGCGGTCTTACCCTGCGCGGCGGCCATTTTCTCCATCTTATCCTCGCCCGCATCGGCGTCGCTCGTCAGATGGCCGACATCGGTGATGTTGATCACATGGGTCAGCTTGAAACCCTTATAACTCAGCACGCGACCCAGCGTGTCGGCAAAGACATAGGCGCGCATGTTGCCGATGTGCTGGTAATTATAGACGGTCGGCCCGCAGCTGTAAACTTTTGCCTCGGGCGGGTCGTTGGGGTCACCTTCAGTTCCAGGATGGACAGGATCGAAAGTTTCCAGCTGCCGGGTCAGGCTGTTAAAGAGTTTTAGGTCAGTCATGGTTTTTCAAAAAAGCGCGGAATTGCTGGCAAGGTAACATAAATATGGTCGCAATGCCGAGAGCGGTTGAAGGAAGGCGTGGGGGATAAAGCTATGACGTGCAACAACAGCAAAATTCATCCTACCAGTTACGCTGAATAGGGCCTTGTAGGAAAGTAATTTCTCGGGTGGTTGCCGTCCTGCTCGGCTAAAACCCTTCCCAGCGGATCACTTCATCCTGCTCTGCCCTTGGCACTTTGAAGCCATTTACAGGCGCATCCGCGTCACGATAGCCAATCGCCATGCCGCAGAAAAAGATATGCTCATCGTCGATGTTCAACAGCTCGCGCATATAGGTGCCATACATCGCCCAGATTTCCTGCGCGCAGCTATCCAGCCCTTCCTCGCGCAGCAACAGCATCACCGTTTGCAACCACATCCCCATATCGGACCATTGCGGCGGGCCCATATATTTGCGGGTATAGGTGAATAGCTGCACCGGTGCGCCGAAACTGTCCCAGTTCTTCGCCATTTGCGCTATCCGACCAACACCGTCTTCGCGTGCTAGGCCGAGCGCATCGAACATCGCTTTGCCGACACCGCGGCGCTGATCTTCGTACCGGCCCTCAAGTCCTTTGGGATAGATATCATATTCATAGCCTTCGCCCAAAGGCGCGGTGGCGGCTTTAGCTTTGATCTTTGCGGTCAGGTCGGCGAGCGGTTGACCAGTCAAGATGATCGCATTCCAAGGCTGGGTATTGCCGCCCGAGGGCGAGGCCTGCGCCTTTGCCAGCACGCGTTGCAGCGTAGCCTGGTCGACCGGCTGATCGGTAAATTGCCGGATAGAACGGCGGGTGGCGACGGCTTGTGTTACGTTCATATCAGGAAAACATTTCATCAATATCGCGGGCACCATGCGCCACGCGCAAAATTTCTATATTTTCGTCGTTCACTAAAAAGATAATGACATAGCGGCCATGCACGGCTGATCGCTTGTTCATGCCCCAATCTGGGCGCGCAGGAAAACTCATTGGTCTCTCGCCTATGTCAACAAATCGGGCTTCCAACTCTTCGGCGAACGACAATGCTCTGCGCGGATTGTCGAGCGAAATATAGTCGGCAATATCGGCAAGGTCACTTTCTGCTCTATCCGAAACAACGACCGGCTTCATGCAGCATCTCGGTCATCATCATCGATGCGTTTTTGCAGCTTGGCTTTCAGGTCTCTGAACACATTTTCCGCTGGACGGAACGGCCCTTTCTCACCTTCGGCAATCATTGCTCTCAGCGTCACAAGCTTAGCCTGTCGCTGCTCTTGATAACTCTGCCAGTCGCGCAATGCTTCGCGGACAATCTCGCTGGTGGTTGCGTATTCACCCGATTCAACGGCGGCGCGCATTTTGGCGGCCATTTCTTCGGGCATGGTGACGGTGATGCGTTCAAGTTTTGCCATGATCATACTTTATCATACTTTGTATGCTTTGCAAGATAGCTCATTCCTCGTCAAACAACCCCGCCAGCTGCTCGATCATCGTGCCGCCCAATTGCTCTGCATCCATGATCGTGACGGCGCGTTTATAGTATCGCGTTACATCATGGCCGATGCCGATGGCGACCAGTTGCACCGGGCTGCGCGTTTCGATCATTTCGATCACGCGGCGCAGATGTTGTTCTAGGTAACCGCCATGATTGACCGATAGGGTGCTATCATCGACCGGCGCACCGTCGGAGATGACCATCATGATGCGGCGATCCTCGTGGCGGGCGATCAGCCGGTTGTGCGCCCAAAGCAGCGCTTCGCCGTCGATGTTTTCTTTCAACAACCCCTCGCGCATCATCAGTCCGAGGTTACGGCGGGCATGTCGCCACGGCTCATCAGCCTTTTTATAGACGATATGGCGCAGGTCGTTGAGGCGGCCGGGCATGGCGGGGCGTCCGGCGGCGAGCCAATCCTCACGCGCTTGCCCGCCTTTCCATGCGCGGGTGGTAAAGCCCAAAATCTCGGTTTTAACGCCGCAGCGTTCGAGCGTGCGCGCCATGATATCGGCGCTGATTGCGGCGATCGAAATCGGGCGTCCGCGCATCGATCCGCTATTGTCGATCAGCAACGTGACCACAGTGTCGCGGAATTTGGTTTCGCGCTCGATCTTGTACGACAATGAACTGCCCGGCGACACGACCACGCGCGCCAACCGTGCAGCATCGAGCATGCCCTCTTCCTGGTCAAAATCCCAACTGCGGTTTTGCTGCGCCATCAAACGGCGCTGCAAGCGGTTGGCAAGGCGGGTTACCGCGCCTTGCAATCCCGCCAATTGTTGATCGAGATAGGCGCGCAGACGGTTTAACTCTTCCTCGTCGGCCAATTCGGCAGCGCCAACGATTTCGTCGTATTTGGGGTTCCAGACTTTATAATCTGATTGTGGCAGATGGTCCCAATTGTGGCGTTTTGGAGTGACCGGTTGCATACCGTCATCGCCCATGTCGCCGTCACCATCGGCCATGTCGTCCATTTCGGAGTCTTCAGCTTCGCTATCGGCGGCGTCGCCATCATCGGGTTGCGGTTCGGCGCGCGCATCGGCTTGGCCGGTTTCGCCTTCGCCATCGGCATCATCATCGCCGTCTTGCTCTTGCTCGTCATCGCTGTCGTCCCCTGCTTCTTCGGGATCGGTCGGTTCTATCTCGCTTTGCGTCAGGTCGAGATGCGCGAGCATCGTTTGTGCCAGCGAGGCAAAGGCGCGCTGGTCATCAAGCGCAAGGCCGAGCGCATCAAGATCGCCGCCTGCCTTGTCCTCAATCCAACCGCGCAGCAAATCTACGCCTTGCGCAGCGATTGGAGGAACAGGCTGGCCGGTCAGTCGTTCACGCACCACCAACGCAAGTGCGGTCGAGATTGGCACTTCATCGGCCGCTTGCGCGCGGCTGATCGGATCAGTGCGCAGCCGCATGTCGAGCGCGTGGTTCAGGTTCGCGCTTACCCCCGCCATCCCGCGCGCGCCTAATGCCTCAACACGAGCATTCTCGATGGCATCAAAGGCGGCCCCTGCAATCGCCTCGGTCGGGCGCAGCTTTGCGTGGCTGGCGGTATCGTGATGTTTCAGGCGCAGGGCAAAGCTATCGGCAAAACCGCGCGCCTCGGCGACCTGCTCGACAGGCAAAGACCGGCCGGGCATTGGGACGCGGAAATTCTTGCCTGCCTGGGTGGGGGCGTCGGCGGTAAAGGCCAGTTCCACCTCTGGTTCATGCGCCAGCGCACGCGAGGTGCCGGTCAGCACCTGTTTGAACTGTTCTAGGGGAGATCGGTCAGCCATGGTCGCTGACGGCCTTAACCGCCACTGCAATTAAACTGCAATACCTCGTTTGCCTGGGGTGGCAGCAATTCGCGCACCGCGCGGTTCATCTGCCCGATTTTGTCGAGGAGCTTTGGATCAGCCGAGCAGCTTTGCACCTCATACAATTTGCGTGCCTCGCGCGCTTTGCCCATCGCCTCGGCTCCCAGCAAATGCCGTTCGATGCGATAGCTGCTGGTTTTGGGATCAAACTGGATGATCGACACCTGCTGTTCGTTGTTGGGAACGAGCGTGCGGGTCCATTGGCCGCCATCGTCGGCATATTGTGTGCGGCTGTTGACGCAGCCAGCGGCGGACCAATCAAACTTTACATCGGCAGCGTCGGATATAGTGATCCGGCTACGGCTGCGGTCGATGGTGCAGATTTGTGCCCCGGTTTTTGCCACCACAGCTTTGGCGGCCGGGTCGGCGACTTCTTTTAAAGCGACACGGGCGCGTTCGTCGATTTGGTCAAAGCCGGGGCGGGTGAACCAAGCGACCAGCGCCGCAAGCAGCATCACAGTCGCTAAACCAATAGCAATTTTTCCATGATTGCCGCGCTCGCGCTCAAACATTTGCCAGCCAGTCCCCGCCGCACCCAATGCGCCAAGCAGCAACAATATGGTCATCATGATCCGGTTTTCACGGCCTTCGATAATCGCATATTCGGCGTCTTTGCGCGCTTCGCCAAACGTTTTGGTGCGCGCTGCATCTGCCTCACGGTTTGAGGCTTCGATCTTTGCCTTTTCGGCGGCGGAGCGTTCAGCCTCAGCTCGGCTTAAATCTGCGCGCGACAGGCAGGGGCCGTCAACGCTACGCGCCTTGATCTTGTTACGTGCCAGAAAGCTACGCACCTCGCGGTTGGCGATCGCAAAGAAAAACTCCGCATCGCCGCCGCTAGATACGGTGCCGAAACTGTTGATCCCCACCACGCGTCCGCACGCATCAACCAATGGCCCGCCGCTATTGCCCGCGCCGATGGGGGCGGTGTGCAGCAATGTTTCAAAATCCTTGGCCGAACGCCCGCCCGAAATGCTGCCTTTAGTTTTCACAGGAACGGTTGGGCGCATCATGTCCTCCATGTTTAGCCCCTGCGCCACATCGACGCCGCCAGGATAGCCGATGGCAAAGACATCGCTGCCATCCTCCACGCTCCCTACAAAGAATGCGCCGGGGGTCAGGCGCGCGCCGCCCCGAAGTTTGATCAGCGCAAGGTCATTGCCGGGGGACCGGTCGATAACCTCGGCATCATAACTTTTGCCGCCCTCGCTGGGGACGATGTTGATCGTGATCCGCGTTTCAAACGCGTCTTCGTCAACGACATGGGCGTTGGTGAGAATCATGTCGGGGGCAACGACTACGCCGGAACCATGGCCGATGGGAAAGCCCGGGTCGGCTTCTGAAAACACCACGACACGGACGACGCTGCGGCTGGCGGCAGCGATGTCTGTCGGGTCGGCCTGCGCTGGATAACCAAACAACAGAGCCGCAAGAACGAAAAATAGGGTTAGACGGTGCAGCATTTTACTCCGCGGGCTCGGCCGTTTTTGTAGTATTCGCCGCTGATACACCTTCTTGCAATACTGCAACCATCAGTTTCTCAATCAACTTACCTGCTGCTTCTGATGCTTCGCCACCATGCGGGTTGAAAGCGACAGGACGTAATGCCTTAATCGCCTCAATCTGATTGGGCCGCCCGCCCATAGCTGTCAGCGTCGCAGCAAGCTTAAGACGTAAATTGTCGTCTTGCGGCACGCGCCGTACTGCCTCCCGCAGGGATTCGAGCGCATCAACCGATGGCTTTTCGCGTGCCACTAGAAAGCTATCGAAAAACGCCACAAGCGGTCGCGGTGCATCACGGCTCGCTGCATTCGCCTCCAATGCCAGCTTGCGAGCTTGCAGCGCCGCTGGTTTTGGATCGTCGCTGTCCTTTGCCTTTTCCAGCAGTGCGGCGGCTTTCAACCATAATGCGTTTGAATTTTTGGCATCTGCTGCCAAAATCTGGTCGGCGACGCCGATTGCAGCGTCGAAATTCTTCGCATCGATTTCGGCCTCGCCCAGCAACTGTAGAGCATAAGTGTCGCTGCCAAATTTGGCGACTTTGCCGCGTAACTCGGAAACAAATTTCTCTGCATCTTCGGGTGATTTGTGGCGGCTTAGTTCAATCGCATCTTCCATCAGTTCAATTTCAGAGGCTGACAGTTTGCGATAGCTTATGTTGTCTGTCAGAGTGTCTGGCAGCGGCACAGCCTTATATTCGAACGAAGCGTTGGTCAGATAGCGTTTTACGTCAGAATTGAACTTGTTTAGATCGCCGAACGCTGTGGCCGCCTCGGCCTGACTAGCGCCCCGGTTGATCGCGTTGAGATAGCCCCGCAACTGTTGAGAGCGTTCAGGTGACAACGTCAGATAATGGGCAATCAGCCAGGATTGACCATAGAAATTATCCTTTGACCCGCTGGGCAAATCTTTGCGCAGCTTGGATACAATATCGCCGGCATGGACCCAAACGGATTTGTTCAATTCATTGGACCGGGCGGCGTTTGCTTTGCCGAAAGTAATGGCCCCCTTGCGCTCAAATGATGAGGTGCCCATCAACTCTGCATATCCCTCAACATACCAGGCGGGATAGGCCGCAGGGAAATATTGCAGCATAAAATGGTGCGCATATTCATGGTGCAACACTTCGACAGGGTTCAACGACAGGCCCGCCGATTTTGCGGGCGTTACGGCAATTGCGCCTTCTGGGTTGGGGCGATAGAAACCGGCGGCGTTGCGCACGCGGACAAGCTTTTCGATTTTGGCAGCATCGCCATAGACGAAAATTCGGACGCGCACGGGCGGTTTTTCTGACTGCAAACCATTTGCTCGCATCATCAAATAATGGACGGCCTCCAACCGTTCAGAAAATTTCTGCAGTTCGGGTTCGGATTTATCTGCGTAGACAATAAAATGGTCTGTGATGGCTTCTTTCCATTCCGCCTGCGCAGGAACAGAAGATGCCATAGCCAAGATTACCATCAATTTGCGCAGCATGCGAATCTCCCTAGACATTATTTATGTATTTCGAAGTTCACATCATAGAAGCACATCAAATACAATTGTCTTTCATTATCGCGGTGTCTGTTTTCCACCCGTTTTCAAATCGACGCCATTTTTATCAATCGTCAAATCCAGCGGAATACCCTCAATCTCGCCGCTAACGGTTACACCCTTGTCAGGATCGACGCGGATGTCGGGGGTACCGATCGGCAGTTCAGGTATATCGGGCAGGTCGAGCGGCTCAACCGGGCCATCGGGATTGGGCGCTGTGACCGGCTTTGGCTTTGACTTGGGCCCCGCGCCCTTCACTGCTTGCCCCATGAAATCGCGCCAGATGCGGGCGGGAAGGCCGCCGCCGGTGATGCCTTTCAACGGCGTATTGTCATCATTGCCGATCCAAACACCAACAACCAGATCGCCTGCAAAACCGATAAACAAGGCGTCGCGATAGTCTTGGCTGGTTCCGGTTTTGCCGTAAGCTGGGACGGAAAGCCGGGCCGCACGGCCAGTGCCGCCATTGATAACGCCGCTCAGCATTTTCAGCAGCGCCTCGTGGCTGCGATTGTCAAAGCTGCGCTGCCCCGAAACCAGCCAACCAAACCAGCTTTCTTCCTCTGCGATAAAGGCGCGCGGCGCGACCGGCCATTTGTCGGCGGCAACCGCTGCATAAGCGGCGGTGAGTTCCAGCAACGTCATGCCAGAACTGCCCAAGGCCATACTCGGGTCACGCGACAATGGGCTTTCGATACCGAGCTCTTTGGCGGTGCGGGCGATGGCGGTGTAACCCAGCTGATTATAAAGCCGGACGGTCACGACATTGCTCGATTGGGCAAAGGCCTGACCAAGCGTGATTTTGCCACGATAGCTGTCGCCGTAGTTTTTCGGGCGGTAGAGTCCCTCGGTAATCGGGCTGTCATCGACGATGCTATCGGGGGACATCCCAGCGCGCAAAGCAGCGAGATAGACAATCAGCTTAAACGTCGATCCCGGCTGGCGCTTGGCTTGGGTGGCGCGGTTAAAGGGTGAATCCTTGTAATTTCGCCCGCCGATCATCGCGACGACTTCACCATTGGGTCGCATCGCGACAAGCGCGACTTGCGCTTTGCCCAAGGGTGCGCGCGCGACCACGCTACGTGCGATATTCTGCAGCCGCGAATCCAGCGTGGTGCGGATCGTTTGATCGGCATAGCCAAGCTCGGCCTCTTGCCGCGCCTGCGGCATCGCCCAGTCGGCGAAATACGTGCCAGTCGGCAAAGTCTCTTTATAGCGAACGTCGACTTTTGCGATGGGCGTGGCGTCGGCCTGTGCCTCTGTCAGCGCGCCGGTGGCGACCATCGCGTTCATGACCATCTTGGCGCGTTTGGCCGCGCGGGCAGGGTTGCGCGTGGGAGCTAGGCGGTTGGGTGCTTGCACCAATCCCGCCAGCATCACCGATTGCGGCAAGGTCAACCGCTCTGGCTGGCGATAGAAATAGTGCAGAGACGCGGCGCGGATGCCATACACATTGTCGCCGAAATAGGCGTTGGATAGATAGCGCTCGAGAATTTCATCCTTGGTCAGCCAAGCTTCGAGCCAGAACGCGATTAGTGCCTCGCGTGCTTTGCGGGTCAGGCTACGTTCTGGGGTCAGGAAGGTGAATTTCGCTAATTGCTGCGTAATCGTGCTGCCGCCCTGCGTCATGCCATCGCCGAGCGTGTTGCTCCAAAGCGCCCGGCCGATGCTGCGCGGGTCAACCCCCCAGTGCGAATAAAAACGGCGATCCTCAATCGATAAAAACGCCTTGGTCAGATGCGGTGGCAGGTCTTTGATCTTCACCGGCTTATCCACCACTGCGCCGTTTCGGGCGATGGGTGTGCCATCCCATGCCAGCAAAGTAATACGCGGTGGGGCAATGGGTTGCAGCGATTTTGACAACGGCGCGGTGAACGCGAGCCAAAGGATAATGATCATGATCAGCAGCAGGAACGCCGCAAAAATGCGGCTAATCCACCACCAGCGTGATTTTCCAAACAACGGCTTTTTGGGCGGGCTGGGTTCGGTCGCAGTCGGAAATGTCGGTGTTTCCCAAGGCTGCGGATCGCCGGGAAAAGCGCTAGCATAGGCCTGATCAAAAGCCGCAAGGCGACTGTCGAGATCAGTCGGTGCGGGCTGAGGTTTTGCACGGCGAAAGAACATGAGTTAGCTGTATTATTCCGATAGGACAGTGAAAGATAGAACATAATTGGCCTTGCTGAAAGCTGTATGCTGCTACGCTTTGATCAGCCAGCCTTTGCGTTTCAGCCACGCAAGCGGCGCGGTGCACAAAGCGCCAGCAATCAGCGCAAATACCAACGACGCAAGAGCTGGGGAAATGCCCGTGCTGGCAAGGTCCGCATACAACGAATCCCAGATGCGTGTGCCATCGGTTAGTTTCCGGACAATGACTGCGAGCACGAGCATATGGATCACATAGAGCGTGAGCGCAGTCTGGCCGAGCAGAACTGTCCAGCGCGTGAGCTCGATTTTTTCAATCCGGGACCACAATATTTGCAAGATACGCCAGAATATTAGCGCCAAGCCGCTTGTCAATAGGACGAAACTGGCGGTCCATAATTGCTTGTTCACTGGAACAAGGCCGGACAGCAACATGCCAGATAGTGCGAAAACAAGACTGACGGCGGCGAGCACGGCCGGCTTCATCGTCTCAATCGGAGACAGCGATTGCTTCCACCGCATGACTGCGACACCCAGCAACCCCGACGCTATTGCTGGAAGCGTGGATAACACGCCTTCGGGGTCCCATGTTTTGCGCAATAACCGTCCGGGGAGATATTGCCTGTCCAGCCAACCGGTCAGCCCTTCGCCGGGGTTTAGGCTGGGGACGAGTTCGCCCGGCGCAGGAACTTTAAGGATTAGCCAACTGTGTAGCAGCAGAATCAATACCGATAGCAGCGCGCCGAGTTTCCAGCCCGGTCTTACCAGCACCACCAACGCGCAAGCGAGATAGACAATCCCGATCCGTTGCAGCACACCCATCCAACGGATTTGGTCGAACTCGACCGGCCGGATCAGCCACGATAGAATAACGCCCAATACGAAAAGCACACATGATCGGCGGAATACAATTAGCCACGGCGACCCGCTGTGCGCCCGATCAAGCGCCAACGGTATTGAAAGCCCAACGATGAACAAAAACCATGGAAACACCAGATCGGCAAAGGTTAGGCCATTCCATTCGGCATGTTTCAACGCGGCATAGGCGGCGTCACCATTGCCTTGCATATTGACGATGATCATCAATATGACCGTGAGCCCGCGAAAGGCATCGAGCGACAGGTCGCGCTGCTTGGACATTTGTTCTTCCCCCTTTCTACCGTCTTAGCGCCGCGTCGCTAAGTCACAAGAAACTATACGGGTCGACATCCACCCCCACGCGCACGCCGCGCGGAAAGTTTAACCCACCAAGCCATGAACGCATGATGCTTTGCAACTCCACCGACCTTTGTGCATGGACCAAAAGCCTTTGCCGGTAGCGTCCGCGTAACATCGATAGCGGCGCAGGGGCAGGGCCGTAAACATACATGCCGTCTGCTTTGGGTGCCGATGCGCCGACGGCGCGCGCCGCCTCTATCGCCTCGCGTTCGTCCTCTGACGAGATGATGATCGCAGCATATCGGCCAAAGGGCGGCGCGCCCGCGCTTTGCCGCTGCGCGATTTCGGCGTCATAAAACGCATCACGGTCGCCCGCCACTAAAGCCGCAATCACTGGATGTTTGGGGTTGCGGGTTTGGATGAACACATGTCCCGGTTTTTCCGCGCGACCCGCACGGCCCGCTGCTTGCGCGATCTGTTGGAACGTGCGTTCCGCCGCGCGCAAATCGCCGCCCTCCAGCCCCAAATCAGCGTCGATCACGCCTACCAATGTCAGGTTGGGGAAATGATAGCCTTTGGTCACCAACTGCGTGCCGATGATGATATCAATCGCGTTGCCCTCGACCATCGCGACAAATTCTGCGGCCTTGTCTGGTGACCACAAAGTGTCCGATGTGGCTACAAAGGTCCGCGCGTCGGGGAAGAACTTCTGCACCTCTTCGCTGATGCGTTCAACGCCGGGGCCGCAGGGGACCAACGCATCCTCGGCATTGCATTCGGGGCAAGCGTCTGGCGGGGGCATGACATGGCCGCAATGATGGCACGCCAGCCGCCGCACCAGCCGGTGCTCGACCATCCATGCGGTGCAATTAGGGCATTGGAATCGGTGCCCGCAATGGCGACACAAGGTCAGCGGCGCATAGCCACGCCGGTTGAGGAACAACAGGCTCTGCTCGCCGCGCTTCAAACACTCTTCAATCGCTTTCAATACGGTCGGTGCAATCCAGTTTTGGCGTTCGGGCTGATCAATGGTCAGATCAATCGCCTCGATCTTTGGCAGCTTCGCCACGCCAAAGCGCGAAGGGATTACCAGCCCCGTGTAGCGTCCAACGCTCACCATGTGACGGCTTTCCAGCGCAGGCGTCGCCGATGCCAGCACCACAGGAAAGCCTTCAAACTTGCCGCGCATCACCGCGACATCGCGGGCGTGATAGCGCACGCCATCTTCTTGTTTGAAGCTCACCTCATGCGCCTCGTCGACCACGATCAGCCCGGGATTAGCAAACGGCAGGAACAGGGCAGAGCGTGCACCTGCGACAACCTGCACACGGCCCTCGGCAACACCGCGCCAGACGCGGCGGCGCTGTGATTGCTTCATGCCCGAATGCCAAGTCGCAGGCTCGACGCCAAAGCGCGCCGCAAAGCGTTTCAGAAACGGTTGCGTCAGCGAAATTTCGGGTAATAATACAAGCACCTGTCGCCCAAACTTCAGCGCCTCTGCCACCGCCTCGAAATAGGTTTCGGTTTTGCCTGATCCGGTCACGCCGTCGAGGACAATCGGTTCGAATGCATCGGCGCGCACCGCTGCACGCATCGCTTCGGCAGCAGTTTTCTGCGCCTCGCTTAGCACCGGCAGATGAAACTGCGGATCGGGCGCGGGGAAGGGTGCATCAATGCTGACCTGCACCGGCTCCAGCGCGCCCACTTTTATCAGGCCGCGGATGATCGCATCGCTTACGCCTGCCTCGGCGGCGAGCTCGCGCACCAATCCTTGCACATCGACCAAAGCATCCAGCGCGACCGCACGCTGCGGCGTCATTCGAGGAGGTTCAAAACCTGAAAGCTTGTACTCTATAATCGTTCCCGCCGCCGACATCGCCGCCGACGGCGACACTAGCATCCGCAAAACCGACGCATGGCTGGCGAGGTAATAATCCGCGACCCAATCGACCAGCCGCCGTAATCCGGCAGTGATCGGCGGAACATCGACCAGCTCCAGCACGTTGCGCAGCCGGTGTTCTTCAATCGCTTCATCGCCAAAGCTGCCCTCGTCCCAAACCACGCCCAGCAACTTGCGTGGGCCCAAAGGCACAATGACAATCGAGCCTGCCACTGCGTTCATTCCGGCGGGCAGGCGATAATCGAGCGGGCCGATGACTTGCGTCAACAGCACAACGCGCACGCGGTTGCCGGATGGACGGGGACGATTCATTTTGACGATATAGGCAGCGCATAAGCTGGCGTCACGCAAGCAATCAGTATCGTTCATGGCGCGGCAAACAATTCTCTGATATTGTGATGCAAAGATGCAGGAGGAGAGCGCCGATGACCTTGAATTTTGACCGCCGCCAATTGTTGCTCGCCACGGCGGCTGGCGCGACATTGGCCTTGCCAGGGTGCCAGTCTATGCCGGGCTTTAGCCTGACTGAGGCGATCAGGCGCTTGCTGTCCTTGGCATCGCAAAATGCCTTTGCCCTGTTGTTACAACCTGGCGGATTTTACGACAACTCTGTGGCGCGGATTGCACTGCCCGACCGATTTGGCGGCAATGCGGGCGTCAACATCGTCTCGCTGGTGCTGCAAAGCCGGTCGTTCCGTGACCGGTTGCAACGGCAGCTGAACCGCGCTGCCGAAAAGGGTGCCGAACGCGCCGCGCCTCTAGTTGCTGAAGCAGTGCGCAATGTCAGCATAGAGGCGGCAAACGAAATTGTGCGCGGCGGCCCGCAAGCTGCAACGCAATTCCTACGCGGAAAAATGGGCGTCGCATTGATTGATTCTATGCTGCCCGGGATCAGCGATGGCCTGCGGCTGTTTGATGATCAGGTGATCAACAAAGCTGTGCAGTCGGTCGCCGGCTTTGATATGGCGGCATTGGGGGCTGACATCACCCGGAAAGCCGATGATGCGATCTGGGCGGCGATTGGTTTGGAGGAAGGCGATATCCGCGCCAACCCGCAAAAAACCAACGATCCATTGCTGATTGGGGTGTTCTCGATTCTAAAATAGTCGGCTTTAGAAATGCGTATCGACCGTCAGTCCCAATATATGGTCGTTACGGTTTGCGCCCGGTCGACGGTTAACCAGCTGCCAAGTATAGCCCGGGGCGATCCCGATGTGTTTGCCCAGCTTAAAATGCACGGCTGCCGCTGTACGATTGGCAGTCCAGCCAGCATTTTGACCCCAATCGGTGTCGTTTGCCGACAGGATTAGCTCGTCGCTCAACTGCAGATCGATATCGCCATTGTTGGTCAGCGGATGGACCCAGCGCAGTCGACCGCGCGCTCTTAAACCGATATCGCCGCCGCCCCGCACAAAAATTTCTTCGGCTTGAATGCGGGCATCAACGCCTTTGCCAAGCGATAAACCGACGCTTTGCCCGATACGATGCTGGATTCCGTCGGGCGCATTGTCGACAAAGCTCTGCACATGTGAATAGCTCAACGCGACCGACGCGCCGCCTTTCAATTTATGCGACAGGCTAGCACGCAAAATTCTCTGTCCCGCCTCCAGCTCATCTGGGCGGGACCGATATATAATGTTCGCCGCCAGACTATCATTCGAATCCAGTCTCAGATCACCGACCAGAATCAGCCAAAGCTGGGCGTCATCATCCGCACGCGCTGTTGCTGGCACGAGGGTAAGCGTCGCCGCCAATAACCAGACAGTTTTCATCGAGCAGACACAGTTAACGCATCACCGCCAGCATCGCCTAATTCGGACCCGCCATCGACGTTGATGATCGCGCCGGTGACATAGCGCGACGCGTCGCTTGCCAACCAAAGGCAGGCATCGGCGATGTCGTCCTTGGTGCCCCAATCGCGCAGAGGGATGCGGCCTTTGCTCGATTTCACATAGTCTTCATTCGGCGCAAGCCGCGCCATCCCCTCGGTATCGCCAATCGGGCCGGGGGAGACGGCGTTGACGCGCACGCCCGCTGGACCCCATTCCATCGCGAGGCATTTGGTCACCTGATTAACGCCAGCTTTGGCGGCGCAGGCGTGGATTTGATACATCATCGGTCGGACCGCTTGGCCTGCGGTTATCGACACCAACGACGCACCGGGTTTACGCAAATGCTGATAGCTTGCATGCAACACGTTGAACGTGCCGAGCAAGTCGATGTCGATCACGGTCTTAAACGCATTCGCGCTCATCCCCAATGCGGGCGCCAGAAAGTTCCCCGCCGCGCCCGATAGCACAATGTCGATTTCACCAAACGCGTCGCGGCAACGGGCAAAGGCTTCGGCGACTTTGGCGTAATCGCGCACGTCGCACGCCATGCCGATTGCGCCGTCGCCAATCGATGCCGCCGCTGCCGCAATCTTCTCCTCGCTGCGACTGATGACCATCACCTTGGCTCCAGCAGCGGCGTAGCGTTGCGCCACGCGAAGATTGATGCCGGATGAGCCTCCTGCAACAAAGGCAACTTTCCCGGCAAGCAGATCGGGGTTAAATGTATCGGTGATGCGAAGCTTCCTCTCAATACTACGAATTCTACTGTCTATTACGCTGTGCATTTGCCAATAAGCAATGCAGTGATTCCCCATTGATATTGAGAGCCCTCGCATGAAATTTTTTGCCGACACCGCCGAAATCGCCGACATTCAGGAACTGGCCGCAACCGGGCTTTTGGACGGGGTGACGACGAACCCGTCGCTGATCGCAAAATCGGGTCGCGACTTCATCGAAGTGACCCGCGAAATCTGCGCACTGACTCATGGCCCTGTTTCCGCCGAAGTGGTGGCGCTCGATCATCTCACGATGATGAAAGAGGCCGAAATTCTGCGTAAGATCGCGGATAATGTTTGTATCAAAGTGCCGCTAACAATTGACGGCTTAAAAACCTGCAAAGCGCTCACCAGCGAAGGAACCATGGTCAATGTGACTTTGTGTTTCTCTGCCAATCAAGCGCTGTTGGCGGCAAAAGCTGGCGCAAGCTTCATCTCTCCATTCGTTGGGCGACACGACGACAACGGCCTTGATGGCATGCAACTGATCAGCGACATCCGCCTGATTTACGACAATTACGCGTTCGACACCGAAATTCTTGTCGCCAGCGTGCGTCACGGAATCCATGTGCTGGAAGCCGCCAAGATCGGAGCGGATGTGATGACCGCGCCGCCTTCGGTCATCAAAGGGCTGTTCAGACACATCCTGACTGACAAAGGTATCGAAGGTTTTCTTGCCGATTGGGCGAAGACCGGGCAATCCATTGGGTAACCAATAAACTGAACGATAACCCCTAAGGGCCTTTGGCGGTATTTCAAAGAAAGGCGGGCGTTAGTATTTATGGGCTACTAGAAGACCGGCTATTTCCGGTTGGAGGCCCCCATGAACAAGCCCGAAATGGTGTTTCCCATCGCACACATCCACTACAATGACGAAATCGACGAGAATGGCAAAGTGGTCGTTCCGGACTCGGTTCTTGACGCCATCAAGACATTGATCCGCTGGACCGGTGATGATCCAGAACGCGAAGGCTTGCTGGATACGCCGCGCCGAGTAGGCCGTGCTTGGCGCGAATATTGCCAAGGCTATGCTGAGGATCCGAGCGCACATTTGCAGCGCACCTTTGGCGAAGTCGGCGGCTATCACGAGCTGGTGTTGCTGAAAGACATTCCTTTTCAATCGCATTGCGAACATCACATGGCGCCGATTATCGGCAAAGCATCGATCGCCTATATGCCCACCGACCGCGTTGTTGGGATATCGAAACTTGTCCGCGTTCTTAACGGCTTTGCCAATCGGCTACAGGTGCAGGAACGGCTGACCGCTGAAGTTGCCAATTGCATTTGGGAGCATCTGAAGCCCGCAGGCGTGGCGGTGGTGATTGATGCGCAGCATGGCTGCATGACCGGTCGCGGGGTAAAAATCCACGGCGTCGGGATGGTGACGTCCAAACTGATCGGCTGTTTCTTGGATGACCAATCGAGCCGCAAGGAAGTCATGAGTTTGATGGGGTATTGATTGGGTAGGCTTCCGCCTGTCAAAATTTTCCGCGACTTCCTGCAGTTCTTTCAACTTCGTCACCCCGTGCTTGACACGGGGTCCCGCTTCATAACACAAGCTTTGCGTAAGAGCGGGGCCCCGTGTCAAGCACGGGGCGACGGTCGGGAGGGCAACATCGTTTTTTCCGATGTCCGCCTACTTTGGGACCAAGCCACCATGAAACAATCATTTCGAAACCGTTTCCGCACTTTCCAATCCATGCGCGGCGACGGCGCCGACCCCGCCTTCATCGCCGATCTGGAATTCCTCGAAAACCGCGACCTTGATTTGTCGATCCGTCTCGGCGGTTTGCTCGCGTTCAACGCATTGCTGATTACCATCGGCACACACCCGATCTCCGCCAGCCCGGGCGCACCGCTCAGCCTTGATGCCCCGACGCAGCCGATACTGACCATCGCCAGCATCATCGCGTTCCTCCCGTTCATCCTCTCCAGCTTCTTTTGCTTGCGCGCAATTTTGGTCGGCGAAGAATTCGACGGCAGCGGCCCCGAAGACAACAGCCGCCAACGCCAAGCTTTGTTCGCCGCATTCGTCCACTCCATCGACGTGCAAGACCGATTCCTGAGGTTATCTATCCGAGCCTCGATCGCTGGCGGTGCGCTGACGATATTGGTCTGGGCGTGGATATTGCTGGAAAAGATGGTTTAGGGGGCCGGGCGCGTAGCGGCCAACGCGGCCCATTCGCAGGTAAGAAATGCGCCGCCAGAATTCTATCAATGCTCCGTTTATTAGACAAACGAACGCTGCCTTTGTATTGAACCATCAAAGCACATATAAAACGAAGGGGTTGCCCATGAAATACTTAGCATTCGGAGCAATTGTTGCGGCAAACCTCGCCGTTGCTGGTTTGGCACAAGATATGTCAGCGACACCGGATTCTGATGTGCCCATCGATGATAGAGGGAAAAGCGCGGCGGATATATCCTATTCCGCGCTTGTCGACTGCGGCGGATATTACTCTTATCGCATGACCACGACAGAGGATGGAGGCGCCGAACATAAAACAGCGTCAGACCGGATGGATTTTTTTAGCGATGCAGCCGTCACACTTTATCCCGAAAATGACGAGGATACCGTCATGATTGCCATGATCGACACGATGTTTAGTTGGGTAAACATGTCTGACGAAACACGTTCAGAACAAATATCAGCAAAAGAAACCTATTGCCGCAATTTGGGTGATACCGTGCAACGAACGGCGGCCTAACGCTCACTCACCCCAATTGCAGGCAGCAAAATAATTCACACATCGGTCAACCAAAACTTTCCCTTCAGCGATCATCTCAGGAGTCAGGTTGGCTCGGATTTTATCGCGGGCCTCAACTGCTTCGCCAACGCCATTTGTATAGGCGAGCGCCGTTTGCGTTGTTGCGCTATAGCTGCGGAATGCCGCATCGCCCTCGGCAGCGCGAGCGATCCAGAGGTAAGCGATCTCCATTGATTGCGGCACGCCTTTGCCGGTGGCATACAGGACGCCCATGCCAAATTGCGCCTTGGTATGGTCATCTCTTGCCGCCATCCGCAGATATTCCACCATCCTTGTATCGCTCTGGGCAACGCCTTTGCCCATGCCATGAAGCTTGCTGAGCGCAAATTGCGCCTCGATATCACCTGGCTGTTCGGCGGCTTCGTTGTAGGATGATGCTTTCTCGAAATAATTGGCCGCGCTTGTATCGTCTTGGCCAACACCATCGCCCTTTAAATACAGCATGCCCATTTCATAGCGCGCTTTGTTGTGGCCCGCCCCTTCGTTCGCTGCAATCGCAAATTCTTTGCCAGCCAGTGCATTATCCTGCGCGACGCCGCTGCCATTTTTGTACAGCATTCCTAGCTTATATCTGGCTTCAGCTTTTTCTTTAGCGCCCACTTCTGGATGATTGACGAAAGTCCGAAACTCTCTGAATGCGTCGGCATTCTTTGATCCGTTGTAATAAATGTTGCCAAGGTTGTAATTTGCATCGGGCCAGCCGCCGGCTGCGGCCAGAGTGTAATACCGGATCGCCTCCGCTTCATTTTTTGCGACGCCGTACCCAGATTGGTGCATTTGGCCCAATAAGAACTGAGCCGTTGTCGCATCGAAACCAGTGCCAGATTGAACCTGAAGAAAAGTTGGGAGTGCTTTTGCAAATTCTCCCTCGCCATAATCCTTCATCGCCTGCGCCATTGCCCGGTCAAGCATAACGACCTCTAATGCTGCATCTGCGGCTGCTCTATTTTTGTCGAACTCCACCCACCACTCTTTAGACCCTGCCCTCGGCTGTTCCGAACCCGACAGCGCACCCGCAGATGTTGGAACAAGCGCAGCGGCAATCGCTAATGCCAGCGTAATCTGCGTCGCGGTTGTCCGCAGAGCGTATAATGGCTTCATAATCATCCCCCAAAGCGGCGATGTTGCCCGCCGTTACATGCAAAGGTAATAGGGGTAGCGCAGCAAAGCACAAATGGAATTGCATTACCGTTATGTTGGACGGGGACCCGCGAGTAGCATGTCTCTTAGTCAAACCTCTGAGGTTGATACAAATAGGCTATCGCCACCCAACAAAAAACCGCCCCAATCTTTCGATGGGGCGGCTTTTGTGTTGGACGGTGATAAAGCGTTTAGGCTTCGTCACTGTCTCCAGCTTCGGCGGAAAGGCCTTCACTTTCGGCGGCGGCTGCTTTCGCGGCGGCTTGGTCAGCTTTCAGCTTTTCGATCCGCGCTGCATCGGCCTCATCGGCTTCGTCAGCGGCAGCTTCGCGGGCTTCGGCCATTTCGATGGCTTGGGTTGCGAGTTCAGCCTGATCGTCTTCGAACATCTGGTCGATGACATTGACGCCGGTTTTCTGCAATTCAGCTTCATCGTCCGAACGGGCGACGTTGACCGACACAGTGACCGAAACTTCGGGGTGCAGAATGACTTTAACGTCAAACACGCCGAGTGTTTTGATCGGGCGACCCAGAATGACCATCGCTTTGGTCACATTGGCGTCTTGCGCGTTAAGGCCGACGGCGATGTCGTTGACCGAAACCGAACCGTACAGTTGACCTGTGTTGGAGGCGGCGCGGATCAGGATGATCTGCTTGCCTTCGACAAGGGCTGCATGGGTTTCGGCGTCGCCGCGACGGTTGGCGTTATCCGCTTCGATCTTGGCGCGGTTGGCGTCAAAAACCTTGCGGTTGGCGTTGTTCGAACGAAGCGCTTTTTTATTAGGCAACAGGAAGTTACGGGCATAGCCGTCCTTCACAGTGACCACATCGCCGATAGCGCCAAGCTTTTCTACGCGTTCAAGCAGGATGATTTCCATGATGTCGTCTCCTTACTTGACGATGTAGGGCATAAGCCCAAGGTGGCGGGCGCGTTTGATCGCTTTGCTCAGTTCGCGCTGCTTCTTGCCGGATACGGCAGTGATGCGGCTCGGGACGATTTTGCCACGCTCAGAGATATAACCTTGAAGCAGGCGCACATCTTTATAATCGATTTGCGGGGCTTCTTTACCCGAAAACGGGCAGGATTTCCGGCGGCGAAAGAATGGACGTGCCATGGCTTAGATCTCCTCTTGGGCGCGCGGTGCGCGTTCTGGACGGTCGCCACGGTCTGGACGATCACCACGATCAGGACGGGGTCCGCGATCAGGACGGTCGCCACGATCGCCAAAGCCACCGCGTTCGGGACGGTCGCTACGCTCTTGCTTGCGCATCATCACCGAAGGGCCTTTTTCATGCTCTTCAACGCTGACGGTCATGTAACGAATAATGTCTTCGTTCAGGCGTGTCTGACGCTCCAGCTCTGCAATGGCAGGGCCGGATGCATCGATGTCGAGCATCACGAAATGCGCTTTGCGGTTCTTTTGGATTTTATAGGCCAGGCTGCGAAGACCCCAAGTTTCGGTCTTTACGACTTTGCCTTGATTCTCTTCGAGGATTTTGGTGGCGTTTTCTGCCAGCGCATCAACTTGGGCCTGAGACAGGTCCTGACGCGCCAAAAAAACATGCTCGTACAACGGCATGGGCGTTTTCCTTGTTCCTACCGATCGCTGACGCCGCACCATGCGAACGCCCCTCCGGCTTTCATGTTCCGCGTGGGATTCCCTTGGCGAAGGCGTGCGATTAGGCGGGAATGGTCTGGAATGCAAGGGGTTTGGTGAAGTCTTCCAACATTGCGGCGACCCGCCGCAGGTCCTCAACCAAGGCGGCCATTGCGGCTTCACGGTGCGCCTCGCCGATGCGGAGCACATAAGAGGGGTGGGTTGTTACGATCATCGTTGCGCCGCCGGGCAGAGGAATGGGGCGACCTCGCAATTTGGTGATGCTGTCAGTGCGCCCAGTCAGCCCGCGCACTGCCGTTGCGCCCAGTGCCAATATCAACGGCGGTTGTAGCAAATTGCGTTCGGCATCGAGCCACCAGCGGCAATGGTCAATCTCGCGGGCATTGGGGGTTTGGTGCAGGCGTAGCTTGCCACGTTGTTCGTGTTTGAAATGCTTGACCGCGTTCGTCAGATACGCCGCCTCGCGATTGATGCCAACGCGTTTTAGCGCATCGTTCAGCACTTGGCCTGCGGGGCCGATAAAGGGCGTTCCCGCCAGATCCTCTTGGTCGCCGGGTTGTTCGCCAACAATCATCAGTGGTGCGTTGGTCGGCCCGGCGCCTTGCACTGCCTGCGTCGCGTCGCAATGCAACGGGCAGCGGGTGCAGAGGTTTATACCTTCGCTCAGCTGGTTCCAAGTTTGCGGCGCTGGCTCGACGGGGGCGCTGCCGATGGCGATCATCGCCGCTTCTCGCGCTTGGGCGCCAGCGATCAAGCCGGGGATCAGGTCCGCCTCGGGCATGTTTTTCCAATACCTGCGCGGCATTTCTTTCAACATCGCTTTGGTTTTCAACCGTGCGGGATTGAAGATTGATGCGTAATAGCTGCGCCATAGGTCCTCGGCGGGATCGTCCGTTAGGTCGTCCGGCTTTGCGATACCGGGGCTTTCGCGCAAGGTCTGTGTATCCCAATGGATGCATAGGTTCGGCGTCAGGATCGACCAGTGCATTGTCGTAAACCGGTTCACAAAGAAACGCGCGTTTCGGCGTACGATGTGATGATCGGGTTCGAACCATGCAACGAACTGACTGTCGCTGCCCTCAGTCTCTACTTCTTTGAACCGCACGAATGCGCGCATTTTGTGGATGTCACGGCGAATGCTCTTAACCAGCAATTCGGCCTTCACCACATCGGGGTCTGTTGCGTCCTGCAAAACAAAACGGTTGTTCTGTACCCGCCACAACAGCCGATAGAGCAGATCAAGCCGCCCCGGGTCGCTGTGCATAAACACCGTCTGCGCCAGCTTGACAAAGGCCGCTGGCACACGGATTTCCGCAGCTGCATCCACTGGCGAAGGCACTGCCGACCCAAACAACGAAGCCGCGCCCCAATGCACCTGCTCTGGCGGAACGCGCGCCTGCAACAAAGCCTTTGCCTGATCGCGCCAGCCTTCAAAATTATCGGGAATATCGAACGCAATCATGGATCGGCAAAAAGCTCCAACTGCTCGACCTTGTTCGGCCGCACAAATAGCGATAGCAACTCCGCCCGGTCGCTTAGCTGCAAGGGCCGCCAATCGGCGGTGACAATAAACGGACGCAGTTTTTCAATCGAGACCGTAATCCGGGCCACATCCTCAAGCCGCAGCCGTTTGTGCCGCCGCGCACGCAACACCATGCCAACCCCGCGCACCCCCAACCCTGGCACACGCAGCAACGCTTCCTTTGGCGCGCGGTTCACATCAACGGGAAATTGTTCGCGAAAATTCAGCGCCCATGCAAGCTTTGGGTCGATATCTAGCGGCAGCATTCCCGACGGATCCGTTGCTTGTTGAACCTCGGTCGCGGAATAGCCGTAAAAGCGCATCAACCAGTCGGATTGATACAGCCGGTGTTCGCGGATCAACGGAGGGCGCTTTAGCGGCAGGACCGCGCTGGCATCGGGGATCGGGCTGAATGCCGAGTAATACACGCGGCGCAACCGGTGGCGATCATACAGGCCGCTGGCTTTGCCGATAATGTCGCTGTCGCTGGCAGCATCCGCCCCTACAATCATCTGCGTCGATTGACCACCGGGGGCAAAGCGCGGCGCGCTGCGGTATTTTTTGCGCGCGTCCAGATTGTCGGTAATCGAAAGCTTCACGTCCGCCATCGCTCCCTCAATTCGCACGGCGTCTTTATCAGGGGCAAGCCGCGCGAGTCCGGCATCTGTTGGCAGTTCAACATTGATCGACAGCCGGTCAGCATATAGCCCCGCCAGCGCCACCAATTCGGGGTCCGCATCGGGGATGGTTTTCAAATGGATATAGCCGCGAAAATCATGGTCTTCGCGCAACGCTCGCGCGACCTCAACCATTTGCTCCATCGTCCGGTTTGATGATTTGCGAATGCCGGACGACAGAAACAGCCCTTCAATATAATTCCGCCGGTAAAACGACAATGTCAGGTCGACGACTTCTTCTGGTGTAAAGCCAGCGCGGCGCACGTTGGAGCTTTTGCGGTTAATGCAATAATGGCAGTCAAAAATGCAGTGGTTGGTCAGCAATATTTTCAACAGCGAGATGCACCGGCCATCGGGCGCGTAGGAATGGCAGATGCCCATCCCCTCGGTCGAGCCAATGCCTTTGCCGCCTTTGCTGGACCGTTTGGTAGTGCCCGACGACGCGCAGGACGCGTCATATTTGGCGGCATCAGCCAGAATTTCCAGTTTTTCGCGGATTGCTAGAATCTTCATGTGTTCGCTATATGTTCAATCACCGTTTTGTGCCAGCTAAATTTCTGCAGGTTGGTCTGATTCCACTATGCATCAATGTTTTACTATCGCTATCGACAGGCAAATTATTCGACCTTGGATGGCTTTGATATCGGTCTCGTTGACACCGCCCCTATGCTCTGTATTGCTACCGAGAGCGAAAAAAGGGGGCGGGACATGCGGTTGAGCTTGGGAATTACCGGCCATCGCGACACCAATCCCGCTTACAACGACAATGTAGACCAAGTGCACGCAGCGTTGTTGCGGCTTTTTGGCGCGGTGGAGGTGGAAGCGGGTGTTGGCTTGGGTTCTGCGTTAAAGCCGCGCCTGCATGCTTTGCTCTCTTTGGGTGCCGATTTGCAAGCCGTTGAGATCGCACTGCGTCTCGGTTGGCAAGTCGCAGCACCTTTGCCGTTCGGCGCGCGACTGAACATCGCGATCAATGCACAGCCTGCAACAACCGCCGATGCGCGCTGGTTGCTTAATGGCGACGGCGAATGCAGCGAAGCGGTTAAAGCGTCGGCCAAACGGATATCCGATGCGGCGGCGCGTGTGACCTGTTTCGAACTGGCTGAGCGCGATGTGCTGATCCAATCGCTGTTTCTTGCATCGCTTAAAAACCCGCCCAATCCCCAGGCTCAACAGGCATTTTCAGTCGCAGCTTCTGAACGGGCTGCGCTTGCGGGGCAGGTCATGATCGGGCAGATTGATATGCTGGTTGCCATCTGGGACGGGCACAGCGCAGGGCCGGTGGGCGGCACCCGGCATACGATCGCGCGGGCATTGGACATTGGCATATCGGTGCTGTGGATCGACGCCGGTAACCCCAATGATTGGCGCTTGCTCGATAATCCAGAATCGCTCGCCAGCCGCTGGACCCTTCGGCGGGTGGACGCAGCAGAGGTGTTGGCAACGTTGCTGCCGACAACTCAACAGCTGGGTGACGCCGACATCGGCGGGCAATTGCTGGAACGCGACACGCCGCCGGTGCGCAGTCGCAAACGCTTTCATATCTATCGGCGGATCGAAGTACTTTTTGCAGGGGAATACCGTGATGCGTTCCGTTCGCTAACACAGCGATATGCGACCGAAGATGATGTGGTCGCCAATGGTGCTGCATCGTTGCTCGGGTCGGCGCGAGGGTTGCCAGAGGCCGACAATACTTTGCTCGATCGGACCGAAGCCGATGTGGTTCGCCGCTTTGCCCGTGCCGATGCGACCGCAACCTATTTGTCCGATGCCTATCGCGGCGGAATGGTGGCCAATCTGCTGCTCGCGGCCTTTGCCGTGATCGGCGGCGTCGCTTATCTGCCGCTGTTCGATGCCAGCGTTAAATGGCCGTTTGCGTTGTTTGAATTTGCGCTGTTGGCGTTGATCCTTTTGATCATTGTGATCGGCCGCAAACGCGATTGGCATGGCCGCTGGTTTCAGACACGGCGCGTTGCCGAATATCTGCGCCATGCGCCGTTCATGCTGTTACTCGGCGTAGCAAGGTCGGCAGCGGCTTGGCCGCAAAGCGCCGATGCAGGCTGGCCGGAAAATTATGTGCGCTCAATCTTGCGCGAAATCGGCTTACCGAACGCCGCGATCAACCAACCGTCGCTGCGGATCGCGCTGCACGATTGGATTGGGGCGCATGTCGCTGCACAGCGGACTTATCATATCGCCAAGGCACAGCGGCTTGAGCGCATTCACAACCGTTTGGAAAGCGTATCCGAGCGCCTATTCTTGCTCGCGATGCTGGTTGTGGCGGGATATTTATTGGGCGAACTGGCTGGATGGGCTGGGCTGGCATCGACCGAAAAAGTGCGCCACGCCGCAAAGCTATTCACCTTTTTGGGTGTGGCCCTGCCGACATTGGGCGGTGCGTTGGCAGGCATCCACTATTTCGCAGATTTTGGTAGGTTTGCAGCTATTTCTGCATCGACGGCTGAGCGGTTGGAGGTGGTAGAGCGGCGGATTAAAGCCTTGCTTTCAGCCCCAGACGACGAACTCGA
Organism: Sphingomonadales bacterium; assembly: GCA_043760725.1. Classification (GTDB taxonomy): domain Bacteria; phylum Pseudomonadota; class Alphaproteobacteria; order Sphingomonadales; family Sphingomonadaceae; genus Sphingorhabdus_B. The sequence continues at coordinate 141,790 of JAYUOS010000025.1, forward strand.
TTATGGCCGGGTCGCCAGCATCGCGCGCGCGGTCGACGAGATTGTCGTCTCCGAAATCGAACATTGGCAGGACGTTTTTGGCGGGAAGCATATCTCAGTCCCAGTTTGACGCAGACTAAACCTATTTCGGTAGGGGACGCGCTGTCCGCGAATGTCGCGGGAAAAATGGTGCACCCAGAGGAATTCGAATCCCCGGCCTCTGCCTTCGGAGGGCAGCGCTCTATCCAGCTGAGCTATGGGTGCATCGCAGGAGGCGGCGCTTAGCAAGCGTTGCATGTTGCCGCCAGTCTTTTTTGCTAGATGCTGCGGCGATATCGCGCGCGACAGAGAACGGCATCTTGCAATATGAAAAGCCATGGCCCAATGCGGCGTTATTAGAAGTTGAACATTCAGGAAAGAGCTGTCCATGCGCCAAGTCGATCATTTCATTGCAGGAGGCGCTGCCGTTTCCCAACGTTTTAGCGACGTCATGGACCCCAATAATGGCGGTGTGCAGGCGCGCGTCGGCCTCGGCGATGCGGCGGTGCTCGATCTGGCGGTGACCGCTGCCCAGAAAGCGCAGCCCGCATGGGCAGCGATGAACCCGCAACGGCGATCACGGGTGATGTTCGAATTCAAGGCATTGATTGACAAGCATATGGACGAGCTGGCGCACATGCTGTCAGCTGAACACGGCAAAGTAATCGCCGATTCAAAGGGTGATATTCAACGCGGGCTTGAAGTGGTCGAATTTTGCTGCGGTCTGCCGCATGTGATGAAGGGCGAATACAGCCAAGGTGCTGGACCCGGTATTGATGTCTATTCGATGCGTCAGCCCTTGGGCATTGGTGCTGGCATCACTCCGTTTAACTTTCCCGCGATGATCCCTTTGTGGATGGGTGCGGTCGCGACCAGCGTTGGCAATGCATTTATCCTGAAACCATCAGAGCGCGATCCAAGTGTGCCCGTGCGGCTTGCCGAATTGTTTTTGGAGGCAGGAATGCCTGCGGGGATTTTCCAAGTCGTTCAAGGTGACAAGGAAATGGTCGACGCAATCCTTGACCATCCAGCGATTGCCGCAGTCAGCTTTGTGGGATCTTCCGACATTGCTCAATATGTTTACAATCGCGGTGTTGCGGCTGGTAAGCGCGTGCAGGCGATGGGTGGGGCTAAGAATCACGGTATTGTGATGCCCGATGCTGATCTTGATCAGGTCGTGAATGACTTAACAGGTGCTGCCTTTGGGTCAGCAGGCGAACGCTGCATGGCATTGCCGGTGGTGGTGCCAGTGGGCGACGACACTGCTGAGCGGTTAAAGGCCAAACTGATCCCTGCGATCCATGCGCTGCGTGTCGGCATCTCGACCGATGCAGATGCGCATTACGGCCCAGTGGTGACGGCGCAGCATAAGGCAAAGGTTGAGGCCTGGATTCAGACAGCGATTGATGAAGGCTCTGAACTGGTTGTCGATGGCCGTAACTTTACTTTGCAAGGCCATGAAGACGGCTATTTCGTCGGCCCGACTTTGCTTGATCATGTGACCACCGACATGGAAAGTTACAAAGAAGAGATCTTTGGCCCAGTTCTACAAATCGTCCGCGCGCCAGATTTTGAAACCGCACTCGCGCTTCCCAGCCAGCATCAGTATGGCAACGGCGTATGCATCTTCACGCGCAACGGCCACGCCGCCCGGGAGTTTGCGTCGCGTGTAAACGTCGGGATGGTCGGCATAAACGTACCGATACCGGTTCCCGTTGCCTATCACAGCTTTGGCGGTTGGAAACGCAGCGGCTTTGGCGATACCGACCAATATGGCATGGAAGGCATCAAGTTTTGGACCAAGGTCAAGAAAATCACTGCGCGCTGGCCCGATGGGTCGCCTGATGGCGGAAATAGCTTTATCATCCCGACTATGGGGTGAAGTTCTGACCTTTGGTGCGTTCCGGATTTGGGACAGGTCGCGAAATTTGCTGGTGGAAATGTTGCGCCTGAATTGACAGAATAATTTCGGTCAAGCGTGGGGGATGGCAGTGCAGCGACTATTGCGTCAAATGAATGCGCTACCTTGGGCGGCAGTGCTGCTGTTTGAATTTGCAGCATTGGTGGCATTGTTGCTAGCCATCGGGCTGATGCTGGCGGCGCAATCAACGGAACCATCTGCGGTCAAAGTGGGCGACGGTTCAAAGCGCATCGCGCTTAGCTTTGACGATGCGCCACGCGGCCCCGGCGCGTTTCTTGACGTGAATGTGCGGCCGCAACTGCTGACCGCCGCATTGAAGCGCGCAGGAGTGAAGCAGGCGGTGTTCTTCACCAACCCGGGACGGATCGACGCCAGCAATCAGGCCGAGGCGCAGCTGCGCGGCTATGTGGTTGCAGGGCATGTTCTGGCTAATCACACCGCGACCCATCCGGTCTTGTCGGATGTGTCGACCGAGCGTTTTTTGGCCGATATCGATGCTGCGCAGACGTGGTTGAAGCCCGAAAAAGGTTACCGCCCTTGGTTTCGCTTTCCTCAATTGGACGAGGGCGGGAGGAATTCGGTTAAGCGTGATGCGGTGCGGGCGGGGTTACAGGCGCGGGGATTGCGCAATGGCTATGTCACCGCCGACGGCTGGGACTGGTATCTGGAGAGCCTTACGATCAAGGCCAAGAAATCAGGCAAGCGGATTGACCAGAACGCGTTGCGCGACCTGTATGTCGAAACGCATGTGCTCGCTGCCAATTTCGCCGACGGATTGGCCCGACGCGCCTTGGGCCGCGCGCCTGCGCACATGTTGTTGCTGCACGAAACAGACCTAGCTACGCTATACATTGAGGACTTGGTAAAAGCACTGCGCGCCGATGGCTGGACTATTATCACAGCCGACGAAGCGTATCGCGACCCGATGGGCAAAGAGCAACCGGTGATTGCCGACGCCAATGGCACGCTGATCCAGATGATATCCTGGGACAAAGGCGTCAAAGGCCCGCGCTGGTTTGAACGCAACGAAGTGGCGGCGATGAACCGTCTGTTTGACGAGCGGGTGTTAGCGAATAATTGACACAACAATGAGATTCGGATATCCAACTGGATATACGGAGAATCATGATGAAAATGCAAATTGGCAAATGGGGAAACAGCCTTGCGGTGAGATTCCCTAAAAGTCTCTCTGACCGTTTCGGCCTTAATGAAGGTGACGAGTTTGATTCTGCGGCGTTAGAGGCTGCGCTCACCACTCTGCGCGCTGACGATATTCAACGTCGGCGGCGGCAAGCAATCGAGGAGATTGCAGAAACGGTCTGGACTTTGCCCGACGATTGGCAATTTGATCGTGAAGAAGCAAACGCCCGCTAATGTGGTCAAAACCGAAGCTGACGCTTGATACCAACATCGCAATCTATGCGTTTACGGATTCAGGGACAAAGGCGGCATTGGCGCGAGATGTTTTGGCTCGGGCAGACTTTATGAGCGTTCAGGTCGTGAACGAATTCACGAACGTCATGCGACGCAAACAACAGCGTTCGTGGTCTGAATTATCTTTGGCAGTAAGTCGGCTTCGTCGTGCTGTCCCCGAAATACATGCGATTGATGATGCTGCACATTCAGAAGGTTTCCGCGTAGCGGAACGCTATCAATTGGGATTTTACGACGCGTTGCTACTCGGCGTAGCTTTGCTGGGCGGTGCACGAACCTTTTACAGCGAAGACATGCAGCACGGCCTTGTAATCGATGAAATACTGCGTGTCGTAAATCCATTCTTGCCCGGAGCACTTGAAACTTGACCCAATTTGTACTGACCACATGAAACAGCGCGTAAGCAGCGGGTCGCCGCTTGAACCAGTCATCGGTTTTTGTCGTGCGATAAAAACTGGCAAACAAATTGTCGTTGCTGGCACTGCCGCTATCGAACCCGATGGAACATCAACGCCGGGCGATGCTGCGGCACAAATGGAGCGGTGCTGTCAAATTATCGCCGATGCGATCAACGAGCTTGGCGGCAACATTGCTGATACGGTGCGAACCTGTATCTACCTAACAGATCGTCACGATTTTGCGGCTGTTGCGGCGGTGCATGGCCGGTGGTTTGGCGTTGCCCGCCCGGCGACAACCACGCTGTTGGTATCCGGCTTTATTCGTCCGGAATGGAAAGTAGAAATTGAAGCGGAGACGATGAGCGAATGACAAATCAATTTGACCTGACCGACGACCAAATCGCGATTCAGGATATGGCGCGCAAATTTACCGAGGACCGGATCACTCCGTTCGCTGCGCAATGGGACGAGGAGTGCCATTATCCCGTTGATGTCTGGAAAGCTTCTGGCGAACTTGGCCTTGGCGCGATTTATGTGTCAGAAGAAAGCGGCGGCATCGGCCTTGGCCGGTTAGAGGCTGCGCTGATTATGGAAGCAATGGCGTATGGTTGCCCAACGACCAGCGCATTCATTTCGATTCACAACATGGCGGCGTGGATGATTGATTGTTTTGGCAGCGCAGAGCTCAAATCTCGGTTCCTTCCCGATCTCGTCAGCATGGATAAAATCGCGAGCTATTGTCTGACCGAGCCGGGTTCAGGCTCCGACGCAGCGGCGCTGAAAACTAGTGCGCGACTGGACGGTGACCATTATGTGTTGAACGGCACAAAGCAGTTTATCTCGGGCGCGGGCTATAATGATATCTACGTCGTCATGGTGCGCACCAGCGACAATGGAGCCAAGGGTGTGTCGTGTATCGTTGTCGAAAAAGATACGCCGGGGCTTAGCTTTGGCGCGCCGGAGAAGAAGCTTGGCTGGAATGCGTCGCCCACTGCTCAGGTGGTTTTTGAAGATTGTCGTGTGCCGGTTGCCAACCGTGTCGGCGCAGAGGGCGACGGTTTCCGCTTTGCAATGGCCGGGCTGGATGGCGGGCGATTGAACATCGGTGCGTGTTCGTTAGGAGGCGCGCAGCGATGCCTTGATGAAGCCGTCAAATACACCAAGGAGCGTCAGCAATTTGGTCAACCAATTGCCGATTTTCAAAACACCCAGTTCATGCTTGCTGATATGGCGACCGATTTGGAAGCAGCACGGGCATTGCTTTATATAGCGGCATGCAAAGTGAACGCGAATGCGCCGGACAAGTCGCGTTTCTCGGCAATGGCAAAGCGTCTGGCGACCGACAACGGCAGCGAGATTGTGAACAAAGCGCTGCAACTGTTCGGCGGCTATGGCTATCTACGCGACTATCCGATCGAGCGTTTCTGGCGCGATCTGCGCGTGCATTCTATCTTAGAAGGCACTAATCAGGTGATGCGGATGATTATCGGCCGGGATTTGTTGCGGCAGTAATTGCTAACTTGCCAGCACCTCATCAGCTTGCAGGCCTTTCTGGCCTTGAACGACTATGAAGGTCACCTGCTGCCCTTCTTTCAGGCTGGCAAAGCCGTCGCCCTTAATGCTCCTGAAGTGAACAAACAAATCTTGCCCCGATTCAGGGGTGATGAAACCAAAGCCTTTGGCGTCGTTGAACCATTTAACTGTACCCGATTGCCTGTCAGACATTTCTAACTCCATTCTTGTGAACCCTTCTACTATAGGGACGCAACTGCCGCGAAGCAATAACTGCTGCTTTTTCTCGACTCCCCAATGTGCAGACTGCATATACCCTCAAATGACCGACGACATCATCGCCCGCTTAACCGGGCATGCAGGCATCATAAGCCTCAACAAGCCCGCGACGATACATGCGCTGACGTTGCCGATGGTGCATGCCATGACCGAAATCCTGATGAAATGGCGAAAATCGCGTCAAGTGAAATGCGTGATCATCGACCATGCCGAAGGACGCGGGTTTTGCGCAGGGGGCGATATAAATTTTCTGCGCGATTCAGCGTTGAACGATAATGGCAAATCGGGGCGGCGGTTCTTTCACGACGAATATCAACTGAACCATTTGCTGTTCACTTTTCCCAAACCCGTCATCGCCTTTATGGACGGGATCACTCTGGGCGGCGGCGTGGGTATCAGCCAACCTGCAAAGTTCCGCGTGGCGACCGAAAACACACGGCTGGCTATGCCTGAAACGGGGATAGGTTTGTTTCCCGATGTAGGCGGCGGTTGGTATCTGTCACGGCTTGAAGGGCGCGTGGGGCCCTTTCTCGCGCTAACGGGCGCGCGACTTGATGGGGCCGAATGCACTGAGCTTGGCCTTGCCACGCATTATTTGCCTTCAGAGGCGTTGGTGGATGCCAAGGCGCGGATCGGCAGCGAAGATGTAGACCGCATCGACGGCATATTGGGTACACTGGCAGTGACCCCGCCAGAGGCGCGAATCGTGAACAATATCCCACTGATTAACCGTCACTTCGCCTCGGATAGGTATGAGGATATTCTCGCCAGCCTTGACGGCGACGAGAGCGATTGGGCGATGAAAGAGCTGGCGACTTTGCGCAGCAAGTCTCCGCAGACCTGCAAAGTTGCGCTGCGGCAGTTGGCGGAAGGCGCAAAGTTGACCGATTTTGCCGACAACATGGCGATGGAGTATCGCATCGGAAGCAGGGTGCTGGTTCGCCCCGATTTCGCAGAGGGGGTGCGCGCGGTGATTGTCGATAAGGACCATGCGCCAAAATGGAACCCCGCCACGCCAGAGGATGTGACTGATGATCTGCTGGACGCGATCTTCGCGCCGCTGCCAAAGAAAGAAGAGTGGACACCATTGTGACTTACCAAACAATCCTCGTCGAAACGCGCGGCGCGGTGACGCTGATTACGCTGAACCGGCCACAAGCGTTGAACGCGCTGAACGGTCAAGTTCTCGCCGACCTGATCGATGCGTTCGGCAAATTCGACGCCGATGATAGCCAGCGTTGCGCGGTGCTGACCGGCAGTGAAAAGGCGTTTGCGGCGGGTGCAGATATCAAGGAAATGTCGAGTCAGACTTTTGCCAGCATGTATGGCTCAAACTTCTTTGCAGGCTATGATCGCATTACCGCCGCGCGCAAGCCGTGGATCGCCGCCGTCAACGGCTTTGCTTTGGGTGGTGGGTGCGAGCTGGCGATGATGGCGGACTTTATCATCGCTGGCGAGAACGCGAAATTCGGCCAGCCGGAAATTAAGCTCGCGGTCACTCCGGGTATGGGCGGATCGCAACGTCTGACGCGCGCCATCGGCAAAGCCAAGGCCATGGAGATGTGCCTGACCGGCCGGATGATGGACGCCGCCGAGGCCGAACGGTCTGGGCTGGTGGCGAAGGTCGTGCCGACTGCTGATTTGGTTGACGAGGCCATGAAGACCGCGACGGCCATCGCCGGAATGGCACCGCTTGCAGCATTGGCTTGCAAGGAAATGGTCAACGCCGCGTTTGAAACGACGTTACAACAGGGCGTAGTATTTGAGCGCCGCCTTTTTCACGGGTTGTTTGGGACAGAGGATCAGACCGAGGGTATGGCGGCTTTTGTGGAGAAACGACCTGGCAATTGGAAGGGTAATTAATGAGCTTTACACAGATTTTTCTGGTCACATTTATAAGTGGTGCGCTGCCGGCATTTTTCTTTTCGCGGACGTTTTCCACGGCAAAAGTTTGGATAATCATCGGGATCGGTGTCATTGCGATGATAGGTAGTTTGTTATTTATCGAACCAGATAAAGACGGCCATTTCCTTCTTGTGGCAACAATTCCGTTCCTTTTTGCAGCTTCGCTGGGAGCGGCAGTGGGCTGCCTTGTGGAACGCGTAACCGCTGGAAAAATTCAATGAAAATAGCATTCATCGGCCTTGGCAATATGGGCGGCGGGATGGCGGCCAATTTGGTGAAGGCTGGGCATCAGGTTAATGCGTTCGATCTGTCTGAAACCGCGCTTGCCACTGCCGTCGAAAATGGCTGTACAGCCTTTACCGATGCCCAATCGGTTATGGCGGGTGTCGATGCGGTTGTTTCGATGCTGCCCAATGGCGGCATTGTTGATGTGTTCTATCACGACAATGTTTTTAGGGTCGCGCCGCCCGAAGCGATCCTGCTAGACTGTTCTACAATCGACGTTGGCACTGCGAAATCCGTTGCGAAATATGCGGCGATTGCGGGCCATGAAATGGTGGATGCGCCAGTGTCTGGCGGCATTGCAGCGGCCAATGCAGGCACGCTGACCTTTATGGTTGGCGGCAGCGACAGCGCCTTTGCGCGCGCCGAGCCGATCTTGTCAGCGATGGGCAAAGCGGTCATCCATGCGGGCGCATCTGGCGCAGGGCAGGGGGCGAAGATCTGCAACAACATGCTGCTCGGCATCCACATGATCGGCACGTGTGAGGCATTTGCCTTGGCCGAAAAGCTGGGGCTGGATTTGCAGAAATTTTATGACATCAGCTCGGTGTCGTCGGGACAGAATTGGTCGATGACAAGCTATTGTCCGGTTCCCGGCGTTGGCCCAGTATCACCTGCGGATAATGATTATCAGGGCGGTTTTGCCACGGCATTGATGCTAAAGGATTTGAAACTGGCAATGGAAGCTGCGTCTTCGTCCGGCGCAAATACTCCAATGGGCAAGCGCGCGGCAGAGCTGTATGCGGCCTTTGACGAATCCGGGCACGGCAGTGCTGACTTCTCCGCCATCATCAAAACGCTTTAATCGCACAATTAAATCGCGCTTGAATATCGCGCCGCGCTTTGCCACGCTGAGCTCTGGTTAGTGGAGAGATGCTGTGCTGTTTGAAATCCCCAAGGATATTAACGACTATCTGACGGTGCTGGACGACTTCATCGAGCGTGAGATTCAGCCGATCGAGGCGCGCGACGACAACATCCGGTTCTTTGACCATCGCCGCGAAAATGCGCGCACTGATTGGGATAATGACGGTCTGCCCCGTGCCGATTGGTGGGCGTTGCTTGCCGAAATGCGGCAGGTGGCGGACAAAGCGGGGCATTACCGCTATGCTATTCCTGCGGAATTTGGCGGGCAGGATGGATCAAACCTGTCGATGGCCGTCATCCGGCATCATCTGGCGCACAAGGGACTTGGGCTGCACAATGATTTGCAGAACGAAAGCAGCATTGTCGGCAATCTGGTACAGGTGCTGATGCTGCGTGACTTTGGCACCGAACAGCAAAAGCGCGATTTCATACCCTTGATGCTCGAAGGAAAAATGGGTTGGAGCTTTGGCTTAACCGAAGAACATCACGGGTCTGACGCGACGCATATGGACACGCGTGCGGTGCAGCAGGTCCGCGATGGCGTTGCCGGTTACCTGATTAACGGCAACAAAATGTGGACCACCGGTTTGCCCTACACGTCGCACGTCATGACCTTTGCCCGCACCAATGGCGAAAACGGAAAGGCACGGGGCATCACCTGCTTGGTCGTCCCAACCGATACGCCGGGCTTTGAAATCGGGGAGTATATGTGGACATTCAACATGCCCACCGACCATCCCAAAGTGAAATACACAGACGTCTGGGTTCCCGAAAGCGCGATCCTTGGGGAACTCGACAATGGTTTGGCTGTCGCGCAACATTTCGTTCACGAAAACCGTATTCGGCAGGCGGCAAGCTCGCTGGGTGCAGCGCAATACTGCATCGACGAGGCGGTCAGATATGCGCGCGACCGCAAACCCTTTGGCAAGCCATTGGCGGTCAATCAGGCGATCCAGTTCCCGCTCGTTGAACTGCAAACCGATGCGGAAATGCTGCGGTTGCTGATCTATAAAACCGCCGCCGAAATGGACAGTATGACTAAGCCCGAAGTCGCCGTCCGGCTGTCGGACAAAGTCAGCATGTGCAATTACAAAGCCAATCGTCTGGTCTGCAACGCCGCCGACTTTGCGATGCAGGTGCACGGCGGCATGGGCTATTCACGGCATAAGCCCTTCGAACACATCTATCGTCATCACCGGCGCTATCGCATCACCGAGGGCGCGGAAGAGATCCAGATGCGCAAGGTGGCCGGGCATTTGTTTGGTTTCATGGGAGGCTAATCAATCAGGCGGCTCGGGCGGGCAGGCCGGTCCACAAACCAAAGCGCCGACAAACATGGGGGAAGGAAACATCATGAGCATTGATACGCGACAATTTGCCTATACCGCCGGCCTTACTTTGCTCTCGATGATGGCCGTCTTGTTGTTGCTGTCGGCGCTTGGCCCCGAATGGTCAATTTATGCCCCGGCGACTTGCACCGCGACCCGCTGTTTCTGCGAGTTGCCGCGCTCAGGATCGCTGATCGTCCAGCCGGCCAACAGCTGGTCGAGCTATGGCTATGCCTTTGCTGGTTTCCTGATGATTATCGTGTCGCAAAGTCGAAACTGGGATTCCGGATTTCACAAAATGGCGGCGGCGGCTTTTGGTTTGACCGCAATTTTTGTCGGCCTTGGATCGGTGTTGCTGCACGCGACGCTTACCCTATGGGGTCAATTCTTTGATGTGATGGGCATGTATCTTACTAGCGGGTTCATGCTGGTGAGTGCGGTCGCGCGCTGGCGGAAGCTGTCAGGTCGCAATGCCGTCTTGTTCTATCTAGGCTTCGTTGGTTCGCTTTTGGCGGTGCTTTATCTCGTTCCAGAGATTAGGCGATCGCTGTTTGCGGTGGTTTTGATCGTCGCGATCTTGCTGGAATTGACCTTCGCCCGTCCCCGCCGTCCGGGTGTAAAGACCGTGTATTATGCCATGGGCATCGCAACCAAGGCGGTTGCTTTCACCATCTGGAACCTTGATCAGCACGGTCTTGTTTGCGCGCCGCATAGCGTGTTTCAAGGCCATGCCCTCTGGCATTTGCTCGGTGCAACATCATTGTGGTTGACGTTTCTATATTATCGCAGTGAACGATTGATTGATTGATTGATTGATTGATTGATTGATTGATTGTTGAGCGGCGAGATTGATGGGGGATAATATGCAGCAAGCACAGGATTTTTTTGACGAAAGCGCCGCGCTGGCAACCTTGCTCGTGCCATTGTCAGGGACAGATTTCGAAACCCCAACCTTGTTCAAAGGCTGGACGATCAACAATATCCTGCGCCACGTTCATGTCTGGAACATCGCTGCAGGCAAATCGCTGGACGGACAAGAGGCTTTTGCCGCGTTCCTTGAGCAGTTGACGGGCGGTGAGCGGGGACTGTCGTTTAACGTCATGGAGAGCCGCTATCTGGACGGGCTGTCCGGCGAAGCGCTGCTTGCGGTATGGTGCAGTGAATACCAGCATTTAGCCAAAAGCTTCGCCGCAACCGACCCCAAGGTCCGCCTAAAATGGGTCGGGCCAGATATGAGCGCGATCAGCTCGATCACTGCGCGGTTAATGGAAACATGGAGCCATGCACAGGCGATTTATGATGTCCTAGGCGTGGAGCGCGTTGACGGCGACCGTATCGGCAATATCGTTCGTCTGGGCGTGAATACCTTTGGCTGGACCTTCAAAAACCGTAAAGAAGAACTTCCCGGCCCGATGCCACGCCTTCACCTGACCGCTCCGTCTGGGTGCATTTGGGAGTATGGCGAGGGTGACGGTTTAATCAATGGCAGCGCCTCGGAATTTTGCCAAGTGGTCACCCAATGCCGCAACATTGGCGATACGCAGTTGCAGGTAAGCGGAGCCGTTGCCGAACGCTGGATGGCGATTGCGCAGTGCTTTGCCGGGCCACCGCAAGATCCCCCGCCGGTCGGGACGCGGCATGTCACTGTAAAATAGCGGCCAACTGTTCAGACAACAATCTAGACCTGCTGTCTAAATCCGCTAGAGAGAAAGAGATGGAAGAATCTGAACCAAACAACATCAGCTATAAGCTGACCCGCAGCGCCGGTGGGCTGTGGGAAAAGTTCCAACTTTATTGGCAACGCAAATGGTTTCGCCGCGCGATGTATGCGCTGGGCTTGCTTCTGCTCGGCTGGATGTTGCTATGGGTTTTGCTGCTGCGTAACCTTCCAGACGCAGAGGCGTTGATCGAATATCAATCGCCGCTGCCAACCATTGTTCGTGACATTAATGGTGAACCCTTTCATAGTTATGCGCGCGAACGCCGGGTGCAGCTGGATTATGCCGATTTCAAGCCGCTACTGATCCGGTCGTATCTGTCGGCAGAGGACAAAACCTTTTTCAGCCATGGCGGCATCGATTATCTGGGTATCCTGAGCGCGGTTTTCGACAATATCTTTAGTAACGGACGGTCTCGCGGAGCTTCGACAATCACGCAGCAAGTGGCCAAAAACCTGCTACTGACCAATGAATATAGTTACACGCGCAAGATCAAAGAGGCCATTCTTGCTTACCGGATCGAAGGTGCCCTGAATAAGCAGCAGATCCTGTCGCTGTATATGAACGAAATTGCGCTTGGCCGTCAGGCATTTGGCGTAGAGGCGGCATCGCAAGCCTATTTCGGCAAGAGCTCCGATGAGTTGGCTTTGCACGAAATGGCGTTTTTGGCTGCGTTGCCGAAAGCGCCAGAAAAATATAGCCGCGAGAAAAATGCAGGCGCAGCGGTAATCCGCCGCAACTGGGTGCTTGGCGAAATGCGCGCCAATGACTGGATAACCGATGCACAATTGGCCGAGGCAAAGGCGCAGCCGCTGGGGCTTATCCCCCGCCAAGGGCAGCAGTATAAAAACGACGGCGGCTATTTTGCCGAAGAAGTCCGGCGGCAGTTGATCGAACGTTTTGGCGAAACCGCGGAAAAAGGGCCCTATAGCGTTTATTCTGGTGGTCTTTGGGTGCGGTCATCGATGAACCCGCAATATCAGGAGTTCACCACCAAAGCGTTGCGTGATGGCTTGCTTCGATATCAAGGCGGAAGCGGCTTTTCCAAACCGATTGCGACCATTCCCATCGGCGACGGCAAATGGCAACCGCGCCTCGCATCATCGAACATCGGCATCGATTATTCCAACTGGCAGATTGCCGTTGCGTTGGGTGGCGGGAAATTGGGCTTTGCCACTGGCGAGACCGGCACACTTACAGCGTCTCCTGGTAGTTTAAAGGTTGGCGATATCATCGCGGTCGCTCCCGTCGGTGGCAGCGCCTATCAACTGCGCGTTGTGCCTGAGGTGGGCGGCGGTATGGTCGTGCAAAATGCGACCAACGGCCGTGTCTTGGCCATGCAAGGGGGTTTTGACTCTCGGATTTCCAGCTTTAACCGGGCGACACAGGCGCAGCGTCAGCCGGGGTCGACGATTAAGCCGTTTGTTTATGCAACGGCGCTCGATTTCGGCATGACGCCCACATCGATCATCGTTGATGGGCCGTTTTGCGTGTATCAATCAGCGGCTTTGGGGAAGAAATGCTTTCAGAATTTTGGCGGATCGGCAGGTGCTGGGCCGCAAACGATGCGTTGGGGGCTGGAACAATCGCGTAACTTGATGACTGTGCGGGCGGCAAATGATGCGGGCATGAACAATGTCGCTGACACCTTCCGGACGATGAACATCGGCGACTATCCGCCGTATCTGTCCTTTGCCCTTGGCGCTGGCGACACGACGGTGTTGAAAATGACCAACGCCTATTCGATGTTGGTCAACCAAGGTCGCGAGTTAAAGGCGACAGTGATGGATTATGTGCAATCGCGCGACGGCAAAGTTATCTGGCCGGTGAAATGGAAAGCTTGTGATGGTTGCAACACAAGCGATTGGAACGGCAAGCCAATGCCGCGTTTTCGCCCGGGTGGGAAGCAGATCATGGACCCTGTGACCGCGTATCAAGTCGTGCATATGCTCGAAGGCGTTGTCCAGCGGGGCACTGCGACGACGCTACGTGACCTGAACCGTCCGATCTTTGGCAAAACCGGAACCAGTTCCGGTCCGACCAATGTGTGGTTTGTTGGTGGCACACCCAATGTCGTTGCTGGCGTGTACATGGGATATGATCAGCCACGCAACATGGGCGGCTATGCCCAGGGCGGATCATTGGCCGCCCCAATTTTCAAACAGTTCGCGCGCGAAGCCTTTGCCGGAACGGTCGCTTTGCCCTTTACTGCGCCCAATGGCGTGCGCCTTGTCCGCATCGACCGAAAATCGGGTAAACGCGTTTATGGGTCTTGGCCCGACGATGATCCAAAGGGCGCTGTAATCTGGGAAGCGTTTAAGGCTGAGACCGAGCCAAAACGTTCGATCCGTCAGGACGAGCTGACAGCGCGCGGCGATAAGCCAAAGAAAAAGGCTGCGACGCAAGTCAACAGCGATCAGGCGGCGCAGGGCAACTCGGGTAAGCAAAACAGTGGCGCTAATAAACGCGACGAAGAGTTTTTGACCAAAGAGGGTGGCATTTACTAACACGGACCATCTCCTATTGTGGATGGCGGTTCAAGATTGAAGAAGGAGAATATCCATGTCGGACAGTCTGATTACCCTAAACCGCCGAAACATCCTGGCCTTGAGCGCGATTGCCGGAGGCATCAGCATCACAGCGCCGCTGCGCGCACAGATCAACATCGGCAAAGTGCTGGGTGCGGGCAAAGACGTCGCCAAGGCAGAATCGATCACCGACGACGAACTGAAAGCCTATTGCGATCAGATGACCATCGAGATGGACAGCAACAACCCCGTTGCAAAGCCAAAATCGGTATATGGTAAACGCGTGGCAGCGCTCAGCAAAGGGCTGGCCAGCCATGACGGATTGAACCTGGATATCAAAGCCTATGAGGTTGTTGATGTGAATGCCTTTGCCATGGCGAACGGAACGATCCGGATATTTGCCGGTTTGATGGACCAGTTTACTGACGATGAAATCCGCTATGTGATCGGCCATGAAATCGGCCATGTGAAAAACGGCCACACCAAAAAGCGGATGCAGAGCGCGCTGCGCGTGAGTGCTGCGCGCAAAGGCGCATCGGCAGCGGGCGGCACCGTCGGTAAAATCGCCAATAGCGAGCTTGGCAAATTGTTCGAAGACGTGATCGCAGCCAAGCATTCGCAAGGCAATGAAAACGAGGCCGATGATTACGCAATGGGCTTTCTAAAAGCCAAAGCCTATCCGCCAATGGCTGCGGTGACCGCGCTTGATAAGCTTGCAGCGATGGATGGCGGCGACGGCAAAACCAAATGGTTGGCAACGCACCCAGCCCCAGCGGCGCGATCCAAACGCATGCGCTCGCAACTTGTCTGAGGCTAAGCAACCGGCGACGCGCAAAAAGGCAATGCCCGGTTCCATGTTTGAGGACCGCGTTCTGCTCGGCTTTGTCGCTGCTGCAACAGTAGCGATGGCGTGGATCAGCTGGCCGTTTTTCGGCGCGATCCTGTGGGCTTTGGTAGTAACGATCGCGTTTGCGCCGGTGCATGACCGGCTTGCGATGATGATGCCAAAGCGGCGCACGACTGTTTCGTTGCTAACGCTGATGCTCGTGATTGCGCTGGTTATCATCCCCAGCATCATGGTTGGCACGATGATGGTTGATGAGGCGTTGAACACGTATAACTCGCTGCAAAGCCGGGAAATCGATATCGGGAAAATCTTGCGTGAACTTGAAGCGGCGATCCCATCTAGCTGGCGCGCGCAGCTGGAGCGGGTCGGCCCTGCCGAGATCGAAGAACTGCAAAAGCGGCTGAGTTCTTTTCTCACCTCTGGTTTGCAATTGATCGCGCGTGAGGCGGTTAGCATCGGGCAAGGCGCATTCAGTTTTGTGCTGACGCTTGGTGTTATGCTGTATCTTACATTTTTCCTGCTGCGCGATGGCCGGTATCTGACCCGCCGCATCGGCGAGGTTATCCCGCTGCGGTCCGAACAACGTAGCGCTTTGTTCAACAAATTCACGACGGTGATCCGCGCTACAGTAAAGGGCAGCGTGATTGTCGCCATTGTCCAAGGGATATTGGGCGGCGCGCTCTTTGCCTTTTTGGATATCCGGGCGGCTTTGTTATGGGGCGTGGTTATGGGACTGCTGGCGCTGATCCCGGCGGTTGGCACGGGGTTGGTTTGGGTTCCGGTTGGTATCTATCTGTGTGTGACCGGAAGCATGTGGCAAGGCATCGTTTTGTTGCTGTTCGGGTTTTTCGTGATTTCGATGGTCGACAATGTTTTGCGCCCGATGCTTGTTGGGCAGGATACCCGAATGCCCGACTATGTAGTGCTGATCTCAACGCTTGGTGGATTAAGTGTTTTGGGGATCAACGGCCTTATCGTCGGCCCGGTTATTGCCGCGATGTTTATCGCAGCATGGGAAATTTTCGGAGAAAGCCGTGCTGCTGACCGGCATTAAGCAGTGATGCAGATCACCGCAAACGCCATCATCTGCTCGGTTCGCCCGCATGGTGAAGTTGGCGCGATTGTGCGCAGTTTTACCGCGTCGC